>NZ_LT837803.1:0-600000 GCF_900174485.1 Sterolibacterium denitrificans | reverse complement strand
CCCCACGACGACAGCACCATCGGCCGCTCGGCCTTGGCCCAGCCTTCGGCGAATTTCCGGATCTGGTCGATGTGCAGATGGGTGACCTGGGCCGCATGCTCGAAGGTCCACGGATCGAGGTGTTCCTTCAGCATCGCGCCAACCGGCACCACCACCACTTCCTCGCCATTGGCCAGCTTGATTTTCCATTGACCGTCGATGGGCGGCTCGAAGTCGAGCTTGAGGCTGCGCGTGGTGTTCTTCAGACAGCCGGGCGCGGGGACGGCCGCGTTTTTCTGCGGATGCCACATGTAGAGCTGGTCTTCATCACCGCCGGCCTTGAGATCCGACTCGCGCAGGAAGCGGCCGGTATCCAGGCGGGCCAGCAGCGGCAGGTCGGTCTGCTCGCGGATATAAGGCAGATCGATGGCGCCCGTGTCCAGCAGGTAGCGGGCGACGGCCAGGCCCAGCGCCGCATCGGTGCCGGATTCAAGCGGCAGCCACTGATCGGCATGGATCGCCGTGGCCGAGTACTGCGGATCGATGACGCACAGTTCGGTACCGTTGTAGCGCGCCTCGTAGAGGAAGTGCGCATCGGGAATCTGGGTCACCGAAGGATTCATCATCCAGACCACGATGAAGTCGGAAAGAAACCATTCATCGGCGGAACCGCCCAGGTGAGCGGCGCCGACGGTGATCGAAGCGCCGACGTTGAGGTCGCCGATTTCCGCCCAGTTGTCGGCAAAGATGCCGCCGGCCATGAACTGGAACTTGAAACGCCCGGCCGTACTGGCGCCGAAGTCGAAGTTGGGGCCGAGATCCTGATAGATCGTGTCGGTACCCCATTTTTCGGCGGCATCGACGGTCTTGACGGCAATTTCCCTCAGCGCCTGTTCCCAGGAGATTTTTTCCCACTTGCCGGAACCGCGCGGGCCGACGCGCTTCAGCGGCACGGTGGTGCGCGACGGCCCGTACATCACTTCCGTATAACACGCGCCCTTCTGGCAGCCGCGCGGATTGAAGTCGGGAATGCCCGGTTCCGAAGCCTCGTAGGTGGCGGATTGCTCCTCGCGCACCACCACGCCGTCCTTGACGTAGAGATCCCACTCGCAGGCCGAGCGGCAGTTGGCCCAGCCGTGCGAGCCTTTGGCCACCTTGTCCCAGGTCCAGCGCTGGCGGTAAAGATCCTGCCAGTTACCGAGCTTGGGCGTGGTGCGCGGACCGAGGTCGAAACGACCGCTGGCCGTGGTTCCCTTGAAGTGCTGCAGCGGCGCCCGGCTGCAGCCGAACAGGCCGACTGCGGCGCCGGCCGCGCTGGCCATCCCGGCCATGACGAGAAACTTGCGCCGGCTGGCCGAAACGAGATTGGATGTTGCGAGTATGCCCATGAATCACCCCTGCGGATAACTTGCCGAAACTTGGCGTCAGAAACCAGATCCCGTCCCGCATCCTGTGATGCTGCGCAGCCGACTCGACCGAGTCAGCAGGTCGCTCCTGCCGACCGTACCGACGGAACCTGTGATTATGCGTAAACCAGGGCGGATTGTACAAGCCTGCCCTCCCGGGCGCCCCCTGCGGATCAGCACCTTTGCCTAATTTGGGCAACCCCCGTCCGATACGGGTCCGAGCCCGCTCCAAGTCAGCGCTTGCGTGCCCGTGGATGGGCCGCGTCATAGACTTTGGCCAAGTGTTGATAATCCAGATGCGTATACACCTGCGTGGTGGCGATGCTGGCATGACCGAGCATTTCCTGTACCGCGCGCAGGTCGCCGGAGGATTGCAGTACATGCGAGGCAAAGGAGTGACGCAGCATGTGCGGATGCAGCCGGATGCCGCTGCCCTGCGCCCAGCGTGCCAGGCGCTGCTCGATGCTGCGTGGCGCCAGGCGCGTGCCGCGCAGGCTGACGAACAACGCCGGCTCGCCGGCCGCCGCCAGCTCATGACGCCGTGCCAGCCAGGACTGCAGCGCCGCGCGCGCCTGGCGGCCAAGCGGCACGATCCGCGACTTGCCGCGCTTGCCGGTGACGCCGACTTCGCCGGCTACCAGATCCAGACCACCGTTGCAGTCGAGAGCGGCCAGTTCGGCCAAGCGCAGGCCGGAGGAATAAAAGAGTTCGAGAATGGCATGATCGCGCAACCGCAGCAGGGCCGCATGCCGTCCTTCATCCGCCGCATCTTCCGCACCTCCCACGTCACGCTCCAGCAACGCTGCCCCTTGTTCGACTGAAAGCGCCTTGGGCAGCGCCTGACGCTTCTTCGGCGAGCGGACGCCATCGCAAGGATTGACGCGCAGCCCGGCGGCAGTCCCGGCTTCCGGCGATGCGTTGCGCGCCAGCCAGCGATAAAAGCTGCGCCAGGCGGACAATCTGCGCGCGATGGAGCGTGGCGCATTGCCGGCGGCATGCAGTTGCATGGCGCAGCGGCGGATCCCATGGCTATCCAACCCGCGCAGCGCGGCTGCCGAATTCGCGCCGCTCAGGCGCAGCAGCGCGGCAAGATCACGGCGATAGGCATCGAGTGTATGGCGGCTGGCCTGCCGTTCGTGCGCCTGGGCGGCAAGAAAGGCGTCGATCAGGCTGTGCGCATCGCCGCCCGTCCGGCTCATGCCTGCGCCGGTTCAAGCGTCCGCAGCACGGCAGCGGCCGCGCAATCGCCGATGCGCGCAAGAAACAGCGTGCCCATTTCCGGATAGAAGCGCTGCGCTTCCTCGCTGCCCAGCATCAGCAGACCGATGGTATCCGCGCCGCGCCGCAGCGGCACCAGGGCGGTCGAGCGCACCCCGCTGGCAAGCCAGGAGAGCGCCTCCAGACCGGCGCTCGAACCGCAATAGGGATGCTTGAGTCCGGTGGCAAAGCGTTTGGTATCCTCGTCGGCCGGCGAGAAGTCGGCCAGCGAGTCAAGCCCGCCGACCTCCCACAGACGCAGCGCGACATGCGGCACATCGAAAGCGCCGCCCAGATGCTCATGGAGAATGCGGACGACGGCGGGAAAGCTCTCCGCCGCAATCAGCGCCAGCGTCATCCGGTGCAGCTTTTCGGAAATGACGTCATTCTCCTCGCCGAAGCGGATCAGCTCGGCAAGCTTGGCTTCCAATTGCTTGTTGCGGTCGCGCAGGGCGCCGAGCTGTCGCTCGGTGATCGAGACGGCGCGGCCATTGTGCGGATCGTTGATGACGATCTGCGCCAGCAGGTCGGCATACAGATTGAAGAAATCGGGATGCGCCTTGAGATAGGCGGCGACATCATTGGCATCGAGTTCAATCTTCATGATTCGTGCGCTGCGCAAAGTACGGGGAATGGTGGATGCTAACCGATCCGGCCGCCGCGGCTATGCGCGATTAGGCCGTCAATCCCGCTTCTTTTCGTAATGGCCGGACTCGCCGGGCGGGCGGGTCTTGAAGCGCTTGTGCAGCCAGAAATACTGCTCCGGCAGCTTGAGCACCTCGTTTTCAATATAGGCATTCATGCGCCGGGTATCCGCCTCGATGCTCTCGCCGGGGAAATCCGTCCAGGGCGCCTGGATTTCCACCACGTAGCCCCGTCCGCCAGGCAGCATGCGCGTGATCACCGGCAGCACCACGGCCTTGCCCATGCGCGCCAGGCGCGACAGCCCGGTGATGGTTGCCGCCGGCACGCCGAAGAAAGGCACGAAAATGGTATCGCGCTCACCGTAATCCATATCGGGCAGGTAATAGAACGGCATGCCGGAGCGCATCGCGCGCAATGCCGGACGGGTGCCCTGCTGGCGCGACAGCAACTGTGAATTGCCGAAGCGCAAACGGCCCCGATACAGCGCGGCATTGAACAGCAGATTCTTCTGGTTGGCATAGATGCTGACCATGTCGCGCTCCAGCGTCAGGCGCGTCCAGCCCATGTCCAGGCCGACGAAATGCGGCACCAGCAGGATCACCGGACGGCCCGACTGCGCATCGAGATGCTGCATGCCTTCGACACGAACGATGCGCCGCAGGCGTGCCGGCGAGGCCCACCAGAGCAGGCCGCGCTCGATGAAACTGCGGCCGAAGACGGCGAAATGGCGGCGCACCAGCGTGTTGCGCTCGGCCTCGCTCAATTGCGGAAAGCACAGACGCAGGTTGGTCAGCGCAATGCGGCGGCGCTTGCCGACCAGCCAGTACAGCAGCAGACCCAGTCCGCGGCCAAGCGTGGCCTGCAGCGGCAGGGGCAGGAAATGCAGCAGCCACATCAGAACCAGGGCGAGGCGGGTCATCATGCGCCGGCTCCGGCATCCGCCCCCGGCGGCAAGGCGCCGGCCGGCGCCTTGTAGCGGTTGTAGCTCCAGAGATATTGCTCCGGATAGGTTTCGATGAGGCTTTCCAGCGCCGCGTTGAATTGCGCGACGCGCGCTTCCAGGGTTTCGGCCAGCGGGGCGCCGAGCGGTTGCACCACCACGTGATAGCCGGCGCCATAGGCCAGCCGTTCGGCATGGATGAGCAGCACCGTGACGTCATCACTCTCGGCGAGGCGCGCCGCCAGCGTCATGGTATAGGCCGGCTTGCCGAAGAACGGCGCCCAGATGCCTTCGCCGCGACCGGGCACCTGGTCGGGCAGCATGCCGACGGCCTCTTTCCTGCGCAGCGCCTTCATCAGGCTGCGCACGCCGCCCAGATCCGCCGGCGCCAGCTTGAGATGCGTGCCGCGCCCCTTTTCCATCAGCGGCTGCAGCCAGGCCAGCTTGGGCGGCCGGTAGAGCACGGTGATCGGCCGGAACGAACCGTAGTATTGCGCGGTGATCTCGAAGCAGCCCAGATGAGGCGTCAGCAACAGGATGCCGCGCTCCTCGCGCCAGGCCGCTTCAATCAGCTCCCAGCCCGTGACGCGCATGACCTGGCCAATCACCTGCGCCTGCGGGCGCAACCAGATGTAAGGCAACTCCAGCAATCCCTTGCCGGCTTCGGCAATGGCGGCGGCGCGCGCAGCCACCGCCCAGGGGCCGGCCTGCGCGGTGTTCTCGCGCAGATGGCGCCGGTAGGTCGGCGAGGCCAGATAGACGATCCAGCCGAGCAGGGCGCCGAGGTTGTGCAGAATCGATAGCGGCAGACGGGATAGCAGACTGAACAGGAATGACATTGCTGAAGGATGCGCAGGCGGAAACCTGCGGTTTGACCGTGAAAGGCAAAAGAGGATAGCATTATCGCTTCCGCCGAGTTAATCAGGACAACTTGCAGGGCGGAGATTCCGCGAACTTCCGTGAGCGGACGGACAAAATACTGCTAAAGCGTCGCCTGGTCTCCCCCCGGAACCTGCAGCGAGCCGCATGTCGTCATGCTGAATCCGGGGAGTTCAATCAGGAGACGCACGCAACATGTCGCAAGACTATCTTTTCTCATCGGAATCGGTTTCCGAAGGCCACCCCGACAAAGTCGCCGACCAGATTTCCGATGCCGTCCTCGACGCCATTCTTGCCGAAGACACCCTGGGCCGGGTTGCCTGCGAAACGCTGGTATCGACCGGCTTGATCGTCATTTCCGGCGAGATCACCACCGCCGCCCACATCAATTACATGGAAATTGCCCGCGATGTGGTGCGCCGCATCGGTTACGACAATTCCGAAATCGGTTTCGACTACAAGTCCTGCGCCGTGCTCACTGCGCTCAATCGCCAGTCGCCCGACATCGCCCAGGGCGTCAATGAAGGCGAGGGGCTGGATCTCGACCAGGGCGCCGGCGACCAGGGTCTGATGTTCGGCTATGCCTGCAACGAGACGCCCAGCCTGATGCCGCTGCCCATCTACTATGCTCACCGCATCATGCAGCGCCAGGCCGAGGTGCGCAAGGACGGGCGCTTCCCCGGCCTGCGTCCCGATGCCAAGAGCCAGCTCAGCGTGCGCTATGTCGATGGCAAGCCGGTCGCCATCGACACCGTGGTGGTCTCCACCCAGCACGATCCCGGCATCACGCATGAGCACCTGTCGGAAGCCGTCATCGAGGAAATCGTCAAGCCCGTGCTGCCGCAGGAATTGCTGAACGGCAATACCCGCTACCTGATCAATCCGACCGGCCGCTTCGTCGTCGGCGGACCGCACGGCGACTGCGGCCTGACCGGGCGCAAGATCATCGTCGATACCTACGGCGGCGCGGCGCGTCACGGCGGCGGCGCCTTCTCCGGCAAGGATCCGTCCAAGGTCGACCGCTCGGCCGCCTACGCCGGCCGCTACGTGGCGAAGAACATCGTCGCCGCCGGCCTGGCCGAACGCTGCGAAGTCCAGATTGCCTACGCCATCGGCGTGGCCAAGCCGGTTTCGCTGATGGTCAACACCTTTGGCAGCGGCAGGATCAGCGATGAAAAGATCGTCGAACTGATCCGCGCCCATTTCGACCTGCGCCCCAAGGGCATCATCCAGGCGCTCGACCTGCTGCGTCCGATCTACAGCAAGACGGCGGCCTACGGCCACTTCGGCCGCGACGAACCGGAATTCACCTGGGAAGCGACCGACAAGGCCGCCGCCCTGAAGGCCGACGCCGGACTTTGACGCGCTGAAGGCGATCCGCACATGCTGCTCAAGGACAAAGTCGTCATCATCTCCGGCATCGGTCCGGGGCTGGGTATCAAGCTGGCCGTCGAAGCGGCGCGCGAAGGCGCGCGGGCCGTGGTCTGCGCCGCGCGCACGCCGGAAAAACTCGATGCGACGGAAGCGGCGATTCACGCACTGGGCGCGACGGCAGCGGATTGCACGGTGCTCAAAGTGCCGACGGACATCAACGATGCGGCCCAGTGCGCACAGCTGGTGGAAGAAACCGTGCGCCGCTGCGGGCGCATCGATGTACTCATCAACAGCGCTTACGAGCACGGCAGTTTCGACCCGGTGGCGCAGAGCGACCTCGACGGCTGGCAGCGGATTTTCAACACCAACGTCGTCGGCACGCTGCGCCTGACGCAGGCCGTCGTCGCGCAGATGAAACGCAACGACGGCGGCGCCATCGTCATGATCAACACCATGGCGACACGCAAACCCTATCCGGGTGAAGGCGCTTATGCCGCGTCCAAGGCCGCGCAGGAAACCGCCGCGCGCTATCTTGCCCAGGAGGTCGGACGCCACGGCATCCGCGTGAACAGCATCTTCATGGGCTGGATGTGGGGCGTGCCGGTGCAGCAAGCCATCCGCATGCTGGCGCAACACCAAAAGCGCAGCGAAGCCGCAGTGCTGTCGGACATCGAGGCCAACATCCCGCTGGGCAAGATGGTCACCGACGACGACTGCGCCCGCGCGGCGCTGATGCTGGCCTCGGATTACGCCCGCGCCATCACCGGCGCCTGCCTCGATGCCAATGGTGGCGAATACATGCGTTGATGCGTTGATATGTTGATGCCTCGATGCTCACCCGCGCCGACGGTCCGCATCGGATGACGCCAAGAACCCGGAACGATGACGCCTATCTGGGATAGGATGCGGAATCATGTTCGAGATCCAGATTTTTGCCCTCACGTTGCTGCCTTTGCTGGCAGCTTCGCTGATCGTATTACTGGTCAACTGGCGCATCCACAAAAACATGCGCGGCCCGGCCCACTGGGCAGCCGGGGCGGTGAGCCGCATGCTCGGCATCGGCATGATCGCCATCGGCGATCCCCTGCCGGTGATGCTGGTCAATGTGGTCGGTTATTTTCTCGTCGTGCTGGGCGACTTTCTGGCGGTACACGGACTCAGCCAATTCGCCGGACGACCGCCCCTCCGGCGCACCTCCCTGATCACCCTGACACTGGTTCTGGCCGGCCTGGGCTATTTCGCCCAGACCATGCCCGACACCTATATCGGTATCATCATTCTGGTTGCCGGCCATGTGGTGGCCATTCTGTTGCTGGTTCTGCTGCAACTGCACATCGCCCGCCAGGAAGGCCTCAGCGGGATTCTGGTGCTGGCGCTTTCCTCGTTCTGGGAAATTTTTCTCGGGCCGGCACTGCTGCTGGTGATCTACCTCGCCTCGAAGGATGTCGAAATCGAAGCCGTGCTGGGCTGGATGAGTTGGGTGCAGCCGATGGCCGCGATGGCCATGATCGGCATCCTGCAAACCTTCGGTTTCATGCTGCTGGCCGCCAATCGCACCCGGCGCGAATTGCGCGACATGGCCTTGCTCGATACGCTGACCGGCATCCCGAACCGGCGCGCCTTCGACGCCGCCATGCGCCGCGCCGTCGAAGCCACCCGGCGCAACAACACGCGGCTGGGGCTGGCCGTCATCGACATCGATTTCTTCAAACGGGTCAATGACACCTGCGGCCACACGGTCGGCGATGCGCTGCTGCGGCATGTCGCCGCAACGATTTCATCGACCCTGCGCGACAGCGATTTCTTCGCCCGCGTCGGTGGCGAGGAATTCGCCCTGATCGTCGAGGACACCACGTCGGAGGCGCTGGTCGAAGTTGCCGAGCGCTTCCGGCTGGCGGTCGAGACCCACGCCCTGACGCGCGCCAACGGAACGGCGCTGCACTGCACCCTGTCGGCCGGTCTGGCACTGTCCTCTCCAGGCCATGTCGATGCCACGCGGCTCTACACCCTGGCCGACCAGGCGCTCTACCAGGCCAAGCGCAACGGCCGCAACCGCATCGAACTGGCCTGAAAATCAAACCGCAGTATCGTTGTCGCGGTTGGGGCGCATGCGCCAGGCAGTGAAGGCCGCCAGACTGAAAATGACGGTGGAGATCAGGAAAGCCTCGGCGAAAACATGGGCATGGCTTTCCATGCTGCTGCCGCCCAGCTCGATGCTGCGCCAGGCGATATACACGGCGACCGCGGCCACGCCCAGCACGCCGCCCAGCTGGCGCACATAACCGATGAACATCGCCGACTGGGCCAGCAGCGGGCCATGCAATCCCTGCATCGCCGCCTGATTCAGCGAAGCGATGATCAGACCCGAGCCCACGCGACCGAGGAGGGTCAGTTCGATGAAAAAGTCGTACGCGCCCCGTGCCGCCACCAGCGCCATGCCGGCGAATGACAAGGCCAGCATGATCAGGCCGCCGAGCACGACGAAACGCGGCGAGGTGCGATCGGCCAGCCAGCCGGCCAGCGGCAGACTGAGCGCCAGACCGATCCCGCCGGGCACCAGGATCGCCCCGGCATGCGTGGCGCTGAGGCCCATGATGGTCTGCAGATACAGCGGGATCAGATAGGTCGAACCATAGATGCCGAAGCCGTAGATGCTCGAAATGGCCAGCCCCATCACCAGCGTCGGCCGGCGGAAGATTTCGATGCCGACCAGCGCGCGCGGACTGTGTTTGGCGTGATACAGAAAACCGGCCAGGGTGCCGATCGCCAGCAGCAACTCGCCATAAAGCAGGAGATCGCCCTCGCCGCTGCCCTGGAAATGGGTGATGGTGCCAAGGAAAGCCAGCGTCATCGTGGACAGCAGCAGCATGCCGCTCCAGTCGAAATCCTGATGCCGCGCGGCATCGTGCACCGGCATGTGGCGCCAGCCCCCGAAAAGGGCGATCAGACAGAATGGGATGCTGATGTAGAACACGGCCTCCCAGCCGTAGTGATCGATGATCACGCCGCCCAGGGCGGGTGAAACGGCCGGCGCGAGGACGATGGAAAACCCCAGCAGCCCGGAGGCCCGTCCCTGCCGGGAGGGCGGAAACAACGACATGACGGCAAACGTGCCGAGCGGATAGAGGATGCCGGCACAAATGCCCTGCACGCTGCGCGCCAGCAGCAGCAGGTTGAAACTCGGACTGAAACTGCCGGCCAGGCTGGACACCGTCAACAAGGCCACCGCGCCCAGGAAGGAGGCGCGCAGGCCGAACCGCTGGATCAGCCAGGGCGTGGGCAACATGGCGATGGTGCTGGTCACCATGAACGTGGTGACGGCCAGTTGGACCTCATCGTTGCCGACATGGAAATGCTGCATCAAGGCCGGCACGGCAACGTTGAAACTGGTGCTGAGGATGACCGCGCCGATGGTGCCAAGCGCGATCACCGCCATCACATACCATTTGTGACGTTCGCTGTCGGTTTGCGGCGGGCCAGGCGGAGGAGTGACTGTCTGCGACATGGAACGAGCAGTATAGCGGCTGGCCGGCATGCTTAGTCTTGTCGGACGATTGCGGCTGCGGCAAATTGCGCGATGCTAAGCCGTTCCATCACTCAATCACTTCAACGGGGTCAGCTCATGAAAGAAGCCGTCATCGTCAGCACTGCGCGCACCGCCATCGGCAAGGCCTATCGTGGCGCCTTCAACGACACCGAGGCGCCGGCCCTGGGCGGCCATGTGATCCGCGCGGCCGTCGAGCGCGCCAGGATCGATCCGGCCGAAGTCGAGGACGTGATCCTGGGCATCGCTGCCCAGCAAGGCACTCAGGGCTATACCGTCGGCCGCCTGGCCGGCTACGTCGCCGGCCTGCCGCGCGAAGTGCCGGGCATGGCGCTGGATCGCATGTGCTCCTCGGGCATGATCGCCATCGCCGATGCGGCCAAGACCATCATCTGCGGCGAGGCCGACGTGCTGGTGGCCGGCGGCCTGGAGACCATTTCACTGGTGCAGAACAAGTACAAGAACGCCCACCGCTCGGTGTCGAAGGCGGCCGTCGCCGCCGAGCCGGCGGCCTACATCCCGATGATCGAAACCGCCGAGATCGTCTCCGAACGCTACGACATCTCGCGCGCCGCCCAGGATGAATACGCCCTGCAAAGCCAACAGCGTTACGCCGCCGCGGCCGCGGCCGGCAAGTTCGGCGACGAAATCGTGCCGATGACGGTGGAAAAGCAGCTTTTCGACAAGGAGGGCAATCCCACCGAAAAGCAGAGCGTGACCCTGGACAAGGACGAAGGCGCGCGCGCAGACACCACGCTGGAAAGCCTGAGCAGCCTGAAAACGGTGTGGAAGGATGGCAAGTGGGTCAAGGAAGGCCGCTACATCACCGCCGGCAATGCCTCGCAACTCTCCGACGGCGCATCGGTATCCGTCCTGATGAGCCGCGACATGGCGCGCGAACGCGGCCTGCAGCCGCTGGGCGCCTATCGCGGCCTCGCCGTGGTCGGCTGCAAGCCGGACGAAATGGGCATCGGCCCGGTGTTCGCCATTCCGAAGCTGCTGCAGCGCCACAATCTGAAAGTCTCCGACATCGGCATCTGGGAAATCAACGAAGCCTTCGCCTGCCAAGTGGTGTATTGCCGCGATCAACTGGGCATTCCCAACGACCGCCTGAACGTGAATGGCGGCGCGATTGCCATCGGCCACCCCTTCGGCATGTCGGGCGCGCGCCTGGTGGCCACGGCGCTGCTCGAAGCGCGGCGGCGCGGCGAGCGCTATGCGGTCGTCTCGATGTGCATCGGCGGCGGCATGGGCGCGGCCGGACTGTTCGAGGTCATTTGATATCTGAAATCTGAAATATCCCGCGCCGTTGCCTGACACACCATCGGGCAACGGCGCTCAACCCGCGCTCAACCCATCTTGAGCCGCTGCTCCAGATACGCCAGAAAATCCTCCAGCCGGCCGTTGCTGGCAAAGACCCGGCGCATGCCGACGGTAATTTCGTAGTTGCCCTGCAGCCCGGCAACCATGAGGAAAACATTGTCCAGTTGCGGCAGGACGTACAGGGTCGTGGCCGCGAACCCGCCGCCGCTGAACTGGCTCTTCTTGTACGAGCCCAACATCGACAGCACGGCGGTTTCAAAAAACCTGCCGCTGCGATAACTCTTCTCGGTGACGCCCAGCATGCCATCCAGCCAGGCGAACGGCAGATGGCGCAGCAGCTCGAACATCCTGTGGAAATTCAGGTCGGCATTGTCGTCATGCAAGACCCGCAAGCGTTCCTTGATGTCTTCGACGTCCAGATCGGCGCCGGCCGGCAAGTCGAAATACAGCGTGTTGACGAAGTTCGCCGTTGCCAGCAACTTCGGCGCATGCCGACGCAGATTGGACGGCATGACAATCCGCGCGATTTTGTCGCTGTGCCGATGGGCATATTCCCCGAGCAGCGCAACCAAACGCGGCAACAGATTGGGCTGCGGCCCCTCGATGCTGATGCGGCGCCAGATGCCGCCGCGCTCATCGCCCTGTGCCCCGCCCGTCATGTGGGCAAGCTGCGCCCTGGGCGGCCAGGTGACCGGCCGCGATGCGCTGAGCATCAGTTCCGTATCCGTAAAGCCTGCATTGCTGCCAAGCAGGGGGTCGCCGCGCAGGGCGCGGAAAGTCTCCTGCATGAAATGAATGACGCCGACGCCGTCCATCGCCGCATGCGAGACGCGGAAGATCAGCTTCATCTCGCCGGCCTGCGGATGGGCGCGAACGGCGATGACTTCCGCCACCTGGCCGGCTTCCAGCGCCAGCCGCCCGGCAAACAGCGCCTCGGCGCCTGCGCTGCAGCGGCCGTCCCAGGCGCAGTCGTCGACCACGCGCAGTTGCGGCGGCGGGCCGTCGCTGACCCAGCGCGCGCGCCGGCGCTTGCCGAGCAAACGCAGGCGCGTCCCCGGATTCACCGCCGCGACCCGATCGAGCGCCGCCTGCCAGGCGGCCGGATCCACCGTGCCGCAGCCCTCCAGCACGACGACCGCCTCACGCGCTCGCAGATGCGACTGCGGATGATGACCGACGGCTGCGTGGCAATACTCCGACACGCTCAGCGGCCGGTCGATGCCGACCAATGGCGCAAGCGCAGGCAGCGCCGCCAGAGCGACGGTGCTGCGGACAGGCGTGGTGGCGGTCATGCGGGAAATATACACGAGCGAGGAAACGACCCGCCGCGCCCAGCGTGGCATCGTGGCCCCGCACTCAGCGGCGGCTGGCCGCCCTTTCGTACAGGGGCATCACCTGCGGCAGATGCTGTTCGATTTCGCGGATGCGATTCGGCCCCGAAGGGTGGGTCGACAACCACTGCGGCGGCGCGCCGCGGCTGGCCGCATCCATCTTCTGCCACAACGTGATGCCGGCACGCGGATCGAAACCGGCGCGGGCGGCAAGGTCCAGGCCAACGAGGTCGGCATCGCTTTCATCGTCACGCGAAAAGCGCAGATTGAGCAGATCGCCGCCGACGCGGAAAGCGCCGGCAAACTTGCCCTGCCCGATGAGCTGGCCGAGCAGGTCGGCGCCGAGGCTGGTCAAGCCGCTCTTGGCCGTCTGGGCACGCGCATGCTCGCGCAGGGCGTGGGCGATTTCATGGCCCATGACCATGGCCACCTCGTCATCGCTCAGTTGCAGCTCATCGAGCAGGCCGCTGAAGAAGGCGATCTTGCCGCCCGGCATGCAGAAGGCATTGGCCTGCTTCGAGCCGATCAGATTGATTTCCCACTGCCATTGCGCCGCGCGCGGGTTGTATTGCGCGGCCAGCGGCGTCATGCGCGCGGCAATCGCCCGCAAACGCAGCAACTGGGGATGATTGTCCGGCGCCAGGGCGCGCTTGCTGGCGGCCTCCTGCTTGAGCTTCGCATATTCGGTGCTGGCCTGGCGCTCCAGACTTTCTGCCGGCACCAGTTGCCGCAACTTCGACGGCTTGCCGATCTGGATGCCGTCATTGGCCTGTACATGGGAGATGACCTCCGTTCCGCTGCCGCAGGAAAGGAGCAGGACGCCGGCGCTGGCCAGCGAATAACGGCGGAAGAGCCTGGACAGGACGTTTCGCATGGCGAGCAAGGGCAGACGGTTGGTTCTCGGTTCGGTTCTGTCCTGTTTTCGTGGCTTCGTGGCACGATTTCGACAGATGGGCAAAAACAAACGAATGCCGAAAATTATATCCCGCCGACCGAAGACGGGTGCTTGCAGACAACCGGAGGAATCCCCAAAAATGAGGAATCAGTCCTGAGAAACAATGGCTTAGCGTATTGCTAGACCATTGTGTGTACGTTATTATTCCGCTCCTTTACTGTCCAGATCGCGCATCTGCCCGGCCACTTTTTCCGTTGCTTTCGTTGCTTCCGTTTCATCCACGGTTCGAGCCTGCCGACCCTCCCGGGTCTTTCGCGCAAAAATCCACCATGACCAAACCAAGCGCCACCCATACCGAAATCCAGATCCCCTCTCTCGAAACCTGGGCCAAGGCCGCGGCCAAGTCGGCGCCGGAAGGCAATCTGGACAAGCTCAACTGGACCACGCCCGAAGGCATCACCGTCAAACCGCTGTACACCCAGGCGGACACCGAAAATCTGCCCTACGCCGACACGCTGCCCGGCTTCGCGCCCTTCCTGCGCGGCCCGCAGGCGACGATGTACGCGGTGAAGCCGTGGACCATCCGCCAGTACGCCGGCTTCTCGACCGCCGAAGCCTCCAACGCCTTCTACCGCAAGGCGCTCGCCGCCGGCGGCCAGGGCGTGTCGGTGGCCTTCGACCTGGCCACCCACCGCGGCTACGATTCCGATAATCCGCGCGTCGTCGGCGACGTCGGCAAGGCCGGCGTGGCCATCGACTCGGTCGAGGACATGAAGGTACTGTTCAACGGCATTCCGCTCGACAAGATTTCCGTTTCGATGACCATGAACGGCGCCGTGCTGCCGGTGCTGGCCGGCTACATCGTCGCCGCCGAGGAACAGGGCGTTGCGCAGGAGCAGCTCACCGGGACCATCCAGAACGACATCCTCAAGGAGTTCATGGTCCGCAACACCTACATCTACCCGCCCAAGCCGTCGATGAAGATCATCGCCGACATCTTCGGCTACACGGCGCAGCACATGCCGAAGTTCAACTCGATTTCGATTTCCGGCTACCACATCCAGGAAGCCGGCGCGAACCAGGCGATCGAACTGGCCTTCACCCTGGCCGACGGCATGGAGTACGTGCGCACCGGCGTGGCCTCGGGCATGGACGTCGACACCTTCGCCGGCCGCCTGTCGTTCTTCTGGGCGGTGGGCATGAACTTCTATCTCGAAATCGCCAAGATGCGCGCCGCGCGCCTCTTGTGGCATCGCATCATGAGCGGCTTCAACGCCAAGAGCCCGAAGTCGATGATGCTGCGCACGCACAGCCAGACTTCAGGCTGGTCGTTGACCGAACAGGATCCCTACAACAACGTCGTGCGCACGACGATCGAAGCGATGGCGGCAGTGTTCGGCGGCACCCAATCGCTGCACACCAACGCGCTGGACGAAGCCATTGCGCTGCCAACCGACTTCTCGGCGCGCATCGCCCGCAACACGCAGCTCATCATTCAGGAAGAGACCCACATCTGCAACGTCGTCGATCCCTGGGCCGGCTCCTACATGATGGAAAAGCTCACCCAGGACATGGCCGACAAGGCCTGGAGCATCATCGAGGAAATCGAGGCGATGGGCGGCATGACCAAGGCCGTCGAATCCGGCTGGGCCAAGATGCAGGTCGAGACCTGCGCCGCCGACAAGCAGGCGCGCATCGACTCGGGCAAGGACGTCATCGTCGGCGTGAACAAGTACAAGCTCGCCAAGGAAGACGAGATCGAGATTCTCGACATCGACAACCACGCCGTGCGCGAGGCGCAGATCGCCAGCATCCAGAAGATCCGCGCCACACGCGACAACGCGGCGGTGCAGGCGGCGCTCGACGCGCTGACACAGTGCGCCGAAACGGGCGAAGGCAACCTGCTCGATCTGACCGTCAAGGCCATGCGCCTGCGCGCCACGCTGGGCGAAGTATCGGATGCGCTGGAAAAGGTGTTCGGCCGCTTCCGCGCCAACAATCAGACCATCTCGGGTGTCTATGGAGGCGTCGTGGAAGGACAGCAAAGCTGGGAAACACTCAAGGCCGACATCGAGAAATTCAAGGAAGAGGAAGGCCGCCGCCCGCGCGTGATGATCGCCAAGCTCGGCCAGGACGGCCACGACCGCGGCGCCAAGGTCGTCGCCACGGCCTTCGCCGATCTCGGCTTCGACATCGACGTCGGCCCGCTCTTCCAGACGCCGGAAGAAGCCGCGCGCCTGGCCATCGAGAACGACGTGCATGCCGTCGGCTGCTCGTCGCTGGCCGCCGGCCACAAGACCCTGGTGCCGCAACTGATCCAGGCGCTGAAGGCGCAGGGCGCAGACGACATCATCGTCTTCGCCGGCGGCGTCATCCCGGCGCAGGACTACGATGCCCTCTACGCCGCCGGCGCCAAGGCCATCTTCGGCCCGGGTACGCGCATCGAGGATTCGGCGCAGCGCGTACTGGAAGAAATCCGCAAGGCACGCCGCGCCTGAACCATGACCGCGCAGCCGCCATCAGACTGCCCGGAATGAGCGCGCCTCAGCCCCTCACCCCCGCCGATCAGCAACTCGTCGACGCCATCCTGGCCGCTGGCGCAGCGCAGCGCCGCGCACTGGCGAAAGTCATCACCCTGCTCGAATCGACGCGCCCCGATCATCAGACGCGCGCGCAGCAAGTGCTCGATACCCTGTTGCCGCACAGCGGCAAGGCCATCCGCATCGGCATCTCGGGCGTGCCGGGGGCGGGCAAGTCGACCTTCATCGAAGCGCTGGGCCTGTGGCTGATCCAGCAGGGCAAGCGCGTGGCGGTGCTGGCCGTCGATCCTTCGTCGACGATTTCCGGCGGCTCCATCCTCGGCGACAAGACGCGCATGGAACAGCTCTGCCAGCGCGAGGAAGCCTTCATCCGCCCCAGCCCCTCGGCCGGCTCGCTGGGCGGCGTCGCGGAGAAAACGCGCGAGGCGATGCTGGTCTGCGAGGCGGCGGGTTACGACGTGGTCATCATCGAGACGGTCGGCGTGGGCCAGAGCGAAACCGCCGTGGCGGGGATGGTCGACATGTTCTGCCTGCTGCAACTGCCGAATGCCGGCGACGATCTGCAGGCGATCAAGAAAGGCATCGTCGAAATGGCCGACATGGTGATCATCAACAAGGCCGACATCGATCCGCGCGCCACGCGCGTGGCACAGGCGCAATGGAAAAAGGCGCTGCACTTCGTGCGCCCGGCCAGTCCCCACTGGACGCCGCCGGTGATCACCCTGTCGGCCCTGCACAAGGAAGGCATCAGCGAATTCTGGGCGCAGGTCGACAAGTTCTGCGCCGCCCTCCAGTCCTCCGGCGAATTCGCGGCGCGGCGCCAGCGCCAGGCGGTGGACTGGATGTGGAGCATGATCGACGCCGGCCTGCGCCAGTACTTCCATCGTCACCCGACGATACGCGCAAGCTTGCCGGAGATCAGCCAGGCCGTCGCCGAAGGCCGCACCACGCCAGGTGCCGCAGCCTGGCGTCTGCTCGCGGTCTTGCAGCATAATTGACGGTTTTATGGTTTCACGGTTTTTCGCTTTCGCATCAGCCAACCCTGCGGGGAAATCAAGGAGTAGAACTTATGCACGACATCATCCGCCAGCTTGACGAAAAGCGTGCGGCAGCACGTCTGGGCGGTGGCGAGAAACGCATCGACGCCCAGCACGCCAAAGGCAAGCTGACTGCCCGCGAACGCATCGAGCTGCTGCTCGATCCGGGTTCCTTCGAGGAATGGGACATGTTCGTCGAGCACCGCTGCACCGATTTCGACATGGCCGACACCAAGATTCCGGGCGATGGCGTGGTGATCGGCTACGGCACCATCAACGGCCGCATGGTGTTCGTCTTCTCGCAGGATTTCACGGTGTTCGGCGGCGCATTGTCGGAAGCGCATGCGGAAAAGATCTGCAAGGTGATGGATCACGCGATGAAGGTCGGCGCGCCGGTAATCGGCCTCAACGACTCGGGCGGCGCGCGCATCCAGGAAGGCGTGGCCTCGCTCGGCGGCTATGCCGACGTGTTCCAGCGCAACGTGCTGGCCTCCGGCGTGGTGCCGCAGATTTCGCTGATCATGGGCCCCTGCGCGGGCGGCGCGGTGTACTCGCCGGCGATGACCGATTTCATCTTCATGGTCAAGGACACCTCCTACATGTTCGTCACCGGGCCGGACGTGGTGAAGACGGTGACGCACGAGGAAGTGACCGCCGAGGAACTCGGCGGCGCGGTGACGCACAACACCAAGTCGGGCGTGGCCGACCTGGCCTTCGACAATGACGTCGATGCCTTGCTGATGCTGCGCCGCTTCTTCAACTATCTGCCGCTCAACAACAAGCAGAAGGCGCCGCACCGCGACACCACCGATCCGGCCGAACGGCTCGATCCGTCGCTCGACCGCCTGGTGCCGGACAACCCCAACCTGCCCTACGACATGAAGGAGTTGATCTACAAGATCGTCGATGACAACGACTTCTTCGAACTGCAGCCCGATTACGCCAAGAACATCATCATCGGCTTTGCCCGCATGGACGGCGAAACCGTCGGCATCGTCGCCAACCAGCCGATGGTGCTGGCCGGCTGCCTGGACATCAAGTCTTCGATCAAGGCGGCGCGCTTCGTGCGTTTCTGCGATGCCTTCAACATTCCGGTGATCACCCTGGTCGACGTGCCCGGCTTCATGCCCGGCACCTCGCAGGAATACGGCGGCATCATCACCCACGGCGCCAAGCTGCTGTATGCCTACGCCGAATGCACCGTGCCCAAGGTCACCGTCATCACCCGCAAGGCCTACGGCGGCGCGTATGACGTGATGTCCTCCAAGCATCTGCGCGGCGACGTGAACTTCGCCTGGCCGTCGGCGGAAATCGCCGTCATGGGCCCGAAGGGCGCGGTCGAGATCATCTTCCGCAAGGACATCGGCGACCCGCAGAAAATCGCCGAGCGCACCGAGGAATACCGCCAGAAATTCGCCAATCCCTTCATCGCCGGCAGCCGTGGCTTCATCGACGACGTCATCATGCCGAACGAAACGCGCAAGCGCATCTGCCGTTCGCTGGCCATGCTGAAGGGCAAGAAGCTCGACAACCCCTGGCGCAAGCACGGCAATATTCCTCTTTGATTTTTCGGGGCCGGGAGCCAGCGGCCAGTGAAAGTTACGGATGCGCAACGTGCGCACGCATCTTTCCCTGATCCCTGGCGCTCGCTACCCAGCCCCTTGGAGACCATGACATGTTCAAGAAAATTCTGATCGCGAACCGGGGAGAAATCGCCTGTCGCGTCATCAAGACCGCCCGCAAGATGGGCATCCGGACGGTGGCCGTGTACTCCGACGCCGACCGCTACGCGCGCCATGTGGAACTGGCGGACGAGGCCGTGCACATCGGCCCGGCGCCGTCGAAGGACTCCTACCTGTGCATGGACAAGATCATCGCCGCCTGCAAGCAGACCGGCGCCGAAGCCGTGCATCCGGGCTACGGCTTCCTCTCCGAGAACGAGGAGTTCTCGCGCACGCTGGAAGAAAACGGCATCATCTTTATCGGCCCGAAGCATCATTCGGTGGCGGCGATGGGCGACAAGATCGCCTCGAAGAAGCTGGCCCAGGAAGCCAGGGTCAATATCATTCCCGGTTACAACGATCCGATCGAATCGCCCGAGCAGGCCGTCAAGATCGCCCAGGGCATCGGCTATCCGGTGATGATCAAGGCCTCGGCAGGCGGCGGCGGCAAGGGGCTGCGCGTGGCCTTCAACGATCAGGAATGCCACGAGGGATTTTCCTCCTGCCGCAACGAAGCCAAGAACAGCTTCGGCGATGACCGCGTGTTCATGGAGAAGTACGTCGAGGAACCGCGCCACATCGAAATCCAGGTGCTCGGCGACGGTCACGGCAACGTCGTCTATCTGGGCGAGCGCGAATGCTCGCTGCAGCGCCGCCACCAGAAAGTCGTCGAGGAAGCGCCCAGCCCTTTCATCGACGCGGCCACGCGCAAGGCGATGGGCGAACAGGCGGTGGCATTGGCCAAGGCGGTCAACTACCAGAGCGCGGGCACCGTCGAATTCGTCGTCGGCGGCAAGGACAAGCAGTTCTACTTCCTGGAGATGAACACCCGCCTGCAGGTCGAGCACCCGGTCACCGAAATGATCACCGGCCTCGATCTGGTCGAACTGATGATCCGCGTGGCTGCCGGCGAGAAGCTGCCGTTCGCGCAGGGCGACATCAAGCTCGACGGCTGGTCGATCGAGTGCCGCATCAACGCCGAAGATCCGCTGAGGAACTTCCTGCCCTCCACCGGGCGTCTGGTGAAATACCTGCCGCCGCGCGAGATTCCCGGCCAGGTTCGCGTCGATACCGGCGTCTATGAAGGCGGCGAAATCTCGATGTACTACGATCCGATGATCGCCAAGCTGATCGTCCACGCTGCCACGCGCGCGCAGGCCATTGCCCGCATGCGCGAAACGCTCAACGAATTCGTCATCCGCGGCGTGAGTTCCAACATCGGCTTTCAATCGGCGCTGATGCAGAACCCGCGCTTCGTCTCGGGCGATTTCAACACCGGCCTGATCGGCGAAGAGTATCCCAAGGGCTTCAACGCCAGCGAATTGCAGCACGAAGCGCCGGAGATTCTGATTGCCGTCGGCGCCGCCATCCAGCGCGGCGTGCTGGCCGGCAATGCCACCATCACCGGCCAGATGCCCGGCCATGCCTACCTGCCCGGCAACGGCTTCGTCGTGATCATCAACGACACGCATCACCCCGTCGATGCCAAGCCCGTCGATGGCGGTTATGACATCGAATACGCCGGGAAAGTCCATGAAGTGCGCAGCAACTGGCAGTTCGGCGATCTGCTGTATCAGGGCACCTTCAACGGCCAGCCGATCTGCCTGCAGGTCGAACGCGTCGGCCTGCGCTACCGCATCACCCACTGGGGCAGCCAGGCCGACCTGATGGTCGTCACCGCGCGCGTCGCCGAACTCCAGAAGCTGATGCCGCACAAGGCGCCGCCCGATCTCTCGCGCTTCCTGCTCTCGCCGATGCCCGGCCTGCTGCGGGAAATCGCCGTCACCCCCGGTCAGGAGGTCAAGGCCGGCGAGAAGTTGGCGGTCATCGAAGCGATGAAAATGGAAAACGTACTCAAGGCCGAGCAGGACGGCGTGGTCGACAAAATCGCCGCCAAGGTGGGTGACAGCCTGGCGGTTGATGAGGTGATCATCGAGTTCAAGTAAACGTCCGGCGCGCCGGCAGCAAAGCAAACAAAAACCTGATTAGAAAGAATAGTCAGCAATGTACGTCCCACAGGGACTACCTTTGACCATCCCACGGAGACTTTCTTTGGTCGTCATTCCCGCGAAAGCGGGAATCCACTCTCAACCCGAGAGGCTCACAAGCCATGGATTCCCGCTTTCGCGGGAATGACGAGAACCTATGTGTAGTTCTGCTGACGTTCATTGCTAACCAGAAACAAAAATGCCGCTTCCGAAGCGGCATTTTTGTACGGCGACATGAAACTGCGAGCTACTTGAGATTGGCCAGTTCGCGCTTCAGCGCCTCGATGTTGCGCTCGTGCAGCGTGACGTCGTTGCGCAACTCCTGAATCCGGCTCAAATACTTCTGATAGCTCTGCTCATCGCCCCGACGCGAGGCCTCGCCCTCGGTCAGCGCCTGGCGCGCCTTGTCGAGATTCTGCTGTTCGATGGAAAACTCCTGTTCGAGGATACTGCGCCGGTCGTTGTCGCGCCGGCGTTGCAGGTCGTCATTGACGCGCGGAAAACTCGACGGCGACGACCTGCCGGCATTCGCACTGGCACTGCGCGAGGCGGTGCCGAGCGTCGTCACGGGCAAGTCGCGCGAAAGCACCGTGCAATTCTTGGCGGCACCCTTCTGATTCGTGTACAGGACGACGCCCGAGCCATCGATGCACTTGTACAGCGTATCGGCACTCGCGGCACTCGTGCAGAGCATGACGCAACCGCCCGCCAGGCAGGAGAACAACATTTTCATAGAGCGTTTCATGGTCGTTGCTGCAGCCACATGGAAACCCCGGGCCTTGCAGTCTATGCGAAAGTGCGCTGGAAAAAAAGCCGGCAGCCATGCATTTACGCTGCCGGCCTGCGTTTCATCAGGGATGCGCCTGCGCACGCCCGGCCGGTGCGATGGGCTGCGGCGACAGAGGCTCACGGCCTTCTTCCGCAACCGCAGTCACGGCATGCAGTGGCACGCCAAAGACCGAACCGCCCTGCACGGCCGATGACGGATCGTGATCATGCCGGGCGCCCAGCACCATCAAGGCAATGCAACCCGCCACCGAGGCCAGCAGGATCACCAGGCCCAGCCACACGACCGGCTGACGATACCAGGCGCCGGCCTCGACCGTTTCAGCGGCGGGCGACATTATCCGCTTCATCCGGATCCGGATGGGCGAGGTGATGAACATAACCCGCCAGGAGATGAATTTCCTGCGCGTTCAACCGCCCGCTCCAGGCCGGCATGTGGCCCTGGCGCCCGTCGCGGATCGTCTGGCGAATGGCCTCGCGGCTACCGCCATGCAGCCAGATGTCATCGGTCAGATTCGGCGCGCCCAGCAAGGGATTGCCCTTGCCCTCCGGGCCATGGCAGGCGCTGCAGGTGCCCGCGAAAACCGTCTTGCCGGCCAGCGCGTCGTCCGTCTCGCGGATCTGGCCTGAAAGACTCAGCACATAGGCCGTCAACTGATTCACGGTCTGTTCGCCGAGCGATTCCCAGGCCGGCATCACGCCATTGCGTCCGTCGCGGATCGAGCTTGCCATGGCTTCGTCCGCATCCCCGTAGAGCCAATCGCCATCGGTCAGATTCGGCGCGCCCAGCCGCATGTTGCCGCGCCCTTCGCGTCCATGGCAGGCGGCGCAATTGTCGATGAACAGACGCGCGCCCAGTTGCCGGCCCTGCGGATCGGCCGCCACGGCAGCCACCTCCAGCTTCGCCAGACGCGCCATCGCCGGCGCCAGCCGCACCGCATTCGCCTGCGCGGCCTGAGCATGCTCCTGCGACGAAGTCCAGCCCAGCGTGCCGGCAAAGTTGCCGAAACCCGGATACAGCACGAAATAGCCAAAAGCGCCGATGAACATGACGAACGACAGGAACAGCCACCACCCCGGCAAACGATGCAGCCCTTCGCGGATGGCGCCATGCGCCCAGCTATGCCCGGTGGTGCCATCCGGCAATACCGGCACTCTGGCCCAGGGCGCCCAGAGAAACAAGAAGAAGGTCAGGCCCAGGTTGAATACGATCAGCAGGATCACCCACCACGCCCAGGCGTTACTCATGGCGCGCTCCTTTCGCCTGACCGGCTGCATCGGACGGGCGCGTATCTGTATCTTTATCCGCATCCATATCCACCGCCCCAACGCCGGACGCCAGATCGTCCAGCGGCAAACGCGCCAGCCGGCCGAAGCTGGCCTGGTGCCGTGGCCGCCAGGCCCAGATCCAGATGCCGATGAAAACCGCCATCATCAGCAGAATGATGACGCCGCTCAGATGCCCCCACCATGGCTGCATGCTCATGGCCGGGCTCCGCCGTCGCTGCCGGGCTGGCTTTGCGGCAAATTGGCAATGCCCAGCCCCTGCAGATAGGCCACCAGGGCATCCAGCTCGGTCTTGTCGGCCAGCGCCGCGGCCACCTCGGCAAAATCGGCTTCCGTGTAGGGATCGCCGAGTTTCTGCAGGCCGCGCATGCGCGTCGTGATCTCCTTGGCGTCCAGAGCGGCCCCGGCCAGCCAGGGATAGGCCGGCATGTTGGATTCCGGCACCACCGCGCGCGGATCGCGCAGGTGCAGGCGATGCCAGTCATCGGAATATTTGCCGCCCACACGCGCCAGATCCGGGCCGGTGCGCTTGGAACCCCAGAGGAAGGGGCGGTCGAGGATGGATTCCTCGGCCGTCGAATACGGGCCGTAACGCTGGGTCTCGAAACGCAGCGCGCGGATCATCTGCGAATGACACAGATAACAGCCCTCGCGCACATAGATGTCACGCCCGGCCAGACGCAGCGGATCGTAGGGCTGCACCAGCGCCTCGTTCCTGACGACCTGCGCCTTGAAATAGATCGGCAAGACCTCGGCCAGCCCGCCCAGCGACACCATCACCGCGGTGAGGATGCCCAACGTCCAGGCATGCTTTTCGATGAACTCAAAATGACGATAGGCCATGATTCCCTCTCAGGCCACCGCAGTTGCCGTGGCGAGTGACATGGACGCGGCCGCCGCGCCATGCCCTTCCAGAGGCACGGCATTCGGCTGAATGTCGCCGCGCCGCGCAGCGGCTGCCGTATGCCACAGATTCCAGGCCATCACCCACATCCCCAGCCAGATCAGCACCCCGCCGAACCAGCGCACCACGTAATACGGCTTGATCGCCAGCAGGCTGTCGATGAAGGCATAGGTCAGCGAGCCATCGGCTTCGGTGGCGCGCCACATCAGGCCGGCCGTGACGCCCGAGCTCCACATGGCGATGACGTAGAGCAGCACGCCCACGGTATGCAGCCAGAAATGCAGCTCCATGGCCGCATGCGAGTGCATGGCCGAACGCCCCAGCACCCGCGGCGCCATGGCGTACAGCGAGCCGATGGTGATCATCGCCACCCAGCCGAGTGAGCCGGAATGCACGTGGGCCACCGTCCAATCAGTGTAGTGAGAGAACGAATTCAGCGTCTTCACCGCCAGCGAAGTGCCTTCGAACGTCGAGGCCGCATAGAAGATCAGCGAGAGCACCATGAACTTGGCGATGGGATCGGTCTTCAGCCGATGCCAGGAGCCGTTGAAAGTCAGCAGGCCATTCGCCGCCGAACCCCAACTGGGCATCAGCAGCACCAGCGAAAAGGCCATGCCCACCGACTGCACCCAGTCGGGCAGCGCCGTGTACATCAGATGATGCGAGCCGGCCCACATGTAGATGGAAATCAGCGCCCAGAAATTGACGATGGAAAAGCGGTAACTCCACAACGGCTGCCGGGCCTGGCGCGGCACGAAGTAATACATCATGCCGAGAAAACCGGCCGTGAGGAAAAACGCCACCGCATTGTGGCCGTACCACCACTGCACCATGGCATCGGCCACGCCGGCATAGATCGGATAGGACTTGCTCCAGGACACCGGCAGCGCCAGGTTATTCACCACGTGCAGCAGGCCGACGGCGATGATGAAGGCGCCGTAATACCAGTTCGCCACGTAGATGTGCGCGATGCGTCGCCGCGCCAGGGTGGCGAAGAACACCGCGCCAAACGCCACCCAGACGATGGTCAGCAGGATATCGACGAACCATTCCGGCTCGGCGTATTCCTTGCCCTGGGTCATCCCCAGCGGCATCGTCAGCATGGCCAGCACGCAGACGGCTTGCCAACCCCAGAAAGTGAATTCCGCCACGCCATCCCAGGCCAGGCGACAGTGCCCGGTACGCTGGACGATGTAATAACAGGTGCCGATCAGGGCCGAGCCGCCGAAGGCGAAGATCACCCCGAAAGTGTGATCGGGGCGCAGGCGGCTGAAGGTCAGCCAGGGGATTTCAAAGTTGAGCGCCGGCCAGGCCAGTTCCGCTGCCGCGTACATCCCCACCAGCATGCCGACGATGCCCCACACCGCTGCCGCCAACAGAAACAGGCGTACCACACGGTCGTTGTAGTATTCGACGGAAGTCATCATGCGCACCCGTGACGATAGCGATTGAGCGATTGTCCTGGCAGCCGAAGCTGCTCCAGCGGTGCTCGCGGCGATGCGACGAAGCGGAAAAAAATGGCAGCGACATGGGCAACCGGGGCTTTGCATCCTACGCCCGGAAAATCCCGAATGCAATCCTGTATTTTTTGTACTGCTTTATGAATGACTTACCACTGCGCAATACTTCAAGGCTGGCGTCGAGACTGGGGCTGAGGCTGCAGACGGCCGACAAAAACCGTGGCGTCATTGACGGAATACCGCGCCTCACCCTGGTGTTCCCACCATTCCTCGCCGTTCGCCGCATAGCGCGCGCCCGACGCCGAAATCGCCCGCGGCAACTGCTTGCGCCTGCCATCGGCGAACTTCAGGACCACCGTATCATCGGCGCGGTATTCGGCATGCACCATCTCGTCGGTGCCAGTAACAGAATCCGCCACGAAAACACCGCTGCCGACGACCGGCGCCGCCTGCTCCGGCGAGGTGCAAGCGACCGCCAGTACCAGCGCGGCTATCGGCAAGACGCGACGGTACGGCAGCAAGAACTTCACAGGCTGTAGTACATATCGTATTCCAGCGGATGCGTGGTCATGCGGAAACGCGAGACTTCCTCCATCTTCAGATCGATGTAGGCATCGATGAAGTCGTCGCTGAACACGCCGCCGCGCGTGAGGAATTCGCGATCCCGGTCGAGATGGTCGAGCGCCTGCTCGAGACTGGAGCAGACGGTGGGAATCTTCTTGTCTTCTTCCGGCGGCAGGTCGTAGAGATTCTTGTCGGCCGGATCGCCGGGGTGAATCTTGTTCTGCACGCCATCGAGGCCGGCCATCATCAGTGCGGCAAAGCACAGGTAGGGATTGGCCAGCGGATCGGGAAAGCGGGTTTCGATGCGCCGCGCCTTGTCCGACTGGACATGCGGGATGCGGATCGAGGCCGAGCGGTTGCGCGCCGAGTAAGCCAGCTTGACCGGAGCCTCGAAGCCGGGCACCAGGCGCTTGTAGGAGTTGGTGCCGGGATTGGTGATGGCGTTCAGCGCGCGGGCGTGCTTGATGATGCCGCCGATGTAATGGAGCGCGAACTCGGAAAGACCGGCGTAGCCATTGCCGGCAAAGAGGTTCTTGCCGCCCTTCCAGATCGACTGATGCACGTGCATGCCGGAGCCATTGTCGCCGACGATGGGCTTGGGCATGAAGGTCGCCGTCTTGCCGTAGTTGTGCGCGACGTTGCGCACGATGTATTTGAGGATCTGGGTCTGGTCGGCGCGCCGCACCAGGGTGTTGAAGACGGTGCCGATCTCGCACTGACCGGCGGTGGCCACTTCGTGGTGATGCACTTCCACCGGCACGCCGCAATCCTCCAGGGCCAGGCACATGGCGGCGCGGATATCGTTGAGGCTGTCGACCGGCGGCACCGGCATGTAGCCGCCCTTGACCGCCGGACGATGGCCGGTATTGCCGCCTTCGGTCTTGTCGGCGCTGGCCCAGGCGGCCTCTTCGGAGAATACCTTGCAGTAGCTTCCCGACATGTCGACCCGCCACTCGACGGAATCGAAAATGAAGAACTCGGGCTCCGGACCGAAATAGGCGACATCCCCCAGGCCGCTGCTCTTCAGATACGCCTCGGCACGCTTGGCGATCGAGCGTGGATCGCGGTCATAACCCTTGCCTTCGGTCGGCTCGACGACATCGCAGGTGATCACCAGGGTGGTTTCGTCCATGAACGGATCGATGTAAGCGCTGCCTGCATCCGGAATCAACTGCATGTCGGATGCCTGCACCCCCCGCCAGCCGCCCATCGACGAGCCATCGAAGGCATGGCCTTCCTCGAGCTTGTCGAGATCGACCAGGTGCGCGGGCACGCCGACGTGGTGTTCCTTGCCATGAATGTCGGAAAACCGGAAATCGACGAATCTGACTTCCCTTTCCTGGATCAGGTTGACGATGTCTTGGGGCGACATGCGCGGGACTCCTTGAAGGTGATGACGATAATGACGGATCAGGCGGGACGGGGCTGCATCGGCGGAATCATGGCGCCGCATGCCGTGAACCGGTCTGCTGTCCCAACCCCCCGAAAAGCGGATCATTTTGCCACAGGGCCATGGTCTTGCCGCAAAAACCCGTATCGACGTTCCAGCGTTTCAGCGTTTCATTGCCGCATTTCGCGGCTACGCATCCTGGGGGGAAACACCCGGCAATTCAGGCTGATGGCGCGCAACCAGGGCAGGGTTTCGAGACAGGCGGCGGCACGCTGCTCGAAAAGCCGCATCCTGGCGGGATCGCCGCAGAATTCCGGCGGCAGGAACAGCTCGACGTCCACCTGGTTGCCCAGGTAATGCAGCAGGGCTTTTTCGAACGGCGGAAAAGACGCGTCCCCGGCACCCAGCGCCTGCCGCAAGCGAAGCAGCAGCACGGCACGCTCGGGCAGTTCCGGCAACGCCGGCGCAGCAACGCCGGCAGACGGCGGGACGTCCTTTTCGACATCGACATGTACCAGGACGTCGAGAACGTCGGGATGCGCGGCCAGCACGCGCTGGCGGGCGGCTTCCGCGATGCGATGGCCTTCCGAGACGCTGATGCGGGCATCCACCTGGATGTGCGCATCGGCCAGCACCTGATGCGCCATGCGCCGCGTGCGCAATTCATGCAGGCCGATCACGCCCGGCGTAGTCTGTAGCGTGTCGCGGATGCGCTGGATTTCCTCGTCGCTGAGTGCCGTATCGACCAGTTCCTGCATGGCTTCGTAAGCAAACTTGGCGCCCATGCGCAGAATCAGGAAGCCGACGATGATGGCGGCCACTGGATCGAGAAAGCGATAGCCGGCCATGCTGCCAGCCAGGCCGACCGCCACGACCAGCGACGAAGCCGCATCGGAACGCGCATGCCAGGCATTGGCCACCAGCATCGGCGAACGCAGCCTTTCGGCCACCGCCAGCATGTAGCGGAACAGCGCTTCCTTGGCGACCAGGGTGGCCAGCGCGGCCCACAGGGCGTACGGTGCGATCTGCGGCAACTCATCCAGATGCTGCAAGCGGGTCGCCGCAGACCACAGGATGGCAGCCCCCGTACCGATCAGCAGCAGGCCCAGCGCCAGCGAAACCGCCGTCTCGATCCGCTGGTGACCGTAGGGATGGCGCTCGTCGGCCGGATGGCGGCTGTGATGATTGCCCACCAGCACCATCAGATCGGCCACCAGATCGGACAACGAGTGGAAGCCATCCGCCACCAGGCTCTGCGCATGCGCCAGCAGGCCGATGAAGATCTGCGCCGTGGTCAGCACGAGATTGACGCCCACGCTGACCCAGGTGACTTTCCGCACCTCGCGATAGCGCTGCGGCTCGCGGTGCGGCTCGGCGCGCAATAGGGGTTCTTTGCTGGGCATGGAATCTGGAATCCTGAATCCGGCCTGTTTGGACGTATACTTCCTGGCTTCCGGGGTTGCGATTCTATCGCCTTCCCGGGCTGGCCGACCTGCCGCTTTCACTTGCATACCTCATACCTGCATGTACCCCTCCCGCCATGGGCAGACTTAGCGAAATCCTTCAACTTGCCCAGCAGCGCGGCAAGCACCTCGGCTTGCCCTATCAAGGCGCGCTGACGCCGGCCGAGGCCTGGTTCCTGTGGCAGAACGCGCCGGGAGCGAAGCTGATCGACGTGCGCACCCATGCCGAGCTCGAGTGGGTCGGACGCATTCCGGGCGCCATCGAAATCGAATGGCAGGATTATCCCGACCGGCAGCTCAACCCGCATTTCCTCAGCGAGCTGAAGCACGCCGTATCGAGCGAATCGTTGCTGCTGTTCATCTGCCGCAGCGGCATCCGCTCCGGCGATGCCGCCCGGCTGGCCAGCGAGGCCGGTTTCATCGATTGTTACAATGTTCTCGAAGGTTTCGAGGGCAACAAGGATGCCCATGGCCATCGCAACACCCTGGGCGGCTGGCGCGTCGCCGGCCTGCCCTGGATACAGGGCTAGGGCTGATGGGCCGGATGACCAGCGGAACCTCCTTCCCCGCCGGCCACTCCGATAGTCCACCAATTACCACTGCAGATTTCAGTCATGCCGCAACCCGTGCAGTCCCCGTCGTAAATGGAAGCCGAATCATGCAAGCCACCGATCACACCCGGACCATCGCTTTCGATGCCTTCAATCGCCTCTCCGACAAGGCGGCCGGCGAGCGCATCGTCGCCGCGCGCGCCAGACTCGGCAAACGGGCCGTGCTGCTGTGCCACCATTATCAGCGCGCCGATGTCTATCGCCACGCCGACCTGACCGGCGACTCGCTCAAGCTGGCGCGCCTGGCCTCGCAGTCGGATGCCGAATTCATCGTCTTCTGCGGCGTGCATTTCATGGCCGAGGTCGCAGACATTCTCTCGCGGCCGGAACAGATCGCCATCCTGCCGGATCTGGCCGCCGGCTGCTCGATGGCCGACATGGCCAACCTGGCCAAGGTCGAACGCTGCTGGCGCGAGCTGGGCACGGTGCTGAATCCCGATGAGGAGATCACGCCGGTCACCTACATCAACTCCGCCGCCGATCTGAAGGCCTTCTGCGGCGAACATGGCGGCATCGTCTGCACTTCCAGCAACGCGACGACCATCCTCGACTGGGCCTTTGCCCAACGCGGCAAGGTGCTGTTCTTCCCCGACCAGCACCTCGGCCGCTGGAGCGGCTTCAAGAAAGGCATCCCGCTCGATGAGATGGAGATATGGAATCCCGACCTCGAAATGGGCGGCCTGACGCCGGAGCGGATCCGCAAGGCAAAAATCCTGCTGTGGGCCGGACACTGCTCGGTGCACCAGATGTTCCAACTGAACAACATCCAGCGTTTCCGCAGCGAGCATCCGCAGGGCATCGTGATTTCGCATCCTGAATGCGCCTTCGAGGTCTGCCATGCCTCCGATTACGTCGGCTCGACGGAATACATCCTGAACACCATCAAGGCCGGCCCGCCGAATACGCGCTGGCTGGTCGGCACCGAGCTGAATCTCGTCGATCGCCTGGCCGAGGAAGTCAAGGCGGAAGGCAAGATCGTCCAGTTCATGGCGACCAACATCTGCATGTGCTCGACCATGCAGCGCATCGATCCGCAGCACCTGGCATGGACGCTGGAAAACCTTGCCGAAGGCCGGGTGGTCAATCACATCAGCGTGCCCCCGCACGAAGCAAGGCTGGCAAAGGTTGCCCTGCAACGCATGCTCGATCTTTCCTGATCCTCTCGAATCCGTACAGGATGCACTGCAATGACGCGGACGCTGCACATCGCCACCTACAACATCCACAAGGGTTTTTCGCACTTCAACCGGCGCATGATGGTGCACGAACTGCGCAATCGCCTGCGCGATCTGGCGCCGGACATCGCCTTTCTGCAGGAAGTGCAGGGCCTGCATCTCGGCCATGCGCAGATGCATGACGACTGGCCGGAAGAGCCGCAGCACGAATTCCTCGCCGCCGAGTTCTGGCAGGATGCCGCCTATGGCCGCAATGTCGTCCATGACCAGGGGCATCACGGCAACGCCATCCTGTCGCGCTTCCCCATCCTGCGCGCGCACAATCAGGACGTCACCCACCTGCGCTTCGAGCGGCGCGGCATGCTGCACTGCGCGATCGAGCTGCCCGGCTGGAACCAGCCGCTGCATTGCGTCTGCGTGCATCTGTCCCTGCTCGGCCTTTCCCGGCGCCGGCAGATGGACGCCCTCGCCAGACACCTCGAAGCCGACCTGCCGCCCGATGCGCCGCTGATCATCGCCGGCGATTTCAACGACTGGAACAACAAGGCCAGCGACATGCTGATCCGCCGCCTCGGCGTGCATGAGGCCTTCGGCAAGACGGGCGGCATACCGGCGCGCAGCTTCCCCAGCCAGCGTCCCATGCTGCGCCTCGATCGCATCTACGTGCGCGGCTTCACGGTCAGATCCATGAGCGTGCACCACGGCCAGCCGTGGGCGCGCATCTCGGATCACGCCGCACTCTCCGCCCATCTGCTGGTGGAATGAGGCGCGGCGCCGGTATGTATTTCCTGCCAGGCAATCGCATCGAACTGCTGACCAATGGCAAAGAATACTTTCCGGCACTGATTGCAGCAATCGACGCGGCCGCCGTCGAAGTCCATCTGGAAACCTACATTTTCGAGGACGACAGTGCCGGCCGCCAGGTGGTCGATGCGCTGATCCGCGCCGCGCAACGCAAGGTGTCGGTCAGGGTCATGGTCGATGGCTTCGGCGCGCGGAATTTCATGCCGTCATTCGGCGAACGCCTGACCGCCGCCGGCGTGGAAGTGCTGGTCTATCGTCCCGAAGTGGCGCGCTTCCGCCTGCGCCGCCATCGTCTGCGCCGAATGCACCGCAAGCTGGCAAGCATCGATGCGCGCATCGCCTTTGTCGGCGGCATCAACATCATCGACGACATGAACACGCCCGGCCACACGCCGCCGCGCCACGACTATGCGGTACGCATCGAAGGCCCGCTGCTGGCCAAGGTGCATGCCTCGATGAGCTGGCTGTGGAGCCTGGTGAGCTGGGTGACCTTTCGCCAGCATGTCCAGCCACAGCGTCTCTGTGCGCCGGTGACGAATGTGCGCGGCAACGTCACCGCCGCCTTCCTGATCCGCGACAACCTGCGGCATCGCTACGATATCGAGAACGCCTACCTGGCCGCCATCAATGCGGCGCAGCGCGAAGTGCTGATTGCCAGTGCCTACTTTCTGCCGGGACGGCGCTTTCGCCAGGCCCTGATGGCGGCGGCGGCACGTGGCGTCAGGGTCACGCTGCTGTTGCAGGGGCGGGTCGAGTACACCCTGCTGCACTATGCCACCCAGGCGCTCTATGACACCCTGCTGGCGGCCGGTATCCGGATCTACGAATACCGCCGCGGCTTCCTGCACGCCAAGGTGGCGGTGATCGACGGCGACTGGGCGACGGTCGGTTCCTCCAACATCGATCCGTTCAGCCTGCTGCTGGCGCGCGAAGCGAATGTGGTGATCAGGAATGCGCTCTTTGCCGGTGAGCTGCATGACAACCTGCAGCAGATCATGGACACTGGCGCCAGTGAAATTTGCGACGATTGCTGGAATAACCAGCCGCTATTCCAGCGTCTGGCGAACCGGCTGGCCTATTCCCTGGTACGTCTGATGATCGAGCTGCTGGGCTACGGCGACGAGCATTGAATGCTGCCCGCCAGCTACAGGCCGTAACGCAACTGGATATAGGCCGAGCGCCGCGCCAGCGGAAAGTCGTAGGGAATGCTGCCCGGCGCCGGGCTGGGCTCCAGCACGGTCGCATCGAACAGGTTGCGGATCGAAACGGCGACATCCCATGAGCCATAGCGCGCGTTGCCCTTGCGCAGGGTCAGGTCCAGCGTGCGATAGTCCGGCACATTCGGCCGTGGATCGCCGGCAATCCGGTCGCGTCCGATCACCCAATTCAACTGTGCGTTCGCAGTCCAGTCGGGCATGAAGCGCCAGTCGCCGCGCATGTACAGATGGTGATGCGGCGCATCGCCGGCATCGCGGCTGGTCGCCTTGTCGGTCGAGCGCTGATAGCCGTAGTTGCCGGACAGCCGCACGGTCTTGCTCGCATCCCAACTCGCCTCGAGCTCAAGGCCGTGGCCGGCCTGGCTGCCCGTATTCTGCGCGGTCGAGCCCGTGGTCGGATCGGCATTCGGCACGAAGCGCAGAATGTCCCTCATCTTGTAGTGAAAGATGTTTGCGCCGAGCTGCAGGCTGCTGACCGGCTGCCAGGATACGGCGGCTTCGGCCGTCGAAATGGTTTCAGGTTTCAGATCCGGGTTGCCGGTGGCCACCGGGTTGTTGATGTTGTAAAGCTCCTGGAACGACGGCGTGCGAAAGGCGCGGCCCGCAAGCAGCTTGGCCGTGACGTTGTAGCCGGCATCCCAGATCAGCGCCAGGCGCGGGTTGGTGGTGCCGCCGAAATCCGAATAGTCGTCGTGGCGGATGCCGCCGGTCAGCGTCCAGTCGCGGGCGAAGGACCATTCGTCCTGGACGTAGAGATAGTTGTTGCTGCGCGAATGCGGACTCATGAAGGCGCCGCTGCCGGAAACATCGACGACCGAACCGAGCGGCGTCGGCAGATTGCCGACGCCCGGAATATAGGTATAGGTATAGTTTCTCGATTCCCGCACCCTGTAGAGACTGTCATTGCCGCGTCCGGCGCCGATGCGGATGCGCTGGTTGCCGAAGCCGGTATAGAACGCGGACACGGAAAACAGGAAGCGGCGTTCCCACAGATAGGGGTTGCCGATCATGCCGTCGGGGAACGTGCCCGTCGGGAAAGTGGCGCCCGGGGGGAACAGCACCAGATCGGATTTTTCGTTGAGATAGTAGTAGCTGCCCTGCACGGTGAGATCGAGATCCTGGGCGAAATTGCGGTCCTGCCAGGTCAGATCGCTGGTGACGCGCTGGCTGAAGCTGCGCCCGGCCGGGTCGAGCGCCTGGGCCAGGCCGGTGGCGTTTTCGCCATCGCTGCGCCGCTTCAGCGCAATGCGGAAACGCCATTTGTCGCGGGCAATATCGAGGCTGCCATCGAGCATCCTGCGGCCCAGGTTCGTCACGCCGGGCGCATACGAGGCATTGGTGCCGAACAGCGCATCCAGCCTGGTTTGCGCATCGGCCGGGACGGGCTCCTTTGCGCCATCGGTATCGCCGACACGCAGATAGGCCGCCACCTGCATGCCGTCGATCTCGCCGCCATGCAGCAGCCAGGCATCGCGCGTCGAAAATGAGCCGTACCTGACGCCGACCTGGGTGCCATCGATATTGCCTGCATTCTTGGTGACGATGTTGATGACGCCGGCAAAGGCATCGGCGCCATACAACGCCGACCCCGGACCGCGAATGATCTCTATGCGCGCGATGTTCTCGACGGGCAGTCCGCCCCAGACCGTGCCCCGGTCACCCGCCAGCACGCTGGTCATCGGAATGCCATTGGTCAGCATCAGAACCTGGGGATTGTATTGGCTGGCAATGCCGCGAATCATGTAGATGGGCGCATAGCCCAGCGTGGAGTGGGACACATGCAGGCCGGGGACGGTCTCCAGGACTTCGTCGAGATCCGTGGCGCCGATGGCCTCTATGTCGTCGGCAGTGATCACGGTCGCCACGGCGGGGGCGCGGTTGATAGGCTGGGCCATGCCGGTGGTGATGCTGACCATCGTCTTGTCGCCGTAACTGAGCGCAAGCGCCTCCTCATCGGAGAAATCGGCCTGCGCCGATCCGGCCACGACGAACAATGCCAGGGCGATCCTGGCCGGAATGACTTTCATCGCCGACTCCTCATCCATTCTCGCCAGAAGCATCCCCGCGCATTTCGCGCCAGGCGCGGGCGGGCTCTCCCTGGTACAGAACGTGCGTGCAAGGGACGGGAAACAACGCGCCTGCCGGATTCTCCAGCGCTTCTATATAGCACGGCTGCATGCCGGCGAGAAAAGTTGGGAAAGCAAGCAGGTAGTATTCTTCCGGCGTGAAATCCATATCGGCCATCAAGGCCGCCGCCAGCGCGGCGTAGTTCATCTGCATGCGCCAGCGGCCCCTGGCGAGATAGTCGTCGATTTCATGCGCCAAGCGCAGGTGAGGCCCCCGATCCAGCCCCAATTCGCGCGCCAGCGCCAGGGTGGGTTCGACCCGCTCGTCCTGGGCGGTCAGGGGGCGCGCGAAGCCGGCGATGCTCCGGTATTTGTCCAGTTCCGCGCGGACGCAGCCGGCAATCGTGCCGCCGGCAGAAACCGCCGCGTTGGTATTGACGAGAAAGGCCATCGCACGCAGATCGACGCCCCGTCCATAGATGGCGGCTTCCGACGCGGCAAGGGCTGCCGACATGGCGAGATTGCCCGTGCTGCGGCTGCTGCCGGCCAGCGCGGCAATGCGGTTGTTCCAGAGCCTGGCATCCGGATAGCAGGTGAATGTCCATAGCCGGTGGAACATGCGCAACTGCTGCTGCGATACGCGTCGGCCGGTGATCCCGAACACGTACAACTCGATCCAGTCCATGTCTTTCAGATCGGCATGGAGATCGAGGCCGCGAAAGGAGGCATGGCTGCCGGGAACGAAGCCGCCCATGCGCGACTGCAGTTTTCCCACGCGTTGCCGGAGAAACTCCGGCCCTCGCTTCATGATTCGGCTTCCATCGTGGCGGGTTGTCGATCGAACTCGATATCGTAGAACGGAAACTGCTTGTGGCCGTATTCCTGCTGCTCCAGTGCATGCACGGCCGCCCCTGGCAGGCGCAGCAGCAGATAGGCCATTTCCGCCTGAGGCGCGGTAAACCCCAGATCGACGAATGCGGCGGCGGCGATGCCGCTCAGACTCAGCGGCAGGCCGGCCATCCCTTCCAGCATTTCACGCTGGCCGGCAAGCCAGAGCAGATGGCGGCCGGGACTGAGCGCGGCGAGACGGGACAGGCTGTCCGCCACGATGCCGGCAATATGAACGCCATGCGGATCGAAGCCCGGCGGGTGTTCCGGCCTGGGCCAGGCGCTGATCTTTTCGTCGACCGGCGGCGCCTGCAACCGGCAGCGCCACGCATCGAGATCCGTGCCGCAGGCTTGCCAGTTGTCGACCGCCAGCAGGATTTCGCGTCCTCCGCCGAGCTGGCCGGCGCCAACGGCGAGTGCCGCCATCAGCGCAGCGGCGGCGGGCGAACCGCAGGTTCCGCTGCACATCGCCGCATGCACCGAGGCATCGCGTGGCCCGGGGTTGGCGAGCGCGACCGCAAGGGCCTCGAAGAGACGGGCTTCCCGCGACGTCGGCGCCTCGCCGCGAAACAGCAGGTAGAGCATGTCGATCCAGCCCGCCTTGCCGAGCATGTCGCCATAAACATCGTAGCCATGGCAGCGCGCCACGCGCGTCGCAAACGGATTGTCGGCTTCCGGCTCTTCCTGCCAGATTCGGGTGTGGATCGGCTGCCCGGCGATCGGCTCGCTCATAGCGATGCGGCCAGCACGCGCATGCGCACGCTCATCGGTGGCACCTCATCGGCCGCGACACGCACATCGAGCAGCGTCGGCCCCTTGCGCGCGCAGATGGTTTCGATATCCAGATTCAGCAAATCCTGCGGCGAGGCGATGGTATGCGCCGTCGCGCCCAGCGCCCGCGCCAGAGCGGCGAAATCGGTGGACGGCAGCGTGCAGGCGTGCTGTTCCGCGCCGGTGAGGCGCTGTCCATGCCGCACCATGCCCAGCGACTGGTCATTAAGGACGACGAAAACGATGGTCAGTTGCTCGGCAACGGCAACGGAAAGTTCCTGGCCGTTCATCAGCATGCTGCCATCGCCGGTGATGCAGACCACCGGACCGTCCGGATTGGCCGCGGCCGTGCCGACCGCGCCGCCGATGGCCCAGCCCATGGGCACGAAGTTCATGGTCAGGCGCAGCCAGCCGCCACTGCTCTGGCGGCGGCTGATGACCCGCTTGATGCCACCGCCGAGGCGACGGTCGCCGAGGCGACGGTCGCTCGGCTGCAGGTAGTGGATGGCCCAGGCCACGCTGTTGCCGGTATCGGCGAGGTAGCGCGTGCGCTGCGGAAAGAGCCGGCCCAGCTCATGAAACAGGCGCTGCGGCTTGATCGGCGTGCTGTCGCTGAGGCACTTGTCGCGCTCGGCAAGTATCGATTCGGGTTCCCAGACCGCCGCTTGCGCCGCCTGTTCGGCACGCTGCTGCTCATACTCGCAGCGCGATTCCTGGTTGGCTTGTTCGATGAGCCGGTCGAAGATGGAAACGATGCGGCCGCGCACGTGCAGGCGTGCCATCGGCGTCAACGCCAGGTGTTCTTCCGATTCGTCGATATGCACCAGCCGCTCGTTCATCAAGGATTTGTTCCAGCCGCCGCTGTTCCATTCGCCCATGCGCGCGCCGACGGCAAGAATCAGATCGACGCTCGGATCCTGCAGCACCTCGTCGGCGCTGCCGTGGCCGCCGAAACCGAACACGCCGCGGAACAGCGGATGGCGCGGACTGAGCAGGCCTTTGCCATCCGGCGTGGTGACGACCGCGGCGTTGCGCAGGGTGGCGAACTGCAACATGGCGCCGATGCCTTCACCACACCAGCCGCCGACCAGAATCACGATCTTGCGCGCTTCATTGAGCCGATCGACGAGTTCGGTGAGCGCCTCCTCGTCGATCAGGGACGAAGGACGCAGCAGTTTCTTCAGGTCATAGGACGGCGTCGCGCTGGCCAGTGGCGTGCGAAAGACATCCGAGGGAAAGCTGAGATGCACCGGCCCGCGCGGCGGGCGGATCGCATGCTGCAGGGCCGTCACCAGCTTGGCCTCCATCTGGTCCGGATGGGACACCATGGTGTTGTAGTGCGTGCAATGCTGCATCATGCTGAGCGTATTGATACCGGTGCAGGAAGACTCCTGCAGCGCGTTCCTGCCCAGCAGCGGCAGTGCCGGCTGGCCGGTGATCACCAGCATGGGAATGCCGTTTTCGCGCGCGCAGGCAACGCCCGTGATGAGATTGGTGGCCCCCGGCCCGGCAGTGGAGCAGCACACGCCGAGCTTGCCGGTTTCGCGCGCGTAGCCGTCGGCCATGTAGGCGGCGCCGGCTTCGTGCCGCGCCAGGATGTGCTTCAGGCCGCCGCGCCGTGCGCTTCTGGCCAGCGCATTGTAGAGCGGCTCGATGGCGCCGCCCGGCACGCCGAAAACATATTCGATGCCGATCTGTTCGAGATAGGCGACCAATAGATCCGCGGCATCGCCGGCCAGCTCCGGATGAGTGGATGCATCGACAGCCCGAACGGATGCCCTGGCAAGGGCCACATCGAGATCCAGCACACCGCGGCTGACTCTGTCGTTCACACCGCTCCTCCTCAAGTCATGCTCATGCGACCGGCGCCTTGCTCGCTGCTCATTGCAGCATTGTTTTTTTCTTTGCAAGGCCGCCAACAATTCAAGGCTTGCGACAAGCTAATCTTTTACTTGAATGGCGACGCATAACTCAAGGAAAATATGGAGGTATTTATCCAATTGCAAACCGCAGTGTTGTATTTTTGTCTATTGCGGCGCAGCAATCGGCCGTTTCAGCCGGCTTGCAGCGCAGAAGCAAAGCCGGGGAAATTCGGCACCAGGATCTGCTGTTCGAACTCGTGCGCCGGCAGCGGCTGGGAGTGGTAATAGCCCTGCACGCTGTCGCAGCCGATCTGCCGCAGCAGGTTGAATTGCTCGCTGGTTTCCACGCCTTCGGCAACCACCTTGAGGCGCAGGCTATGCGCCAGCGCGACGATGCCACTGACGATGGCGGCATCGTCCTGATTGGTGGCCATGTCGCTGATGAAAGCCCGGTCGACTTTCAAGGCATCGACCGGGAAGCGCTTGAGATAGGCCAGGGAGGAATAGCCAGTGCCGAAGTCGTCGATATCCATGCGCAAGCCGATGCGTTTGAGCCGCGTCAGGGTGTCGACGATCTCGCCGCTGTGCTCCATGAGCATGCTTTCGGTAATTTCCAGCGTCAGGTAGCAAGGATCCAGACCCGTCTCTTCCAGGATCGATTCGATCAGCTCGCTCAAGCCTTTTTCCTGCAACTGCACTCCCGACAGATTGACAGCCACATTGAGGCTGGGTACGCCGGCATCCAGCCAGCGCCTGGTCTGGCCGCAGGCGGTCCGCAGCACGGTTTCGCCGATGGCGGAAATCAGGCCGTTTTCCTCGGCCAGCGGAATGAATTCGAGCGGCGAGATCATGCCGCGATCCGGATGCATCCAGCGCACCAGGGCTTCCATGCCGATGATCTGTCCCGACCGCGCATCCGCCTTGGGCTGGTAATACACCTCGAACTCCATGCGTTCCAGCGCACGGCGCAGCGAGCTGTCGAGATGGAGTTGCTCCGAGACGGAAGCCTCCATGTCCGCCTTGTAGAATTCGACGCCCGTATTGCTGCGCTTGGCGCTGAACATGGCGGTATCCGCGCGCCGCAGCAGCGTGCTGACATCGGCACCGTCCGCGGGATACAGCGCGATGCCGACACTGGTGGAAACGAAGATGTCCTGACCATCGATTTCGAAGGCAGAGGTCAGGGAACGGCGAATCTTCTGCGCCGCATTGAGCGCCGAAGCCGGGTCGTCCAGTTCGTCGAGCAGCACGGCGAACTCGTCCCCGCCGAGACGGGCAACGCAATCGCTGGCGCGCACGCAGTTGCGGATACGGCCGGCGACGGCCTTGATCAGCCGGTCGCCGACCTCATGGCCAAGCGTGTCATTGACGAACTTGAAACGATCCAGATCGAGAAACAGCACGGCCAGCAACTGCTGGGTGCCCCGCGCATGCTCGATGGCGCGATGCAGGTAGTCGGCGAACTGGACGCGGTTGGGCAAGCCGGTCAGGCTGTCGTTGAAAACCAGGTGGCGCACGTGCTTCTCGGCGCGCTGCGCCTCGACCACGCGCTTGATGCGCTGGCTGACCACGGCAAGATTGAGCGGTTTCGGAATGTAGTCGCTGGCGCCGACGGCGAAAGCGCGTTCGATCGACTGGGTGTCTTCCAAGGCGGTGATCATCAATACCGGAATGTTCTTGCCGCGCGGATGATCCTGCAACCGGGTGCAGGTGGCAAAGCCGTCCATGACCGGCATCATGGCATCCATCAGTATCACGTCGGGGATGCTGCGATCCAGCAGCGCCAGCGCGCGCTGGCCATCGGCGGCCTCCTCGACGCTGAAACCGCTGCGCTGCAGCGCATAGCGCAAGGTGGCGCGCGTACTGCGGTCATCATCGACGATCAGAACCAGCGCCCCCTTGCTGCTGTCTTCGGCCGGCAGCAGCGGCAGCGTCTGCAATTCGCCGAGCAGAACCTGTTTCACCAGCCCGTATTCGAGCCGGGCCCGGGCGAGCATTTCCAGCAAGTCGGCCACGGCGAGCGCCGCGGCGCCGTCCTCCATTTCGCGGGCAAGCTCGGCGAGGCCGTCGCAACCCAGGTTGCCGGCAGCGCCCTTGACCGCGTGAGCGGCGCGATGAAGCGCGCCCGCGTCGTCCCTCTCGATGGCCTGCGCCATGCGCTCGAAATAGACCGGCATGTCTTCGAGAAAGGGACGGATTGCCTGGCCAAAGGCACTGCCCAGTTGCTCGCGCAGCTTGGCCAGCTTGTCGCTGTCGATCGTGGCGGTTTCCGGCTCGGCCTCCCGGTTCGCGTGCGCGTGCAATCTGGCCTCCGGACGCGGCGTGGCGCGCACAGGGACATAGCGAGGGATCCAGCGCTGCAGCTTGTCGGAGAGGCTTTCCAGATTCAGCGGTTTGGCCAGGTGATCATCCATGCCGGCAGCGAGGCATTTTTCGATATCGCCCGGCGACACATTGGCCGTCATCGCAACGACGGGAACGTGCTTGCCGGAATTGCGTTCGATGTCGCGAATCGCCGCCGTCACCTCGTAGCCATCCATTTCCGGCATGCAGCAATCCATCAGGATCAGGCTCCAGTCCCGGCGCTTGAAGGCGCGCAGCCCCTGCTGACCGTCCTCGGCAATTTCCGCCTTGCAGCCCAGCACCTCCAGCAAGCCCTGAATGATGGCCTGATTGGTACGGTTGTCCTCGATCACGAGGATCTCGCACTCGCATTCGAGCCCGGCCTCGGCCCCAGCCGGCTGCGCTGCCTCGCGAACGTCGGCAGCGACGCGTTTCCGTTCGGCCGGGAGCGGAAGCAGGATCGGGCCGGCGGGCGCAGGCGCAGGTGATATCGCGCCGCAATCGCCCAGCACCCCGCGCAAGGTTTCGAGCAGGCGTTCGACACGCAGGGGCTTGGCCACATAACCATCGGCATGCACGGCCGCCGGCACGTAATCGGCGCCAAAGCGGTTCATCAGAATCAGACGCGGCGGCCGCTGGAGTTCACTCTGGATGCGCAGCGGCAGGCTGCTGCCGTCGCCGGTCGCAAAAGTCGTGTCGAGGATCAGCAGTTGGTACGGCCTGCCGGCCTGCTCCGCCGCGTGCAGCTCGCTCAATGCGGCATTGGCATCGCTGCTGGCCTTGCATTCCAGACCCCATGCGGAAAGTGTCTGCTGGAGAAAACGCCGGGCAAGCTCGCTTTCCTCGATGATGAGCGCGCGCACCCCGGACCAGCGCGGCTGTTCCGCCGTCCCGTCTTCCATCGCGGGATGCGCCCCCATGGTGCTCATGGTACTCACGGTGGTGCCCATGGGAATCGAAAACCAGAATCTGCTGCCCTGTCCCGGCGCGCTGTCGACGCCGATGCTGCCGCCCATCAGTTCGACCAGTTGCCTGGAAATTGCCAGACCGAGTCCGGAGCCGCCAAAGCGCCGCGTCGTCGACGTGTCTTCCTGGGTGAATGAATCGAAGATGTTTGCCTGCGCTTCACTGGAAATACCGATGCCGGTATCGATGACTTCGAAAGACAGCACGGTTTCGCCATCGACCGGGCCGCCGCCATCCGCCGCCTTCGAGACCCGCACGCTGACGCTGCCCTGCTGGGTGAACTTGATGGCATTGCCGATCAGATTGATCAGTATCTGGCGCAGGCGGCGCGGGTCGCCGAGCATGCGCGCGGGAACCTCGGCGGCGATCAGATAGCCGAGGTCGAGTTTTTTCTGCGCCGCCTGCGGAGTCAGCAGTTCCAGCACGCCTTCGACGAGATGGACGAGGCCGAAGTCGGTTTTCTCCAGCGCGACCTTGTCGGCCTCCAGCCGCGAGAAATCGAGGATGTTGTTGATCAGGTCGAGCAGATATTGCGAAGAATCCCAGGCAATTTCGACGAACTGGTGCTGCTTCGGCGGCAGATCGGCCGCCATCAGGATATCGAGGGTACCGACCACGCCGTTCAGCGGCGTGCGTATCTCGTGGCTGACGGTTGCCGCAAAATCGGCTTTCAGTTGCGCGAATTTCAGCGCGTTGTCGCGCGCCGTGCGCAGCTCCGTCTCCCGCTCTTCAAGCACCCGCATCATCTTGTTGAAGGCGATCGACATGTCGGCAATGTCTTTCGGACCGGCGGTATCGGCGCGCAATCCGCGGGTTCCCGCCTCCGCCTGGGCCATGACGTCGGAAAGACGCAGCAGCGGGCGGGTCATGCGCTGCGCCAGGGAACGCAGGATGGCCAGAACGATCAGGGCGATGATGAAGGATACGGAGAAATTGACGGCGAAGACTTCCGCCTGCATCCGCCTCAGCGTCGCCTTGCTTTTGACCACGCTCACATAGCCGAGCGCCTGCTGGCTGGGTTCGCTGACGCTGAACGGAGAGGCTTCCTCGCTGCCGATTTTCACCGGCGCGACGAAGTACCAGGCATCGTCGGTTTCCCGCGCCAGATAGCTTCTGGCAGGAATGGGGCGCGCCCTGTCGTCGTCAATGGACGAGGCATCGGAAGCATTGTTTTTGCTGAGCAGCACGCTACCGTCGTCACGATGGATCGCCAGCGACACGACGTCCGGAAAGGCCAGGGTGAGCGCGGCAACATCGCTGGCGTTGTCGGATGCATCGTAGAGCAGCGCCAGCCGGCTCTGGCGCGCCAGGTTTTCGGCGACCTGGCGGCCCTGCTCGATCTGGTGGCGGCTGATCTGGCGGCTGGTCTGCCATGAAATGGCCAGCGAGGAAACGATTGCAATGACCGCAACGGCAGTGCCGACCACAGCGGCCAGCTGGTGCCTGATGGCAGTGCGTCGCAACAGACGACGGAATGACTGCATGGGGGTCATGGCTCAGGGAAGACCAAGTCGAAGTTCTGCTGGTTGCTGTTGATCGCCAAACCAAGATGACTGGCCGTGCGTATATTAACTGCAACCAGCACCTCTCTGAGCGGCGTCATGCCCCGTTCCGTCTGGCTGCCCGCCAGCGCAGCCAGCGCGCTGCTGGCAAGGCGGCGGCCGAGTTGAAGATTGTCCGGATACAGCGCGAACAGTGCGCCACGCTTGACGTGCATCACACTGCTGGAAAAAACCAGCAGGTTGCGCCCCCAGGCTTCCTGCAGCACCCGGGGAAGGACGACGGATTCTTCCGCGGCAACCGAGTCCTGTGGCAGCCACAGGGCATCCCGGCGCGGATCCATGCTGCCCATGGCATCGCGGTAAAAGCGCAGGGCGCTCTTCACGTCCGCGGTTTCCTGGGTGATCAGCTCAAGGCCGAGATTGCGCGCCGCCTCGCGCGCCAGGCGCATCAGCCAGGCATTCTGCCCCGGCTCATAGGCCACATAAATGCGCCGCGTACCCGGCGCCATGTTGCGCAGGCGCTCGAAAAGCAGCAGCGGATCCGGCGCCAGGCTATGGACCGACATGCCGCGGATTTCCGCTTCCGGAACGGAAACCACGCCACCGACAACGATGCCGATGTCGGGGATGCCCCCGGCGCTCTTGATCGCCTTCAGTCCGTTGCGGCCGAGCGCAATGACGCTGCGGACCTCCTGGCGCCGCAGCTCGCCGGCCAGGTCGGCGGCACTCTGGCCGGCGCCGACCGGTATGCCGGTAACGCGCACCCTGGCCTGAAGCTCGACCCCTTCGATGATTCTGGAAAACACACTGCGATACGGCTCCCTCAGATCCGGATAGACCACGGCAATGCCGGCAGCAGGGGAGTTGCGTTCATCAGGCGCTTGCGGCGCGGCCAGCGCCAATGCCAACGGCGACAGCGGCAACCCGGTCGTTGCCGTCAGCAGAAGCACGCCGAAAACAAGACGCCGGCGCATGGTCCGCCTCAGGTTTTCGGCCAGGCATCGCCGACCTGGTGGGTGGTTTCAATGCTCATGCCAGGCCATTTTCCATTCCCGCAGCCATCTTTCAACCTTTCAGCCTTGCGACCTTTCAAGTGTTCACATTGGCACAGCTCATCCCGTCCACAGACTCAGCTCAGCAACCGCGCATGTTCGATTTCGACGCAGCGATCCATGACGACCGCCAGTCCGCCGGCAGAGGCCGTCTGCGCGGCGGTTTCATTGCTCACGCCCAACTGCAGCCACAGCACCTTGGCGCCGATCGCGACTGCGGCCTGGGCCAGGGGCGGCGTGTCTTCGGACTTGCGGAAGCAATCGACGATATCGACCGGCTGCGGAATCGAGGCCAGATCGGGATAGCACGGCTGGCCAAGAATCTCGGTCTCGGCGGGATTGACGGGGATGACGGAGTAACCATGCGCCATCAGGTATCTGGCCACCGCGTTGCTTGGCCGTGCCGGATTGGCCGACAGCCCCACAACGGCGATGACCCGGTTGTCGCGCAGGATGCGGCGCAACTCGTCGTCGGTGCGGATGATCATGAACACACTCCTTCAGGAAGTCAGGAAGAGCAAGAATACGCCTCGGGCAAATCCGCCGCCAGGCGGTTGCGCCGTGGAACCCCGCTCAGGGACCAGTGGCCGATGGCCCACTGCCATAGCTCACCCAGGCTGGCATCGCGCAAGTCCGGCGATGGCGCCTGACCGAGGAATTGCAGCGCGGCAAACAGCGCGGGGCGGGCCTGGCTGCGCATCAACGGCCTGGCGCGGGTCTGTTTGGAAAGCTTTTCGCCACCGGCATCGATGGCCAGCGGCAAGTGGGCATATTGCGGCGTCGGCAGATTCAGCAAGCGCTGCAGCAGCATCTGGCGCGGCGTCGAATCGAGCAGATCGGCGCCGCGTACGACGTGGCTGATCCCCTGCTCGGCATCATCCACGACCACGGCAAGCTGGTAGGCGAACAGGCCGTCGGCGCGCAACAGGATGAAGTCGCCCGCATCCCGCGCCAGATCCTGTTCGATACGGCCCTGCACGGCATCCGCAAAGTGGATGCGGGCATCGCCCACCCGCAGCCGCCAGGCGCGCGGCACACGCCCCGCGGGCAGTCCATCGCGGCAAGTGCCGGGATAAACACGGGCACCGTCATTCGCCAGGCGCGCGGACGCAAGCTCAGGCTCGGACTCGGACTCGGACTCGGGGCGATCGATTCTGGAATCGGCCAGTTCACTGCGCGTGCAGGCACATGGAAACACCTGTCCGGCGGCCCGCAGGCGCTCGAACGCGGCGCGGTAATCGGCCGTGCGGCGGCTTTGGTAAATGACTTCGCCATCCCATTCAAAACCGTAGGCTTCGAGCAAACGCAGAATGTCGTCGCTGGCGCCGGCCTGGCAGCGCGGCTGATCCACATCCTCGATGCGCAAGCGCCACAGGCCCGCATGATGGCGCGCATCGAGATAGCTGCCGACGGCGGCGATCAACGAACCAAAATGCAGGGGGCCGGTCGGCGACGGCGCGAAACGACCGCAATAACGGAACGCGGCGCGGGCAAGGTGCATGACTAGCGCGAACATCCTGCAATACAGCCAAGGGTCGCAGGCACGTCGCTCATTTCTTCCGTCCGGCTACGGCAGCAGGCGAATTTCGCGCGGCGCGGTGCCTTCCACCGGATCGGCAAGCGTCAACCCGCCGGTGTTGTCCGTGTTGTCCGAATTGTCCCTGGACGTCTCCACGGGCGCCGCATTCTCCGCGGCATCCTCATTCGCCACGTTGCCGATCGGGGGAAAGTCGATCTGCAGCGAGTTGCGCAGCATGGCCCGCAGCAGCACGATCTCCGCCGCCACTGCCTGCGGGAAACCCAGGCGCTTGCCATCACGATTGTCTTCCAGCAGTTTCGTCAGGAACTCTTCGCATTCGGGCCGGGGCCACAACGCCTGCAGGTTCTGCGCAAGATGCGGGTAGTGCTCCAGGCTGGTCTTTTCCTGCTTGCCCGAATCGCTCGCCCAGTCATCGACCGCCACATTCAGCTTCTGGCGCAATTCCTGCGTCGCCGCGTCAAAGGCTTCGCGGTTGCCGGTGTTGCGATAGATCTCCAGTACCTTGAACCAGTGAGACGGATCCTGATCCGGGTGCTGGCGGATGTGCTCGATGACCGCAGCCGCAGCCTCCTTGGCCAAGCCCAGCGAGGTCATGACATCGGCGAGTTCGAGCACCGGATCGGCGAAACTGCGTGCCGGCTCCGGCTCGGCATCGCCGGTGGCCTTGGCTGCGTCGTCAGGCTCAGCATCCATCCGGAATTCCAGGGGCTCTCTTGTCACGGGCGCTGAGGCTTCTACAACCGAAGTTTCCGATGATGCCGGCAACTCAAGGCCGGATTCCATCTCCGCCGCCTTGCCTGCAGAGGCTTGGGGCGCCGGCGTAATGATGGACGGCGTGGACAAATTGAATGGATTGTCCGAGTTGTCCAGATTGTCGCGTTCACTTCCGGCCGGGAATGCCGCATCGGTCTTTTTGAGTGCGGCGAAGCGATCGGGTAGCGCGGCGCTGGCGGCCGCGGCAGTCGATGCTTTCGAGGCTGCCGGCGCTTCCTGCCGGGTTTGGGCGGCCTTGCCTCGTCCACTGGCGGGTTCGGCACGCTCTGCACGATCCGTACGATCCACGCGCTCGGTGGCGTCGCGCAACGCTGCTGCCGGGCCGGTTGTTTTTACCGTTGCCGACCTGCCGCTCGAAGGCGTGGGGGACGCAGGCGGTGCGGGAGGCGCGGGAGGAGGAAACACATCCGGCCGAGGCGAAGCCGGAGCCAGAATACGGCGCCGCTGAAACAACGCGATCAGTCCCGCGCCGACGATACTGCCGCCGACGACGGCCAGCAGCAATTCGACCAGGCTGAAGGAACTGTGCAACTCCTCACGCAAGCTCTGGATTTCCGTCTGGGCCTGCAGTTGCCCGGCCTCGGCGCGCTTGATGCGTTCGTCGACACCCTGCAGATAGGTTTTCACCTCACCGAAGCTCGCTGCCAGCGAAGTCAGCGTTTCCGACATGGCGATATCGCTCTCGCTCTTTTCGGTCATCATCTGCTCCAGGCGTTCGAGGGTCTGCCTGAGGTTTTGTCCCGACAGGGAGGGCACCCGCCCCTGGCCGCTGCCTATGACCAGCCGATCCGTTTTCTGCGTGGCGCGTTGCGGCGCCGTTTCGACTCGCGCGGCATCGCTGCGGCTGGCGCTGGCCTGCGGCACGGCTGCCGGTGCCGCCAATGGTGTCGGTGGTGCCGATGGTGCCGGCGGCGGAACCGCGCCGGGTTTGGCTGGCGCGTCCTTCTTCGGCAAGTTGGGCGGAATTCTCAGTACCGTACCCGCCGGAATGTGTACCGAACCTACGCGATCGGTGGCATGGCCAAACAGCTCGGGATTGGCTGCCTTCATCAGGCGCCGATATTCGTCACGCAGCGGCCGGCTCGATGGATACAGCCCGCGAGCCAGCCAGTTGAGGCGAGTGTTGCGCGCAACCGTCATTTCCGCCATGCCGGATGCAGACGCCGATGCCGCCGCCGCGGATGCCGATGCCGGCACGACCGCCGCCGCTGCCTGGACAACCGCCGCCGGCTTTGCCGGCGCGACGATCTCGTGCTGCGACGAGAAGAACATGAAGTCCCGAGAAACGCCGACATCGCAGCCGACCTGCACACGAAAACCGATGACCGGGCTGGATATGCCGCGCGAGGACTTTACGACCAGCACGGTGCCGACCCCGCGCTTCTCAAGGGTGAAACGCATGTCCTTGAGGAAAAAATCGCCATCGACATCATCGGGACGCGGTGCCAGGTAAAAGCAGTTGCTGGCGGGCAGCGCGCTGCTGCCGGACAGACCGATGGGAAATTCCAGGTGCAGCGAATTGCCGAGCACCGGCGTGCCATGCGGCGTCCCGATTTCGAGTGCCGTTGCGAACAACGGTGCCATCAGCGTGAACACCCCGCTGAGCAGCTTGAGACGGTAGCGGGACGGAAGTCTATGTGCCTGATGGAGTACCTGTCGCATATTGGTATATTGATTCGAAAGGTTGGCTCGAATTAACGAGTGGCAAGTGACGAACAATGAGTGCGGGCGCGAAGGTGGTCGTAATCAACCAAAAACACCAAAAACAGAAAACCAGAACCGGACACAGGTACCCGCAGCAGCGTCGCGCCAGGCCCGGAGAGTGTGCATCCGCCCCTTGAAAGTCTATTGTATAGCACAATTATTTTGTTGTAATTCGTTGATCATACGTGAAGTTGGTGCGTGCTACACGCTACACGCCACAGGATTGCCTGCGCTGATCCCGACGGCAAGGATGAGGCCCGGCGGAGCACGGCGTTGAAACATGGCTGGCTCCGGCATGCCGGCAAGGCGCTTGCCACGCGCCATGAACGGGCATGATCCAGCCGCCGACGGCAATATGGAGGACATCGCTGGAATAGAATGCCCGGCATGGAGCTTCTCCTGATTCTTTCCCTGCCTTTTCTCGGCAGCCTGTGCGCGGCATTCCTGCCGGCAAACGCACGCAATGCCGAGGCCTGGCTGGCCGGCGCCGTGGCGCTGGCGATCACGCTCGTCATCATCGACCTGTATCCGCAAGTAAGCGCCGCAGGCGTGCTGCGCTTCGACCTGCCCTGGGCGCCGGTGCTCGGCCTCGACATAAGCCTGCGCATGGACGGCTACGCCTGGCTGTTCGCCCTGCTGGTCAGCGGCATGGGGCTGCTGGTGGTGGTGTATGCGCGCTACTACATGTCGCCGGACGATCCGGTGCCGCGCTTCTTCTCCTTCTTCCTCGCCTTCATGGGCGCCATGCTCGGCGTCGTGCTCTCCGGCCACCTGATCCAGATGGTGATGTTCTGGGAGATGACCAGCCTGACCTCCTTCATGCTCATCGCCTACTGGCACCACCGCGGCGAGGCGCGACGCGGCGCGCGCATGGCGCTCATCGTCACCGGCACCGGCGGCCTCGCCCTGTTCGGCGGCGTGCTGCTGCTCGGCCACATCGCCGGCGGCTACGACCTCGATACCGTGCTGGCCGCCGGCGAGCAAGTCCGGGCACACCCCTGGTATCCGGCCGTGCTGGTACTGATCGCGCTGGGCGCGCTGACCAAGAGCGCGCAGTTTCCTTTCCACTTCTGGCTGCCCCACGCCATGGCCGCGCCCACGCCGGTATCGGCCTACCTGCACTCGGCGACCATGGTGAAGGCCGGCGTATTCCTGCTGGCGCGGCTGTGGCCGGTGCTGGCCGGCACCGACGCCTGGTTCTGGATCATCGGCGGCGCCGGGCTGTGCTCGCTGGTGCTCGCCGGCTACCTGGCGATGTTCCAGCAGGACATGAAGGGCGTGCTGGCCTACTCCACCATCAGCCATCTCGGCCTGATCACCCTGCTGCTCGGCATGAACAGCCATCTGGCGCTGGTCGCCGCGGTGTTCCACATCGTCAACCACGCCACCTTCAAGGCCTCGCTGTTCATGGCCGCCGGCATCGTGGATCACGAGACCGGGACGCGCGATATTGGCCGCCTTTCCGGCCTCTCCCGCGCCATGCCGATCACCGCCGCGCTGGCCGTGGTGGCGGCGGCGGCCATGGCCGGCGTGCCGCTGTTGAACGGCTTCCTGTCCAAGGAGATGTTCTTCGCCGAGACCGTCTTCCTCGACCGACCCGACTGGCAGCGCATCGGCCTGCCGCTGGCGGCCACGCTGGCCGGCGTGTTCAGCGTGGCCTATTCGCTGCGTTTCATCCACCAGGTTTTCTTCGGCCCGCAGGCAGAGGATCTGCCCCATGCCCCGCACGAGCCGACCCGCTGGATGCTGCTGCCGAGCGCGCTGCTGGTCACCGCCTGCGTGCTGGTCGGCATTTTCCCCGCGCAGGTCATCGGCCCCTATCTGCACACGGCCACCGACGCGATCCTCGGCGCCGACGCGCTGGCCTACGACCTGGCGGTCTGGCATGGCCTGAATACGCCCCTCATCATGAGCCTGGTAGCCCTCGGCGGCGGTGCGCTGCTCTACTTCGTCGCGCTGCGCCGGCACGCGATGGAAGTGCCGCTGCTCGCGGCCATCGACGGCCGCAACATCTTCGACTGGCTGCTGAAGACGGCGACGAACGGCGCCGAGCGGACGCTGCGGCGGCTGTCCTCGAACCGTCTCCAGGTGCAACTGCTGCTGATCTTCGCCGTGGCCCTCGGCGGCGCCCTCGCGCTGGCGCTGCGCGCCGGCGTCGGCCGGGGCGGGCAAGCGCTGCTGCCGCTCGATCCCGCCTTCGCGCTGCTCTGGGTGGTCGGCGGTACCTGCGCTCTGGCCGTGGCCTGGCAAGCCACGTACCACCGCTTCGCCGCCGTCGTCTTCGCCGGTGGCGCGGGCCTGGCCACCAGCCTGACTTTCGTCTGGTTCTCGGCCCCCGACCTGGCGCTGACCCAGCTCACGGTCGAGGTCGTCACCACCGTGCTGATTCTGCTCGGCCTGCGCTGGCTGCCGCGCCGCGACGAGCGGATCGCCGGGACCGGCGGCAGCGCGGCGGCGCGCCTGCACCGGCTGCGCGACGGCCTGCTGGCCGGCGGCTGCGGACTGGGCATCGCCGCGCTCGCCTACGCCGTGCTGACCCGGCCGGCGGTGGAGGGCATCGCGCCCTTCTTCGTCCAGCAGTCCCTGCCGCAGGGCGGCGGCCTCAACGTGGTCAACGTCATCCTGGTGGACTTCCGCGGCTTCGACACCTTCGGCGAGATCACCGTGCTGGGCATCGTCGCCCTCACCGTGTATGCGCTGCTGCGCCGCTTCCGCCCGGCGCCGGAGAGCGTGCCCCTGCCGCGCCAGCAGCGCGAGCAGGACGGCGGCAACCCGCCCCACGACGCGGCCGCCCTCTTGCCCAGCGGCGTCATGATGCTGCCCGCCGTGCTGGTGCGGCTGTTGCTGCCGCTGGCCATGCTGGTGTCGCTGTTCTTCCTGCTGCGCGGCCACAACGCGCCGGGCGGCGGCTTCGTCGGCGGCCTGGTGCTGGCGACGGCGGTGATCCTGCAATACCTGGTCGGCGGCACCCTGTGGGTGGAATCGCACCTGCGCATCCGTCCGCTCTACTGGATTGCCAGCGGCCTGCTGGCTGCCGCCGTGGCCGGCCTCGGCGCCATGTTTGCCGCTACGCCTTTCCTCACCAGCTATGCCTGGCATGGCGAACTGCCCTGGCTCGGCGAGCTGCACCTGTCGAGCGTGCTGCTGTTCGACCTGGGCGTCTATATGCTGGTGGTCGGCGCGACGGTGCTGATGCTGGTGGCCATCGCCCACCAGTCGCTGCGCAACCTCCAATACAAAACTTCGGGCGAAGAAACACAAATACGCTGATGGAAATCGTCTTTTCCCTTGCCATCGGGCTCATGGCCGCTTCCGGCATCTATCTGCTGCTGCGCCCGCGCACCTTCCAGGTCATCATGGGCCTGTCGCTGCTCTCCTACGCGGTCAACCTGTTCATCTTCGGCATGGGCCGCCTGCGCGTCGGCGCAACGCCGGTGATCGACGCGACGCGCGGCGCGGCCGCCAACCCGGCCCTCTACGCCGATCCGGTGCCGCAGGCGCTGGTGCTGACCGCCATCGTCATCGGCTTCGCGGTCACCGCCCTGTTCCTCGTCGTCCTGCTCGCCGCGCGCGGGCTTTCCGGCACCGACCACGTGGACGGCCGCGAGCCGGAGCGGGAATGATGCAGCACCTGCCCATCCTGCCGATCCTGCTGCCGCTCTTGACGGGCGCGCTGCTCTTGTTCTCCAGCGAAACGCGCCACGGCCGGCGCGCCCTGTTCGCTCTGGCCGCCACGCTGGCGCAACTGGCCGTCGCGCTCGCCCTGCTGGCCATCGCCGACGGCCGGCTCGCCATGCCCTGGAGCGGCGCAGACGGGAGCGGCGTCAGCATCAGTGGCATCAGCGTCTACGCGCTCGGCAACTGGGCCGCGCCCTTCGGCATCGTGCTGGTGGTGGATCGCCTGGCGGCCATCATGCTGACCCTCACCGCCACCCTGGGGCTGGCCGCGCTGGTGTATGCGCTGGCGCGCTGGGAACGCGCCGGCAGCCACTTCCTGCCGCTGTTCCAGTTCCTGCTGATGGGGCTGAACGGCGCCTTCCTCGCCGGCGACCTGTTCAACCTGTTCGTCTTCTTCGAGGTGCTGCTGGCGGCCTCCTACGGGCTGGCGCTGCACGGCTCGGGCGCGCCGCGCGTGAAGGCGGGCCTGCACTACATCGCGGTCAACCTCGTCGCCTCGCTGGTGTTCCTGGTCGCCGCCGCGCTGATCTACGGCGTCTCCGGCACTCTCAACATGGCCGAGCTGGCGCTCGTCGTCCCGCGGCTCGACGCCGAGTCGCGCGCGCTGTTCGAGCTGGGCGCGCTGCTGCTCGGCATCGTCTTCCTCGTCAAGGCCGGCGCCTGGCCGCTCAACTTCTGGCTGCCCGCCACCTATGCCACAGCCACGGCGCCGGTGGGCGGCATTTTCGCGATCCTCACCAAGGTCGGCGTGTATGCGCTGCTGCGCTTTTCCATCCTGTTCGGCCAGGACGTCGCCCCGGCGCCCTTCAAAGGCGACTGGCTGTTCTACTGCGGACTGGCCACCATCGCCACAGGTACCCTGGGCGTGCTCGCCGCGCAGAAACTCGACCGCCTGGCCGGCTTCCTGGTCATCGTCTCTTCCGGCACCCTGCTGGCGGCCTTCGGCTTCACCGGCACCACCCTGACCGGCCCGGCGCTCTACTATCTCGCCAGTTCGGTGCTCGGCAGCGGCGCCTTCTTCATGCTGATCGAACTGGCCGAGCGCAACCGTGCGGCCACCGCCGATTTCCTGGCCATCAGCTCCGAGGCCTTCGGCCTGCAGGACCGGCACGAATCGGAACATCCCGACGCGCTGGGCGAAGAGGCCGGCACCCCCATCCCGGCGGCGATGGCCTTCCTCGGGCTGGCCTTCTTCTCCTGCGCCGCGGTGCTCTCCGGCCTGCCGCCGCTGTCCGGCTTCGTCGCCAAGTTCGCGCTGCTCAAGGCTGCCGTCGCCGCCCTGCCCGCGGCCTCGGCGCTGCACACGGGTTTGTTCTTCGCGGCCCTGCTGCTGTCGGGACTGGCCGGTTTGATCGCCCTGTCGCGCCTGGGAGTTCGCGTCTTCTGGGACAGCCAGCGTCCGACGCCGCGCCTGCAATGGCTGGAAGCCGCCCCGGTGGGCGGGCTGGTGCTGCTGTGCCTGGCGCTGGCCTTCGGCGCCGGCCCGGCCATGGCCTACTTCGAGACGGCCGCGCGCGCGCTGCACGATGTGTCGCTCTATGTCGGCGAAGTGCTGCCGGGCGCGGCCGCAGGAGACATGCGATGAAGCGTCCGCTCCTGGTGCCGCTCCTGCCGGTCGTGCTGACGATCGTGTGGCTGCTGCTCAATGACAGTCTCGATTTCGCCAACCTCCTGCTCGGCATCATCCTGGCCGTGCTGGTCAGCGCCGCAGTCACCCGCCTGCGCCCGCTGTCGGCCTGGCCGCGCCGTCTGCACGTCGCCATCGGCCTGATCTGGCACGTGCTCCTCGACATCGTGCGCTCCAACATCGGCGTCGGGCGCATCGTGCTCGGCGCCGCGCAGCGCCAGCCGACCATCGGCTTTCTGGACATCCCGCTCGACCTGCGCGATCCGCACGGCCTGGCGATGCTTGCCATCATCATCACCAGCACGCCGGGCACGGTCTGGTCCGGCTACGACCCGGCGAGCGGCATGCTCACGCTGCACGTCCTCGACCTGCAGGACGAGGCGGCCTGGATCCGCACGATCAAGCATCGCTACGAACGCCCATTGATGGAGATCTTCGAATGAACGCCATCCTGCCTTTCGCCGTGAACTTCGCGCTGGCCTGCTTCGCGCTGGCCATCCTCTGCGCCCTGATCCGGCTGCTGCGCGGCCCCGCCGCCCAGGACCGCATCCTGGCGCTCGACACGCTCTACATCAACGGCATGCTGACCATCCTGATGCTCGGCATCGGCTTCGGTTCCGCCGTTTATTTCGACATCGCCCTGCTGATCGCGCTGTTCGGCTTCGTCGGCTCCACGGCGATGGCGAAGTTCCTGCTGCGCGGCGAGGTGATCGAACCATGAAACCCATGACGCGGCACCGCGCAGCGGCGAACACCCGTCACCTCCTTGAAACGGGTCGGAAGGAAGAGAACCCATGAACGTGGCGGACGTTCCACTCTGGGCCGCGCTGCCCGCCGCCCTGCTGCTGATCTGCGGCGGCCTGCTGACGCTCGTCGGCGCGCTCGGACTGCTGCGCCTGCAGTCCTTTTTTGCCCGGATTCATGCGCCGACGATGGGCAGCACCCTGGGCGCGGGCTGCATCATCATTGCCTCGATGCTCGTTTCCTCGGCCCTGGCGCAGCGCCTGGTGATCCATGAACTGCTGATCACCCTGTTCATCCTGCTGACCGCGCCGGTCACCGCGATCATGCTGATGCAGGCGGCGATATTGCGCGAGCGGCAGGAACGGAAGAAGTCCTGAAATTCCGTCGAATTCCGTCGCTCAGACCGCTGAAGGCACCAGCAGCAAATCGCCGCGCGATTCATTCACCAGATGCGCCGCAACGCTGCCGAACAGCGTGGCCGCCAGTTCCGACTGGCGGTTCGAACCCAGCACCAGCAGATCCGCCTTGATCTCGGCGGCATACTGGTTCACCAGCACCGGCGCATAACCATGACGAACGCGGCCGATGAAGCGCTCGGGCTCGTCCAGCGTCAGAATGAACTCATCCATTTGCCGGCGCGCCTCGTTCTGTCCGATGCGCCGGTAATAATCGACCGCATCGTCATCGCTGCCGGCGTAATACAGTTCACGCTCGAACGGCACTTCATAGACGTGAAAGACGTACAGCTCGGCATCCCCCAGCAGACTGGCCGCCAGATTGGCCGCCGCGCGCGAGGCTGGCGAGAAATCCGTGGCGATGAGGATGCGTTCGTAAGCGAACAGCGGCGTCTGCTTGGCCAGCAGCACCGGCTGGTTTGCCAGGCGCAGCAGCTTGAGTGCGGTGGAGCCGATGAACAGATCGAGCAATAGATGCTCGCCATGCGCACCGACGACCACCAGATCGGCTGCAGCCTCCTTGGCCCAGTTGGCAACGGCCTGCGCCGGTTTGCCGGACAGGATATGCGTCTGCGGCATCACGCCGGTACGCCGGGCCAGATCCTCGACAAACTGCGCCATGCGGGCGCCGGCACTTTCGCGCAAACGGCTCTCGCTGAAACCGTCGCCGTCGATGAGATTGCGCCAGGCGCCGGTCAGCGGCGACAGGTTGATGGCATGCAGCACATCCAGACGGGCGCCGGCCGCCTTGGCCAACAGGGCAGCCCTATGAACCGCTGCCTCTGCCGAACGCGAAAAATCCGTTGCCGCCACGATGCGTTCGACTTTCATTGCCGCCCTCTCTTTTCCGTCCTGTCGCAATGCATGCGCCACATACACCGACTCCTTGCCCGACCGACCGGCAGACACGCCACGTCCTGCCGCCGCTGCCGTTCCGGCGCAAGCATACCTGCCATTGGCGGACTTGCAAAACGGCGGCAATGCGCCGACGCAAGCGAGCCATGGCACCGGCCCGCACACGGGACGAAGGCAAGGAGACGGAATCGGCGGAAAACCCGGCCGCTGCCGGATCAGGCATCAAGCATCAGGCATCGATGCGCGGAACGACTCAGGACAACACGCCGACGATGACCTCGGCGGAAATATTCTGCTGTTGCAGGCAGGAGGCCAGAAAGCCCCAGGCAATCGGCGGCAGGATGTACTGATGCGCCAGGCGACGCGCCTGGGCCGGGCTGCCCTCGCGAATCGTGGCGGCCAGTTGATTCGCCAGCTCGCGCAATTGCGGAATCAGGTTGCGACGCTCGGCAGTACGCGCGGTGGTTGCGCTCGCATTTGCTCGATGAAACGCCAGAGCCAGGTGCTGCATGACATTCTCCCTTGGTTTCCCTGCCGGCAATGGCTGTTTATACGACTGGAAAAGCGGAAACTTTAACGGGAGGAAGAGGCTAAAGCCGGTGAAGTAAATCACATCGTGGCGTATTTCACAGGCGTGCATCGTACGTGTATCCAGCCCGGAACATGCCCTAAACTGCCCTTTGCAGAGTCAATCGATTGGAGACTGCCATGTCCGAGCAAGCGACCGCCCTGCGCGGCCATTTTTCGGCGGTACTGTGCGAACTCTCGCCGGCCTACTTCGGCCTGGTGATGGCCACCGGCATCGTCTCGCTGGCCGCCCAGCTACTGGCTTTCGACACCCTGGCCCGGCTGCTGTTCGGACTCAACCTGCTGGCCTACGGCACGCTCTGGCTGATGACCGGCTGGCGCGCCCTGCGCTATCCGCAACGCTTCTTCGGCGACATGATCGATCATCTGCGCGGCCCGGGGTTTTTCACCAGCGTGGCCGCCACCAGCATCCTCGGCTGCCAGTTCATCCTGCTGCTGGGGGATTACCGCAGCGCCGGCTGGCTGTGGGGGCTGGCGATCCTGCTCTGGCTGGGGCTGACCTACACGATTTTTGCCGGCTTCACCATCAAGCAGAACAAGCCCGACCTGGCCCACGGCATCAGCGGCGCCTGGCTGCTGGCAGTGGTGGCAACGCAGTCGATCGCCGTGCTGGGCGCGCTGATCGCCAGCCACGCCGACCAGCCCTGGCGCCTGGAAATCAACTTCCTCGCCCTGTCGATGTGGCTGTGGGGCGGCATGCTCTACATCTGGATGATGTCGCTGATCTTCTACCGCTATACGTTCTTTGCCTTCTCGCCGGGCGACCTGGCGCCACCCTACTGGATCAACATGGGCGCCATGGCGATTTCCACCCTGGCCGGCTCGCTGCTGATCATCAACGCACCGGATGCGCCCTTCCTGACTTCGCTGCTGCCCTTCATCAAGGGCTTCACCGTGTTCTACTGGGCGACCGGCAGCTGGTGGATCCCGATGCTGCTGATCCTGGGTTGCTGGCGCTACATCGCGCGGCGCTTTCCGCTCACTTACGACCCGCTCTACTGGGGCGCCGTCTTCCCACTGGGCATGTATGCGGTCAGTACCGAACAAATGATTCGCGCCATGGATTTCCCATTTCTCGAACCCCTGCCCGGCATCTTCTTCTATATCGCCCTGGCCGCCTGGAGCCTGGCATTCATGGGTCTGCTGCGGCGGATCATGGACGTAACGGGCTTGCGCTGCAGCGCCGGAACATGAAACGGTGAACTGCAAAACCCGCTCAGGGACGGCGCCCCCGAGCGCTGCGCCTCACTTGCTCGCGGCGATATGGTTGGCCGCGCGGAAGCCGAAGGTCATCGCCGGACCGAGCGTGCCGCCGGCGCCCGGATAGGCCTTGCCCATCACCGAAGCCGAGTTGTTGCCGATGCAGTACAAGCCTTCGATCGGCCGATCCGATTCATCCAGCACGCGCGCGTCCTTGTCGGTGAGCAGGCCGCCCTTGGTGCCGATGTCGCCGGCATCGACGCGCATGGCGTAGTAGGGCGGCTTGCCGATCGGCGCCAGGCAGGGGTTGGGCTTGACGTTGTAGTCGCCGTAATAGCGATCGAAGACGTTGCCGCCCTTGTCGAACTCCCTGTCCTTGCCGTCCTGCGCATACTGGTTGTTGAGTTCGACGCTTTGCTTCAGGCCGGCGGCATCGACGCCGATCTGTTTGGCCAGACCTTCCAGCGTGTCGTCCCTCCAGTACACCTTGCCCAGCCAGGCTTTGCGATCCGGCTGGATCTGGCCGGGCATCAGCGGCCCCATTGGGTAGTTGTAGCGGAATTTGCCATCGAAGATCAGCCAGGCTGGCACGGCCGAACCGCTCCTGGCGTGGTTTTCATACATTGCCGCGCCGAATTCGAGATAGGGCGAAGCCTCATTGATGAAACGCTGGCCCTTGCCATTCACCACGATGCAGCCGGGCAGGTTGCGCTCGGCGAACAGGCCGGTCTGGGCGGCTTCGCCGGGCACGTGGATCGACGGCACCCACCAGGCCCAGTCCATCAGCTCGGCCCTGGCGCCGATGTCCATCGCGGCGCGAATGGTGTCGCCAGTGTTGTGCGGCGGCGTCGCGCTCCAGGCGGCATTGGTCGGCTTGGGCAGGTACTGCTCGCGCATCTGCTGATTGCGCTCGAAGCCGCCGGCGCCGAGCACCACGCCGCGCCGGGCGGTGAGCTGGAGCGTCTGGCCGTTGCGCTTGACGACGATGCCGGTGACGCGTTTGTTTTCGGCGCCCTCGGTGATCAGCGATTCGAAAGGCGTGTTCAGCCACAACGGCACCTTGCGCTCCAGCAGGGCATGGCGCAGGCCGGCGGCCATGGCATTGCCCAGGCCGCGCTTGCGGTCGTGCCTGCTCTTCAGACGCCAGGGCAGATCGAGGTAATAGCGGCCCAGGCTCTTGATGACCTGCAACATCCAGCCGGGTTCTTTTGCCAGCATCACGTGGGCTTCGGTGGCGGTCATGCTGGCCTTGCCCATCAGCAGGGTGCCGGTGTACGCCATGCGCAGGTTGGCGAACTCATCGCCGAGCAGGGCCGCATCGAACAGCATGGGTTCCATGGTGCGCCCGCCCGGTTTGGCGCCCGGCAGATGCTGGTAATAATCCGGGTAGCGATGGCAGGGGAAGTACTGCAGCGTCATGTTGGCGTTGATGTACTCGACCATCTGCGGCGCGCTTTCCAGGTAGGCCAGCAGCCGGTCCTCGGCCACCAGCCCCTGGGTCGCGGCCTTGAGGTAGGTCAGCGCTTCATCGAAGCTGTCCTTGATCTGCATCTGGCTGTTGTTGGGAATCCACACCGCGCCGCCGGAAACCGCCGAGGTACCGCCGTACTTGTCGCTTTTTTCCACCACCAGCACCGACAGGCCGAGATCGTGGGCGCGCGCTGCGGCAAGCATGGCGCCGGCGCCGGAGCCGACGACGATGACGTCATATGTGTTGGTTTCGATGCTCATGTCACTCCTCGTTGTTCTTGGTGATAGCCGGTAAAGTAGTCGGCATGCGCCAAAGCGGCATGGCCACGCTCGGTAAACCGGCGAATCGTTGCACCAAGCCGCAGCAGGCTCATCGTCTGAACGGACTAACGGCCGCGTGGCATAATGCCCGGCCCAGTCTATCCGCACGCCTGACGCGGCATTCCGCCGCCCGCCCATGACCGCTCCCGTCGTCATTCCTCCTTCGCCCCTCGGCAATCGCGCGCTTTATCTGCGCCTGCTCGGCTATGTCCGCCCCTATCGCCGCGCCTTCGGTCTGGCGCTGCTCGGCATGGCCCTCACCGCCCTCACCGAGCCGCTGTTCCCGGCGCTGATGAAACCCCTGCTCGACAAAGGTTTCATGCCCGATGCGAAAAGCGATCTGTATCTGATTCCGCTGGCGCTGATCGGTATTTTCATCGTGCGCGGCATCCTCACCTATTCCTCGTCCTATGCCATGGCCTGGGTGACCAACCGCCTGATCATGGATCTGCGCCGGCAGATGTTCGCGCGGCTGCTGAGTCTGCCGACGCGCTATTACGATGATCAATCCTCCGGCGTGCTGATTTCGCGCGTCACCTATGGCGTCACCGATTTCACCAGCGCCGCCACCACCGTGCTGACCTCCATGGTGCGCGATACGCTGACCGTCGCCGGCCTGCTCGGCTACATGCTCTACTACAACTGGCAACTGACCCTGATCGCGCTTTCCGTCGGCCCGTTGATCGTCGCCGTGGTGCGCCGTTTCGGCAAGCGCCTGCGCAAGGCGACGCGGCGCGGCTACAACGCCATGGCGCAGATTTCGCATATCCTGGAAGAAACCCTCGGCGCCCATAAGGTGGTCAAGGTCTTCGGCGGACAGCGTTATGAAGCCGCCCGCTTCGAGGAAGTCAGCAACGAATTCCGCGTTGCCGCGATGCGCGAAGCCATGGCCGCCTCGGCCACTTCGCCGCTGACCCAGGTGGCCTCGGCCACGGCGCTGGCGGTGATCATCTATGTCGCCCTGCTGCATTCCATGGAAAACAACATCACCGTCGGCGGCTTCGTCGCCTTCATGACCGCCATGCTGATGCTGCTGGCGCCGGTCAAGCGCCTGACCGAAATGAACGCGCCGCTGCAGCGCGGCCTGACCTCGGCGGAAAACGTCTTTGCCCTGCTCGATCAGCTTCCCGAAGCCGATGAGGGCCCCCGCCAGTTGCCGGCCGGCCGCAGCCATGCGCTGCGCTTCGAGCGGGTCGGCTTCAGCTACGAAGGCGCACCGCGCGCCGCACTGCAAGACATCGACCTCGACATCCCCGCCGGCCAGACCGTGGCCCTGGTCGGCCCTTCGGGCAGCGGCAAGACCACGCTGGCCGCGCTCCTGCCGCGCTTCTACAACGTCACCGACGGACGCATCCTGATCGACGGCCTCGACGTGCAGGAAATGACCCTGACCAGCCTGCGCGCAGCCATCTCCCTGGTCAGCCAGGAGGTGGTGCTGTTCAACGACACGGTGGCGGCCAACATCGCCTATGGCGATGCGGCAACCGCCTCCGAAGAGGAAATCATCGCCGCCGCGCGGGCGGCGAACGCCTGGGAATTCATCAGCCAGATGCCGCAGGGTTTGCAGACGATCGTCGGCGAAAACGGCGTCAAGCTCTCCGGCGGCCAGCGCCAGCGCATCGCCATCGCCCGCGCTTTTCTCAAGAACGCGCCCATCCTGATCCTCGACGAAGCCACCTCGGCGCTGGACAGCGAATCCGAACGCCAGATCCAGGCCGCGCTGGAAAACCTCATCCAGGGCCGCACTACCCTGGTCATCGCCCACCGCCTATCCACCATCGAACATGCCGACCGCATCGTGGTGATGGATCGCGGACGCATCGTCGAACAGGGGCGCCACGGCGAGCTGCTGGCGCGAGGCGGACTCTACAGTCATCTGCACAGTTTGCAGTTCGAGAGGGCTGCTGAGGGTGGTGATTGCGTCGAGGGGTGAGTCTGGCGGTGGACTGGATGGTTTTCTTCGGCGGTGTGATGATGCCGGGATTTCGTCTTGGTGGGTGATTTGGGGTTGGCGGGTTGTTTTCTGACGGCGCGTTGAAGCCGGGACTCGCCCCGGCGGGCGAGTTACTTTTTGCCGCGCGGCAAAAAGTAACCAAAGAACGCGCCCCACCTCTACGGGTGGCTCCGCCCTTCGGGCTCCTGCCGCTTTGCCGGCCCGGCGAAGCCGGGCTGCCCTCACTGCGCAGTCCTCGGCCGGCCTGCTTTGCAAACTCGCTGCGCTCGAACAGCAAAGCAGGACATCCCCGTCCGAGGCCAGCTCCGTTCGGCGGCGCAGAGGGGAATTGAAAAGCGTCGTAACTCAACGGACAGAGCGTGGTGCGTAGCGCCGGGGAAGCTGATGCAGGGTTGCACGCTTGATACATATTCGTCGTCCCCGCGAAAGCGGGGACCCAGGAACGTACTGGATTCCCGCTTTCGCGGGAATGACGATGATGCGCGCTTCGTCGGGCACCCACCGAGACGAAATCCCGGCATCGGCGCTCCACCAAGACAACTCTGATCCTCAGGCTTTCTTCTTGGCAGCCACTCTGGTGGTCTTGGCTACCTTGGCAGTCTTAGCCGTCTTGGCCTTGGCCGGCGGTGCCGCACCATCTGCACCATCCACTGCTGCCGCAGCAGCAGTCTTGGCGGTTGCTGCCTTCGGTGCCCGCGCCTCGAACTCGAAGCCGACCTTGCCATCCTTGCCGCGCACCAGATAGGCCGAAAACTTGCGGCGGGTACGGGACGAAACGAAGTCCTTGAGCAGATCGGTCCTGCCGGTTTCCAGCAGCTTCCGCATCTGTTCGCGCTCGATGGGTTGCTGCAGGATGATCTTGCCCGAGCGGAAATCGCAGCTTTTCATCGCACCGACGGATTTTTCGCAGACATAGGCCATCGGCCCCTCGAACACCCGGCCGGCGCATTTGGGGCAAGCGCCCAGTGGCTCCTGCCCGCTGAAATCGGGTTCCTCGCCTTCGGCGTCGCTGTTGCCGAAATCGAATTCAGGCTGATGCTCGTCGTTCAGCTTGATGACAGCGGCGAACGGCCGGCCCATCTTGCTGCGGAAGCCCTGCAGCGGACCGATGGTGCGTTTGGTCAGCAGTTCTTCGACTTCCTCGGGTTCGTACTGGCGGCTGGCGACGACCTTCCACAGCGCAAAGTCGCAGGACTTGCACTGGAACTTCTTGTAGTTTTCCTGGATCACGCCGCCGCATTTCGGGCAGGGCGCTTTCAGCGTGCTGAAGGCTTCGTCGGGGAATTCGCCGTTCTTGATGCGGTCGACCATTTCCTGCGTCTGGTCCATGATGTGCTTCATGAACTCGCCGCGCGCAAGCTGACCGCCTTCCATCTGCTTGAGCTTGTATTCCCAATGGCCGGTGAGCTCCGGCGAACGCAGTTCGTCGACACCCAGCCTGGACAGCACGAAGAGCAGCGAAAAAGCCTTGGCGGTCGGCTGCAGTTCGCGGCCGTTGCGGTGGATGTATTCTTCCTGGATCAGACCTTCGATGGTCGCCGCGCGCGTCGCCGGCGTGCCGAGGCCACGCGCCGACATGGCTTCGCGCAGTTCCTCGTCGTCGACCAGCTTGCCCGCGCCTTCCATGGCGGAGAGCAGCGTGGCTTCGGAGAAACGCGGCGGCGGCTTGGTGGCCAGCGCCTTGACTTCGACGTCGTTGCTCCAGACGCGCTCGCCCTTCTGCACCGGCACCAGTTGCTGGCCGCCGCTTTTTTCACCCTTCTCGCCCTTTTCGCCTTTCTCGTCGGCATCGACCTGGGCTTCCTTGCCATAGACGGCGAGCCAGCCGGGTATGACCAGCACTTTGCCTTCGCTCTTGAACGGTTCGCCCTCGACGCGGGTGATGCGCGTGGTGACGTTGTATTCGGCGGCCGGATAGAAGATCGCCAGGAAGCGCTTGACGACCAGATCGTAGAGCTTCTGTTCGGGCTCGGACAGGTGCTTGGGCGCCTGCGCCGTCGGCACGATGGCGAAGTGGTCGCTGATCTTGGCGTTGTTGAAGATGCGCTTGTTCGGATGCACCCAGCCGTTGCGGAGAATCTGCCCGGCAAACGTCGCGTAATTGCGCTCGCCGAAGACCGCCAGCGTCTCCTTGACGTTGGCGATGTAGTCCTCGGGCAGGCAGCGCGAATCGGTACGCGGGTAGGTCAGCACCTTGTGCTTTTCGTAAAGCGCCTGCGCCAGGCCCAGGGTGGCCTTGGCGGAAAAGCCGAAACGGCCGTTGGCCTCGCGCTGCAGCGAGGTCAGGTCGAAGAGCTGGGGTGCGAGCTGCGTCGCCGGCTTGCTTTCTTCCTCGACCGTGCCGTGCTTGCCGAGGCACTTCTGGCGGATCGCTTCGGCGCGCGCCTTGTCCCACAGGCGCTCGGCGCGGGCGTGCTCGTCGTCGCTTTTCTTGAATTTCTCGTCGAACCAGCGGCCGCGATAGGCGCCGGCGACGGCGCCGAATTCGCCCTCGACTTCCCAGTAGTCGCGCGGCTGGAAGTTGCGGATCTTTTCCTCGCGCTCGACGAGGATGGCCAGCGTCGGCGTCTGCACGCGGCCGACCGGCGTCTTGTGGAAGCCGCCTTCCTTCGAGTTGAAGGCCGTCATGGCGCGCGTGCCGTTGATGCCGATCAGCCAGTCGGCCTCGGAACGGCAGCGCGCGGCGTCGGCCAGCGGCAGCATTTCCTGGTCGCTGCGCAGGTGGGCGAAGCCGTCGCGGATCGCGCCCTGGGTCATCGACTGCAGCCACAGGCGACGCACCGGCTTGTCGGTTTTGGCATGCTGCGCGACGTAGCGGAAGATCAGTTCGCCCTCGCGGCCCGCGTCGCAGGCGTTGACCAGGCCGGTCACGTCCTTGCGCTTGATCAGGCGGGTGAGCAGCTTGAGGCGATCGGCCGTCTTCTCGATCGGATTCAGCGTGAAGTGCGGCGGAATCACCGGCAGATGGGCGAACGACCATTTGCCGCGCTTGACTTCGTATTCCTCCGGCACCGTCAGTTCGAGCAGATGGCCGATGGCCGAGGAAAGCACGTACTGCTCGCTTTCGAAGTACTCGCCTTGCTTGGTGAAACCACCCAGCGCCCGGGCGATGTCCTGGGCGACGGAGGGTTTTTCGGCGATGATCAACTGTTTGCTCATGGGCGGTGTGGTAATTCGGGCCGGTAGAAGCGCGGCATCATAAGCGCACCCGACAGCCACTGGCAAGCCGCAGCGTCAGGCAACGCCGCGTCAGTGCAGGACGGGCAAGCCGTCTTCGGTGGACAACAGCTCTTCGAGCAGCAGGGTGTCGAGCGATTCCATCGCTGGATGGCGGCGCCACAGCACCATCAGCACGATGATTTTCAGCTTGGCCAGCGGCACGCCGGGATCGCGCAAGACCATGGCGCGCTCGATGATCATTTCACGCAGCACGCCGTCGATCGCGCCGGCATCTTCGAGGAAACCCAGAAAACCGCGGCACTCGGCCGGCAGCCTGGCCATTTCCCGCTCGCAGTAGATGCGCATGGGCCGCACGTCCTGCGCGCCGACCAGACGATGATGACGGTAATCTTCCTCGGCCAGGTTTTCCAGGCCGGACAGCCATTCGAGGGCCGCCGAAATATCTTTCTGCTCGAAACCGACCGCAGACAGCTTGCGCATCAGCACGCCCGAAGCCGGAAAGACGCCAGGCTGGGCATACATTTCGAAGAGGTACACGAGGACGTCGAACATGTTTCTGACTTGTCGAAGGATTGATGGGTATTGCCGCGAACGCTATTTCGTCAGACGCTGGTAACGGCCGCCGGGCAGGCTGGCAATCCGGCCGTCGAGTTCGAGTCGCAGCAGCATGGCAAGAAGCGCATCGGCCGTCAAGCCGCTGCGCTCGGCCAGGACGTCCAGCGCGCAAGGATCGTATCCTAGGCAATCCAGCAGGTTTGCCGTGGCGGCGGCATCCGCGCCATCCTCCGGCAAGCTGCCCGTTTCAGGCACTGCGGCAGGGCTGACGGCGACTGGCGCCGCCTGGGTCTGCCAGGCCAGTTCCTCAAGCACATCCTGCGCCGACTCGACCAGCTTGGCGCCCTGCTTGATCAACTGGTGACAGCCCTTGGCCAGCGGCGAATGGATGGAACCGGGAATGGCGAACACCTCGCGCCCGGCCTCGGCCGCCAGCCGCGCGGTAATCAGCGAACCGCTGCGTGCCGCCGCCTCGACCACCAGACAGCCCTGGGCAAGACCGGCGATGATGCGGTTGCGACGCGGAAAGTTGCCGGACAGCGCCGGCGTATCGAGCGGAAACTCGCTGATGATGAGGCCTTCCACGGCGATCTGCCGCGCCAGTTCACGATTGCGCGCCGGATAGATGCGATCGGCGCCCGTGCCGATGACGGCGATGGTCGAGCCGGCAGCCTCTCCCTTGGCCGTCAGGGCGCCCTGATGGGCAGCGCGGTCGATGCCCAGAGCCATGCCGCTGACCACCGTCAGACCGGCGGCCGCGAAGCTGGCGGCAAAGGCGGCGGCATTCGCCTCGCCCTGCGGCGTGGCGTTGCGACTGCCGACGATGGCCAGCGCCGGGCGGTTGAGCAGCTCGCAGCGCCCCTTGGCATACAGCAGTATCGGCGGATCGGCGCTGGCGAGCAGGGCTTGCGGATATTCCGCATCGGCCAGCGTCAGGATGTGATTGCCCGGCTCGGTCGCCCAGGCCAGCGCGGTGGCGATCTGTGTCTCGATCCCGGCATCGCTGTGCAGCAGGCGCTCGGCGCGCGGCGCGCCGACGACACCCCGCAGGGCGCTCAGGCTGCTGGCAAAGACATGGGCGGGCAGACCGAAGGCGGCCAGCAGGCTGCGCTGGGTTTCACCGCCGATGCCCGGCGTCAGCGCCAGCCGCAGCCAGTCGGCCAGTTCCGCGTCGGGCGCGGTCATGCTTGCTGTTGCCCTGGCGGTCTCGGTCCTTATGGCGTGGCCGCCAGATCGCCGACGATCACCGGCCGGTTGACGTTCATCACCAGCGCGTAGGCAACGTGCTCGAAGACCCGGAAGACGAAGGCCAGGCCATAGCGCTCATCCGGCAACTGGTAGCTTTCCTGCTGATCCTGGAAGCGGTTCATGACCCGCGCACCGGTACGCGACAGCGCCAGCACATGCCCTACTTCCATGCCTTCGAGGGCCCCGCGCGACAGCGTCACGATGGAATAACTCGCGCCCTCGGCCACACCGCCATATACCGACATCACGTGGCTCCTGATTGGCACCTCCGGTGCATGCGGCACATAATTGATGAGTTCGGGCAGCGGAGCCGGCACGATCCGGTCGTCGCGCATGATTTCCTGAGCGACCCGGGTGATTTCCAGCGTGGCCGGCTCACCCTCGCGCACCAGTCGCGCGCTGCCGAGATAAAACGCCTCATAACCCAGCACCTGGCCATCTTCCGGATCGATCAGCGCCTGACCGGGACGATAGATCAGCCAGTTGGGCTGCTTGCTCTGCAATCCCGTCACATAGGCCAGATCGCCCGTGCCGACCACCACCCGGTCTTCCTGGGTGGCGACGATGCGCGGCGCGCCGTCGAGCTGGCCGGCCTCGATCACCCTGGGCTGGACCAGAAAGGGCTCGATGATCTTCTGCGGAATGCTCGGAATGGCGGCCAGGTTGTCTTCCGCATACACCTTGGGCGAGACTTTCGCCGGGCCGGAAGCCACCGGCGTGCCGATGCGCAGCCGCGGCTGGTCGCCACTGCGATCGAGATAGACGATCTGGCCCGGATAGATCCAGTGCGGATCCTTGATCTGCGCCTTGTTCAGACGCCAGATTTCCGGCCAGCGCCAGGGCTGCTTGAGGAACATGCCGGAGATGCCCCACAGCGTATCGCCCCGCACCACGACATGACGATCCGGCGCGTTCTCGGCAAGCTCCAGCACATTGCCCTGGGTGGCAGCCGCCGCTTCGGCCGATTGAGATTGAAGTTGAGATTGAGACTGCGCCAGCGCCGCCGGGCTGGCCAAACCGAGGGTCAGGCTTGAATAAGCCAGTAACAGCACAGATATAATTCTTGTTTTCGTGGTCACAGTCATTGTGGCACCCTTCGTAAGAAGCCGCGAACCAAGGTCGCGATCGAGCAATATGCCCCGCCGCACGCATATATACGCATATATATGCGTACACGCATACCGCACAATTGATGATTCATATTAAATTCTGCATCCAATAGCCTAATTCGGCAACACTCATCGGAAAATATTTCACGGACTCGCCATGGCACTTCTTCCCATACTCAGCTATCCCGATCCGCGCCTGCACATCAAGGCGCGGCAGATCGAGCGCGTTGATGACGGCATCCGTCAGTTGGCAGCCGACATGGCCGAGACCATGTATGCCGCCCCCGGCATCGGCCTGGCCGCCACCCAGGTCGACCGCCACGTGCGTCTGGTGGTGATCGACGTCAGCGAAGAAAAGAACCAATTGCTGACTCTCATCAATCCGGAAATCCTCGAACGTTCCGGCGAATGCGAAGGCGAGGAAGGCTGCCTGTCGGTGCCCGGCGTGTATGAGACGGTGGTCCGCGCGGCCGAAGTGCGCGTGCGCGCGCAGAATCTCGCCGGCGAGACCTTCGAGCTGGCGGCCGACGGCCTGCTGGCGGTGTGCATCCAGCACGAACTGGATCATCTGGACGGCAAGGTATTCGTCGAATATCTCTCGCGTTTGAAGCAGGAGCGCATCAAGACCCGGCTCAACAAGCAGCAGCGCGTCAAGCACCATGAGCGCGTGATCGCCTGATGAAACTGATCTACGCCGGCACGCCGGCGTTCGCCGCTGCGGCCCTGACCGCCATCCTGGCCGCCGGACATGAAGTGACGTTAGTGCTCACTCAGCCCGATCGGCCGGCAGGACGCGGCATGCAACCGACGCCCAGTGCGGTGAAAACCCTCGCGCTGGCGCATGGCCTGAGCATCTACCAGCCCGAGCGTCTGAAAGACCCCGCCAGCCATGAACCCATCCGCGCGGCGGTGGCGGCCGGCGCCGAACTGATGGTGGTCGCTGCCTACGGCCTGATCCTGCCGCCGGCCGTGCTCGATCTGCCGCCGCGCGGCTGCCTGAACATCCATGCCTCGCTGCTGCCGCGCTGGCGCGGCGCAGCCCCCATCCAGCGCGCCATCGAAGCCGGCGATGCGCAAACCGGCATCACCCTGATGCAGATGGATGCCGGGCTGGATACCGGCGCCATGCTGCTGCGCGAATCCCTGCCCATCGCGGCCGACGACACGGCGGCGAGCCTGCATGACAAGCTCGCCGCGCAAGGCGCCCGGCTCATCACCCAGGCCCTGGCCGACCTCGACGCGCTGGCGCCCACGCCCCAACCCGAAGCAGGCGTGACTTACGCCGCCAAGATCCTGAAAAGCGAAGCCGCGCTCGACTGGCGGCAAGCGGCGGAAACCCTCGCGCGTCAGATCCGGGCCTTCGATCCTTTTCCGGGAGCCACTGCCCGGATCGATGACAGCACCCTGAAAATCTGGCGCGCCGAAGCGCTGGCCGCCGATACGGTTGCGGCTGCGGCTGCAACTGAACAGCCACCGCCCGGCAGCATCCTTTCCGCGGACGCCGCCGGCGTGGTCGTGGCCTGCGGGAGCGGCAATCTGCGTCTGGAAGAACTGCAAAAATCCGGCGGCAAACGCCTGCCCGCGCGCGAATTCCTCGCCGGCTTTGCGCTGCCTCCCGGCGCCCGCTTCCACGCCGACACTGACTGACGGCTTGAATTTTCTCCGGCTGACGCCATCTAACCGCCGTCCCTCCTTCCTCACTGCACTGCACTGAAAAATGTTCAGCAACTGGCTCAAGACCACCATCCTGATGGCCGCCATCGTCGCCCTCTTCGGCATGATCGGCGCGGCCATCGGTGGGCAATCCGGCATGCTGCTGGCGCTGCTCGTCGGCGGCGGCATGAACGTCTTCGCCTATTGGTTCTCCGACAAGATGGTGCTGAAGATGTACAAGGCCCGGGAAGTCGACGCCGGCACTTCGCCCTATCTCTACGGCATCGTCAGGGACATCGCCCAGCGCGCCGGCATGCCGATGCCGCGCGTCTACATCATCGACGAAGCCCAGCCCAACGCCTTTGCCACCGGGCGCAATCCGCGACATGCGGCCGTGGCCGCCACCCGCGGCATCCTGCAGATGCTCACCGAGCGCGAGCTGCGCGGCGTGATGGCGCATGAAATGGCCCATGTCCAGCATCGCGACATCCTGATTTCCACCATCGCCGCGACCATGGCCGGCGCCATTTCAGCGCTTGCCAACTTCGCCCTGCTCTTCGGCGGCCGCGGCTCGGGAGGCCGCTCGCACCCCATCGTCGGCCTCCTCGTCGCCCTGCTCGCGCCCATGGCTGCGGCCCTCATCCAGATGGCGATCTCGCGCGCCCGCGAGTTCGAAGCCGATCGCGGCGGCGCCGAATTCTGCGGCGACCCCGATGCGCTGGCCGATGCGCTGGTGAAAATCGACGCCCATGCGCGCGGCGTGCCGATGATGAGCGCCGAAGCCCATCCGGAAACCGCCCAGATGATGATCATGAATCCGCTCTCCGGACGCGGCATGGCCGGGCTGTTCGCAACCCACCCGGCCACCGAGGAGCGCGTGGCGCGACTGCGGGCGATGCGCCCGGGGCGTTGATCGATCCACCCGGTACCCGGCACGCTCCGGAACGCGTTCTCACTCATTCAGCAACGGCAACTCGGCCTGCGGCCTGTCGGTGGACTGGAGGCTGCCCATGCGCACCCCCAGCAACCGCAGCCGGCGCTCCAGCGGTACGCGCTTGAGGCACAGGCCGGCGGCCTGGCGAATGGCGGCGGCATCGGCGGTGGCGACAGGCAGACTGAGATCGCGCGTCACCGTGCGGAAGTCGTCGAAACGCAGTTTGATGCCCACGGTGCGGCCAAGCACCCGATGACGCGCCAGATCGGCGGCGAGCTGGCGGCAAAGCGCGGTGAAGATGGCGCCCAGCTCGCCGCGATCCTCACGCGCATGCAGATCGCGCTCGAAAGTCGTTTCGCGGCTGAACGACTTGGGTTCGCCCTCGGTCTGCACTGGCCGCGCGTCGATACCGTTGGCAACCTCGTGCAGCCAGCGCCCCTGGCTGCGGCCAAACTGTGCCACCAACCCGGCCGGATCAGCCGCCGCCAGTTGCCCGATGCGCTGTATGCCCAGCCCGGCCAGACGCGCCGCCGCTTTCGGCCCGATGCCGTTGATGCGCCCGACCGGCAATGGCCAGATGCGTGTCGGCAGCTCGCTCATTTCGAGCAAGGTAATGCCGTCGGGCTTGTCCAGCTCGGAACAGAGCTTGGCCAGCAACTTGTTGGGCGCGATGCCGATCGAACAGCTCAGGCCGGTAGCCTCGCGCACCGCCGCCTTGATGCGCCGCGCCAACGATCCGGCGGATTCGCTCGCGCTCAATGCCGTCAGATCGATATAGATCTCGTCGATGCCGCGATCCTCGATCAAGGGCGCGATCTGCCGCACCGCCGCCTTGAACAGCCGCGAGTAGTGACGATAGGCGCTGAAATCCGCCGGCAACAGGATGGCCTCGGGCGCCAGGCGCGCCGCCTTCATGGTGCCCATGCCGGAATGCAGACCCAGCGCGCGGGCTTCATAGCTGGCCGTGGTCAGCACGCCGCGGCCGACGTAATCGCGCAGCCGCGCATATTGCCAATGCCCATCGGGCAGCTGCTGCGGTCGATGCTCGCCGCGCCCGCCCACCGCCACCGGCAGACCGCGCAATTGCGGGTAACGCAGCAGCTCGACGGAAGCGTAATAGGCATCCATGTCGAGATGGGCGATGCAGCGCGTGCTCATGCCATCCGGCGCTCAGCAATCGGCACTCAACACTCGGCGCATCGGCGCTGCCAGGCCGCATGCCCCAGCACCGCGGCGAGTATCAGCGCCACGCCCAGATAGAACGGCCAGTGCAATTCAGCCGTTTCATCGAGCAACAGCGCCGCCAGCGCAATGGCATAGACCGGCTCGAGATTCACCGCCAACTGCACGCTGAACGCACTCAGCCGCCGCAGCACGATGACGATCAGGGCAAAGGGCAGCAGGGTACAGGCCAGCGCCAGCAACAGCAGCCAACCCAGATCACCCGGACCCGGCCAGCGGAACGCCGACTCAGCGCCGAACAGCGGCCAGAGCGGAATCAGCAACGCCAGCAGCAGCGTGCCGCTGGCCATCTGGATCATGGTCAGCGGCAGGGCCGGCATGCGCTCGGCCAGTCCTTTGTTGAGGCTGCTGAACAGCGCGGCCAGCAATGCCGCCAGCGTGCCGAGCAGGAAGCCGGCGAGCATCCCCTGCGGAATGCCGCCCACTACCAGCGCCACGCCAGGCAGCGCCAGCACGCCGATCAACAGGTTGCGGCGGTTAAACGCCCGCTTCAGCAGCAGCGGCTCGAACAAGGCCAGAAACACCGGCGCCAGGGCCAGGCAGGTCGCCGCCACCGATGCATTCGCCACCTTCACCGCGCCGTAGAAGAACAGCCAATGCACGGTGATGACCAGGCCATTGCCGGCCGCCAACCACAGATCGCGCCGCGGGACGCCGGCCAGACGGCGCCACAGCGGCCGCCACGACACCAGACAAAGGCTGACGATCAGCACGCGCCAGAACACCAGCGGTATCGCCGCCAGCGTGATCAGCTTGCCGAGTATGGCCGTGCAACCCCACAGCAGGACGCACAGATGCAGTTGCAGGTAAGGATTGTGCCGCATCAATGAATACGCAGACATCGTGCTGCCACGGCCCGGCCGCGAGCAGTGCAATCAGGAAAGAGGAAAGCGGCAGAGACTCAGGCCGGCGGCTTGCCGCGCCCGGCGAGGTGCGCCGTGTCGCGGATGCGTTCGTACTCGGGCAGGATGCGCTCAAACTGCTGCGGCGTGCTGGCATGGATGATCATGCCATCGGCGCCGGCCTTGAACTGATCCAGCCAGCGCTGCGCGCAGGTGGCGGCATCGCCCACGGCAGCGGGAAACCACTCCGGCGGAATCAGTTTTTCGATTTCGCGCAGCTCGTCCAGCGTGGCCGTGCTGTCGATACCGCCGCGCATGCCGGCCACCACCGGGGCGGCGCGGAAGTCGTCGAGCACGGCCGCATCCCAGCCATTGATGGCGATCAGCAGTTCGGCCAGATCGGGGGCTTGCAGATAGGTCGCCATGCGCCCGACGATGGAACGCAAACGGCGTTCCTCATCCGGATCGCAGACGGTCGCCACCATCGCCCAGACTTTCACCTTGGACGGATCGCGCCCGGCCAGTTCCGCGCCACGGCGGACATGTTCCACCGAGCGGCTCACCGCCGCATCGGAGAAATAGGTCGGCAGGATCACGCCATCGAAGCAACGCCCGGCCAGTTCCAGACTTTTCGGCCCGTAGGCGCCGAGCAGCAGCGGAATCCTCCCGGCTTCATCCAGCCAGTCGGCCTGATGCAGGTAAGGATAGCTGCCCAATGCGCCTTCATGACCGAACACCCGCTCGCCCGCCCAAAGCCGGCGCATCAGGCCGGCGAAATCCTCCAGCATGGCATTCGTCGCCACCGGCACGCCCCAACTGGCCATGCTCACGCCGATGCCGCGCCCGACGCCCAGCGCGAAGCGCCCGCCCGACAGGCGGCTGGCGGTGCTGGCCAGGCTGGCGGTGATGATGGGATGACGGGTGTTGATATTGGTCACCCCGGCGCAGATCCGGATGCGCTGCGTGACGGCGGCCGCCGCGCCGACCAGCACGCCCATTTCCTTGACATCGACGCGCTCGGAAATCCACGCCGTGCCCAGGCCCAGCGCCTCGGCGGCACGCACCTGATCAAGCAGATCGGCCGGCGTGCGGGTGTGGCCGGGCAGCAGGTAGCAGCCCAGTTCGGGATAGCGGGAAGTGCTCACGTCAATCACATCGCTCACATCGATCTCCTTGCGCGGTCTCTGAAGCGCCGGATTATGGCCGAAAGCCGGCGCCGAGGCAGAAGCCGAAACCGGACCGATAGCCGGTATCAGCCGCGCCGTAACAGGCCGCGCTCCAGGCACGCCCGCTGCGCGGCCGTCAGCGCGGCGGCCTTGCCATCCATCACCTGCACCGTCACCGCCGTCGCCAGGCAAACGCACTGCTCATTCTGGAACAGCGCCATGGCCACCTCGAAGGAGGAATTGCCGATGCGGGCAACGCCGGCCCGCGCTTCCAGCGGCTGCGGATAATGCGCCTCGCGCAGGTAATCGTAGGTGGTTCGCACCGGCAGCAGGCGGTACTCACGCTTGCGGAACAGAAAATCCTCGCCGAACAGCGTCATGAGAAAGCGCGTGCGCGCCTCCTCGTGATACTCGGCCAGCGAGAGATTGTTGATGTGCCGGAGGATGTCCATGTCGGCATAGCGCGGCACGATATCCATGGCAAAGGGATAGGACTGTGCCGACAACAGGGCGGGGGCGTGTCTTGCGCCGCTCATGCGGCCACCTCCGACATGCCGGCAGCGGAACCCTCACCAGATCGGGCAGTTTCCTGCTTGTTCACTTTGACGCTTCCTATAGAATCGCCGGCTTTTCAAGAATTTTTGCAAAGGGGAGCAGAAAAATGAGCGTTTTTTCCGGCGAAGGCGGCGAAGGAAAACTGCGCCTGATTATGGCAGCGATTGCCGGTTCCATGGTCATCGCCACGGCAGGATGTTCCACGGCCGTCGGCACCGACCTGCCCGAGCGCACCGAGGTACTGAAAAGCCTGCGTGACCAGGGCTTTCTGTTCAATCGCCACGTCATCTCCACGGTGAAGTCCGCCGACAACCCGGCGCAGATCCTGGTCACCGGCCAACTGGCGCGCACCGAACCGGATGAAAGCCACGTCAAGGATGGCCTCAAGGTCAGCCAGGTGCAGCACGTGGTGGTCGAGCAGCGGGACGGCGCCTGGCAGGTGGTCTCGGCGCCGCCCCTGGTACGCGACCAGCTCACTTCGCGCCAGCGCTGGTAAGCAGCGGCCCGGCTTTCACTTTTCCCGTTTCCTGCAATCCGACGATAGATTAGATCATCATGACTTCCAAACTTTCCGCACTGCAACCGACTTACGGTTACTCGCTTGAGCAAGCCGAACGCGGCAAGCGCGTCTTCTGGCTGGCCCTGCTCGGCGCACTGGGCATCCCCCTGGTCCTGTTCAGCCTGCGCCTGCTGCATGGTCCCGAACAGATGCAGATCTGGTGGGAATCGGCCAAGGAGGCGCCGGTGGCCCAGCCCCAGGTACTGACCAATCTGTGGATGACCTTCTTCGGCATCAGCATCGTCATCTGGCATTCCAGCGTCGTCAAGGGCTGGGCGCGGACGATCGCCTGCATCGGCGTCGGCTTCACCATCGCCTGGTTTTTTGAATGGCTGGGCACCAACTTCTCCGGTGGCGGCATTTTCGGCCCCTATCACTACAGCGACACCGTGCTGCTCGGCCACTTCCTCGGCGTGCCCTGGGTAGTGGCGCTGGGCTGGGAATCCTTCGCCTATCCGGCCTTCTACATGGTGCTCTACCTGCTGCCCAGCGAACAGATGGGTCGCGAGCCTTCGCAGCTCAAGCGCTTCATCAACATCACCCTGATCTCGGCGTTGGGCGGTTTATTCTGCGTGGTGCTGGACTTCATCGTCGATCCGATCTCGGTCGAAGCCGGCAACTTCACCTGGCATGTGAATGGCGGCGTCTATCCCTGGCTGGCCGGCAGCGGCGAGCCGATCACCAACTTCCTCGGCTGGTGGATTTGCGGCTTCACCATGATGATCGCCTGGACCTATATCCTCCAGACCACGCCGTCCAAGCGCCACGTGCGCTCGAGGTATCTCGACATCTACATCCCGCTGGCGCTGTACGCGACCTGGTTCACCAACTACATGTCGCAGGAAATCCTCATGCAACAGCGCGACGACGTGATCGTCTTCGGCCTGTTCGGCCCCGGCGGCGTGGTGCTGCTGGTGCTGATCAAGATCTTCCTCGAAAAACAGGGCTACCAGCCGCATCCGCTGGGGCATGAAATGTCCCGCCAGGCCCTGGAAAAGCAGGCGGCCTGAGCTGACCGCGCCGTACCGCGATCAGGCGCATGCGATGCCCAGGGGGCGTCCATGCGCCTGATGTGCTTTTGCAGGATGACGCCGCGCCCGCCACGATTGCCGTGGCAATGCTGGCCAGACAGGATGCGCACGCCACCAATCCCGCTGATCCACCCGCCAATGCGTTACCATGACAACCCCGCGTAACCGAAAGGACCCAGGGCACCCTCACCCCGTGCCCACCCTATGAGTAGTCTGCTGTTCATCATCGTTGCTCTGTTACTCGTTCTGCTCAATGGTTTTTTCGTTGCCGCCGAATTTGGCCTGGTCAAGCTGCGGCAAACGCGCGTCAAGGCGATTGCCAAGGCTCACGGCTGGCGCGGCCGCATTCTGGCCAGGGTGCATCAGGATCTGGATGCCTACCTTTCGGCCTGCCAGCTCGGCATCACGCTGGCTTCGCTGGGCCTGGGCTGGGTGGGCGAACCGGCATTTGCCGATCTGCTCACGCCCCTGCTGGCAGCCGTCGGCATCAGCAATCCGCAATTGATTCATGCCATCGCCTTTGCCGTGGCCTTCTTCATCATCTCCTATCTGCACATCGTGGTCGGCGAGCTGGCGCCGAAGTCGATGGCCATCCGCCGGCCGGAAGTCATCGGGCTATGGACCGCCCCGCCCCTGTACGCCTTCTACTGGATGATGTATCCGGCCATCTGGGCGCTCAACCACAGTGCCAACTGGATACTGCGCCTGACGCGTCTGGATGGCGCGCAGGGCCACGACAGCCACTATTCGGCGGATGAGCTGAAGCTCATCCTGCGCTCCTCCCGCGCCAGCCAGGATTTCACGGCGGACGAATGGCGGGTGCTGGCCCAGTCGCTCGATTTCCGCGGCCTGAACGTCGCCGATCTGATGCGCCCCTTTCAGGAGGCGGTCACGCTGCGCGAGGACGACACGCTGGCAGACAGCCTGGAAAAAATCGCCCGGCATCGTTACAGCCGCTATCCCTATCTGGATGCGGCAGACCGCATCAAGGGCGTGCTGCACATGAAGGATGTTTTCTTCGCCCTGCAAAAGAACCCTGCGCTGACATCGCTGGACAAACTGGTGCGCCCGGTGCAGGTGGTTTCACCGCAGTTGCCAGCAACCGAATTGTTCCGGCGTTTTCAGCGCGGCGCGCCGCATTTTGCGGTGGTGGCCCACAGGGATGTCCGGCCGCTCGGCTTCATCACCCTGGACAATCTGCTCGGCGCCCTGGTCGGCGAGATCCGCGACGAGTTCCGCCAGACGCACAACGAATGGTTCCGCCTCGATGACGGCACGCTGATCGGCAAGGGCAGTCTGCCGATCTTCTCGCTGGAGCGCACGCTGGGCATCGACATCGACGAATCCGGCGTCGACAGCATCGGCGGTCTGATCATGCAGAAACTCGAGAACCTGCCGGAAGAAGGTCAGCGTATCGAGTTTCCGCAGTTCTCGGCGGTGGTCAAAAAGATGTCGGGACCGAAGATCGTCCTCGTGCGCATCATTCCGCAGACGCAGCTACATGATGGACACGACGGACACGATGGGCACAATGGACGTGGCGATGGGGCGAAGGGAGCAAATTCAGTAGATGCCGCCCCGTAGGCGCGGCATCCTCGCCGCAGTCTTCGTCTTCAGCCGCGTCCGAACAGGCGCTTGAAGAAGTTGACGATGCTCATCCACAGCGCCTTGAAGACGATGGCGCCCATGTTGATGGAATCTTCCTGCGGCGGTGCGGCGGCGGGCGCGGTCTGAGCAGTAGCTTCGCCCGCCGCGGAAGAGGCCGCAGCCGAAACCGACGCCGGCGCAACTCCGTCAGCCGGGGCCTCCACCTCCAGCATCTTGCGCACGTTGGCGATGTATTTCTTGACGATCTGCCCGGCCACGCCTTCGATCATGCCGCGCCCGACCTGGATCAGTTTGCCGGTGAGATCGACGCTGGACTCGAACTGCACGTCCGTGCCGCCTTCGATGCTCACCAGTTGGCAGGCGATGGTGGCGGTGGCCGTGCCGCCGCCGCGCTCGTTGCCTTCGGCCAGCAGCTTGAGGCGCCGCGCCGCTTCATCGACTTCGGCATAGGTGATGGTGCCCTCGTACTGCGCGGTCACCGCGCCAACCTTGAGCTTGACGGTGCCGATGAATTTCTCGGGACTGACGATTTCCTTCAGCCCGGCGCCGGGCATGCAGGCGACGACCATTTCCGGTTTCATCATGAAATCCCATACCTTCCCGATCGGTGCGGCAACCTGGAAGGATTCCTTCATTTCTATGGCCATGCCAGTTCCTCGTCATTCATTTTTGAAATAGGTCAGCCCATGCAGGCAGCGGGCATGTCGGCGGCAACCGCCGCCCTTTACCAGCCCTTTACCACCTACGCCACCCACACCGCCCATCGTCCGTTCAGACGACGTGTACCGCAAGCGAATCCCTTAGATTATCGCAAATATCCTTGCATTATGAGGCGCGACATGTCTTTTGATTTCTCGAATCGGGTGGTTCTGGTCACCGGCGGCGGCAAGGGCATCGGCCGCGGCATCACCGCCGCCTTTCTCCGGGCCGGCGCGAAAGTCGTCATCTGCGGCCGCACGCCGCCGGAAACGCCGGTCGGCGCGGCGGGCGCCACGGCCGAATTCGTTGCGCTCGACGTGCGCGACAACGATGCGGTGAAGGCTTTTTTCGATGACATCGCGGCCAGGTACGGCCGCCTCGACGTGTTGATCAACAACGCCGGCGGCAGCCCGAATGCCGACGCCGCCACCGCTTCGCCGCGCTTCCACGAAAGCATCATCCGCCTCAACCTGCTGGCGCCGCTCTACATGGCCCAACTGGCCAACGCCATCATGCAAAAGCAAGCCGAAGGCGGGGTGATCGAATTCATCGGCAGCGTCTCGGGGCTGCGCCCTTCGCCCGGCACCGCCGCCTACGGCGCGGCCAAGGCCGGCGTGCTGAATCTGGTCAGCAGCCTGGCCGTCGAATGGGCGCCGAAAGTGCGCGTGGTCACCGTCAGCCCCGGCCTGATCCGCACCGAGAAATCCGGCATGCACTATGGCGACGAGGCCGGCCTGGCTTCGGTTGCCGCGACCATCCCGCTCGGCCGCATGGGCGAAGGCGAGGATATCGCCAACGCCTGCATGTTCATGGCCTCGCCCTATGCGGCCTATGTCAGCGGCACCAATCTGCTGATTCACGGCGGTGGCGAAAAACCGGCTTTTCTCGATGCGGCGAGCGTCAATAAGGATTGATTGCGGCGCTAGTGTCGTGCTGCATTCCTGACGGAACAGCCAACTATTTGACTTCGTCATTCCCGCGCAGGCGGGAATCCAGTACATACCTGGGTCCCCGCTTTCGCGGGGACGACAAATTAGCGTGCAACACTACCTAGCCAGCGCCAACATTTGGCGGCAAGCCCTACCCAATCTGGGGAAACCCGTTTTATTTTTGTCGGCAGAGCAAGCAAACTGACGAGCTTGGTTTTACATCCTTGTAACTTCTTCTGAAAGGTGCAGCAGATGTCGACTCAAACCCATGATGCCATCGTGATCGGCGCCGGATTCGGCGGCGCGGCCTGCGCCGCCCTGCTGGCCAAGCAAGGCCGCAAGGTATTGCTGGTGGAAAAGAACAATCTTTCCGGCGGCAAGGCGATGACGCTCAACAAGAAGGGCTTCACCTACTCGGCCTGGCCGGTGATGGGCGCGCCCGTGCAGGAAAACCAGTGCCAGCGCCTGATCGATGCACTGGGTGTGCAGGAGCGCGTCACGCTGACGCCGTCGGAAGCCGGCAGCTACTACAAGACGCCGGCAGGCCAATACGAACCCATGCCGAAGATGGACGGCAGCGTCGATCCGGTCTCGTTGCTCGGCTGGCTGGGCATTCCGATGGAGGAATTCGAAAACGCCATGGGCTTTTTCGGCGGCCTGATCAGCATGGAGCCGGCACAGATCGACGCCCTGGAAGGCACGGATTTCGACAGCTTCATCAAGGCCGCCAAGCTGCCGCAATCACTCTACGCCTTCATCGTCAGCCTCTGTCTGGACGGCATGTTCATGGTGCCGGTGGACAAGCTCGACGCGGCCGAGGCGATCTACAGCCTGCAGGACATCTTCCTGCGCGGCGGCGGCCTGTTCTGCATCGGCGGCTACGGCAAGCTGTCGGACGCCTGCCTCGACGTGGTGCGCAACAACGGCGGCCAGGTGATGATGCACACTCGCGTCAATCGCATCCTGGTGGAAAACAGCCGCGCCATCGGCATCGAGGTGAACGGCAAGGATGGCTCGGGCAATGAGGGCCTGCAGCAATTCCGCGCCCCGATCATCATCAGCAATGCCGGCATCCAGCCGACGGTGCTGAAGCTCGCCGGCGAAGCGAACTTCCCCGCCGACTATGTCGCCCGCGTCAAGAACCTGGTGCCCTCGGAAGCCCTGCTCGGCTACCGCTACTTCCTCAAGCAGCCGATCACCGACAAGGGCTTCGGCGTGGTCTTCTCGCAGACCAGCCCGTGGAGCACGCAGCGCCTCAAGGACGCCCACGCCGGCAAGGCCTCGCGCGAAGGCGTGCTGTACTTCGAAGTGCCGGGGAACTACGATCCCGGCTCTGCCCCCGACGGCAAGCAGGTCGTCGTCACCGGCTCCTTCTGCCCGCCCGACCCCGACATGAGCAAGGAAGACATCCAGGCCTGGGCCGATGCCGGCGAGGAAATCTTCTTCGGCCTGTTCCCCGAAGCGCGCGAGCTGGTCGAGGAAAAGGATCTCTACACCACCCGCAGCGTCTCCAACGCCACCCGCGACGCCACCATGCCGGGCACCGGCGGCGAAACCATCGGCCTGGCGCAGATCGTCGGCCAGTGCGGCAAGAGCAAGCCTTCGATCGAAACGCCGCTGGCCGGCCTCTATCTCGTCGGCTGCGACGCCGGCGGCCGCGGCATCGGCACCCAGCAGGCCATCATGTCCGGCTTCAATGTCGCCGAGGCAGTGAATCAAGCCCTGCGCGGCTGATGTCCGAACCCGCCCTGCCCCGAAGCGCCGGGGGAGGGCGGTTGCAATTTTGCTACACCCATGATGTAACAATCAGGTTATTACATGGAGGTGGTCATGCGTACGACACTGCACCGAATCGGAAACTCGCAAGGTGTGTTGATTCCCGCGCCACTGCTGGCTGAGTGTGGCATCACGGGAGAGATTGATCTGCGTCTGGAAGGCAAACGCATCGTGATCGAGCCGGTGCGCCGCGTCCGTGAGGGCTGGTTCGACACCCTGGACGCCACCCAGGAGGTTGATGCCTGGGAGGGACTGGCCGTGGATACCGATGATACGGATGGCGGCGAACGGGTGTGGTGACGGGATGAGGCCTGCACGCATGACACGCCGGGGCAGGTGTACTGGATCAACCTGGACCCCACCATCGGCACGGAAATCCGCAAGACGCGTCCGGGATTGGTGGTGTCGCCAGACGACATGAATGCCGCCCTGCCGTGCGTCATCATCGCCCCCCTGACCAGCAAGGGGCAGCCGCTGGGTTGTCGTCCGCAAGTGCACTTCGATGGCAAACAGGCGCGTATCCTGCTCGACCAGTTGCGCTGCGTGGACAAAGCTCGTCTGCAGGGCCGGATGGGCGAGATCGACAGCGCAAGCTGGCACCCGACCCTGCTGGAAATGCTGGCCTGACGAGAGCCGCATCAACGGCGCAGATAAAGCTTGATCTGTAGATGCGCCGAAATATCGGGACTGGCCGGTTTTCCTCCCCCTTCCCGCTCCCTTTCCTCTTTCGATGCGGAAAGCGAAATTAAAGGTAATCGCTCTCGCGCTGATGGCGCACCGCCAGCACCGTTACCGTCTCGGCATCATCGATTTCAAAAAGCGCAACATAGCCCGCCGCGCCAAACGGAATCAGCAACTCGCGCAGAAAGGGTGTATCGGTCGCCGCCTTGCGGCAGCTAAAGGGCGTCTGCTCCAGTATCGACATGCCCGCGCGAATCGCCGCCAGCGCCCGCTCGGCCAGTGCCCAATCCGTAGCATCCCGCTCAAGAATGAATTCATACAGCCTGACCAGATCGGCCTCGGCTGCCTCGGTGAAACGAACCCGATACGTCATGCTGGCGATTTGCCGGATCTGGCCTCGTCAAGCATCCCCTGGAGCCGATCAACGACGGCGGCAGCCTCGACATAGCGTCCGCTCTGCCTGGCCTGATCGCGCGCCCTCAATCCACGCGCGATGAATTCCTGTTCGGCCTGACGACAAGCGATGGTCTGACGGATTGCCTGCTCGACGAAGCTCGACAGGCTTTCTCCGTCGTGCAAGACGCTCTCTGCGCAGCGACGCAGTTCCGGATCAACCCGCAAGGAAGGAATCGTGGCAGTTTTCATCTGGGTACCCAATGCGTTGCATTTGCGATGCAGTATGGCGATATTTTGTTTCACGAGCAAGCGTGGCGGCAGCAAAAAGCCCCGAGACCCAACTTCCGCTAAAAGCGATCTGATCGCAAAGGCTCGCTACATCTCATCCAGCGGACTCACCACGCCGCGCCCGCCCTTGTTCAGCACATGGGTGTAAATCATCGTCGTCGCCACATCGGCATGGCCCAGCAACTCCTGCACCGTGCGGATGTCGTAACCCGCCTGCAGCAGATGCGTGGCGAAGGAATGACGCAGCGTATGCGGTGTGGCCGGCTTGGTCAGCCCCGCTGCCAGCACCGCCTTCTTCATCGCGCGCTGCAGCAGCTTCTCATCCATGTGATGACGCCGCTCGATGCCGCTGCGCGGATCGACGGACAGCCCCTTCGCCACAAATACATACTGCCAGGGCCATTCCGTCGCCGCGTTCGGATATTTGCGTTCCAGCGCGTCCGGCAGATACACCGCAGCCATGCCCCGGGCGAGATCGTCCTCATACAACAAGCGACGCCGCTGCACATGCTCGCGCAAGGCAGGAATCAGGGTTTGCGGCAACATCGTCACCCGATCCTTCGCCCCCTTACCGTCGCGCACCAGAATCTCGGCGCGTTCGAAATCCACATCCTGGACCCGCAGCCGCACACACTCCATCAGCCGCATGCCCGTCCCGTACAGCAACCGCGCCATCAGACCATGCGTCCCTTCCATCCGGCCGAGCAACGCCGTCACCTCATTGCGCGTCAGCACCACCGGCAGGCGCGCCGGACGCTTCGCCCGCACCACGTTATCGAGCCAGGGCAGATCGATCTCCAGCACCTCGCGATACAAGAACAACAGCGCGGAGAGCGCCTGATTCTGCGTCGCCGCCGCCACCCGACCCTCGACCGCCAGATGCGTCAGAAACGCCTCGACCTCCCGCGCCCCCATCTCACGCGGGTGCCGCTTGTCATGAAACATGATAAAACGTCGTACCCACTGGATGTACTGCGTTTCGGTGCGTATGCTGTAGTGCTTCAAACGTAGCCGGTCGCGCACCTGGTCGAGCAGTTTGGGTGGGTTTGGCGGAGCGGACGGTGTGATTGAATTCACAGGCGTATATGAAACATGCAGTTAGAATGGTTGTTGTTTTTTATACACCTTTTTGAAAAGAAGTCTACACCGGGGATGGTGTAGACTGCACGTTAGCTGGCAAAGACACATGACCGCACCGTACAACTACAAGCAATGCCAATCGCTGTTTGGCTACTCCTTTGATGTTCATATCCGCTCTAGCGGCACCTGCCAACTGTGCGGGTGCGGCGGCGAAAACCTGACATTTGACCTGTGGCGTCAGATGACCGTGGAACACATCATCGGCAAAAGCCAAGGCGGCTATCTCAAAGAAATCCGTTTAGTTGTCGCAGAGCGCTTCCCCGATCTCGACAGCGTGGAACGCGAGTTCTTGTCCAAAGAAATTGATGCAGTGAATACGGTAACAGCGTGCAGTTTTTGCAACTCAACAACCAGCAGAGACTCCAACACCATCAGCATGAGCGACTTGATTCGCACATCAATGGGCAGTCCTTCTGAGGTGGTCAGCCAAATAGCTTCCGCGCTACAGCCAATCCTTGAGCGCAAGCGCTCCGACGTACAATGGAAGCTGGAGTCAGTGCGTAAAGCATATGAGGCAAACTTCTTATCTGCGCTAAGTGCTGGCGAGCGTGTTGCCAGCTAACAATTCATTCAAGCCGACGCCGCTTCGCGGCGCGGCTTAATTCAGGCTACAAGGGCTTCCCCGCGAAGGTCAAGGATGAAATTGCCGAGGGTGTTTCGTTGTCTTTCTCCTGAAGCGCGCAGCGCTTCACTGATGTAGATGTTGAATTGTTCGTGCCGTTGAATCTCGCCCGCAGGGCGCACACTGGCCGTATCGGTGTTGCTGCTCCGGTTTCGCAGGAACTGCGCATGCTGTGGGTGCAAGGTTCGCGACGGCGACACTACAAACGGTCATTGACGCGACTTTCTTGCCGCAGACCCTGATGAAAGACGCACGCCGGGGGCTCCATTCGTTAGTCGAGGATATCCTGCACGTAGGCAGACTCCTTGAATTAATCGAGCATTCCCCAGCGCAGGTCTTGAACCTGTTCCCATCAACGCAGCCATCCCACGTCACTTGGCACAACACCTTCAGCCATCGATCCCGGCGGGCACTATGCCCCCGCCGCAGCCTCCTGGCCGTACAACCGGAAATCGTCCCCGCGCCGCAATACCGCCCAGGCCAACCGCGCGTTCTTCGCCGCCATCGCCACCACGGCCTTCCAGTAACCACGCCGCCCTTCCACATCCCTCGTCCAGCGGCTGATGGCGTCTTCCTTCTTCCTGCCACTTTGCAGGACGGAACGGGCGCCCAGGATCAGCAAGGTACGCAGGTAACGATCCCCGGCCTTGGTGATCCTGCCAAGCCGTTGCTTGCCTCCGGAACTGTATTGCCCCGGCACCATCCCCAGCCAGGCGGCGAACTGCCGCCCGCTGGCGAAATCATGACCATTGCCCACCGTGGCCACCAAGGCGCTGGCCGTGGTCGGGCCGATGCCGGACAGTTGCATCAGGCGCCGGGCATCGGCGTTGGCCTTGGCGCACCCGGCGATATGCCGGTCGTATTCCGCAATACGCGCGTCCAGCCGTTCCAGGTCGGTGATCGCATCGGCGACGACGATGTTGCAGGAGCCGGGCAGGTCTTCGAGCAGATGGACCAGTTCGCGGCGCACGGTGTCGGCCTTTTGCGCCAGCACGATGCCGATCTCCGCAAGCAGGCCGCGCACGCGGTTGATGAGCGCCGTGCGCTGCTCGACGTAGCCTTGCCGGGCACGATGCAGGAACAGTTCGCTTTGCTGCTCGATGGTTTTTACGGGCACAAAGCGCATGGCCGGACGTGCCACCGCTTCGCAGATCGCCGCCGCGTCGGCGGCATCGTTCTTGCCGCGCTTGCCGGACATGCGATACGGCGCGACAAACTTTGGCGCGATCAGCCGCACATCATGGCCTTGCCGAGTCATCTCACGTGCCCAGTGGTGCGCACCGGAACAGGCTTCCATGCCAATCAGGCACGGCGCCAGACTGGCGGTCACCTCCAGCAGCTTGACCCGTTTCACCGCCGGACGTTGCAATACCACCTTGCCGGCGCCATCCACGCCGTGCAGTGCGAATATGTTCTTGGCAAGATCAATGCCGAGCGTTACGATTTCCATGATTTCCTCTCCCGAGTCGAGTTGATGAGCGTTGTCAGAAACCCCATCTTGGCACTTCGTTGCCGTTCCCGTGCATTTCCCGCACGGCCGGCTCGGGACGGGGAAGTCCCTTTCATTCGTTAGGCTTTTGGCGATGCCTTTGAATCGCTGAACTTTTGAAAGGAAAATACAGAATGGCAAGTTACATTGAAGGTGCGCTTATCAAAGACGAGAAAGTGATTTACACCGGCCACATCAGCCTATGGTCATTGGCTCCTTTGATCGTGCTGGGGTTGCTTACGGTAGCTTTCTTTGGGCTTGGTTTGATCTTCTGGATCATGGCCTTCATTCAATACAAAACGACCGAGCTTGCTTTTACCAATAAGCGCGTCATTGCAAAATTCGGGTTCATCAGCCGTCAAACGATTGAACTGAATATCAGCAAAGTCGAAAGCATTCAGGTCAACCAAGACATTCTTGGGCGCATTTGCAACTTTGGAACCTTGGTAATTTCTGGTGCCGGGAATCCCCAAGCACCTATTCCGGGCATCTCCGACCCAATGTCATTCCGCCGCGCTTTTATGGAATCCCAAGACAGTGCGAGCGAAGCAAAAGCCTAACCCGGCAGTCCACACGGACGCTGCGCGATAAAGCCGCGCAGCGCCGGTGACTTCTACGTTGCACCAGATTGGTGGCTACATACGGCATGAGTAGTGATGTAGGTTTATCACAAGTAGGGTGGCTATATAAAGTGGTTGAAAAATGCTAAATAGCGAAGTGATTTCAGAGCGGCTGTATAACGCGAGCGTTGATACACACGCCCAGAAAGCACTTCGGGTAAGAAGCAGATACGCAGTTGTTTCACGGGTTTTGGTGCAACGACATGGTCATAATCTGCCCGCCCCCACTCTCGTCCAACGATTCGTTCGAGCACACTCGCAGTCCTACGGACTGCAAGGTGCTCAACTCAGGCGTTATACGTCTTTAGATTGGCATTGCGATGATTGAAAAACTGATTATTGGCTTGGCAGTTACCACTGTGGGCACTCTGCTTGTATATGCATTTCGTGTTAAGCAGCTTTATGTGGTTATTCCCAGGCTGTTCTCTGTTTCTGTTCTCACCACCAACGGGAAAATCGCAGAGGTGCGTACCTACAATAAGGGACGCTCCACCGAAGAAGACGTACTGATTGCGCTCGACCCGAGCCTGAAATATGAAATTGTCGCGTCTAGCGATTCAACCTGTGTGCTTGAGTCCTCCGCAATCAAAATTCCGCGCATCCCACCTGGCGATGACTTTTCCGTCCTATTACTTGTCGAGGGTGGTGATTTTTCTCGGGAGCGCCTATCGACGATTTCGTCGAAATCTACAAAGGGGAAGCTCCTAAACGGAATTGAAAGTGTTCCGCCAAATGCTGGTACAACGCTACTTGGGGTAGTGGCTTTCCTTGCCTTGATGGCCGCCCCTATTGCCGGCATCGACTACTACTACAAATCGAAAAAAGTGGCTGCTGAGGAATTGACGTCTTCCCGATTAGCGCGTCTAGACTATCTCCGCAAGGAGGGGTGGAAAGAATTTGATCGTTACTCTGCTTCAGCGTTCCGGGAATACTATCTCGACGGTGAATTCCCGCTTCATCAGACGAAAGTTGAACGAAAAGGAGACGTTGTAGAGATTCAATTTAGGGTCGTGAATAAGTCTGCTGCGGAACTTCGGCTTACTGCGCTCTCGGAATGGCCTTACAAGGCTGATGACTCAAGAAGTTTTGAGGGTAGAAATATATTTGACCATAAGGTGGAGCCTCAAAGCGCAAATAATCTGACTATTAAACTCTTCTACCCAAAAGGGAAAAAGGGCGAGGCCACAATTGACTTTCAGCTTTCTATTGGTACAGATAGCCTCATTACGATGAAGAAGCGTGTTGTCGTCGGCGTATAACATTTCTGTCAACCGGACCTCGCGCATAAATCTGCGCAAGTCCGGTTACCTTGAACGTTAGAAAACAGGAGCTTTCATGGTCTCTCCGCGATTAGTTGCCAAAATTGAAGCAGAAGAACCGACTCTTCGTTTGGCCGTTCTCATTGATGCTGACAACGCACAAGCGGCTGTCATTGAAGGACTGCTTGCCGAGATTGCACGGTTCGGAGAGGCAACCGTAAAACGCATATACGGTGACTTCACAGCTCCGACAAGTGCCTCCTGGAAGAAAGTTCTTCAAAAATATGCCATTAAACCTGTCCAGCAGTTTGCATATACAACAGGCAAAAATGCTACGGACAGTACGCTAATCATCGATGCGATGGATTTGCTCTACACAAGAAAATTTGATGGTTTTTGCCTTATTACAAGTGACAGCGATTTCACTGGCCTTGCAATGCGTCTACGCGAAGAGGGCCTTACCGTTCTCGGGTTCGGGGAAAAGAAAACTCCAGAGGCTTTTCGTAATGCCTGCCATAAGTTTTTGTTTACCGAAGTTCTGCGCCCGAGTGCCACAAATGAACCCACTGCTCAGCCCCAAAAAGCAGAGAATGATCACCCTCCCCCCCAATCACAGTCTCCTGCTGAAACTGCAGAAGTAAAACAAGAATTCCCCAAGAAATTTGTACTGGCCGCACTTGAGCAATCAAGTGACGACACGGGCTGGGCACATCTAGGAACTTTCGGCAGCTATCTAACCAAATTGCAGCCTGATTTTGACTCCAGGATTTACGGCTACAAGAAACTCTCTGATCTTGTTAAAGCTAAGACAGAAATCTTTATAACCGAAGAACGGCAAGCGCCGGGATCAACACAAAAAGTTCTGTATCTTCGTGCGAAATAGTTTTCTAACATGGCGCTCAACCTCGCTCCCTTCGGTCACTGGACGCTGCGCGATAAAGCCGCGCAGCGCCGGTTAGCTTGAACGTTGGGCCTTACTACAACCTTTCGCAGGTAACTCATGGCACAAGAACTCTATAGGCAAGCGATCATCACCTTTATAGATATTCTTGGGTTTAAGGAGATGGTGAGGTCGAAAAGCGCAAGCGAGGTAAAGAGATCATTGAAGGCTATCAGAGCGTTCTCTGGGCTTGATGAAAAGGAAGATGGCGACGGATACCTTCCAAAGACGGTTCAGTTTTCTGACTCAATCATCAGAATCAGGCCACTTGATGCTACTGCGAATATGGAATATCCCTATGGAATGCTCTTCCATGAGTTGAACGATATTGTTCTCATGCAGGGTGAGCTGGTGAATTTCGGAGTTGCCATTCGTGGCGGAATTACGATTGGGGATATCTCCTTTGACGATCAACTTATATTTGGTCCTGGCTTCATTCGAGCGTATGAGCTTGAGTCGTCCTTTGCGCAGCATCCTAGGGTCGTTCTAGATCCAAAGATGATCGAGAATATGCACAATGATGAGCGCTTGTTCTCGTTCCATAACGACAGAAGTGAAGAAATTGAATTCATACGCAGTCAGGTTCGGAGGGGCGACGATGGGCTCTACTTTGTAGACTATCTCGTTGCGTTTCCTAGAAATGTTACTAATCCAGAGAGAATTCCAGAGTTCTTCGAGAATAGTAAGAAATTGATAATGAGTAACGTCTCTGGAAAGAAAGGCCTTGATGGGGTGCTATCAAAATACATCTGGCTTTCGCACTATCATAACTTCGCGGTTGGCGAGTGCTTCGAGAGAGTGTCGGATACAGAAGACATGTGGGTTACAGAATCGGAGTTTCCGCTTCTCGCGGAGATGCGGAAGGCGCCGTAGCGCATTCATCGGTAAGGCCCAACCATTCGCTGCAGGCGCGACGGCCCTGACGGGCCGCAGCCTGAGCTCAAACTACAAGGGCTTCCTCGCGAAGGTCAAGGATGAAATTGCTGATGGTGTTTCGTTGCCTTTCTCCTGAAGCGCGCAGCGCTTCACTGATGTGGATGTTGAATTGTTCGTGCCGTTGAATCTCGCCCGCAGGGCGCACACTGGCCGTATCGGTGTTGCTGCTCCGGTTTCGCAGGCACTGCGCATGTTATGGGTGCAAGGTTCGCGACGGCGACACTACAAACGGTCATTGACGCGGCTTTCTTGCCGCAGACCCTGATGAAAGACGCACGCCGGGGGCTCCATTCGTTAGTCGAGGACATCCTGCCCGAGGGCAGTCTCCTAAAGCTCATCGAGCATTCCCCGGCACAGGTCTTGAACCTGTTCCCATCAACGCAGCCATCCCACGACAGCCGCACATCATGGCCTTGCCGAGTCATCTCACGTGCCCAGTGGTGCGCACCGGAACAGGCTTCCATGCCAATCAGGCACGGCGGCAAGCTGGCGGTCACCTCCAGCAGCCTGGCCCGTTTCACCGCCGGGCGTTGCAAAATGACCTTCCCTGCGGCATCCACGCCGTGCAGCGCAATATGTTCTTGGCAAGATCAGTGCCGAGCGTTACGATTTCCATGATTTCCCCTCCCAGGTCAGGTAGATGAGCGTTGTCAGAAACCCCATCTTGGCACTTCGTTGCCGTTCCCGTGCCCTTTCTGCACGGCCGGCCTGGGACGGGGATGTCCCTTTCATTCGTTGGGCAACACAAGGGAGAATTCAGTGATTTTGAAGTCCACATTCAAAAGCCAAGGCGTTGATTGTGCAGCGACCTTGCGGCTGCCGCCGGGCGAGCCGCCATTCTCTGCAATCTTGATGGCGCATGGCTGGGGCGGCGTGCAGGACGCGCTGACAACGCCTTTCTATCCGCGCTTCCTTGAAGCGGGCTTCGCCGTAATGACATTCGATTACCACGGCTGGGGCGAGAGCAAAGGTCAACCCCGTCAGGTCATTGACCCGCAGTGCAGGGAGCAGGACATCGAGCAGGCGCTGTCTCATCTGAAGGCCCAAGCCCAGATTGATGCCGCACGAATCGTGCTGTGGGGCACTTCATTTGGTGGAGGACATGCCGTCAGCGTAGGCTCCAAGCATCCCGAACTGCTCGGCATCATCGCGCAAGTCCCCATGCTGGACGGTATGGCAGCAGTTCTGGCGACCCCGCTGCCGCGCTTGCTGCGTTTTGGCATCTATGCCGGCCTCGATCTTCTGCGTGGAGGCAAGCCACTTTATATTCCGGTGATCTCTGCACAGGGCGCGTTCTCATCCATGGATCGGGATGGTGCCGAAGCGGCGCTGCACCGCGACATCGAAAGGGTGGGGATCTCCTATGACAACCGGGTTGCTGCGCGCTCCTTGTTGACCATGGGGCCTTATCGCCCATTCAAGGCACTTGCGAACATCAAGGTTCCCACGCTGCTTATAGGCGCAACCCGCGACACCGTGGCCCCTTTCGTTGAAAAGAAGATTCGCGCAATTGGCAATCCTTGCTTGAGGCTTGAGACGCTGGACGCCAACCACTTTGATCCATACTTCGAGCCTGCATTCTCCGTGAACATCGGTCATCAACTGAGCTTCCTACGACAATTAGGCCGATAGCAGGCAATATTGCCCAACAAGACACTCCAGCCGACGTATTTGCCTCCGCTTCGCTCCGGCAAATCCGCGGCTGAGTTTTGGCGTTAGACTTCAGGAGCTCTACGTCACATGACCATGCGAAGCGTTCGAATCCCATTGGCGAGTATCTTGCTATTCCTATCGTCTGTCGGAGCGGCGCAAGAGTTCTCCCCTCTGTCGCCGTCGACGCCGCAACTTGCAGCGATCAAGCGGTGGCATACCGCTCTAGTCACGGGTGACTTCTCGGCCTACAAGCAGTCCATTGCGGAGGCACAGGCTCAAGCAGCGTCTCGCTCGCAGTTCAATGAACTCAGAAAGTGGACACCGGAAGTCGTAAAGATCTCCTCTCCAAGGCCTCTGCCAAATGGGAACTACGAAGTCTCGGGTCTTGGTTGCAAGGAGGCAAGGCGCCAGGCAGTAACGATCATCGTCGTCAAGTCCGGGGCAGGTTGGAAGATCCTTTCCACCGGTTGGGCGCAGGTGTGGGGAAGCCAGGCCAAGGTATGCCCTGTCTGAAGCCTAATCCACCGCCTTACGAAAAGCTTATCGGTGACCTGGCTGGCGCGTATTCCAGGCGCATCAACATTCAGCATCGGCTAGTCTATGAGGTGGTGCAATCCGAGCACGTCGTTAAAGTGCTGCGCATGTGGACGCACTACGGGTAGCAGCTATCCGCATCTTTTCCGCCCGCAAGGCGACCAAGCACGAAAGCACGTTTTACGGAAATGAAAAGCCATGAAAGCCAAGCGCTATCAGGTGGAAGAGGCGCGGGAACTGTTGGAGCGTGCAGGAGTAGTGCGATGAACACCATGACGTACAAAGGCTATACCGCTCGTGTCGAATATGACGAACGAGACAATATTTTTGTTGGACGTATTCTCGACATTCACGGCACCATCAGCTTTCATGGCGAGACGGTGACTGAATTTTGAAGACCGAATTCGAGCATGCGGTCAAAGACTATCTGGCTGACTGCAAGCGGGAGGGCATACACCCCGAGAAGCCTGCGTCTGGAAAGTTGCTGCTGCGCGTGCCACCCGAGATTCACGGTCGCGCCCTGGTCGCCGCGCAGGCTGCGGGCAAGAGCCTAAACCAATGGGCTACCGAGGTGTTACAACATGCAGTTCAACCAGGTGGCTAACAATTCATTCAAGCCGACGCCGTTTCGCGGCGTAGCCGCAGGCAGTCGGCGCGGAATTCGCCAGGCGTCAGGCCGGTCCAGCGCTTGAAGGCGCGTTGGAAGGTACTCTGCTCCTGGTAGCCGAGCATGAAGCTGATTTCGGCCAGCGAGACGGCGGGGTTCGCCAGCAAGTGCTCCGCACGCTGGCGCCGCACGGTTTCGCCGAGGGCGCGGAAGCTGGTGCCGGCCTCGGCGAGACGGCGGTTCAGGGTGCGCGTCGAGAGCGCCAGTTGCGGCGCGATCAGTTCGGCGGTCGCCGTGCCTCTGGCCAGATACTCGGCGATCAGTTCGCGAGTGCGGCGCACCAGCGCCTGCGCCGGGTCGTGCGATGCGTCGTCTTTCCGCTCCAGTGCCCGCAAGGAGGCCTCGGCCTGCGCCTCGACGATGGGGCGCATCTCGGGGAAGTGCGTCGCCACCGGCAAGTCCATCACCCAGGCGGGGAATATCGCGCGCGTGGCCGGCCGGCCGAAGCGCAGCCGCCCACCCAGCAGGCGCTCGAAAGGCGCAAGGTCGGCGGCGGCGGGCGGCGGCTGGTGGAAGTCGAAATCGCAGACGAGGTCGCTGCGTCCGGTCAGCCAGCGGCTCAAGCCCAGCATCGCGCCGGCCCAGATCTGCTCCATCGCCGGCGGCGGCACTTCCGCGCCACCGGCGCCCCAGTGAAAGCTCGCCTCGCCCGTATGCTCGCCGCGCCGGATGCGCGTATAGCCCATGTCATCGACGAGCCGGCAATAGCGGCAGAATTGCTCCGCCGCCTCGCCCAGCGTATCGCAGGACAGCAGGACCTGCCCGGCGATACCCAGGTGGCGCACCTGCAGGGCCGCGCCGATCCTGACCGGCAGTTCGGGTTCGCGCAGTTGTGCCGCCACTTCCGCCAGCAGCTCGAGCCAGCGCACGCGCGGCAGTTGCACCGCCAGCCTGGCCAGTTGGGGTTCTTCGCGCCCTTGACGCGATTGCAGGAAGTCGACAAGCAGGCGCGCATAGGCGCTGGGCAGCAGCGCCAGGGATTCCGGCGAGGATGAAAATGAAGACGAAGGCGAGGCCAGCGGATCGATGCCTGATTTCATTGGCGGGATCGCTCGGGAGTTTCCCGCATGTCGACGAACCGGCGCATCACCACAATCACCGCCCAGTTACGTACCGTTACGCAGCACGGCTGCCGAAGCGCCGGTAAAACCAGACGCCGAGCTTCATCCAGAGCGGCTCGTTGAGCGCGTAGCATTTGCGTTCGCCGCGCCGCGCGATGCGCCAGCCCTCGGCGGTGCGCCGGTAGTCGTCCTCGTACCAGACGCCGAAAGCGACGGTGCGCGGCAGGCCGGGAAGCAGCCCCGGCACCACCATCGGATTGAAGCAGGCCACCTGGCCGCGCGCGCGGTCGCCGTCGATTTCGCAGTGGAAGTTGCCGACGAAGTGCATATAGCTCTTGAAGAAACGCAGCGAACGCGGCAGCCAGGCCTTCACTTCCGGATAGCTGCCGGCGATGCCGCCCATCGCCGTATAGTCGATCCACGCATCGGGCGTGAATACCCGGTCGAGACGATCCCACTCGCGCGCATCGATGGCATTGGCGTATTCGATGGCGAGCTGCTGCAACTGCTGGCGGTCGGCGTCGAAGGACGAGGTCATGGAAGCTTCTTCGCCTCGATGACCACCATGTTTTTCATCGCCTTTCGCAACGCATCGGGGCCGAGCTTTTTCTGCCTGTCGAGTTTCAGGTAGTAGAACATCGCATCGCCCGGAAACACGGAAAAATAGTGGTCCAGATTTTCCCTGATCCGCTCCGGCTCATCCACGAGCGCCGTGGCGACGTAGCGTCCACTCTTGCCCCCGATCAGCAGATCGACTTCGGCGCCGCCGACCAGGTTGCGCCACCAGGGTATGGCAGGAGCAGTGAAGCAGAGAACGTCCGCGCCCTTGCTCACGTAGCGTACCGGCGTCGTATAAGTCTTCCCGCTCTTCCGGCCAGTGAAGGTGATCAGCATCAGGTTGCCGCTGACGATCCCGTGCAGCGGGCCGCGCAAGAGGCAGGCGATGGCCGGATTCAGGATTTTGTAGAACAGGTTCATGTTTTTGCACATGAAAACTGGATTGGAACGGGTCGAGTCTATCCCGATGTCTGCCGAACGACAATGTTCGTAGCGTGCGCGTGATTTTTCCAGGGGACGGCGGCATTCGCATGGCGCATTCTGTCAATCGACTGGCCGGGCTTGCCAACATCACCGCCTGGCCGCATCGTATGATGCGCTGCATGACGTGAAACTGCCGCGACGATATTCCCGCCCACTTTCCTGCGTGATCGATCATGACCCCAACCCGTACCCAGACCAGCAATCCCCTGACGGCAACATTCGCCGGCCTGCGCGACCTGTTGCGGCCGCGCGCGCCGATCGGCACATTGTCGCCGCAGGATCGGCTCGACGGCATGACGTGCCTCATTACCGGCGCGAATTCCGGCCTCGGGCTGGGCACCGCGCGCATTCTCGCCGGGCTTGGCGCGCGGCTGATTCTGGCGTGCCGCAGCGGCATACCGGAGACGGCCGAGCTGTTGAAGCGCGAGACCGGCAATCCGCACATCGAGATGGTGCGCCTCGATCTTGCCGATTTCGCGGCGATCGACCGCTGCTGCGCCGAGCTGCGCGATCGAGGCGTCAAGCTCGACCGCGTGATCCTCAATGCCGGCGTGGTGCCGCCGAAGGCGATACGCACGGCGCAGGGCTTTGAAATGATGTTCGGCGTGCATTTTCTCGGCAACATGCGCTTCGTGCTCGGTCTGCTGCGCGACGGCACGATCCCGAACGAGGTGTTTGCCGATGCAGGCGCGCCAGGCGGCATTCCGCGCATCGTCTGCGTCGGCTCGGAACTCCATCGCTCGGCGCCGCCCCTCGACCTGGCGACGCTGGGGCAGTTCGTCGAATACGGCACCATGGGCAGCATGCAGCAGTACGGCCACAGCAAGCTGGCGATGCTGATGTTCTGCCGCGAGCTGATGCAGCGCCTGCAGCCGGATGGCCGGATCCAGGTGGCGGTGCATTACCTGTGCCCCGGCCCGGTCGACTCGAACATCGCGCGCGGCACGCCGGCGGTATTCAAGCCGCTGCTCAACGTCGTCAAGCGCCTGCTGTTCGCCTCGCCGGAGAAGGCGGCCGAGCCGGTCGTGTATCTCACCGCGGCGCAGGCCATCGAGGGACGCACCGACATCTATCTGCATCTGATGAGCCGGAAGGCGCCGGCCGAACCGACAGACGATGCGGCCTTGCGGCGGCAGGTGTGGAATGCGGGTTTGCGGATGCTGGAGATGGAAGGCGTTTGAGGCAGTGACCCACCAGGAACCTCCCGCCTGCGCGGGAATGACGCAAGACCGGGCAATATAGTAGGTCGTTCCAATAAGAAGAAACATAGGAGGAGAACCGCAATGAAAGCCTTGCTGATGAAACTGCTGGCGGCCTACCGCAATGCCGCGTTGTTCATGCTCAAGCTGCGCGGCAAGACGCCGGCGGACGTCGCCGGGCAGCGCATCGTCAGCGGCCAGGCGTGGAACGAATTCTGCGATGCGCTGAAGGCGGCGGGCGGCGTGCTGCTGTTTCCCGGCGCGCCGCGCGATGCCTTCAACCAGGCCGAGGGCTACCGCTATCTGACGCGCCTGGTGCGCGCGGGGCTGGAAGCCTTCATCGAAAGCGCCGATCCGCGCGCGCCGGTGCTGATGCGGCTGTGCAACGAAACGGTCAAGCTCGGCTCCGACAATCCGGACAACTATTACCAGAACGCCGTGATCAGCGGCGAATACGACTACCGCATCCATGGCACGCGCGGCACGGTGCATTACCTCGGCTTCGGCGTGCAGAAGGGGCAGTACGGCCAGGCCGGTGGCATGCAGACGACGGCCTATGTCGATGCCTCGCAGTTCAGGATCGAGCCCGATGGCTCGTTCGAACTGATCCTCAGCCGTACCCGGCCGGCCGGCGACGAGAACTGGCTGCCGCTGGAGCTCGAGTCGAGCGCGGTGATCGTGCGCCAGACCTTCGGCGACCGGCAGAACGAGCGCATCGCCGAGCTGAGGATAGAACGCATCGGCGGCGACGGCCTGCCCAGCCCGGTGACGGCGGCGGACATCGACAAGAGCCTGAATACCGCCAGCACCTTCGTTGCCGGCGCCGCCTTCCTGTTCGCCAAATGGGGGCGCGACTTCCAGCAGGAAGAGAACATGCTGACGCTGTTCGACCCGGCCGCGGCGACCGCCGCCGGCGGCGATCCGAACATCCGCTACTACCACAACTACTGGCGCCTCGCCCCGGACGAGGCGCTGGTCATCGAGGTGATGCCGCCGCAGTGCGACGCCTGGAACTTCCAGCTCGACAACCACTGGCTGGAATCGCTCGACTATCGCTACTACCGCATCCACGTCAATCAATTCACCGCGCGCTATCGCCCCGACGGTTCGGTACGCGTGGTGGTGGCCCACAGCGATCCGGGCGCCGGGGTAGACAACTGGATCAACACCGTGGGCCATGACTGCGGCGTGATGACCTGGCGCTGGATCCGCGCCGAATCGCATCCGACGCCCCAGGTCCGCGTCGTCAAATTCTCCGAACTTGCCCAATTGCCATGACCTCTGCCACATTTTCCAACCCGGCTTTCCGCCCCTATCGCCCGAAGTTCATCGCCGCGTTGAACGGCATCGGCCGTCTGCTCGAAGCGCTCGGCCTGCGCGCCAGCCTCGACGCCGCTTCGCTGATCGCCGCCGCGCGCAAGAAGACCGGCCTGCAGGACTTCGGCGACGAGTCCTTCCGCAGCGGCCTGGAAATCCTGACCCGCTCGCTCGACACGGAAGCGCATCTGCATCCGGTCGGCCGCCTGATCATGCGCCAGCGGCTGATCGGCCTGCTGGTCGTGCGCCTCAAGGCGCAGCAACTGTTCACCCGCCATCCTGAAATCCGCCAGCAGCCGATCACGGCGCCGCTGGTCATCGCCGGCCTGCAGCGCACCGGCACGACCATGCTGCATCGCCTGCTGGCCGCCGACCCGCAACTGCGCGCGATGCGCTCCTTCGAAGCGATGAACCCGATCGCCGAAGCCTATCCCGCAGGCGCGGTCGATCCGCGTCTCAAGGCCACGCGCCTGGCGGAGAAGGCGCTGCGTTACATGGCGCCGGAATTCTTCGCCATTCATCCCGTCGACGCCGATGCGCCGGAAGAGGAAATCCTGCTGCTGGATTACGCCTTCCTCAGCGACGTGGCCGAATCGCTCGCCGACGTGCCGAGCTACGCGGCCTGGCTGAAAAGGCAGGACGTGACGCCGGCCTACGAATACATGAAGTCGCTGCTGCAACTGATGCAGTGGCAGCAGGGATCGAAGCGGCGGTGGATACTGAAGACGCCGGCGCATCTGGGCCATCTCGACATACTTCTGCAGGTCTTCCCCGATGCGAAGATCATCCAGACGCACCGCGATCCGGCGCGCACCGCGGCTTCCTACTCGAGCATGATGGCCCACGGCCACGGGGTGTTCACCGACACGGTGGATGCCCATGCGGTCGCCGCGCACTGGCATCGCAAGAACGTCGCCATGGTCGAAGCGGCGCTGCAGGTACGCGCCGCGCATCCGGCGTCCTTCATCGATGTTTCCTACTACGACGTGATCGAGGAGCCCATGGCCCAGGTGCGGCGCATCTACGAATTCGCCGGCCTCGCGCTGACGCCGGACGCGATTGCCGCCATGGAAGCCACCCGGCGCGACAACCCGCAGAACAAGCACGGTGTGCACAGCTACGCGCTGGAGGACTTCGGCCTGAGCCTGGCGCAGATCCGCCGCGACTATGGCCGCTACTGCGAGTTCTTCGGTATTCCGGAGGATGACGGCAAGGCGGCCTCGGCGTAGCGCTTCAGTCCGGCCAGCTCCATCGCCATGCCCTCCTGCAAACTCCTGCCGTACAGCAGGGGCACCAGCCAGGCGAGCAAACCGCCGAGGCGCATCTCGATGCGGCAATCGACCCGTCCGTCGGCCAGCGGCACCAGCGTGCGCGACCGCGACCCCTGCACGAACCAGGTGATCCAGCCGAGGTCGCGCCAGGCGAAATACTCGTTGGGACGCAGCGCCGTGACTTCATGGCTGACGACCTTCGGCTTCCCGTTGAGCAGCACGGTCAGCGTGTAGATCGCGCCCACCTTCATTGCGCCGGCCGAGCACTGCGGTATCCACGGATTCCATCGGGCATAGCCGGGCATGTCGGTGAGGATCGCGTAGATCGTTTCCGCGGGTGCGGCAATGCGCGTCTCGGCGCGAAGGTAACGGGGCATCGTCAATCTCCGGAAGTCAGGAAAATCAGGAAAGATAGAGGCGCGCGGCCGCCAGACCGCGCCGCGCCAGCGTCCAGGCGCGGCGCAATTCGAGCAGCCGCGGGCGCTGCCCGCTTGCGGCGGCGTGATGCGCGGAATGCGCGAGCAGATAACGTCGCGCCAGCGGCGCCGAGCCGGCATCCAGCCACCGCGGCCGGACAGCGCCCACTTGCTCGCGCAACCAGTCCGGATAGTCGTGGCGCTGGTAACGCAGCAGCGCCTCGCTCTCGTCCGTATCCACCCAGTCCGTCAGGTAGTCGGCGCGGCCAAAGGCCGTGCGCGGCAGCGGACGCAAGCCGCGCGCTTCGAGCGCCATGTTCAGCCAGTCGAGATAACGGTAGCGGTTGCGCGCGCCGCCGCCGAGCAGCAGCGTGCGGCCGCGCACGGCTTGGCCATCGAGTGAATCAAGCACGCCGAACGCATCGAGCGCATTGACCAGCGCCAGCGCCGCGTCGGCCGGGTGCAGGAACTCGACGCGCATGTCGGGATGGAATCCGAACAGCCAGGGATGCGGCCTGCCGGCGTCGGGTGCCAGATCGGGCGTCAGGGCCAGGCGCAGGATGAGATGATCGAGCCCGCTGGCGCGCACCAGCGCCTCGGCCGCCGCTTTCTGCCGCCCGTAGCTGTCGGCCGCGGCCAGGATCGCCGGCGCATCGGCGCGCCGCGCGGCATCCGTTTGTTGACCGCCGAACACGGCGACGCTTGAGGCGAAGACGAAGCGTGGCGGCGTCACCCGGTCCGCGCACGCCGCCAGCAGGGCGCGCGTAGCGCAGACGTTGGCGCGGTAGCCGGCGAACTGGTCGGCATCGGTATCCGGCGGCCGCAGCTCGGCGAGATGGATCACATGCGCGACGCCGGCGACGGCGGCGCGCAGCGGCGCGGCATCGTCGAGATCCCCAAAGTGGCTGCGCACCCGCGCATCGCGATCGCGGGCGGCGGCACGGTTCGCCGACGTGTCGAAGTCGAGCGTGCTCACCGCGCAGCCGCGCTCGACGAGGCCGGCGACGACGCGCCGTCCGATGGCACCGCAAGCGCCGGTGACGAGCACCGTCTTCATCGCCGCTCCTCCGCGATGCGTTGCGCGGCGCGGCGGAAGGCCGCCAGCGTGCGCTCGATGTCGGCATCGTCGTGCGCCGCCGAGACGAAGAACTTCTCCGCCGCCTTGAGCACGCCGTCGCGCAGCAGCAGGTCGCCGAGGCGGAAGTTCAGCCAGGCGTCGGCGCCGTGCATCGAGCGGTGATTCACCGGCTCGGCGTCGGTGAACCAGATCTGGAAGGTGCTCGGCTCGCCCGAGACGCGCGCCGGCACGCCGGCATCACTCATCGCCTGCTGCAGTCCCTGCATCAGGCGCTTGCCGTTCCGTTCGATGCGGGCGTAGGTCTCCGGCTGTTCCAGCACGCCGATGATGGCGCGCGCCACGCTCATGACGACGGGATTCGACGAGAAGGTGCCGGTGAGCATGACGAAGGGCAGCATCTGGATGCGCCGGCGCGGATCGGCGAGACTCATGATGTCTTCGCGGCCGCACAGCACACCGAGCGGCAGGCCGCCGCTGATGCACTTGCCCAGCGCGCAGAGGTCGGGTGTGACGCCATAGCGCGCCTGCGCACCGCCGAGGCCGAGACGGAAGCCGGTGACGACCTCGTCGAAGATCAGCGGAATGTCGTAATGCCGGGTGATCTCGCGCAAGCCTTCGAGGAAGCCGGGACGCGGCACGAAGCTCCTTTGCAGCGGCTCGACGATGATGCCGCCGAGCGCGTCGTGATGCTGCTCGATCAGCGCGATGGTGGCCTCCAGGTCGTTGAACGGGGCGATCAGCACCTCGTCGCGCAGCGCGGCGGGAATGCCGTGGCTGTTCGGGATCGCCGTCGGATACGGCGGCTGGCCGCCGGTCCACTGGTTGCTCATCAGCGCGTAGTCGTGCATGCCGTGGTAGCCGCCCTCGAACTTGAGGATCTTGTCGCGCCGGCGGTAAGCGCGGGCCAGACGCAGGGCGAAGAAGGTCGCCTCGGAGCCGCTGCTGTGGAAGGTCACGCGTTCGGCGCAGGGCACGTGCTCGACGATTTTCTTCGCCACCTCGATGGCTTCTTCGCAGATGATGAGGTAGCTCGTGCCTTTCTCGGCGATGTGCGCCAGCGCGCCGGTGATCGCCGGATGCGCATGGCCGAGGATGTGCGGCCCGGAGCCGAGCAGGTAGTCGATGTATTCGTTGCCGCTGACGTCCCAGATGCGGCTGCCCTGGGCGCGGCCGACGACGAAGTTGAGCTCGTCCTCGAAGGTCAGGCAGCGCGTACCGGTCGGCAGCAGGCGCTCGGCATCGGCGATCAGGCCGCGCTCTTTTTCGTTGCGCAGGAGGGTCATGTCTTGTTCCTCTTTTCGAGCACGCGCGGAAAGCGCGCGAGGTAGGCGGCGAAGCGCGCGTGTATCGCCGCGCGGTCGACGCCGACGAAGGTTTTCGAATACGTATGTTCGCCGTGCTTGCCGGGCGGATTGTCGTCGCGCCATTTCTGGATCGCGGCGCGCGCGGCCTCGGGAAAGGACTGGTCGAAGCGCGCGTAGGCGCGGGCGATTTCGCCGAGCGGATCGGCATAAAAGTCGTTGAAGTAGACGTCGTGGAACTGGTGCTCGCGCCCTTCGCGCAGGCGCATGCCGCATTCCATCGCCGATGCCCAGATTTCGAGCTGCTCGCGGGCGATGCGCGCATGGTCGATATCCTTTTCCATCAGGCCGCGAAAATGCGCCACCAGGCTGACGTAGGAAGGCAGCACCTGCGCCGGGTCGCGATGCGTCCAGAGGATGCAGGCATCCGGGAAGGCATCGAGGAAGGCTTCGAGGTTGCGGATGAATACCGGGTATTTCATCAGCCAGCGCTTGTCCGGCTCGTAGGCGCCGATCAGTTGCGTGACCCGCCGATAGCGCTGGAAAGTCTCGCGGTGGATGGTATTGGCGTACCACTCGGACCAGGTCGGCACGGTATTGACGACCTCGAAGCGGTCGTCGGAAAAGCCCTGGCCGATGATGCGGCCCGGCTCGTCCGGCCCGTCGGGACTGAGGAAATGGATGGCTTCGAGCACGTTCCGCCCGGCGCGGTACATCAGATCGAGTTCGACGCGCGCGTGCTGGAAATCGTAGGCCGCCTCCCACTGCGCGCGCGGCGGCCGCGGCTGCGGATGCAGACCCAGCCAGTAAGGCAGGCACTGAGTATCCGGGTTGGCGCCCATCAGGTCGAGCAGGGCCGAGCTGCCGGTGCGCACCATGCCGGTGATGACCAGCGGCCGTTCGATGCGGATCTCGGCCGATTCCGGCATGGCGGCGAACCAGCGGTTGGTGCGCAGGCGCTCGGCGAGCAGGCCGACCAACTGGTAGCGCATGGTCAGTGCGCCGAGCGTGTGGAAGCGCGCTTCCTCGTCGTAGGAATACAGCAGCCGGCGCAGACCTTCGAGGTAGGAGGTTTCGCCGAAATCGTCGTAGCCATCGCACATGCGGATGGCGATTTCGTGGAATTCCTGCTCGCGCGAAGCCCAGCGCCCGCCCTGCCGCAGTGATGCGGCGATCTCCCGGCTCACGCGCGCGCCTCCGCCGGGGCGGCGCTCATGCGGTCGAGCGCCGGAATCAGCGCATGGCGCACGACCGCCTTGAGGAAGCCGCCGAGGCCGGCGGGAAACAGGCGCAACTGTACGACGAGGATGCCATCGGCCGCCTCGATGCGCGAGATGCCGAGCAGCGCGCTGCCGAGCATGAAGCGCCGCCGCGCGCGACCCTCGCGCAGCGCCGGCAACCGGGCGAAGTCGAGCGTCACCGTGTCGCCGCTGGCCCGCGTCACCAGCGGCGGCAAGCCCAACTGGTTACCGACCAGATCGGCCGGCCGCGCCAGGTCGATCCTGCCCTTGCGGATCGCCTCGGCGAGCGGCCCGACCGAGCCTTCGCCGACGTCGAGTTCCGGCGCGCCAATGCGGATTTCCAGCGTGCGCGCATCGGCGCCGACCGTCAGGCCGCCGATGTCGAGGCGCGCCGCGCAAAGTATGCGCGCGCCGACTGCCGGAATCCTGCCACGGATGTGGATGCCGGGCGTTTGCGCCGTCAGCGCGAAGGCGGCGCGCGGGAAGCGGCCGGCCAGCCACTGTTCCAGCGTCGCCAGCGGAATGCGCACGCGAGCGCGCAGCCACTGCACTTCGATGCCGAATGCCTTGAGCATCGCCAGGATGTTACGCATGGGAATGACCTCGCGAAGTTGGGGATGTGGAATCGGTAGCGCAGAGCGCCAGGCTCACCTCGCCGCAGCGCGCCTCGGCCAGGCCGGCCGTCGGGCGCTGCCAGGGGCCGATGCCGAACTGCGCTTGCCATGACTCGATGGCGGCGGCGAGATCGGTGACCGGATAGTCGACGCGCGGCAGCGGCGGCAACTGCCGCGCCGTTGCCGCATCGCTTGCCGGGCGGCGCAGCGACGCGCCGCACAGCCAGGCGGCCTGGCGCAGCGTGGAGAACAGCGAAGACAGATCGAATTCGAGCGGCGCGCCAGCGCCCTGCCACTGCGCCGTCTCCGCCATGCCCCGGGCGATCATCCGGCGCATCACCGGAGACGCTTCGAGAAGTTCGATATAGACATCCGCGCCGAGGCGCGGCGATTGCAGATACACGTAGCGGCCGCTGCCCGTCATGCGGATATCGCAAGCCACCTGCCAGCCGCGCGCCTCGGCGCGGCGCACGGCGGCGGCGATGTTAGCGCAGAGGAAGGCCAGATGATGCAGACCGTAACGCCCCGCCTCGATGCAGGCGCGATAGGGCGACGGCGCCGCGTTGCGCTGCTGGATCAGTTCGATCTGCACCTCGCCGTGGTAGGCCAGGGCGAGGTCGATCAGCGGCTTGCTCGGTTCACCGCGATAATGGCTGTTGAGGCGTACATTGCGGATCACGGTCCACGTTCCGACGCCGCGCTGGCGGCGCCAGCATTCGAGTTCCGCGTCGAGGTCGGCAACGACGTAGCCGAGCTGCCGAACCGGGCCGAAATGCGAAGAAGCGGAAGATTCCTGCACCAAGACGTCCTCCATGAACGAGACAGATTAGAATTATTTGTCCGAATAATAAGACGCACTTTGTTTTTTGTGTGATATTTTTGATCACCGAATCGGATATGATGCGCCGATGAGCACGAAGAACCAGACCGCCAAGACCACCAGTACCACCCGTACCACGGCTACCGCCAAGACCATCCGCCGCAAGACCGCCACCCAGCGCTGGGGCGCGGGCCAGAACGCCAGGCCCGACGAGGCGCGCCTCAAGCTGATCCTCGCCGCGCGCACCTGCTATGCCGAGCAGGCGATCGAACAGACGACGATGGCCGACATCGCCACCCGTGCCCGCGTCGCGCGCGCCACGCTGTACCGTTACTTCCCCAACCGCGAGGCGGTGATGCTCGCCGTGTTCCGCGAGGAAGCGCGCGACTTTCTCGAACAGTTCCGGCGCACGGTCGGCGAAGCGGAATCCTTCTGCGAATTCCTGCTCGACTACCTGGTGTTCACGCTGAAGAACGCGCCGAAGACGCCGCTGCATCAAGCCCTGTTCTCCGAGCAGGCGGCGCTGTGGGTCAGCCGCAACTACCTCGGCGATCCCGAGTCGATGCAACTGACGACCGACTTTTTCCGCGAGTCCTTCCGCGTCGCGCGGCGCGTCGGCGAAATCCGCGACGACCTCGATCTCGACGAGATCGTCGGCTACGGCGCGCGCCTGCTGCTGTCGCTGCTGCTTCTGCCGCCCACCGAATACAAGACCGAAGCGCAGTTGCGCGGCTATCTCGAACGCCACTTTCTTCGTGCCTTGCGCGCGCAGCCGGCGGAGCCGGGCCGCGTCAAGTCGCGCGGTTGATCAGCCAGCCCATGACGCCGGGAAACGCCCGGCTCAGGCCGACGATCAGGCGGTTGTAGGCCGGGAAGACGATGTACTGGCGGTTGGCGGCGACGCCAGCGAGGATGGCGCGCGCGGCCCGCTGCGGCGAGATCTTGCCGATCGGCACCTTGCGGATCGCCGCGTCGTAGTCGTGGCCGCCGATGTTGGTGGCCGTGCTGAAGATGTTGGTGTCGACGAGGCCGGGAATCACCACGCTGACGCGGATGCCATGGGCGCGGCCCTCCTCGCGCAGCGAAGTCGACAGGCCGACGACGGCGTGCTTGGTCGTCGCATAGGCGGTGGAGCGCGCGACCGGCATGACGCCGGCCGTCGACGCCGTGTTGACGATGTGGCCGCAACCCTGCCGCCGCATCAGCGCGTAGCCGTGCTGGCTGCCGTGGATGACGCCCCACAGGTTGATGTCGATGATCTTCCGCCAGGCGGCGCGATCCATGGCCTCGAAGTCGCCGCCGACGACGATGCCGGCGTTGTTGAACAGATAGTCGACGCGCCCCCGTTCCGCCGCCGCGCGCTCGATCCAGTCCCGCACCGCGTCTTCGTCGGCGACGTCGAGCCGCGTCGTCACGAGCCGGTCGCCGCATTCCTGCCGCAGGCGCGCCAGCCCGGCCTCGTTCAGGTCGGCGGCATGCACCGTCGCGCCACGCGCATGCAGCTCGCGGCAAAGCGCGTAGCCGATGCCCGAGGCGGCACCGGTGACCAGCGCCACCTTGCCGTCATGGGCGTTCATCGGGCCGCCAGCCCGCTCGCCACGAAATGCGGATTGTCGAGGCCGGGTTTGGCGTAGCGCAGTTCGTCCCCGGCCAGCGTCGTCACGCGGCCGCCGGCGGCGGCGAGCACGGCGTGGCCGGCGGCGATATCCCACTCCATGGTGCGACCGAGGCGCGGATACAGATCGGCTTCGCCGGCCGCGACCAGACACAGCTTCAGCGACGATCCGGCCGAGGCCAGCGAGGCCACCTCGATCCTGCGCTCGGCGAAGAAGGCATCGAGCGCGGCGGCATCATTGTGCGAGCGGCTGGCCACCACCGTCATGCCTTCGACCGGCGCGGCGCGGCAGCGGATGCTGCGCCGCCCGTCGTCGTCTTCGACGAAGGCCGCGCCGCCGACCTGCCCGGCGAACAATCTTCCCTGCTTCCCCAGCGCCGGCGCCAGCACCACGCCGAGCGCCGGCGCGCCGTTCTCGATCAGCGCGATATTCACCGTGAACTCGCCGTTGCGGCTGATGAATTCCTTGGTGCCGTCGAGCGGATCGACCAGCCAGAAGCGCTGCCCGACCTGCGGCAGGCGCCCGGCCGCGGCGGCCTCTTCCGAGATCACCGGAATCTCCGGCGTCAGGCGCGCCAGCTCGGCGAGGATCACCGCCTCGGCCTTCTCGTCGGCCTCGGTGACCGGCGAGGCGTCGTTCTTGTCGCGCACCGCGAAGTCGGTGGCGTAGATCGCCATGATCGCCGCGCCGGCACGGCGGGCGATGGCGCAAAGCGGTTCGAGCAGTTGCTGGTTCGGGTTCGCGTCAGTCATTGGGCAGGACATCCATTCAAGGGGAAAGTGTTGGTGTTGGCTTCGTTTTCGATGCGCTCGAGCCAGGCCTGCGTCTCATCCCACAGGCGCGCGGCGACGGCGTCGTCACCGGCATCGGCGCTGGCCTGCGCCGGCCGGCAGTCGCGGTAGTAGCGGCCGCCGGCGAGTTCGGTCAGCGGCCGGGTGGCGCAATGGATCTGGGTCTGCGCGCCCTCCTCCGGCGTCAGCAGGAAGAAGGCTTCGACGGGCGCGAAAGCGCGGCGCACGGCGGCAAGCAGCGTTTGGCCGGCCAGCCCCTTGTCGGCGATGCGCGTCAGCACCGCGCCGGGATGCAGGCAATACGCCTGCACGCCTTCAGCCGCATGGCGGCGCTGCAGCTCGCGCGTCGCATGCACCAGCGCGAGCTTGGACGTGCCGTAGGCCACCCACGAGTTGTACGGCTGCAATGCCGACGGGCCGCCGAACAGCGCGGCATTGCGGCCGCGCGCGTGCAGCATCGAGACGACATTGACGATGCGCGCCTCGCCCTGCCGGCCCGCCGTGGCGCGCAGCAGCGGCAGCAGGCGATGCGTCAGATGCAGGGTGCCGAGGTAGTTGGTGCGCCAGTGGATCTCGTGGCCGTCGGCCGTGAGCCGCGGCGCGCGCCATTGCGAACGCAGATCGAGATGGATGCCGGCATTGTTGATCAGCGCATCGAGGCGCTCGCCCTGCGTGTGGCGATAGTCGTCGGCGAAGCGGGCCACCGACGCCGCGTCGCAAAGATCGAGCGCATGGCCGACGACGCGGCCGGGGCAGTTTGCCGGCAATCCCCGCGTGATGGCGTCGGCGGCGCTCGCGGCCGTCTCGGCGCTGCGCGTCGTGACGACGACCGTCGCGCCCCAGGCGACGAGCGTGCGCGCCGTGGCCTCACCGATGGAATCGGGCCCGGCGCCGGTGACGACGATCTGCCGGCCGCGCAGGTCGACGGGCGCGGCCAGCGCGGGATGAACGAACAATCGACGCAACGTACCCATGGCGCCCATGCTCAGGCCAGCCCTTCGTCGCGCAGGCCGAAGCGTTCGGCATAGGCGCACGTACGCTGGCGCCACTCGTCGGCATCGAGGCCCAGCGCCTTCAGGTCGTAGATGACGGCGCCATGCCGGCCGCGCGGATTGGCCGCCGTGTATTCGGCCATACGCGCCAGCGACAGCGCTTCCAGCGGCTGGCCGGCGGCGGCGTAGATGCGCTTGAGCGTGCCGATTTCGTCGGCCATGAAGTCGTCGAGGCGCACATGCACGGTGCGCTCCGCCGGCAGGCGGTCGCAGGCGGCGAGGCAGCCGTCGAGCAGATCGGCCGCCCGCTCCGCCCAGTAGCGGCCGATCGCCGGCACGTCCGGACAGGCGGTGTTGAGCCGGCGCGTGTAGGCCACCATGGTCGCCATCGAGGCGACCACCGCCACCGGATCGCGGTGGGTGATGACCAGCGTGGCATCGGGAAACACGCTCAGCAGCGGGCCGAACTGTTCGAGATGCTGCGGGCTCTTGAGCACCCAGCGGCGCGGCGCGCGATCTGCATCCCCGGCCTGGCGATCCAGCCAGGACAGCGCCTGCAGCGTGCGGCGCAGGTAGCGGTAAGAGGACGTCTGATCGTGCGCCTTGTAGTCGTCGCGCCAGCCGGGCACGTGCGCCATGGTCTCGAACAGCATGCCGGAGATGTCGTTGGCCAATAGCTGGATTTCCTCGTGGGCATGTTCGACGGTCATTTCGTGCATGCGCTTGAAATGCGGCAGCAGGCCGTCCATGAACATGCAGGCCTGGGCGCAGGCGCCGAGGCGCGGATCGGGTGTTCCGGCCGGCGGTTGATCGGCTTCCGCCAGCACCGGCTCCAGGCTCTCCCAGTAGGGCAGGTGGCGCAGGTTCGGGTCGGCCGACATCAGGTTGTGCAGGTGAGTCGTGCCGGTGCGCGGCATGCCGCAGATGATGATCGGTCGTTCGAGCGGTTCCTGCTCGATTTCCGGATGACGCGCGATCAGGTCTTCGATGCGCAGACGATTGGTCAGCGCCTTGGCGATGGATTCAAAAGCCATGACCTTGCCGAAGTCCGACATGTTCGCCTCGTCGCGCAGCGCGCGGCAGAGCACGTCGAGGCGGCGGCGGAAACCTTCATCGCCCCAGTTCGCCAGTCCGCTGCGCGCCTGCGCCTCGGCGCAGAGCGCTGCCGGCTCGATGCGCAGTTCGGCGGCGCGTGTGTCGAGCATGTCGACAAAGGGCTGCATCGCCTCGGGAAAGCGCGGCGCGGCGAGATCGTCGAGGCGCACCGGCGCCGGCCGCTCGCCAGTAATGTTTGCAGCGGCGACCGGCTGGCCGTCGGCGCCATACAGCGTGGCGCGCGGCCGCTCGACCGCCGCCTCGGGCAGGAACCAGCGGAACCACAGCAGGCCGCGCGGGTGGCCCTGCGTCGCCAGCCAGTTCGGCTTTCCCGGATCCTCCGCGGCGATCCAGATCTGCCACGAGCCGTCGGCCTCGTACTGCACTTGCGCGCCGTTGATGGTGACGCGGTCGTAATCGTAATCGTAGGTGTGCAGGAAGGGATTCCACAGGCACAAGTTCCAGAAGGCGCAGGCCGGCGAGCGGCCTTCGATGAGCAGCGCCTGGCCTTCTGCCAGCTCGAAGCTGCCCATGGCATAGGAGGCGTCGCCGGCCGACCAGCCGAAGGTCTGCTTCGGCACCGGATAGGGTTCCTGCACGCTGTTGGCGGGACTGACGCGCAGCGGGCACATGCGCGCCTGCTCGGCGAGCCAGACGCGCGCGGCGCGCAAACCGCGCGCCAGCGTGGCGGCATCGTCGGTCTTGCCGCGCGGCGGATCGACGGCTTCGATGCGCCACACCGCGCGCTGGCCGTGCAGCGGGTCGGCCAGATAGTCGCGGGTGATGGCGCAGACGGCGTCGGCGTCGAGCTTGAGCCAGTGGAGTGCTGCGTCGGGCGGCGGCTCGGGACTCAGCCAGAGTTCGCGCACGCCGTCCGGGCCGGCGCGCAGCGTCCGGTCGTTGGCGCTGGCGACGATGCGGTTGGAATAACGGCCGTCGTTCGGCCCGCCGTAGATGGTCAGTGAAAAATAGGCGGCGCTGCCGGGCTGCACGCGCACGCGGTAGCTGCGCTGCGGGTCGATCGGAGCGAACTGGTAGTAGGCGTCGGCATTGTCGCCGCCCCACTTGCGATAGGGGCCGACGATGTCGGTGAAGCGCGGCCGGCCCGCATCGGCGCGGACGTAGACATCGAGCGCGGTTTCCAGCAGCGCGAAGGCCCAGCGGTAACCCTCGACGCGCTCGCGCTCGTCGAGCGGCGGCTCGGCGGTCTCGAGGCGCGCCTTGACGCCGTTGAGTTCGGCCAGCAGCCCGTCGAAGGCGGCTTCCAGTTCATCGCTCATGTCTGCGCTCCTCTCGAATGATTATCCCGGATGGCCGACTGTCGTTGCCGATCGAACAATAGTCGAGTATCTTGCGGGCGTCATTGAGCAATTAAATGGTTAAACAATCCCCCGATGCGCGCACCCTCCCGCTCGCCGCGCTCAACGAAAAGCGCCGGATGGCGGTGCGCCTGCGCCTCGATGGCGTCGGCACCGGAGCGGTGGCGGCGCAGACCGGACTCAGCCAGCCGACGGTGATCGGCGCCTGGAAGGCCTATCTGGCCGGCGGCTGGGAGGCGGTCGATGCCAGGCCGCGCGGCCGCAGCGCCGGCGATGGGCGGCGTCTCGCGCCGGCGCAGGAAGCGGAAATCTTCCGCCTCGTCACCCGCCACTCGCCGGACCAGCTCGGCCTGCCCCATGCCCTGTGGCAAAGCGGCGCGATCCGGGAGTTAGTGGCCACTCGCACGGGAATCTCGTTGCCCGAACGGACGGTGTCGCTGTACCTGCAGCGCTGGGGCTTCGCCGCCGCCAAGCCGGCGGCGCGCATCGCTGCCGGCGGCGAGATCCTGCGCGGCTGGAACGTCACGACGCAGCGCGCGATCCGCGCCCGGGCGCGCGCCGAGGATGTCGCGATCTACTGGGTGGACGAAACGCGCCTGGTCACTGACGAAACGAAAATCAAGGACGGACGCCGCCTCAGCGTGATGCGAGCGGTCACTAACCGCGGCAAGCTGCTGTGGCTGGCTTACGAGGGCGCGCTGCGGGCGCCGCTCTTGATCGAGTTCTTCGACCGCCTGCTGCGCGAGAGCGGCCGGCGGACTTTCGCCATCCTCGACGGCATGCACTGGCAGCGCGCGGCGGAATTCAGCCACTGGGTCGCCGAGCGTGGTGAGCGCCTGCTGACTTTCCACCTGCCGGAGGCCGGCGGCCTGCCGACGCAGCAGAACGCGCCGCAAACCCGCCCGCCGCGCAATGTCAATGCGAACGCGCGCCCCATGCCGGCGACGCCGCCCCCGGCCCCGGGTCAAACCGGCAGCCTGCTCGCGCTCCAGATAAAACATTTAATTGCTGAAACACAGTCCCAGCCGCCGATCTATGCTGCGAAAAATGCCCGAGGAGATATGCCGTCCATGAGCCTGACCCACCTGCAACGCCTCGAAGCCGAGAGCATCCACATCATGCGCGAGGTCGTCGCCGAGACCGAAAATCCGGTGATGCTCTACTCGGTCGGCAAGGACAGCGCCGTGATGCTGCATCTGGCGATGAAGGCCTTCTATCCGGCCAAGCCGCCGTTCCCGCTGCTGCACGTCGACACCACCTGGAAATTCCGCGAGATGTACACGTTTCGCGACGCCATGGTGCAGAAGCTGGGCCTCGACCTGCTGGTGCACGTGAATCCGGAAGGCCTGCGCATGAACATCAATCCGTTCACCCACGGCTCGGCGATCCACACCGACATCATGAAGACCGAGGGTCTGAAACAGGCGCTCGACAAGTACGGCTTCGACGCGGCCTTCGGCGGCGCGCGGCGCGACGAGGAAAAATCGCGCGCCAAGGAGCGCGTCTTCTCCTTCCGCTCGGCGCAGCACCGCTGGGATCCGAAGAACCAGCGCCCCGAACTCTGGCACCTCTACAACGCGAGGAAGCACAAGGGCGAGAGCATCCGCGTCTTCCCGCTGTCGAACTGGACCGAGCTGGACATCTGGCAGTACATCCATCTGCAGAACATCCCCATCGTGCCGCTCTACTACGCCAAGGAGCGGCCGGTGGTCGAGCGCGACGGCACGCTGATCATGGTCGACGACGAGCGCATGCCGCTGCGCCCCGGCGAGGTGCCGGTGATGCGCAAGGTGCGCTTCCGCACCCTGGGCTGCTACCCGCTGACCGGCGCGGTCGAATCGCAGGCCGAAACCTTGCCGGCGATCATCCAGGAAATGCTGCTGACCACGACCTCCGAACGCCAGGGCCGGGTCATCGACCACGATTCCGCCGGCTCCATGGAAAAGAAAAAGCAGGAAGGATACTTTTGATGAACCCCCACGCTCGCGGCACTGCCGCTTCGCTGCCCCCCGAGGGGGCTACGGCCTCCCTCGGGGCGGCCCTTCGGGAGATCTTCTGATGGCGCACGTCTCCAACCTCATCGCCGAAGACATCGAGCAATACCTGAAGTCGCACGAGACCAAGGAACTGCTGCGCTTCATCACCTGCGGCAGCGTCGACGACGGCAAGAGCACGCTGATCGGCCGCCTGCTCTACGAATCGAAGATGCTGTTCGAGGATCAGCTCTCCGCGCTCGAGGCCGACTCGAAGAAGATGGGCACGCAGGGCGAGAACCTCGATTTCGCGCTGCTCGTCGACGGTCTGGCCGCCGAGCGCGAGCAGGGCATCACCATCGACGTCGCCTACCGCTTCTTCTCCACCGACCAGCGCAAGTTCATCGTCGCCGACACGCCCGGCCACGAGCAATACACGCGCAACATGGTCACCGGCGCTTCCACCGCCGACGTGGCGATCCTGATGGTCGACTCGCGGCGCGGCATCCTCACCCAGACGCGCCGCCACAGCTATCTGGTTTCGCTGATGGGCATCCGCCACATCGTCGTCGCCATCAACAAGATGGATCTGGTGGATTACTCGGAAGCCACTTTCCGCGCCATCGTCGAGGATTACCGGGAGTTCGCCGGCAAGATCGGCCTGAGCCACATCACCTTCATCCCGCTGTCGGCCTACAAGGGCGACAACATCACCACCCAGAGCGCGAACATGCCCTGGTATCACGGCACGACGCTGATGGGCTATCTGGAGTCGGTCGAGATCGACGCCGAGCGCATGCAGCGCGCATCGTTCCGCCTGCCGGTGCAGTGGGTGAATCGTCCCAACCTGGATTTCCGCGGCTTTGCCGGCACCGTGGCCAGCGGCATCATCCGCGTGGGCGAACGCATCCGCACCCAGCCCTCGGGGCGCGAAAGCACGGTGGCGCGCATCGTCACCGCCGACGGCGACCTGGCGCAGGCCGTCGCCGGCCAGGCCATCACCCTGACGCTCGCCGACGAGATCGACATCTCGCGCGGCGACGTGATTTCCTCCATCGACGGCCCGGCCAGCGTGGCCGACCAGTTCGAGGCCACCATCGTCTGGATGACCGACGAGGCGATGCTGCCCGGCCGCCGCTACCTGCTGAAGATCGGCACCTGCACGGTGAATGCCGAGATCGGCCATCTCAAGCACAAGGTCAATGTGAATACGCTGGAGCAGCTCGCGGCCACCCGGCTCGAGCTCAATGAAATCGGCGTCTGCAACCTCAGTCTCGACAAGCCGATCGCCTTCGACCCCTACAAGGACAACCGCGAAACCGGCGGCTTCATCCTGATCGACCGGATGAGCAACAACACCATCGCCGCCGGCATGCTCGACTTCGCCCTGCGCCGCGCCAGCAACATCCACATGCAGCACGTCGACATCGACAAATCGGTGCGCTCGGCGCAGAAGAAGCAGAAGGCCTGCGTGCTGTGGCTGACCGGCCTGTCCGGCTCGGGCAAATCGACCATCGCCAACCTGGTGGAAAAGAAGCTGCATGCGCTCGACAAGCACACCTATCTGCTCGACGGCGACAACGTGCGCCACGGCCTGTCGAAGGATCTGGGTTTCACCGAAGCCGACCGCGTCGAGAACATCCGCCGCATCGCCGAAGTCGCCAAGCTGATGATCGACGCCGGCCTGATCGTCATCACCGCCTTCATCTCGCCCTTCGCCGCCGAACGGCGCATGGCGCGCAGTCTGGTCGAGGCCGAGGAGTTCATCGAGATCCACGTCGATACGCCGCTCAACGTTGCCGAGGAGCGCGATCCCAAGGGCCTCTACAAGAAGGCGCGGCGCGGCGAACTGAAGAACTTCACCGGCATCGACTCGCCTTACGAGGCGCCCGAGCATCCGGAGCTACGCATCGACACGACCCGCTGCACGCCGGACCAGGCCGCCGACCAGGTCATCCGCAAGCTGGCCGAAGCCGGCATCATCGACGTAGCCATGATCGAGTGAAGCCGCCCATCCCGGCGGCCAGGAATCGCATGAACGGGCCGGGAACTGCGCCCCCTCTCCCCTTGTGGGAGAGGGGCCACAGAGAGAAAAGAGAAAACAAGGCCTCATGCGATTGCCCATCCCGGCGGCAGACCCGGCCGGTCGCTGTCCACATTTGCGCTATACTTGGCCCGTTTTGAACACTCCAAATCCATGAATATGGATTCCGGGCACGCGTGAAATCGACCAACAAACTGAGCTTCTACCTGTCCCGCATGGCCGCGCGGGGCTATACGGCAGCGCAGGTGCTCGCGGGCACCAGCCTCAGCGCGGAACGCATCCACAGCGACGCGTTCCGCGCCAATCCGCAGCAATACCGCCAGGTCATCCTCAACATGATCGAGCTGACCGATGATCCCTATCTGGGCATCGCGCTGGGCGCCGAATTCAAGATCAGCGACCTGGGCGTGCTCGGCTATGCCGCGCTCAGCGCGGCCACGCTCGGCCAGGCGCGCGAAGTCTTCACCAAGTATTACTCGCTCAACGAGCAGATTTTCACGTCGATCAACCACATCAGCGATGGCCGCTGGTGGTCGGAAATCCGCGACAGCTACATGCTGGGCGGCGATGCGCTGCGCTTTGCCGTCGAGGAGTTCATCAGCCGCACCATAGAACTGACCGGCAGCATCACCAACAAGCCGTTTCCGATCCTGGAAATCTTCCTCACCTATCCGGCGCCGGACGACCTTTCGGCCTACCGGAAACGCTTCAACTGTCCGCTGCACTTCAACCAGCCGCGCAACATCGTCGTCTTCGACATCAACTGCCTGAAGGACCCGGTCAGCCTGGCCAATGCGGAAGTCTTCAAGCTCTGCGAGCGCCAATGCCAGTTGCTGGCGACGAAGAGCGAGGAAGACGATCTGCTGGCCAACCGCATCCGCAACTATCTGGTGAAAAATCCCGGCAAGTTTCCGACGCTGGAGGAAATGGCCGAGCATCTCAACATCGGCGCCCGCACCCTGCGCCGGCGCCTGGTTCGGGAAAACGTCACCTTCCAGCAGATCCTCGACGATACGCGGCGCGAACTGGCGATCCAGTATCTCAAGTACACCACGCTGACCCCCAAGCAGATCGGCTTCATGCTCGGCTACAGCAGCGTGAGCAACTTCCGCCGCGCCTTCAAGAACTGGACGGACAAGAAACTTTCCGATTTCCGCGAAGGTTCGCAGCCGACGCAGTCAGCACAGTCACCACAGCCACAATAGCTGCGGCGGGCTAGTTCGCCTCCTGTTGTTCCCGCGATTGTTCCCGTAATTCCTGCTGTCCCCGCCGCGCCCTTGCCCGCTCCATCTGCTCGCACAGGCGTCGTGCGCCATCGAGTATGCGCGGCCCGGGACGATCGATCAGCTCCGTGGCGATGAAAAAGCGGTTGTTCAGCAAGTTGGCGTCCAGCCTGGGCCAGTGGCGCCACATCTCCAGCCTTTGCACGCGCTCCTCCTCGCGGCCGCTGACCACCACCGCCTCCGGATTGGCCACCAGCACTTCTTCCAGCGTCACGGCCGGCAAGGCTTGCGGACGCCCGGCGAAAATATTTTCGGCGCCGCACAGACGCATGACGTCGCTGACCAGTTGCTCGCCATTGGCCGTCGTCAACGGCTGGCTGCCGATCTGATGACCGATCTGATAGAACATCCGCACTGCCGGACGGGCGCCGTAGCGCTTGCGCAATTCCGCATGGCGCGCACGGAAAGCCTGCGCCGCGCCGCGCGCGATTTCCTGGGTACCGGCCAGTTCGCCATAGCGTTCGATGTTCGCCGCCACATCGTCGATGCGCCTGGGCTTGCTGACGTACAGCGGCACCCCGAGTCTCTTCAGGCGCGGGATGTGGCTGGAAACCGCCCCGTCTTCCCAGACGATGAGCAAATCCGGCTTGAGCGCGGCAATCGCGGCAAGATCGAAGCGCTGCTCCGGACGACCGGCGCCGCCGGGACGAATATCGCCTCCGCCTCCACCTGCCGGCCCGCCGACGCGCGGCAGCTTGCCGGCAGCCTCGGGATGATCGCTGCCCGCGCTGACGCCGACCACCCGCTCTCCGGCACCGGCGGCAAACAGGCTTTCCGTGATGTGCGGCGCCAGACTGACAATGCGGGTCGCCGGGGCGGCCAGCGCCACGCTGTGGCCGACATCGTCGGTAACCACGATCCTGCCGGCCGCTGCCACGGTCGCGGCATCGCTGCCCGTCTCCGTCTGCGCCGCAGGGCTGCCCAGCCACAAGCCCAGGAGCAGCGCGCAGGCAATCCGGCTCTGGCGCGGCAATGCACGGGGCTGAATGGTCGGCATCCCGCCTTTCCTTCCGCCGTTCAGTCGACCAGGCTGCGCGCCGCTTCGAGGCGCTGGGCGAAGTAGCGGTTCTTCAGGCTCTCCGTGCGCACCCGGGCCTGTCCCGAGGATGAGGGCGCATGCACGAAGCGGTCATCGCCGATGTAGATGCCGACATGCGAAAACGGCCGCCCCAGGGTATTGAAGAACACCAGGTCGCCGGGCCGCAACTGCCGCAGGTCGACCGGCTTGCCGCGCCGGGCGATGTCGGCGGCACTGCCGCTGACCTGCATGCCGGCCGCCTGCGCGAAGATATAGCTGACCATGCCGCTGCAGTCGAAGCCGGCCTCGGGATTCTTGCCGCCAAAGCGGTAGCCGACGTCGACCAGTCCCAGCGAATAGAGCACGACGTTGTTGCTCTGCGCCAGCGCCAGCGCGCTGGCCGGCGGCCGCGCGGCGTGCAAGGCCGGCGGACCGGAAGGACCGGCCGGCGGCAGCGCGCCGCAGCCGACCAGCACCGCCGGCAGCATGGGCAGCAATATCAGCTTGCGGAAGATCGGGATCATCGTCGGCTATTGTGTTCAAGTAGACTGCCCCGGATCGACCGAACAAAAGAGGAAAGCCCATGCAATTACAGGATCCCGGCCTGCTGCGCGAGCAGGCGCTCATCGACGGCATCTGGTGCCATGCCGCGGCAGGCACCCGCTTCGCCGTGCATAACCCGGCCAGCGGCGCGCTGCTGGCGCAGGTCGCCGACCTGGACGCAGACGATACGCAACGCGCCATCGCCGCCGCCGAGGCCGCCTTGCCAGCCTGGCGCACGCTGACCGGCAAGGCGCGCGGCCACCTGTTGCGCCGCTGGTTCGAGCTGATCGAAACGCATGGCGAAGACCTCGCCCGCCTGATGACCGCCGAGCAGGGCAAGCCGCTGCTCGAAGCGCGGGGAGAGGTTTCCTACGCCGCCAGCTTCGTCGAATGGTTTGCCGAAGAGGCGCGCCGCGTCTGCGGCGACGTGATCGACAGCCCGATCGCCGGCAAGCGCATGCTGGTGCTGAAGCAGCCGGTCGGCGTCTGCGCGGCCATCACGCCCTGGAATTTCCCGGCGGCGATGATCACCCGCAAGGTCGCGCCGGCGCTGGCCGCCGGCTGCACGGTGATCGTCAAGCCGGCCGAGCAGACGCCGCTCACCGCCCTGGCGCTGGCCGAACTCGCGCAACGCGCGGGCCTGCCGCCCGGCGTGCTGAATGTCGTCACCGGCAGCGCGGCCCACGCGCCGCGCATCGGCGGCGAACTAACCGCCAGCCCGACGGTGCGCAAGCTCTCCTTCACCGGCTCCACCGAAGTCGGCCGCCTGCTGATGGCGCAATGCGCGCCGACGGTGAAGAAGATTTCACTGGAACTCGGCGGCAATGCGCCCTTCATCGTCTTCGACGACGCGGATCTCGACGCCGCGCTGTCCGGCGTGATGCACTGCAAGTTCCGCAACACGGGGCAAACCTGCATCAGCGCCAACCGCTTGCTGATCCAGTCCGGGATCTACGATGAATTTGCCGCCCGCCTGACGGCCGCCGTCGCCCGGCTCGAAGTGGGCAACGGCATGGATGCCGGCGTGAGCATCGGGCCGCTGATCGACATGACCGCGCTGGAAAAAATCGAGCGCCACGTCGCCGACGCCCTGGCCGGCGGCGCGCGCCTGCTCTGCGGCGGCCGGCGCCACGCCCTGGGCGGCAACTTCTACCCGCCGACCCTGCTGGCCGACGTCACGCCGCAAATGCAATGCAGCCGCGCCGAAAGCTTCGGCCCGCTGGCGCCATTGCTGCGCTTCGAAACGGAGGAAGAAGCGATCCGCCTGGCCAACGACACCGAATACGGTCTGGCCGGCTATTTCTACAGCCGCGACCTGTCCCGCATCTGGCGCGTCGCCGAAGCGCTCGAATACGGCATGATCGGCGCCAACACCAGCGCGATTTCCAGCGAAGCCGGCCCGTTCGGCGGCATCAAGCAATCCGGCATCGGCCGCGAAGGCTCGAAATACGGCATCGAGGAATATCTCGAACTGAAATATCTGAATATTGCGATTTAGTGAGTTAGTTCAGCCAGCGCCGCAACCTGCCCAACTGCCGCAGGATACCGCCGGTCGAGGCGACTGATGCGCCCGATGTACCTGTCGCGACCGATGCCGCACCGGCACGCAGGCGGGCGCTCATCTGCCAGAGCAGCCAGCCACGGCGCAGCCAGCGCAACACGCCGTACGGCCGCGCCACCAGCAGCGCGACGAACGCGGCAACCGGCACGGCCGGATGGCGTCTGAGCCAGGACCAGCCGGCACGCAAACGATCCGCCGCTGCAAACAGCGGCAGCAAGGGTTGCGCCTGAGCGCCGATGCGTCCGCGCAGTTCGGCGCTGCGCAGCAACAGGCGCTGTTTCCTCAGCGCCAGCGCGATGCGCCGTTCAGTGTCCATGCGTCCGGCAGGCCTGGCCGCGTCCGCTGGCCATGGCCTGCGTATCCTGCCTACCCTGCAACGCCTCGGCATCCTGCGCCAGCTCGCGCAAGCTGGCGGCAAACAGCCGCGGCCCGGTGCGCAACTGATTGCGCAAGGCCAGCAACGCGCCGGCGCCGCTGGCCAGGAACAGGGTCGTGCAGATGCCGATCACCAGCAGCCGATGCGTATCCCAGAACAGCACCGTGAGAAACACGGTCAGCAGCACCAGACCGAAACTCAGGAAGAAAAATGCCATCGCGCCGAACAGCAATATGCGCGAGACGCGTAATTTTTCCTCTTCGATCTCGACGACGAGCAATTCGCCGCGCGTGCGCAGCAATGCCAGCGTATCGGCCAGCAGGCCGCGCAGCGCGGCAAACAGTCCGCCGTCGGGTGGTGTGCTCATTGCGGGGTGCGCCGCAAACGGCTCAGCGGCGGCCGATCAGCAGGCCGATCAGAAAGCCCACGCCGGCACCGATGCCGACCGCGCTCCACGGATGATCGTGCACATAGTCGTCGGCCGCGCGGCCAGCCTGCTTGGCGCGGGCAATCACCGCCTCTTCGGCATCGGCCAGCTTGGCCTTGGCAATGGCCAGGTTCTCCTGGGCACGGCTGCGGAGCTCCGCCACCCGCTCGCCGGCCTGGCCGGCCGTGGCGCGCAGCAACTCCTCGGCATCGGCGACGACGAGCTTGAAATCGGCAATCAGTTTTTCCTTGGTGACATCCGGTGTTTCGACCATGACAAACTCCTTGGCAGTTGAAAGTAAATGGCTCAGCCGTGAAAGACTAGTCGCATTCGCGCCGGCAGGCAACCGATCAATGCCCGATACGCTGCCGGTATGATCGCGATCGCGCGAACCTGCTAACATTCCTCACCTCATTCTATTCGAGCCTGCCGCAGCATCCGCGCCATTCCATGAACCCGAACCTGCACCCGCCTCGCCGTTTTCCGTCACGCATGTCCTGCAGGGCGGGTTTTCTTGCCTGGCTGGGTTTGCCGCTGGCCGTGCTGGCGGCGCCGGCCATGCCCGGCGATGGCGGCACGCCCGAACGGCGCGCGGAAGCGGAAACGGAAGTCGCCGCGGTCAAAACCGAACCTGCCGTCACGCAACTGACGCCGGAACTGCTGTACCAGATCCTGCTTGCCGAAATTGCCGGCAATCGCGGCAGCATTCCGCTGGCAACGCACCTGTATGCCGACCTCGCCAAGGCCACGCGCGATCCGCGCATCGCCCGGCGCGCCACCGAAGTCGCGCTGTATGTCCGCCAGACCGAGCTGGCCCTCGAATCGGCGCAGATCTGGGTGGCGACCGCACCGGAATCGGCCGAAGCGCGCCAGGCCATTGCCGGCCTGCTGTTGAATGCCCGCCAGCCCGAAGCGGCGCTACCGCATCTGGCCAAATTGCTGACCATCGAGATGCCGCCTGCGGCCGGCGCCGACGCTGCCGACGACGACGAAACGCCGCTCAGCGTGGCAACGGCAGTGGAAGCAGGCGGCCTTGCGCGGCTCAACCAGGTCTATCGCCTGCTCGCCCACTATCCCGACAAGATCGCCGCCCTGCGCATGATCGAGCAGCTCACGGCAGGCTACGCGACGCTGGCCGAGGCGCAACTGATCCGCGCCCAGGCCAGTCTCGATGCCAAGGACGACGCGCGGGCGCTGGCCGCCATCGACCGCGCCATCGCCCTGCGCCCGGACTGGGAACCGGCCGTGCTGTTCAAGGCGCAGGTGCAGCGACGCATCAGCAGCAAACAAGCCGGACAAACGCTGCAGGATTTTCTCGCCACCCACCCGGACTCCAGCGAAGTCCGCCTCGCCTATGCCCGCATCCTGATCGGCGACAAGCACTACGAAGCCGCGCGGCGCGAATTCGGCACCCTGCTGAAGATGAATCGCGACAATCCCGAAGTGCTGTATCCCGTGGCGCTGCTGTCCATGCAGCTCAACGACCTGCCGACTGCCGAAAAACACCTCAAGCGCCTGCTCGAACTCAGCAATGAAAAACCCGGCATCAACATCAACCTGCTGCGCTACTACCTCGGCCAGATCGCCGAGGAAAACCAGCAGGTGACCGAAGCGCTCGACTGGTACACCAAGGTCACGCCGGGCGAGCAATATCTGCCCGCGCTCGGCCGCGCCACCGCGCTGCTGGTGAAACAAGGGCGCCTGGAGGACGGACGCGCGCTGCTGCGCCAGGCCGCCGAAAGCAACCCGCAGGAACGCGTGCAACTGCTGATCGCCGAAGCTCAACTGCTTGCCAGCAACGGCCAGATCGATGCGGCCTACGCGCTGCTCAGCCAGCGCCTCGCCGCCGAACCCGACCAGCCCACGCTGCTCTACGAAACCGCGCTGCTGGCCGAAAAGCTCAAGCACTACGACATCATGGAGCGCCACCTGCGCCGGCTGATCCGTCTCAAACCCGACGATGCCCACGCCTACAACGCGCTCGGCTATTCGCTGGCCGATCAGGGACTGCGTCTGGATGAAGCGCGCCAGCTCATCGACCAGGGGCTGGCGCTGGCACCCGAGGACGCCTTCATCCTCGACAGCAAAGGCTGGCTGCTCTACCGGAGCGGCGAGAAAGCGGCCGCCCTGGAAGTCCTGCGCAAGGCCTATGACGTGCGTCCCGACGCCGAAATTGCCGCGCACCTCGGCGAGGTGCTGTGGATCAGCGGCATGCAGGAAGAAGCGGCGAAAACCTGGCAGGAGTCGGCCAAGAGCAACCCCGACAATCAACTGCTCAAGGACACCATGCAGAAATTCCTCGGGCCACAGCCACAGGGCGAGCAAAACGCACCACCCGCACCCGTCGCCGAATAAACCATGGCGCAGCGCCTGTCCGCCATAGCACGCATTCTGGCCTGCGCCTGCTGTGCTGCCGGATTGCTGTCCGCCTGCGCAACGCTGACGGATTTCGATGCCGCGCCGACCATCGAGCGGCCGGCACGCGCCGACATTACCGCCTTCAGCATCGAGGGGCGGCTTGCCGTGCGTCATGCAGCGCAGCGCCATGCCGTCAATGTCTACTGGCAACACCGGCCGGAAGCCGACGAACTGCTGCTCAGCGGCCCGCTGGGCCAAGGCGTGGCGCGCCTCAGCCGCACGGCCGATGGCGCGCGCCTGCAACTGGCCGATCAGCGCCAGTTCGACGCCGCCGACTGGGAAACCCTGGCAGAGCAACTATTGGGCGTCGCGCTGCCGCTGTCGGCATTGCCGCGCTGGATACTCGCCCAGCCGGCCGCCGTGCCGCTGCAAAACGGCGCATTCGACGCCGCCGGACGCCTGCAATGGCAGCAGGCCGATGGCTGGCGCATCGACTATCTCGACTATGAAAGCCCGTCCGCCCAGGCGCTGCCGACCCTGCTCGAACTGCGCCATGGCGAAACCGAGGTCAGGCTGAAAATCGACGCCTGGCAACTCGATGCGGCGGCGGTCACGGCGACGGCGGCAGGCAACGCCTCATGAGCCGCGACTGGCAACGCGACTGGCCGGCGCCGGCCAAGCTCAACCTGTTCCTCCACGTCGTCGGTCGGCGGGCCGACGGTCTGCATCTATTGCAGACCGTTTTTCGCTTTCTCGATCATGGCGACACGCTGCACTTCAGCCCGCGCACCGACGGCCGCATCGTGCCGGCCACGCCGCTGCCCGGCGTGCCGGCCGAACAGGATCTGAGCGTGCGCGCCGCGCGTCTGCTGCAGCAGCACGCCGGCATCCGCCAGGGCGTGGACATCCATCTCGAAAAACGCCTGCCGATGGGCGGCGGCCTGGGCGGCGGCAGCGCCGATGCCGCCACGGTGCTGCTGGCCTTGAACCACCTGTGGCAAGCCGGGCTCGACTCGGCGCAACTGCAGGCGCTGGGACTCGGGCTGGGCGCGGACGTGCCGATCTTCATCCATGGACAGGCCGCCTTTGCCGAAGGCGTGGGCGAGCAATTCAGTCCCGTCAGCCTGCCGCCCGCCTGGTATCTGGTGCTGGTGCCGCCGATCGGCGTCGCGACGGCGGAGATTTTTCAGGCCGCCGACCTACGCCGCGACACGCCGCGCATCGCCGCAGCCGACTGGCGCCCCGGCATGGGCGGCAACGATCTGCAGCCCGTCGCCTGTCGACTGTATCCCGTCATCGCCGAATATCTCGCCTGGCTGCGCCAGTTCGGGCCGGCCCGCATGAGCGGCTCGGGCGCTTGCGTGTTTGCCGAATTCGGCACCGCAGCCTCGGCCCGCCAGGCGCACGCCGCCCTGCCCGTTGGCATGCAGGGTTTCGTCGCCCGTGGCCTGGAGCGCAATCCGGCCCTCGACGCGCTGGCCGATGCGGCGAGGCGAGAGCAGGGCCAAGACTGTTAAAATCCGCCGCTGGGTGTCATCCAGCTTGTTGCGGATGACAGGTTCTTGCGCTGGTCGGGCCGCCGCGCAGCCTGTTCCCGTCTACTCCTGACCACCCTCATGAGCCCCGATAACCAGCATACCCAACACACGCCGCGACATCCCGTCTGCGCCGAACTGCCGCCGGCCCAGCGCCTCACCGAGCGTGCCCTGCTCACTTTCGAGCACTTCCTCCACATCGAAGCCGTCAGCGGCATCGTCCTGCTGATCGCCGCCGCCATCGCCCTGCTCTGGGCGAACTCGCCGCAGGCCGCCGGTTATCACGCGCTGTGGCAGATGCCGCTGGCGCTGACGCTGGGCGAATGGGAGTTTTCCCGCTCGCTGCACTTCTGGGTGAACGATGGACTGATGACGTTCTTCTTCCTGGTCGTCGGCATGGAAATCCGCCGCGAAATCCATGAAGGCGCGCTGAGTCAACTGCGCGAGGCGGCGCTACCGATTGCCGCCGCCTTCGGCGGGGTGCTGATGCCCGCCCTGATCTACCTGCTCTTCAACCACGAGGCGGGCCGCAGCCACGGCTGGGCCGTGCCGACGGCCACCGACATCGCCTTCGCCGTCGGCGTGCTGGCCCTGCTCGGGCGCAGCATCCCCAGTCCTGTCCGCATCTTTCTGCTGACCCTGGCGATCACCGACGACATCATCGCCGTAATGATCATCGCCCTGTTCTATTCCGGCGGCCTCGATTACAGCGGCTTTCTCGTTGCCGCCGCGGGCATCCTGTGGATACTCGCCCTGCACCGCATGGGCATCGGCAACGCCTGGGCTTACGTCGCGCCCAGCGCCGTGGTCTGGCTGGGCCTGCTGCTCACCGGCGCGCACCCCAGCCTGGCCGGCGTGGCGCTCGGCCTGCTGACGCCGGTGCATGCCATCCGTCTGCGCGAACATCCCGCCGACACCGTCTGGCGCATCGGCCAGACGCTGACCAGCGACAAGCACATCGGCGACGCCGGGCAACTGGCGCAGCCGCTCAAGCAACTGCGCCTGGCCCAGCGCGAAATGCTGCCGCCGGTCAGCCGCGTGCAAATGGCGCTCCACCCCTGGGTGGCGTTCGGCATCATGCCGCTGTTCGCCTTCGCCAATGCCGGCGTCAGCCTCGGCGAACTGGACCTGGCGCTCGACGATCCGCGCTGGGTGATGAGCGGCGTGATGCTGGCCCTGATCCTCGGCAAGCCCCTGGGCGTGCTGCTCGTCAGTTGGCTGGCCGTGCGCCTGGGCTGGTGCCGGCTGCCGCCGGGCGTCGGCTGGGACGGCATCCTGCTGATCGGCCTGCTCGCCGGCATCGGCTTCACCATGGCCATCTTCGTCTCCATGCTGGCCTTCGCCGACGCTCAATTGATGGACGCCGCCAAACTCGGCGTGCTGCTCGGCTCGCTCGTGGCGGCGCTGCTAGGGCTGGGCTGGGGCGCGATCTACGCGCGCCGGCTGCGTGGCTGAACCATGTTTACGACTTCGCGCCCCAGTTCGGCCCCACGCTGAGATCCACCACCAGCGGCACCTTGAGGCTGGCCACGCCGTTCATCAGGCCCGGCAGCTCGGCACGCACCCGCGCCAGTTCGGCATCCGGCACTTCCAGCACCAGTTCGTCATGGACTTGCAGGATCAGCCGGCTGGCCAGATTTTGCGCATCCAGCCAGCCCTGCACGGCGAGCATGGCACGCTTGATGAGGTCGGCCGCCGTGCCCTGCATCGGCGCGTTGATGGCGGCGCGTTCGGCGGCCTGGCGACGGCCGGCGTGGGAGGCGCGGATGTCGGAAAGCCACAGGCGGCGGCCGAACACGGTTTCGACGTAGCCGTGTTCGCGCGCGTATTGCCGCGTCTCTTCCATGTAGCGGGCGACGCCGGGATAGCGAGCGAAATAGCGCTCCATGTAAGCCGCCGCCGCGCCGCGTTCGATGCCCAGCTGGCGCGCCAGGCCGAAGGCCGACATGCCGTAGATCAGACCGAAGTTGATGACTTTGGCGGCACGCCGTTGATCCGGCCCGACTTCCAGCGGCGTGATGCCGAAGATTTCCGCCGCCGTGGCGCGATGCACGTCTTCACCCCGGTGAAAGGCTTCGAGCAGACGCGCATCGCTCGACAGGTGCGCCATGATGCGCAGCTCGACCTGCGAATAGTCGGCCGACACCAGACTGCAGCCGGACGGCGCGATGAAGGCGCTGCGGATGCGCCGGCCCTCATGGCTGCGCGCCGGAATGTTCTGCAGATTGGGCTCGGAACTGGCCAGCCGGCCGGTGACCGCGGTGGCCTGGGAGAAATGCGTATGCACGCGGCCGGTCGCCGGATTCACCATGCGCGGCAGCTTGTCGGTGTACGTGCCCTTGAGCTTGGCCAGGCTGCGGTATTCGAGAATCAGCCTGGGCAGCGGATAGTCCAGCGCCAGCTCGCTCAACACTTCCTCGTTGGTACTCGGCACGCCGGCGGGCGTTTTCTTCAGCACCGGCAGGCCCTGCTGTCCAAACAGGATGTCCTGGATCTGTTTCGGCGAATTCAGATTGAACGGCTGGCCGGCCAGCTCGAAGGCCTGGCGCTCCAGATCGAGCAGGCTCCGGCCCAGCTCCTCGCTGTGCCGCGCCATGGCGAAAACGTCGATGAGCACGCCGTGGCGCTCCATGCGATACAGCACGTCCGCCACCGGCAGTTCGAGCTCGCGGTAGAGCTGCGCCAGTTTTTCCTCGGCGGCGAACTGCGACACGAAGACCTGATGCACGCGCAAGGTGATGTCGGCATCTTCCGCCGCGTAGATCGCCGCCTGTTCGAGCGCGACTTGATTGAAGGGAATCCGCGCCGCGCCCTTGCCGGTGATGTCGTCATAGGACAGCGTCGCCAGACCCAGATGACGCATCGCCAGCGCGCCCAGATCATGCGGGCGATCGCTTTCCAGCACATAGGAAGCCAGCAAGGTGTCGTCGTGGATGCCGCGCAACGCGATGCCGTGATTGGCCAGGACATGGCGATCGTACTTGAGGTGCTGACCGAGCTTGGGCCGCGCCGCCGCTTCCAGCCAAGGCCGCAGCCGGGCGAGCGCTTCGGCGCAGGGCAGTTGCTCCGGCGCACCGGCATAGTCGTGCGCCAGCGGCAGATAGGCGGCAGCGATGCCATCCGGCTCGGCAACGGCAAAGGACAAACCGACCAGCCGCGCGGCAAAGGGATCGAGCGCCGTCGTCTCGGTATCGAGCGCGGTCAGACCCGCCCGTTCGAGCTTCTCCAGCCAGCGCTCGAAATCCGGCCAGGTGAGCAGGATTTCATAGCGGCTGCGATCGGCAAAGACGGTGGCTGCATGCCCCGCATCCCCCATATTTCCATCACGCTTCGGCGCGCGCGCGGCCGGCGCAGCGACGATATCATCGGCAATCGCGCCGCTCTGGCTGCCGCTGCCGTCGTTGCCGCCGCCGAGTTCGCGCAGCCAGCTCTTGAACTCCAGCCGCGTGTAGAGTTCGATCAGTTGCGCTTGGTCCTCGGGTTGCGCCGTAAGCTCGCTGACCTCCTGCGGCAGCGGCAGATCGCAAACGACGGTCAGCAGCTTGCGCCCCAGCGGCAGAAAATCCAGCGTCTGGCGCAGGTTCTCGCCCACCACGCCGCCGATCTCGCCGGCATGGACAATGAGGTTGTCGAGCGTGCCGTACTGCGTCAGCCATTTCACGGCGGTCTTCGGGCCGACCTTGGCAACGCCCGGCACGCCATCGACGGCATCGCCCGTCAGCGCCAGGTAATCGACGATGCGTTCGGGCGGCACGCCGAATTTCCGTTCCACGCCGGCCACGTCGAGCACTTCATTGCTCATGGTATTCACCAGCGTGACGTGCGGATTCACCAGTTGCGCCAGATCCTTGTCGCCGGTGGAAATCACGCAATCCACACCGGCGGCCGTGGCGCGCGCGGCCAGCGTGCCGATGACGTCGTCGGCCTCGACGCCGTCGACCATCAGCAGCGGCCAACCGGCGGCGCGGATGCAGGCATGGAGAGGCTCGATCTGCTGCGCCAGATCGTCGGGCATCGGCGGGCGATGCGCCTTGTATTGCGGATACCAGTCGTCGCGGAAGGTCTTGCCCTTGGCATCGAAGACCACGGCGCGATAGACGGCGGAGGCCCCGGCCTGCGGCTGCTCTGCCTTGTAGTCGGCCAGCAGCCGGCGTAGCATGCTGATCACCCCATAGATCGCGCCGGTCGGCTCGCCGGCCTTGTTGCGCAGGTCGGGCATGGCATGAAATGCACGATACAGATATGATGAACCATCGACGAGCAATAACGTGGGCATGGCGCAGAGCAAGGGGAGTGAGAATTGAGAGCCGAATTGATTGCAAGCAATGAACGCCTGGCAAGCCCGGCAAATTTGACGAGTCTGACGAACCGCAGCCACCTGTCGCTGCCGCCCCGCAATGCGATCGCAAGGGTTTTGCCATGAGCGCCTGGAGCAAGACGCCGAAACCGTTTCCGCCGACACGTGCCGGTAAAAGCTGGATCCCCGCCAAACCGTCCGCCTCATCCGCCGCCGCGCCCTATGCTTCGCGCGAGGCCTGGCGGGTGTTCGGCATTATGTCAGAATTCGTCGAGGCCACCGACCGCCTGGCGGCCATCCGGCCGGCGGTCAGCATCTTCGGCAGCGCGCGCACGCCGCCGGGTTCCGAATACTACGCGCTGACCGAACGCATCGCCCGCCAGCTTTCCGATGCCGGCTTCAGCGTGATTTCCGGTGGCGGCCCCGGCATCATGGAAGCGGCCAACAAGGGCGCCTATGCCGGCTCCAGCCCCAGCGTGGGACTGAACATCCAGTTGCCGATGGAACAGACGGCGAACCCCTATCAGGACATTTCGCAGACCTTCCGCCACTTCTTCGCCCGCAAATACATGTTCGTGCGCTATGCCGCGGCCTACGTGGTGGCGCCGGGCGGCTTCGGCACGCTGGACGAACTGCTCGAGGCCCTGACGCTGATCCAGACCAACAAGACGCCGCGCATGCCGCTGATCCTCGTCGGCAGCAAATTCTGGGCCGGGCTGCTCGACTGGTTCCGCGCGCACCTGGTGAGCGAGGGCATGATCAGCCCGGAAGACATGGACCTGATCCAGGTCATCGACGAACCCGCCGAAGTGGTCGCGGCGATCTTCAAGTACTACGAGCGGCGCGGCTTCGAGCGTCTGCCCGAGGAACACGAGCTGCTGCTCAATCTTTGAGCTTTGATACAATCTGCCCATCCCGGCGGCTCAGCCAACTCAAGCGACTCGGGCATCCCATTCCCAGCCAAGGACCATCACCCCATGCGCCACACATTTCTGCTATTCGCCACGCTGCTGGCGCTGCCGGTCGCCGCGCAGCAACTGCCGACCGATCTGGAACCCTTGCCGGAACCGCCGCCCCCGCCGCCGGGCGTCGTCGATATCGACCCGGCGCTCGAACCGCAGGTCACCATCACCAAGCGCGGCGAGGACCAGGTCGAGGAATACCGCGTCAATGGCAAGCTCTACATGCTCAAGGTCACTCCGCCCCACGGCCGCAGCTATTACCTGATCGACGAGCACGGCGATGGCAGCATGACGCGCCAGGAAAGCCCCGACGGCGGTCACGGCCTGCGCGTGCCGATGTGGGTGATCGGCACCTTTTGAACCCTTGAGCCGCCTTTCCCCGTCTTTCCTTTTGAACCATGGCACGCTGAACTGCTGCGCTGCCCGCTTCAGTTGCCGATCGAGCCGCAACTGAAGCGCAGCCAGAACGAGCGCGCCGACTTTTCTGCGCCCGACTGCCGTATGCAGGTCCGTACCCTTCCCGCACTGCGCGGCGCCTTCTGGCTTGCCGCCGGCTTCCTGCTCTACCGGCGCAATGCGCCGCTGCTGAGCATGCTGACCTTCGCCAACCTGATCCTGGCGCTGCTCTGCAGCCAGTTGCAGCCGTTCGGCCCACTGTTGCTGATCCTCGCCTCGCCGCTGTTCATCACCCTGATCGCCAATGCCTGCGTCGCCATCGAACGCCATGGCCAGCGGCAACTGGCACCGCAGATGCTGACGCGCAATCTGCGCGAACGCGGCGGCCAGTTGCTGCGTCTGGGCCTGCTGCAGGCGTTCTGCATGATGCTGGTGGTCGTCCTCGCCGACCGCCTGCTGCCCGGCATCGACCCGGCCATGCTGGCCACCGTCCGCGAGGCCGCCGAAGCCACCGAAACGGCAGATCGAGCCGGACGCGCAGCCATCGCCCTGGATGCCGGCGAACTCGGCAAGCTGTTCCTGCATCTGGGCGTGATCGGCCTGATCGTGCTCCCCACCTTCTGGTTCGCGCCGCTGCTGACCGCCTGGCACGGCGCAACACCGCTCAAATCGGCCTTCTTCAGCCTCGTCGCCGTCTGGCGCAACTGGCGCGCCTTCCTCGTCTATGCCGTGAGTGCCGCGCTGCTCGCCGTGCTGCTGCCGGCATTGCTGATGAGCCTGTTCAGCCTGGTTTCCGCAACACTCGGCAGCCTCGTCTCCAGCGTGCTGCAATTGCTGGTGCTGCTGGTCGGCGCGCCGATACTGGCCACCGGCACCTACTGCAGTTATCGCGACATCTTTGCCACGGCCGATACGGCGCCCGCCGCGCCCGCCGACAATGGCAGCGGCGGCACGAGAATTTCCACCGATGCCTGAAGCCTCGACCGGTCCGATCGGCATCCTCGGCGGCACCTTCGATCCGGTGCACTACGGCCATCTGCGCCTGGCCGAGCAGGCCCGCGAGCAACTTGGACTGGCCGAGGTGCGCTGGATTCCCGCTGGCCAGCCGCCGCATCGCGACACGCCGCGCGGCACGCCGGCGCAGCGGCTGGACATGGTGAAACTGGCGATTGCCGGCAATCCGGCCTTTGCGCTGGATGCCGGCGAGGCGTTCAGCCGCGCGCCAAGCTACAGCGTGGATACGCTGACCCGTTTGCGCGGCGAACTCGGCGCCCGGCAAGCGCTGGTGCTGCTGCTGGGCAGCGATGCCTTTCTCGGCCTGGCCGATTGGCACCGCTGGCGCGAGCTGTTCGACCTGGCCCACATCGCCGTGGCGACGCGGCCCGGCAGCACGCTGACCATGGACAAGCTGCCCGACGCGCTGGCGGCGGAATTCGCCGCCCGACGCTGCAACCATGCCAACGAAATCGGCGGTCGTCCGGCCGGCGGCATCCTGCCGTTTACCATCACCGCGCTGGACATCTCGGCCACGCTGCTGCGCGCCAGCCTGGCCGAGGGCCGCAGCGCCCGTTATTTGCTCCCCGATCCGGTGCTCGACTATATTTTCCGCCAGCACCTGTATTCAACCTGACCATCAGTCATCAGCCACCACACACAGATACGCTCAATGGATATACGCAAACTACAGAAAATCGTCGTCGGCGCGCTCGAAGACATCAAGGGGCGCGACATCGAAGTCATCAACACCCGCAAGCTTAGCCCGTTGTTCGACCGCATCATCATCGCCAGCGCCGACTCGACCCGTCAGGTCAAGGCGCTGGCGCGCAACGTCCATGACAAGGTCAAGGAAGCCGGCGGCGAAGTCATCGGCATGGAAGGCGAGGAAGTCGGCGAATGGGTGCTGGTCGATCTGGACAACGTCGTCGTCCATGTCATGCAGCCGGCCGTGCGCCAGCATTACAACCTGGAAGAACTCTGGCAGACCCGGACCCGGCCCAAGCGCGGCAAGGCCGCGGCAAGCACCGAAGCCGAGGCCGGCGATGCCGACACCGCCGACGACGACTGATACCCTGGCGGCGCGGTGAAGCTCCACATCCTCGCCGTGGGCACGCGCATGCCCGCCTGGGTGCAGGCCGCCTATGATGACTTCGCCCGCCGCATGCCGCGCGAAATGCCGCTGGCGCTGCTGGAAATCAAGCCCGAGCCGCGCAGCGGCGGTAAGCCCGTCGCGGCACTGATGGCCGCCGAAGCCGCCCGCCTGCGCGCCGCGCTGCCCACGCGCTGCCGCAAGGTGATCCTCGACGAACGCGGCGCCGACCTGACCACTCAAGGACTCACCCGGCGCCTGGAAGCATGGCTGGCCGGCGGCGAGGACGTGGCCATCCTCATCGGCGGCCCGGACGGACTGGCCGAGAACATCAAGCAGGAAGCCGACGAAACGCTGCGCCTCTCCAGCCTCACCCTGCCGCACCCGCTGGTGCGCGTGCTGCTCGCCGAAGCCCTCTACCGCGCCAGCAGCCTGCTCAAGGGACATCCGTATCACAGAGGTTAGGGGCTAGGGTCAGGGCCAGAGCCTGTTCCGCGCAGACGATGAGATAATCCGGGGCATCCCGCATTTCCCGGTCAGCCGTCCATGACCTCGGTCGAACCGCTCGTTTATCTTGCTTCACGCAGCCCGCGCCGGCGCGAATTGCTGCGCCAGATCGGCGTGCGCTTCGAGCTGCTGGCGTTTCGCGCGCCGCCGCGCGAAGACCCGGAGGTCGACGAAGCCGTGCTGCCCGGCGAAACGCCGACGGACTACGTGATCCGCGTCGCCCGCGCCAAGGCGCTGCACGGCCGCCATCTCGTCGGCAAGCGCCGTCAGCCGGCGCGGCTGTTGCTGTCCGCCGACACGACGCTGGATCTCGACGGCGAAATCATCGGCAAGCCGCGCGATGCAATCGAAGCGATCGACATCCTCCAGCGCCTGTCCGGCCGCACGCACCGGGTGCTGACCGCCGTGGCCGTGGCCACGACCGACCATGAGCGCATCGAGCACGTGTTGAACGTCAGCACGGTGCGCTTCCGCGACCTCGCCGGCGAAGAAATCCGCCGCTATGCCCATTCCGGCGAACCGCTGGACAAGGCCGGCGCCTATGCCATTCAGGGTCATGCCGGCATGTTCGTCGCCGAAATCCACGGCTCGCACAGCGGCATCGTCGGCCTGCCGCTGTGCGAAACCGCGCTGCTGCTGCGCCGTTGCGGTCATCCGCTCTAGGCGCGGGCGCGCCGGGAGCGGCGAACATTTTCCATTCCATCCATTCCACCCATTCCATCATCGAGCCGAATCCCATGAGCGAAGAATTTCTCATCAACTTCACCCCGCAGGAAACCCGCGTCGCCCTGATGCAGCAAGGCGTGGTTCAGGAACTGCACATCGAGCGCAGCGCCAGCTTCGGCATCGTCGGCAACATCTACCTGGGCCGCGTCGTGCGCGTGCTGCCGGGCATGCAGTCGGCCTTCGTCGACATCGGCCTGGAGCGCACCGCTTTCCTGCACGTGGCCGACATCTGGGTCGACCGCAGCAGCGGCGCTGCGCCGCAGCCCATCGAAAAGATACTCGGTGAAGGACAGAACCTGATGGTGCAGGTGCTGAAGGATCCGATCGGCACCAAGGGCGCGCGCCTGACCACCCAGATGTCGATCGCCGGGCGGCTGCTGGTGTTTCTCGCCCAGGACAAGCACATCGGCATCTCGCAGCGCATCGAGGACGAAGCCGAACGCGAGCAGTTGCGCGCGCGCATCCAGAGCCTGGCGCCGGAAGAAAACGGCGGCGGCTTCATCGCCCGCACCATGGCGGTCAGCGCCAGCGATGACGAGCTGCGCGCCGACATTCATTACCTGCGCCGCCTGTGGACCGAAATCCTCCACCGCTCGCAAAACGCCCGGGTGCCGGAAATGCTGCACCACGACCTGCGCCTGGAACAGCGCGTGCTGCGCGATCTGGTGACTGCCGAAACCGCCCGGGTAGTCATCGACTCGCGCGAAAACTTCCAGAAACTCTCGGCCTTTTCGCAGGAATACATGCCCCAGGTCGCCAGCCTGCTCGAACACTACATCGGCACCCGGCCGCTGTTCGACCTGCATGGCGTCGAGGATGAAATCCAGAAGGCGCTGGCGCGGCGCGTCGACCTGAAAAGCGGCGGCTACCTGATCTTCGACCAGACCGAGGCGATGACCACCATCGACGTGAATACCGGCGGCTACGTCGGCTCGCGCAACTTCGACGACACCATCTTCAAGACCAATCTCGAAGCGGCGCAAGCCATCGCCCGCCAACTGCGCCTGCGCAACCTCGGCGGCATCATCATCGCCGACTTCATCGACATGGAGAACGAACAGCACAAAGCCGCCGTGCTGACCGAACTCAACAAGGAACTGACGCTGGACCGCACCCGCGTCACGGTCAACGACTTCACCAACCTGGGCCTGGTCGAAATGACCCGCAAACGCACCCGCGAATCGCTCGCCCACGTGCTCTGCGAACCCTGCCCGACCTGCAGCGGACGCGGCGAAGTGAAGACCGCGCGCACCGTCTGCTACGAAATCCTCCGCGAACTGCTGCGCGAAGCGCGCCAGTTCGCCGCCGACGAATACCGCGTGCTGGCCGCCCCGGTGGTCGTCGACCTGTTCCTCGACGAAGAATCCCAGGCGCTGGCGATGCTCTCCGACTTCATCGGCAAACCCGTCTCGCTGAAGGCCGAAAGCGGCTACACCCAGGAGCAGTACGACATCGTGCTGATGTAACCGTATTGCTGTAACCGCGCCGCCAGGCAACCGCCTCCCCTGCCACCTTTTTTGTGCACAGCACAATAATCTGGTGCGTCGGGTAAAATGGCGCCTTCGCCCGCCCGTTGCTCCGTCAATTGCATGCGCATGCACTATCCCTACGATCAGCTTCCTGCCGCCGGCACCGCGTTTGAAGTGGCCGCCGGCGTGCGCTGGCTGCGCATGCCGCTGCCGTTTGCGCTGGATCACGTCAATCTCTGGCTGCTGGCCGACGATGACGGCTGGGCCGCCGTGGATACCGGCATCGCGCTGGATGCCATCAAGGACACCTGGACGCAGTTGCTCGGCGAATACCGCCTGACGCGCCAGTTCGTCACCCATTGCCATCCCGATCACCTGGGCCTGGCCGCCTGGCTGGAACAACAAAGCGGCGCGCGGCTGTGGATCACCCAGGGCGAATTCGCCATCGCCCACCTGCTGCGCGCGGGGATCGACGGTTTCGGCTATCAGGCCATGGTGGCCTTCTACGCCCGCCACGGCCTCGACGAAGCGCGCCTGGCCGCACTGGAATCGCGCGGCCATGCCTTCCTGCGCGGCGTGCCGGAAATGCCGCCCAGCTTCATTCGCCTGCACGACGGCGACGACATCCTCATCGGCGGCCGCCACTGGCGCATCATCACCGGCAGTGGCCATTCGCCGGAACATGCGGCGCTGTACTGCGACGAATCGCGCGTGCTGATTTCCGGCGACATGCTGCTGCCGCGCATCACCACCAATGTCCATGTCGGCGCCGCCGCGCCGGAAAACGATGCCCTGCAGGAATATCTGGTTTCGCTCGAACGCTTCCTGCCGCTGCCACCGGACACGCTGGTGCTGCCTTCGCACGGCAAACCCTTTCGCGGCCTGCACGAACGCATCGCGCAACTGCAACGGCATCACGCGCAGCGTTGCGAGGTGTTGCTGAAGGCCGCCGCCACGCCGGCGCCGAAATCCGCCGCCGAACTGCTGCCGGCGCTGTTCGACCGCGACATCTCGGATCCGCATCAACTGCAGTTCGCCATGGGCGAGACGATCGCCCATATCAATTACCTCACCCGCCGGCAGCGCCTGCTGCCCGAGGATGATGGCCGGGTGCTGCGTTATCGCGCCGCCTGAAACGGCAGCGCCTTCTCACGCCTTCCCACGCCTCACCATCCCCACACCGGAGTTCCGACCGACATGAGCAAGACCGAAGCCCCCAAGCCCGAACTGCCCGATCCCAAGGAAGTCGCCAAGATCTATGGCGAAATCGCCCAGCGCGCCTCCAAGCTGCTGACCGACCACATCCAGCGCCAGGTCAAGAAAGGCGTGGCTTCGCCGGCCGACGAGCTGGGCATCGCCCAGGCCTTCATGGACATGATGGCCAACCTGCTGGCCAATCCCTACAGACTCGCCCAGGCGCAGATGAACCTGGTGCGCGACTACCTCTCGCTGTGGCAGCATTCGATGCTGCGCTTCGCCGGCATGGACACCCAGCCGGTCGTCACGCCGGAAAAGGGCGACAAGCGCTTCAACGACGAGGAATGGGAAAACAATTTCCTCTTCGATTTCATGAAGCAGTCCTACCTGATCACCGCCCGCCACATCCATGACACGGTGTGCTGCGTCGAAGGTCTGCCGGAAAACTCGCAGAAGAAGGTGAATTTCTTCACCCGCCAGTTCATCGACGCCCTCGCGCCGACCAACTTCGCCGTCACCAATCCGGAAGTGCTGCGCGAAACCGTCAAGAGCCACGGCCAGAACCTGCTCAACGGCTTCAACAACCTGCTGCGCGACATCGAGGCCGGCGATGGCCAGTTGCGCGTCAAGATGACCGATCCGGAAGCCTTTGAAGTCGGCCGCAACGTCGGTACCACGCCAGGCAAGGTGATTTTCCAGAACGAACTGATGCAACTGATCCAGTTCGAGCCGGCCACCAAGGAAGTCTACAAGCGCCCGCTGCTGATCATCCCGCCGTGGATCAACAAGTACTACATCCTCGACCTGCGCCCGTCGAACTCCTTCATCAAGTGGGCGCTGGAGCAGGGCCACACGATCTTCGTCATCTCCTGGGTGAATCCGGACGAGCGGCTGGCGCAGAAAGCCTTCGACGACTATCTCACCGAAGGCGCGCTCACCGCGCTCGAAGCCGTCTGCCGCCAGACCGGCGAAAAAGAAGTGAATCTCGTCGGCTATTGCCTGGGCGGCACCCTGCTGGCCTCGACCATCGGCTATCTCGACACCATCAAGGACAAACGCATCGCCTCGGCGACCTATTTCGTCGCCCTGATCGATTTCTCCATGCCCGGCGAACTGGGCGTATTCATCGACGAGCAGCAGGTTTCCAGCCTGGAAAAGAAAATGGAGGAACGCGGCTATCTCGAAGGCGCCGAGATGGCCACCACCTTCAACATGCTGCGCGCCAACGACCTGATCTGGTCCTTCGTGGTGAATAACTACCTGCTCGGCAAGCAGCCCTTCCCCTTCGACCTGCTCTACTGGAACTCCGACTCCACGCGCATGCCGTACAGGATGCACAGCTACTACCTGCGCAACATGTACATGAAAAACCTGCTCAAGGAACCGGGCGGCATCACCCTGGCGGGCGTGCCGATCGACGTCAACCAGATCAGGACGCCGAGCTATTTCATCTCCACCATCGAGGACCACATCGCGCCGTGGAAGAGCGTCTACCTGGGCGCGCGACGCATGGCCGGCCCGGTGCGCTTCGTCCTCGGCGGCTCCGGCCACATCGCCGGCATCGTCAATCCGCCCGCCGCCAACAAGTATTGCTATTGGACCAGCGATGCCAAAAAACTGCCGGAAACGCCCGAGGAATGGTTCGACATCACCGAGCAGCAGCCGGGTTCGTGGTGGAACGACTGGCAGGCCTGGGTGACCGCGTTGAACGACGAGAAAGTGCCCGCGCGCAACCCGGCCAAGGGCAAACTCAAGGTCATCGAGGACGCCCCCGGCGCCTACGTCAAGTTCCGCCTCGACACGGCGGGCAAGACCGAAGCCGCCTGATTCCCGATCCCCGGCTCCTGGACTTCCGCTCCTGCGCCTCGTCCTCGACACCAACGTCCTGCTGTCGCTGTGGGTCTTCGACCGCAGTCCCGGCGGCAGCCGGCTGGCACCTTTGCGGGCGCTGATCGACGCCGGCACGCTGCTGCCCCTGAGCCGTACCGACTGCCTGGCCGAGTTCGAGCGCGTGCTGGCTTACCCGGAATTCGCGCTGACGCCGGACGCGCAGCAAAGCATCCTGGCCGATTACCGCAACCGGCTGCAAACGTCGGCATCCGCGGCATCCACCGTGTCGGCAACCGACGCGGAAGAACCCCTGCGCCTGCCGAAATGCAGCGACCGCGACGACCAGAAGTTTCTCGAACTCGCCCGCGACAGCCAGGCCGCCGCGCTGGTCACCAGCGACAAGGCGCTCCTCAAACTGGCGCGCCACCGCCTGCTGGCCGGCCGCTTCCGCATCCTCACCCCCGAGCACTTGCTGGCGGAATTCGGCGTCACATGACAGCGCAGCGCGGAAGCGCTCTTGGCGAGACTATTCCCCGGATTGCCCAGGTTGTTCCGCCTGTTCCCGGCGCAGTCTCAATGCGCGCTCCAGAACATGCCTGTCGGCCACATCCTTGTCACGCATGGTTTGCTTGGTACGTAGCAGCCCTTCAAGGTTGAGCGTACGAACAGGAATGCCATCCAGATCTACGGTCACCGCATACTGTTCGAGTGTGTCGTAGGTTTCACCGCAGGCATTCAGCATGACATCGACCAGAAAGCTATCGGCAACCCGGATATTTTCACCTTCCGTAAACCATGCCGGCTCCAGATCCTTTGCCGCCTGGTCAGGCAAAATCATCAATGCCGCCTTGACTCTGGCACCCGATTCCAGCGTTGCCGGAACCAGTACGTCAATATCCATTGTGGCCCGATGGTAACCATGCACAAACAGGGCATATCCCCCGATGAGCAGGTAATCGACATGTTGTCGATTCAACGACGCAATCAGTGCCTTCAGGTCCTCCAGGGAGGCCGGGCGGCAATATTCATTTTCATTGTTCATTGCATCCATTGGCTCGCTCCAGCGCTACTCTTGCCATTCCCCTGGCAAGGCAATCAAGCCGATGCTGATCGGCCTCTTCAAGTGTCTTGAAGCGATAAATGCCTTTGGGAACGAAAGTCGTGCCGCCTGTGGGCAAACGATGTATTTCCTCATTGAATCGAGCGCCTTCAGCCAGGAGGGCGCCCGATGCAAACCGTCCGATGGGGCGCTCCTTGCGTCGACCGATTGTCTTCATGACGATCTCCGTGCCGCGTATTCTGGCGGCCCAATCTATCACCGGGCGAGCTACAGCGGCAACTGCCGGGGCTTGTGCTTGGCGCGGGCAAACAGGCGGTCGAATGCGCCGTTCGGCAGCAGGCGCAACAGCTTGGCGACGATGGCCATCTGCCAGGGCATCACCGCATAACTGACCTTGCGCGCGACCAGCCGGGCGATGCGCCGCGCGGCTTCCTCGGCCGGCAGAATGAACGGCATGCGATAGGGATTGGTGGCGGTCATCCGCGTCGCCACATAGCCGGGCAGGATGGTCGTCACCGTCACCCCGCTGCCATGCAGCTCCACCCGCAACGCTTCCAGATAGCTGATGGCCGCCGCCTTGGACGCGCAATAGGCGCTGGCCCCCGGCAGGCCGCGGATGCCCGCCACCGAAGCGATGCCGACCAGTTGACCGCGCCGCGCCGCGCGCATGGCGCCGACGAAAGGATGGAAGGTATTCACCATGCCCAGCACGTTGACTTCCAGCACGCGGGCGAAAACCGGCAAATCCGCCGCTTCCCCGGTCAGCGTGCCGACGCTGATGCCGGCATTGGCGATGACGACATCCGGCAAACCGGCCTGCGCCATGAAATCTTCGGCCGCCGCTGCCAGCGCGCTGGCATCGCGCACGTCCAGCGGATACAGCAGGCAGCGGCAGGGCAGGCTCGCCGCCAGATCCTGCAGCGCATCATGCCGCCGCGCGACCAGACCCAGCACGCCCGCGCTGCCGATCTGCTGCGCATACTGTCTGACCAGCGCCGCGCCGATACCCGTCGAAGCGCCGGTGATGAAAATGCGTAACGCTGCTGCCTCGGTCGGCATCGGGCTTATTTGCCGCTTTTCGCCGTAGCCGCCGTACCCTGCGCACCCCCCGCGCGCAAGCGGGCAATGAGTGCGTTCATGATCGCCGGCAGCGGCTCGTAGCCGCCGGCCATCACGTTGTTGGTCAGGTATTTGCCGCCAACGATGACGGCCGGCACGCCGTCCAGCCCGTGGCTGCGCGTCAGTTGCTGGGCGCGGCTGATGTTCGCCTGCACGGTGAAGGAGCGATAGGCGTCATCGAACCTCTTGCGGTCGACGCCTTTTTTCGCCAGCCAGTCGCCCACTGCCGCCTGGCTGTTGAAGTTGAGGCGCTCGCGGTGGATGGCGTTGAACAGTTCCGCATGCAGGCGCTCTTCCACGCCCAGCGCCTGCAACGTGTAATAGAGCCGGACACCGCCGGTCCAGCGGCCGAAATCCGCCGGCACGCGGCGGAATACCACGTCATCCGGCAAGGTCTTCACCCAGGCATTCAGCGTCGGCTCGAATTCATAGCAATGCGGGCAGCCGTACCAGAAAAACTCGGTCACCTCGATCTTGCCCTTCGCCTCGGTCGGCTGCGGCTGCGGCAAAGTGACGAAGTTCTTGCCTTCCTGAAGCTCGACGGCGAAGCTGCTGCCGGCAAGTCCCAGGCCCAGCGCCAGGCAGAAGGCGGCGAAGAAGCGAAACAGGAAACGGGCGGGTTTTTGCATGGGATTCTCCAGACTCTCCATTTACTGCGGCTGATTCTTGACCTTCACGATACTGGCAGGTATGCCGCTTTCCGACAACTGGTTGCGCGCAAGGTTCATTTCCTCGGGGCTGGCGAAGGGGCCGACGCGCACGCGGTACAGGGTGCCCCTGTCGGGCGTCTCGACCTCGAACACGCTGGTTTCAAAACCCATCAACGCCAGTTTGGCTTTCTGGTTGTTGGCATCGGCGGATTTCTGAAAGGCGCCGACCTGCAGATAGACGGCATTCGTCCCGGCCGCCGAGGCATCGGAACCGTCCGGCGCTGGCGCGGACGGCGCGCCGGCACCGGCCTCGCCAGCCGGCGACGGGGTCATCTGTCCGCTGGGCAGGATCTTGTAAAACTCGAAGCGCTGCCCTTCTGCGCTGTTCTTGCCGCCATTCACCGGCTTCTGTCCGGGCCGGCCCGGCAGTTGCAGCGGCGCGCCCGGCGGCTGCGTCACGTCAACGCGCTCCTGCATGCCGTTGTCCTGGAAGGGCAGCGGCGATTTCTGCAGATACCAGGCGACGCCGAAGGCGCAGAGCAGACCGATCACCAGGCCAACGAACAGGCCGATCAGCGTGCCGCCGCGATGCTGCCGCTGCGCCGGCCGGCGCGAAGATGAAGAAATTTTGCGGGTCATGTCACATGCTCTCCGGAGTCGAAACACCAAGGATGCCCAGGCCGTTTCTCAGCACCTGGCGCACGGCGGCGGCCAGCGCCAGACGCGCAGCGCGCAGCGCCGCATCCTCGACCAGGATGCGCTCGGCATTGTAATAACTGTGGAAATCGCCGGCCAGATCCTTCAGATAGAAAGCGATCACCTGCGGCGCGTAATTGACGGCCGCATCCTCGACGATTTCCGGGAAGGTCGCCAGCCGCGCGCACAGCGCCAGCTCGCGCTCGCCGGCCAGCGGCGCGAGATCGGTCCCGGCCAGGCCGGCCAGTTCAGCCGCATCGCCACCCCACTGGTTCAGCACCGAACACACCCGCGCATGGGCGTACTGCACGTAATACACCGGGTTGTCGTTGCTCTGCGACTTCGCCAGTTCCAGATCGAAATCCAGCGCCTGCTCGGCCTTGCGCAGCATGTAGAAAAAGCGGCAGGCATCGTTGCCGACTTCCTGGCGCAAATCGCGCAGCGTCACGTACTGGCCGGCGCGGGTGGACATCGCCAGCTTCTCCTTGCCGCGCCACAGCGCGACGAACTGCACCAGCAGCACGTCGAGCGGGCCGCCCTCCCTGCCGTCGCAACCCATCGCCTGCAGCGCGCCGCGCACGCGCGGAATGTAGCCGTGATGATCCGCGCCCCACAGGTCGATGATCTTCTCGAAACCGCGCTCCAGCTTGTTGCAGTGATAGGCGATGTCGGAAGCGAAATACGTATACAGGCCGTTGTCGCGCTGCACCACGCGATCCTTCTCGTCGCCGAACTGCGTCGAGCGGAACCACTTCGCGCCATCCTGCACATAGATGTGGCCATTCGCCTCCAGCCGCTCGACCGCCCGCGCCACCATCCCGGTATCGTAGAGCGAGCGCTCGGAAAACCAGACGTCGAAATGCACGCCGAATTCTTCCAGATCGGCGCGGCCGTCGGCCAGTTGCTCGGTCAGCGCATACTGGTGGATGTAATCCCAGCCCTCGCCGAGCAGCCGCTTGCCGGCAGCAATCAGCGCATCCAGCCGCTCTTCCAGATTCGACACGTCGCCGACTTCATCCTTCGGCACCGGCACCTCCGCCAGCACCGCCGCCACCGGCTGCACGAAACGCTCGCCATGCGCCGCGCGGATCTGCGCCGCCATGGCGGCCACATAATCGCCCTGATAGGCATTCGGCGGAAACGTCTCGTTCCAGCCGGCATCGAACAAGGCCAGATAACGCAGCCAGGTCGACACCGCCAGAATGTCCATCTGCCGCCCGGCGTCATTCACGTAATACTCGCGCGTCACCGCCCAGCCGGCGAAGGACAGCAGATTCGCCAGACTCGCCCCCAGCGCCGCGCCGCGCCCGTGGCCGACGTGCAGCGGCCCGGTCGGATTGGCGGAAACGAACTCGATCTGCAGCTTGCGCCCGCCGCCGATGCGGCAGCGGCCGAAATCCGCCCCCCGCGCCAGCACCTCGGCCACCACGCGGCTGCGCAGCGCCGTCGACAAATGAAAATTGATAAAGCCCGCGCCCGCCACCTCGACCTTGTCCACCCACGGCGACACCGGCAACTCGCGCACCAGCCGCTGGGCGATCTCGCGCGGATTCGCCTTCAGCGCCTTCGCCAGTTGCAAGGCCAGATTGCTGGCGAAATCGCCATGGCTGGCCTGCTTCGGCCGCTCCAGCAGGATCGCCGTCTCGCGCAATTCAGGCGCCACGCTCGCCAGCGCAACGCCGAGCAACTCGGCCAGATGGGATTTCGGATCGACGGTCATGATGCGGAACAAGAAAAAAGAATCTGATTAGGGAAACACTGATTTATTCCGTTCGCCCTGAGCTTGTCGAAGGACGCCACCTGTAAAAACAAGGGCTTCGACAGGCCTGTCCTGAGCACCGCCGAAGGGCTCAGCCCGAACGGGTTTGATTTAATCAGCGTTTCCATTAGAACGAATAGTCAGCAATGTACGTCCCACAGGGACTACCTTTGGCCATCCCACGGAGACTTTCTTTGGTCGTCATTCCCGCGAAAGCGGGAATCCAGTATGTCAATGGATCCCCGCTTTCGCGGGGATGACGGCCTCTTCGCATGAAATTATTCCGGACAGTAGTACGCTTTCGCGGGAATGACGAGAACCTATGTGTAGTTCTGCTGACGTTCATTGCTAATCAGGAAAAAGAATCGAAAAATCGCAGACTGTCCTGCACCGGCTGGACACCGCCTGCGCGGCAAAGCTGGCATTATAGCGATGCCGGGCGCCCACGCCTTGGGAAATACTGGTCCGTTCGCCCTGAGCCTGTCGAAGGGCACTCCATGTAAGAACAAGGGCTTCGACAGGCCTGTCCTGAGCACCGCCGAAGGGCGCAGCCCGAACGGATTTGACTTAATCAGCGTTTCCCTTGGCAATCTGAAGCAGGCATTGACGATATTCGACGATTTGACCCGATGGTGGATGAAGTAAACATGTTGCTGTTTGATGCGCTTGGATTCCATTGGAACAGGCTGGCGCTACCGGCCGCTCTCCCCGTGCACTCGATTGAGCGCGTCTGCTTCCGCTTTCACAGGATGCTGCCGGAGTTCGTCTGGGACGCCGGCGTACTCGAAGGCAATCCGGTCACCTTCCCTGAAGTCAAGACACTGCTCGATGGCATCACCATTGGCGGCCGCCGGATTTCCGATCAGGAACAAATCCTCAACCTGGCGGAAAGCGCCAGGCGGTTGCTGGCGATGGTCAAGACCAACCAATTTTCACTCCGCAAACAGACATTCACCGAACTGAACGGCATCGTTGCCCGCAACGAAGCCCTGGAATGGGGCGTATTCCGTGGCGAAGGACAAGAGCAAAACTACACTCCGGATGTAGGACTCGGCGAGCATGGCCGGCATACCCCCCTGCCCACGCTGCCGGGCGCACCCGAACTGAACCGGGTATTCCACGAAGGCACGACGGCGCTGCAAGCCTGCCCGCCGTTCGAGCAGGCCACCGCCTTCTTCCTGTTCGGCGCCCTGCAGCAGTTCTTCTTCGACGGCAACAAACGCACTTCGCGCTTCATGATGAATGGCGTACTCATGTCGCACGGCATCGACGCGATCAGCGTACCCGCCGCCAGGGCGCAGGAATTCAACGAAAAAATGGTGCGCTTCTACCTCAACCGTGATGCAACCGAAATGATGGCATTCCTCGCGGCCTGCCACCCGGATACCGCAGACGCATCGCCCCGATAAGGCGTTTCCCCGCATCCCCGCCGTCGTCATCCTGTACGCAGTTGCAGGATTCCAGCACAGCCCTCCAATCCAACCCCCATCACGGCGAAGAACACCGCGACGCGGCAATCCACGGCCACCTCTCTCGCGTCTTTTGACGCCTCGCCCACCCAGCCGTTGCAAAAAAACAACAAAATCCCTTGTACGCAACACAAACTGGATTTTTTGCTTGTCCGCTGCCGGTGAGTTCGGCAGAATTCATCTCAGTTTCCTCCGCAGGGAGGCAACGCAGAATCAAAATCTCGAAATTCAACATCGAGTTACAGCAAGTTCTTAAACAGGAGAATCAAATGCAGAAGAAACTCATCGCTCTGGCCGTTACCGGCCTGCTGTCCACCGGCGCTTTCGCCCAGTCCTCCGCCGTCACCGTCTACGGTGTGGCCGACCTGTCCTTCGACGTGGTCAAGTCCTCGGGCTTTCCGGGCGGCGCCCTCAACGTCGGTTCTTACACCCGCGTCTCCTCGAACGGCTCCTACATCGGCTTCAAGGGCACGGAAGATCTGGGCAACGGCCTGAAGGCACTGTTCCAGCTCGAAACCGGCCTCAATGTAGATGGCAACCAAGGCGGCAACAGCCTGTTCGGCGACGGCACCACGCGCGACAGCTTCGTCGGCCTGAACGGCGGCTTCGGTGAAGTCAAGCTCGGCACCCTGACCACCCCGACCCGCGCCCTAGGCACGGCTATGGACGTCAACGCCGGCTCCACCGGCATCGGCGACAACAAGGCGCTGCTCAACCGCGCCGGCTTTGATACCCGCCAAGGCAATGCCGTCCAGTACACCACGCCGAGCATGGCTGGCTTCAGCGCCGCCGCTGCCTACGTTTCCGGCGAAGACAAGCGTGCCAACGCTCTCTCCCCGCGCAATTCCAGCGCCTGGGATCTGGGCCTGAACTACAACAACGGCCCGATCCTGCTCGGTCTGGCCTACGTCACTGGGCAAGAGAAGAACACCTGGGATGACAAGCTCCGCAACCTCCGTGTCGCCGGCGCCTACGACTTCGGTGTGGCCAGCATTCGTCTGGTTTGGGATCAAGTCAAAGAAAAGGACAACGCTGGCTACGACTTCAAGCAGAGCGTCTGGGGCATCGGTGGTACCTACAACGTCGTGCCGAACGGCAAGCTGATCGCTCAGTTCTACAAGGCTGCTGATGAAAAATACAATGGCGTCAAGGCCGCTGACAGCGGCGCCAAGCTGTTCGAAATCGGCTACGAGCACAGCCTGTCCAAGCGCACCATGCTGAAGGTGGTCTATGCCCGTCTCAACAACGAGGATAACGCCAACTTCAACTTTGCCACCAATCCCGTTCGCAAGCCCGGTAATAACTGGTCTGTTCCTGGTATCGATCCCAGCGGCCTGCAGATCGGCATCCGCCACAGCTTCTAATCAGCCGCAACACGCTGTTTAGACTGCAAGCAGTCAAAACGGCCGCTCCCTCACGGGGGCGGCCGTTTTTTCATGCGCCCGGGTGTGATACACCCATTCGTCGTCCCCGCTCAGGCGGGGGACCCAGGGACGTACTGGATTCCCGCCTGCGCGGGAATGACGACGATGCGCGCTTCGTCGGGTAGGCCATGCCGCTGGATTTTCGCCTGCACGGGCATGACGAAGCCGATGATTTGATGGTTGGTTTTTCAACCACCACGCGTTGAGATACTCCCCCTTTCCCCTGTGTCTCGCCGAGTTTCGCCGCCGTCGAGCGGGGCTTTCCGGTTTCGTGTGTCTGAGCGCAGCGAGTTTAGAAACCGGCCGCTCGGCGGCGGCGAAACTCGGGAAGCCCGCAGGGCCGGCGCACCGGCAGGAGCCCGAAGGGCGGAGCCACCCGTAGAGGTGGGGTGCGCTTCTTTGCCTCCTTTCTTGTCGCACGACAAGAAAGGAGGTCGCCCGCCGGGGCGAGTCCCGGCTTCAGCGCGCCGTCAGAAAACAACCTATCGAAATTTCAAAATACCACTTCATCCCCGCATGCGCGGTGAACACACGGGCAATTCAAGTCACGCGAACCTGATACAAAAAGTCTTGACCTGTCAGCAACTAGTCTATACACTGGTCTATGTGCTGATTTATATCATCAATGACCGAGGGCATCATGAAAATCGAAGTTGGCGCCTACGAGGCAAAAACCAAGTTGCCGGAGCTTCTCCGGGGCGTGCAAGTAGGCAAGCAATACACCATCACGAACCGGGGCGTGGCCATTGCCGATCTGGTCCAGGCCAAGACTGCCAGACACCATGAAACCGCCGCTGCCGTTGAGCAAATGAAGGCCTTCATGGCGAAAAATCCGGTCAAGGACGTGGACATCAAGGGCTTGATCGAGGAAGGCCGCGCATGAACTTCGTGCTCGACAACTCCGTCGTCATGCGCTGGTATTTCGGTGGCGGCGCCACGGTGGATCTGGAATACGCATCCCGTGTCCTTGACAGCATGACCAGCGCCGGGGTTCTGGTGCCGGGCGTATGGAGTCTGGAGGTTGCCAACGTCCTCGCACGCGCCGAGGCGAAAGGACTGACGACCGAAGCCCGCACCGAGACCTTCATTGGCATGTTGAACCGCATGGACATCAGCATCGACGGTGCAACCTCGGTTCAGGCCCTATCGAGCATCCTGCAACTGGCCCGGCGCTACAACCTGTCGTCCTACGACGCCTCGTACCTCGAACTCGCCATGCGCGAGGATCTTCCCCTGGCGACCCTGGACGATGACCTGCGGCGTGCTGCAAAGCGCGCTGGTGTGGCGCAATTTTTGGGAAACTGAAAACCAAGACCCGAATTCTGATTGCTGTGATCGCTGCAGCGCTCGTCCTTCCCCTGACCGGCTGCAACTCTGCCGATGACCAGAAGCAGACCAGCTTCGGCGCTCACAAGGCAGGCGCTGAAGTCAAGAACCCCCAACCCAGCCTCTCAGCCGGGACAATCTCATGAACAATACCGTTTTCATAGTCGATGACGATGCCGCCGTGCGCGATTCGCTCAGTCTGCTGTTGAGTCTGCATGGCTATCGCACCACCGTCTTCGCCGATGCCGCCAGCCTGCTGGGCGCCCTGCAAGCCGACTGGCAGGGTTGCCTGATCATCGACATCCGCATGCCGGGCATGGATGGCCTGGCTTTGCAAAGGGAATTGCAGGCGCGCGGCTGCGCGCTGCCCATCATCATCATCACCGGACATGGCGACGTGGCCTCGGCACGCGAGGCCTTTCGTGCCGCCGCCGTCGACTTTCTCGAAAAACCGCTGGATGAAGCGCGTCTGCTGCAGGCCATCGAGGAAAGTTTCAGCCGGCAAAGCGCCAGCGCCGCAGCCCGTCAGACCCAGGAACAGTTTTCACGGCGCCTGAAAAACCTGACGCCGCGCGAACAGGAAGTCATGGAACAGGTCATCGCCGGCCGTCACAATCGCGAAATCGCCGCACTGCTCGGCATCAGCGTGCGCACGGTGGAAGTGCACAAGGCCCGCATGATGGCAAAACTCGACGCCGACAACATTCCCCAGTTGGTGCGCATCAGCCTGGGAGCGGACGATGCGGCTTCCTGAACCGGCCGGACTCCGGACTCAAGCCAGCCCGAGATCTCCTGCATAGGGCTGGCCGGGATAGTGGAACGCCACCGGGCCGTCGGGCCTGGCGTGCACGAACTGGTGCACGAAGGGATTGTCGGAATCGAACATTTCGGCGGCCACGCCTTCGGCCACCACCACGCCGTCGTGGATGAAGTAGGCGTAGTCGACGACCTTCAATGATTCCGACATGTCGTAGGTGACGACAATGGAAGTCACGCCCAGGGCATCGTTGAGGGTACGGATCAGGTTGGCGATGACGTTGAGCGAGATCGGATCGAGGCCGGCGAAGGGTTCGTCGTACATGATCAGTTGCGGATCGAGCGCGGTGGCGCGCGCCAGGGCGACGCGACGCGCCATGCCGCCGGAAAGCTCGCCGGTCATCATGCCTGCCGCGCCGCGCAGGCCGACGGCATGCAGCTTCATCAGCACCAGGTCGTGGATGATTTCCTCGGACAGGTCGGTCAGTTCGCGCATCGGGAAGGCGATGTTGTCGAACACCGACATGTCGCTGTAGAGGCCGCCCATCTGGAACATCATGCCCATGTCGCGCCGCAGGGCGTAAAGCCCGGCGTTGTCGAGCTGCGGCACTTCGCTGCCGGCGACCTTGACGCTGCCCTGCGCGGGACGCAACTGGCCGCCCATCAGGCGCAGCAGCGTGGTCTTGCCACTGCCGCTGACGCCGAGGATGGCGACGATCTTGCCGCGCGGAATCCTCAGGTCGATGCCGCGCAGGATCCGGCGCTCGCCGTAGGCGAAATGCACGTCGCGGAGTTCGACGAAATTTTCTGCGGAAGAGGGGATCGACATCGGCATGCAAGGACGCTGCTGCGAAAGAGCGCCTATTCTACCGCCGCCACCCGATCTGTCTGCCCTGCCGCCGCACCGCTGCCCGCCAGCGCCTTGTACAACTGCGCGGCATTGGCCAGCACGGCGCGCTTCGCCTGCAGCGCGGCCTGGTCGGCGAGCTGCAGGTCGCGGCGGGCGTCGAGCACTTCAAGGTAGTGGGAAATCTGCGCCCGGTAGCGTGCCTCGAACAGTTCCACACGTTCCTGCTGGATACGCCGATTGGCTTCCTGCGCCTGCAACTGTTCATCCAGCCGGACGCGGGCGGCCAGCAGGTCGGCGACTTCGCGGAAAGCCTGCTGGATGGTCTTTTCGTATTCGGCGACGGCGACATGCGTGCGCGCTTCGGCCAGGTCGACATTGGCCGCATCGCGCCCGCTGTTGAACAGCGGCAGGCGCAGTTGCGGCTTGAAGATCCAGGCGCGGCTGCCGGCGTCGAACAGGTTCGAGAGCCCGGAGCTGGCCGTGCTCAACAGGCCGGTCAGCGTCAGACTCGGCAGGAAGGCCGCACGCGCGGCACCGATGTTGGCATTCGCGGCGATCAGGCGTTGCTCGGCGGCCAGCACGTCGGGACGCCGCAGCAACACGTCGGCCGGCAGATCCGCTGCCAGCGGCGTCAGTTGCTGTTCGGCCAGTGGCCGAATCGCCGGCAGCGGCGAGGCAGCGTCCGCCGTCTCCTGGATCGGCTTACCGACCAGCAATTGCAGCCAGTGATCGGCCGCCGCGCCGGCCTGCTCGATGGCGGCCAGATCGCTGCGCGCGGCTTCGGCGGCCGCGGCAGCGCGCAGATATTCCATCGAGCCCATCAGCCCGGCCTGGCGGCGCTGGTCGGAAAGCTGCGCGACTTCGCTGCGGTTTCCGGCCAGCGCACGCGTCAGCACTGCCCGCTCGCGCAGCTCGCACTGGCTGTAATAGGCATTCGCGACATCGGCAATCAGCGCCAGACGAAAGGCGCGCTGCGCTTCTTCGCTGGCCAGGTAGCCGGCCAGCGCGGCTTCATCGAGACGCCGCACACGGCCCCAGAAATCCAGCTCGTAGTTGAGCAGTTCGACGCCCACGTCGTAGCGCTGGGAAAACTGCGGCTGACCCGTCATGCCGAGGTCGCCCGGCACGTGCGCCGCTTCGCGCCGGCCGAGCACTTCGAGCTGCGGCCAGCGCCCGGCACGCTCGATGCCGTGGATGGCGCGCGCCTCGGCAATCCGCGCCGTGGCGATCCGCAGATCGCGGTTGTGTTCGAGCGCCTGGTCGATCAATGCCTGCAGGCGCGTATCGGTGAAATAGTCGCGCCAGTCGGGCAGCGCGGCAACCGACTCAGGTGCGGCCCCAGCCACAGCGGCATCGCTGGCAAACCATTGCGACGGCAGCAAAAGCGACAGCGCGGGACGTTGGTAATCAGGCCCACTGGCACAGCCGGCCAAGGCCATGAGCAGGACCAGTTGGCTGGTCCGACGGATCAGTTTAGGCATGCGGATTCTCCTGCGCCTGGTCTGCCGCCGCATCGCGGTGATGACGGGCATGACCAGGAAAGATGCGCCGGATGACGACGTAGAACACCGGCACCAGCAACACGGCCAATACGGTGGCGGCGATCATGCCACCCATCACGCCGGTACCCAGGGCGTGGCGGCTGTTGGCGCCGGCGCCGCTGCTGATGGCCAGCGGCAGGACGCCGAAGATGAAGGCGATCGAAGTCATCAGGATCGGACGGAAGCGCAGGCGGCAGGCTTCCAGCGTCGCGTCGACCAGCGAGCGGCCCTGCTCTTCCAGTTCGCGGGCGAACTCGATGATCAGAATGGCGTTCTTCGATGACAGGCCGATGATGGCGATCAGACCGACCTTGAAATACACGTCGTTGGGCAGGCCGCGCAGATGCACCGCCGCCAGTGCCCCGAGAATGCCCAGCGGCACCACCAGCAGCACCGACAGCGGAATGGTCCAACTCTCGTAGAGCGCGGCCAGGCAGAGGAAGACGACGAACAGCGAGACGGCGAACAGGAAGGGGGCCTGGGTGCCCGAGACACGCTCCTCGTGCGAGGTGCTCGACCATTCATAGCCGAAGCCCGGCGGCAGTTTGGCGGCGATTTCCTCCATCGCCTGCAAGGCTTCGCCGGTACTGCGGCCGGGCGCCGGCATGCCGGCCAGCTTCATCGCCGGCAGGCCGTTGTAGCGGTCCAGGCGCGAGGAACCCACCACCCAGCGCGGCGCGGCGATTTCGGCCAAACGCACCAGGCCGCCATTCTGATTGCGTACCGTCAGACGCATGATTTCATCGACATTGCTGCGTGTCCGCGCTTCGGCCTGCATCTGCACGCGCAGGATACGGCCCTGACGCACGAAGTCGTTGATGTAGGCAATGCCCAGTGTGGATTGCAGGGTTTCGTTGATTTGCGCGATATCCACCCCGAGTGCCTGGGCCTTGATGCGATCGACGTCGATTTCCAGTTGCGCGCCCGGCTCCTGTCCTTCCGGGCGCACGCCCATAAGCGCCGGATGCTGGGCGGCCATGCCGAGCATCATGTTGCGCGCTTCGAGCAGCTTGTCACGCCCCTGGCCGCTGCGATCCTGCAGGCGGAAGTCGAAGCCGCCCGCCGCCGCGAGTTCGGGAATCGGCGGCACGTTGATGGCGACGATGAAGGCTTCCTTGATCTGCTGCAGCAGACCATTCACGCGGCCGACCAGCGCACCCGCCTCCTGGTGCGCCCCCTTGCGCTCGCTCCAGGGCTTGAGCGGCACGAAGGTGGTGCCGGCGTTCTGGCTGCGGCCGATGAAGGAAAAGCCGGCCACGCCGATGACGTGCGCCACTTCGGGTTGATCCAGATACAGCTTTTCCACCTTGCCGAGCACGTCCAGGGCGCGCTCCTGGCTGGCGCCGGTGGGCAGTTGAATCATGCTGACGTAGTAGCCCTGATCCTCGTCGGGCAGAAAGCCGCTGGGCAGGCGCACGAACAGGGTCGCCACGGCGGCAAGCAGGATCACATAAATCAGCATGTAGAGGCCGGTACGCCGCAGGATGCGGGTGACGCCCGACTGGTAGCCGCGCGTGGTGCGATCGAAGAAGCGGTTGAACCAGCCGAAGAAGCCGCGCTGCTGTTCGAGCGGCTGCTGATGATGGGGCTTGAGCATGGTGGCGCACAAGGCCGGCGTCAGCGTCAACGCCAGCAAGGCCGAGAAGCCCATGGCCAGCACCAGGGTCACCGAGAACTGGCGATAGATGGCGCCCACCGAACCGCTGAAGAAGGCCATGGGCACGAACACCGCGGTAAGCACCAGGGTGATGGCGATGATGGCGCCGACGATCTGGTCCATCGCCTTGCGCGTGGCCGCGCGCGCGGGCAGACCTTCCTCGCGCATGATGCGCTCGACGTTCTCGACGACGACGATGGCATCATCGACGACGATGCCGATGGCCAGCACCATGGCGAACAGGGTCAGCACGTTGATCGAGTAATCGAACAGGTACAGGCCGGCCAGCGCACCGCACAGGGTGATCGGCATGACGATGGCCGGGATCAGGGTGGCGCGCAGGTTCTCGAGGAACAGGAACATGACGACGAACACCAGCACCATGGCGATGATCAGGGTCTCCACCACTTCGGCGATCGACACTTCGACGAACTTGGACGTGTCGTAGGGGATGGCCCAATCCACCGACCCGGGCGGGAAGCCGGCCGACAATTCGGTCAGCTTGGCGCGCACCGCGCGGGCGGTATCGAGGGCGTTGGCATTCGGCGTGGTGCGCACGGCGATGCCGACGGCCGGCTGGCCGTCATAGCGGGCGCGCACCGAATAGTCCTGGGCGCCCAGCTCGACCTTGGCGACATCCTTGATGCGCACCGTGCTGCCATCGCGGTTGGCGCGCACGATGATGTTCTCGAATTCCTCGACGCTGGTCAGGCGGCTGTGGGTGGTGATGATGGCGTTGAGCTGCTGGCCTTCGACGGAGGGCAACTGGCCCAGCTCGCCGGTGGCCAGCTGAACGTTCTGGCTGCGTACCGCTCGCGCCACATCGCCGGCGGTGAGGCCGAACGACTCCAGTTGCCCGGGCTTGAGCCAGATGCGCATGGAGTATTCGGTGCCCAGCAGCATCGCCTCGCCCACCCCGGGCACGCGGCGGATGCTGTCCAGCACGTGGGTGGCGGCAAAGCTGCCCAGGGCCACGTTGTCATGGGTCTTGTCGGGCGAGAACAGCACCGAGATCAGCAGGTGATTGCGCGCCGATTTGTACACCTGCACGCCGATGCGGCGCACCTCGTCGGGCAGGCGGGCTTCCACGCGCTTGACGCGGTTCTGCGTCTCCATCATGGCCACGTCCAGATCGGTGCCGGCCTCGAACGACAGGTTGATGGTGCCGGTACCCTGCTCGCTGCTGGAGTCGAAATAGGCCAGGTGTTCGACGCCGTTCAGCTCCTGTTCGACCAGGGCGATGACGGTCTCTTCCATGACTCTGGACGAGGCGCCGGGATAGGTGACCGAGATGGCCAGGGCGGGCGGGGCGACCGACGGATAGGAGGCCACGGGCAGGTTGCGCAGGGCCAGCATGCCGACCAGGATGATGGCCAGCGCGATGACCCAGGCAAATACCGGGCGGTCGATGAAGAAGCGGGCGAGCATGTGGTTTCTCCGTCAGTGGGCGGCCGGGGTGGCGCGCTGTGCGGCGGCCGGGGCAGGCGCGGGCGCCTGCCAGGGCACCGGCTTGACGGTGGCGCCGGGACGCACCTTCTGCAGGCCATTGACGATGACTTGCTCGCCGCCCTGCAATCCGCCGCTGACCAGCCAGTCGGGGCCGCTCATGCCGGCCGTCTCGATCGGCCGCGGCTCGACCTTGTTCTCGGCGTTCACGATCAGCACGAACTGGCCTTGTTCGCCGGCCATGACCGCCGCCTGCGGCACGCGCAGGCTGCCTTCCATTTGCCCCTGGTTGAAGCGCACGCGCACATACTGGCCGGGCAGCAGCTCATGTTTGGGATTCGGGAACAGGGCGCGCAGATTCACCGCCCCCGTCTCCGGCTCGACGGCCAGATCGCTGAACTCCAGCTTGCCCGGCAGTGGATAGACGCTGCCATCTTCGAGTATCAATTCCAGCCGGGTCTGGTCGGCGCGCTGCAGCTTGCCGGTCTGCATGGCCTGGCGCAGACGCAGCAGCTCGGCATTCGACTGGGTGAAATTGGCGTAGATCGGATCGATCTGTTCGATGGTCGCCAGATGGGTCGGCTCACCGCGCCCCACCAGTGCGCCTTCGGTCACCAGGGCGCGGCCGATGCGGCCGCCGATGGGGGCCGGCACCCTGGTATTTTCGAGATTGATCTGCGCGCGCGTCAGGGCCGCCTGAGTCTGCAGCAGCTTGACCTGGGCCTGGTCGTATTCCTGCTGGCTCACCGCCTTGCTCGGCAGCAGCGGCTCATAGCGCTTGAGCGCGGCTTTCATCACCTCGACGTCGACCTTGGCCGAAAGCGCCGTGGACTTGTAATCGCGATCATCGATCTGAAACAGGGTCTGGCCCTGCTTCACGTCGCTGCCTTCGGCAAACAGGCGTTTTTCGACGATGCCCTCGACGCGAGCCCTCACTTGCGCCGTACGCACCGCTTGCAAACGTCCCGGCAGATCCTGGGTCAACGTTGCCGTGCTGCTTGCCGGCATCATCACCGCGACTTCAGGTGCCGGCGGCGCGCCTGGACCCGCGCCCGGGCCGCCGGCGCCCGGCGGTCCCTCTCCGCCGCAGGCCGCGACGGCGAGAGCGAGCAGGCTGGCGAGCAGCTCGCGCTTGTTGATGGATGGAAGGCTGGCCATCTGGATTCTCCTGGTATGTCAGTGCTTGCTTACAGTGAACATGGCGAAATGCCTGTTCTGTCAATTGACGAAAATGCGCAGAAAACAATCGACGATCTTTTCCGCGCGGTCCTGATCGTTTTCCGCAGGGCGGACTTCGATGCCGAGCAGGTAACGGGTGCGCTCCGCGCCGCTGAGCATGCCCAGCAGCATGTCGGCAGCAAACTCCGCCGCCCCCGCACCGTCACTGCGCAAACGCCCGGCGCGCATTTCCTGATCGAACAATTGCGTCAGTCCCCGCAAGGTATGCGCCGGTCCCGACTCATAGAAGGCGCGCGTCATCTCGGGAAAACGCAGCGATTCGGCAATCAGCGTCCGGTGCAGGGCAATGCAGCGCTGGTCCATGACCAGGGCGCGGAAAGCAATGGCAAACCGCAGCAGACGCGCGCGCAGATCGCCGCCGTCTTCCTCCAGCGCCGTGGTCATGCGCTCGGCGTCGCGCCGCACCACTTCGGAAAACAAGGCTTCCTTGCTGGAAAAATGGTTGTACAGAGTCTGCTTGGCCACCCCGGCATGCGCCGCGATCGTCTCCATGCTGATGTTGTATCCCCCCGTATAAAACGCCTCCGCCGCCGCTTCGATCAAACGCAGCCGGGTATCGGGAAGAATGGGCTCTGTCGCAGATGTCATCTGCGTGATTTTAGCTGGACTGGACAGTCCAGTCCAATAGAAAATCAAAAAAAAGAGGTGCCGAATTTGCCACATCCTGCTGCAGGGTGCAGCCTATCCGCCCTGTCGCGACACCCATGGCGTGTAGACGGAGTGCCGTTTCGTTTGGTTTTTGGTTTGTTTTATGTGCGATATCAGCGCGATAGCGTATCGGGCGTGCCCAACGTACGCGGCAGCGCGCGCAACCAAGGCCGGCCGGCGTACCCAAAAAACGCAAAGGACGGCCTGAGCCGTCCCTTTGCATGTTTCCTGGCGCCTTGCCGTTCAGCGCATCAATGCCTTCCGCGCAGCTTCTTGATCGCCGCCAGTTGAGCGACCGCCTCGGCCAACTCGGCCTGGGCGCGGGCGTAATCGAGTTCGGAACTGCGATTGACCATGGCCTCCTCGGCGTGCTTCTTGGCCTCGAGCGCCTTGGCTTCGTCGAGATCCTTGCCGCGGATCGCCGTGTCGGCGAGCACCGTGACGAGGTTCGGCTGCACTTCGAGCATGCCGCCGGCGACGAAGATCAGTTCTTCGTCGTTCTGCTGCGGCAGCTTCAAACGCACCGCGCCCGCCTTGATGCGGGTCAGCAGCGGCATGTGGCCGGGCAGGATGCCCAGCTCGCCGGCTTCGCCCGGCAGGGCGACAAATTCGGCCAGGCCCGAGAAGATCGACTCCTCGGCGCTGACGACATCGACATGTATGGTCATAGCCATGTACTTCTCCATGATGGGCGGGGCAGGTACGAAAGTGTGGAAGACGCGCCCCGTTCCCGCCTTATTGCAGCGTCTTGGCCTTCTCGAAGGCCTCGTCGATGGTGCCGACCATGTAGAAGGCCTGCTCCGGCAGGTGATCGCATTCGCCGTTGATGATCATCCTGAAGCCGCGGATGGTTTCCTTGAGCGACACGTACTTGCCCGGCGAGCCGGTGAACACTTCGGCGACGGTGAAGGGCTGCGACAGGAAGCGCTGGATCTTGCGCGCGCGGGCCACGGCCAGCTTGTCTTCCGGCGCCAGTTCGTCCATGCCGAGAATCGCGATGATGTCGCGCAGTTCCTTGTAGCGCTGCAGGGTCTGCTGCACGGCGCGGGTGGTGTTGTAGTGCTCTTCACCGATGACGTTGGGGTCGATCTGGCGCGAGGTGGAGTCGAGCGGGTCGACGGCCGGGTAGATGCCCAGCGCGGCGATGTCGCGCGACAGCACGACGGTGGCGTCCAGGTGGCCGAAAGTGGTGGCCGGCGACGGGTCGGTCAAGTCGTCCGCCGGCACGTACACGGCCTGGACGGAGGTGATCGAGCCGACCTTGGTCGAGGTGATGCGCTCCTGCAGGCGGCCCATTTCCTCGGCCAGCGTCGGCTGGTAGCCCACGGCGGATGGCATGCGGCCGAGCAGCGCGGAGACTTCGGTACCGGCCAGGGTGTAGCGGTAGATGTTGTCGACAAAGAACAGCACGTCGCGGCCTTCGTCGCGGAAGGCTTCGGCCATGGTCAGGCCGGTCAGGGCGACGCGCAGACGGTTGCCCGGCGGCTCGTTCATCTGGCCGTAGACCAGCGAGACCTTGTCGAGCACGTTGGAATCCTTCATCTCGTGGTAGAAGTCGTTGCCCTCGCGGGTACGCTCGCCCACGCCGGCAAACACCGAGTAACCACCGTGCTGCTTGGCGATGTTGTTGATGAGCTCCATCATGTTCACCGTCTTGCCGACGCCGGCGCCGCCGAACAGGCCGACCTTGCCGCCCTTGGCGAACGGGCAGACCAGATCGATCACCTTGATGCCGGTTTCCAGCAGTTCCTGCGAGGGCGCCAGTTCGTCGAACTTCGGCGCCTTCTGGTGAATCGAGCGCAGGTTTTCGGCCTCGATTGCGCCGGCTTCGTCGATCGGCCGGCCGAGCACGTCCATGATGCGGCCCAGCGTGGCCTTGCCGACCGGCACCGAAATCGGCTTGCCGGTGTTCTGCACCATCATGCCGCGGCGCAGGCCGTCCGACGAACCCAGCGCGATGGTGCGCACCACGCCGTCGCCGAGTTGCTGCTGGACTTCGAGCGTCAACTCGCTGCCGTCCATCGTGAGCGCGTCATAGACCTTGGGCATCTGGTTGCGCTGGAACTGGACGTCCACCACGGCGCCGATGCACTGAACGATTTCACCTTGACTCATCGTCATTCCCCAAAACAATAAATTCGTTAATCGATGCCTGCGGCGGCTTATACCGCCGCAGCGCCGCCGACGATTTCCGAGATTTCCTTGGTAATCGCCGCCTGGCGCGTCTTGTTGTAGATAAGCTGCAATTCGTTGATGACGTTGCCGGCATTGTCGGAAGCGGCCTTCATCGCCACCATGCGCGCCGACTGCTCGGAGGCCATGTTCTCGGCCACCGCCTGGTACACCAGCGCTTCGACGTAGCGCACCAGCAGTTCGTCGATGACCGTCTGGCTGTCCGGCTCGTACAGGTAGTCCCAGCCGTGCTGCTTCTCGTCCTGCAGCTTGTCGGCCGTCAGCGGCAGCAGTTGCTCGATCACCGGCTCCTGCTTCATGGTGTTGATGAAACGAGTGTAGGCGACGTAGACCATGTCCAGCTCGCCGGCCTGGAAGGCATCGAGGATGATTTTCACCGGCCCGATGAGTTTTTCCAGATGCGGCGTATCGCCCAAACCGACCACCTTGGAAACGACGTTGGCGCCCAGGCGCTGCATGAAACCCAGTCCCTTGTTGCCGATGGCCGTGACGCGGATATCCTTGACGCCGGCACCTTCCAGTTCCTTGATGCGGTTCAGCGACTGGCGCAGGATATTGGTGTTGAGGCCGCCACACAGGCCCTTGTCGGTGGTGACGACGATCAGGCCGGCACGCTTGACGCTTTCAGGCCTGGTGAGGAAAGGGTGCTTGTACTCCGAATTGGCGCGTGCCAGGTTGGCTGCGATGCAGCGCACCTTGTCACCATAGGGGCGGGCCGCCTTCATGCGCTCCTGCGCCTTGCGCATCTTCGAGGCCGCCACCATTTCCATGGCCTTGGTGATCTTGCGCGTATTTTGTACGCTCTTGATCTTGTTACGTATTTCCTTGCCGCTTGGCATGGTCTGCTCCTGGCTGGCTAGGGTTTAGGCCCAGGTCTTCTTGAACGATTCGATCGCCGCCGCCAAGGCTTTTTCGGTTTCGCCGTCGAGTTCCTTGGAGGTTTCGATCTTGTTCAGCACAGCCACGTGGCCCTGCTTCAGATAGCCCATCAGGCCGGCCTCGAACGCCAGCGCGCGCTTGACGTCGAGATCGTCGTAATAACCCTTGTCAACCGCGTACAGCGTGACGGCCATTTCGGAGACGCTCATCGGCGAGTACTGCGCCTGCTTCATCAGTTCGGTGACCATGCGGCCGCGCTCGAGCTGCTTGCGGGTGGCTTCGTCGAGGTCGGAGGCGAACTGGGCGAAGGCCGCCAGTTCGCGGAACTGGGCCAGCGCCAGACGCACGCCGCCGCCGAGCTTCTTGATGACCTTGGTCTGGGCCGCGCCACCGACGCGCGACACCGAGATACCGGCGTTGATGGCGGGGCGGATACCGGCGTTGAAGAGGTCGGTTTCCAGGAAGATCTGGCCGTCGGTAATCGAGATCACGTTGGTCGGCACGAAGGCGGTGACGTCACCGGCCTGGGTTTCGATCACCGGCAGGGCGGTCAGCGAGCCGGTCTTGCCCTTGACTTCGCCGTTGGTGAACTTCTCGACGTAATCCTCATTGACGCGCGCGGCGCGCTCCAGCAGGCGGCTGTGCAGGTAGAACACGTCGCCCGGATAGGCTTCGCGGCCGGGCGGACGGCGCAGCAGCAGCGAGACCTGGCGATAGGCCCAGGCCTGTTTGGTCAGATCGTCGTAAATGATCAGGGCGTCCTGGCCGCGGTCGCGGAAGTATTCGCCCATGGTGCAGCCCGAATAGGGTGCGAGGAACTGCATGGCGGCCGATTCCGAAGCGGTAGCGGCGACGATGACGGTGTATTCCATCGCGCCGGCTTCGGTCAGCTTGCGCACCACGTTGGCGATGGTCGAGGCTTTTTGCCCGATCGCCACGTAGATGCAGAACATGTCCTGGCCCTTCTGGTTGATGATCGCATCCACCGCCACGGCCGTCTTGCCGGTCTGGCGGTCGCCGATGATCAGCTCGCGCTGGCCACGGCCGATCGGCACCATGGCGTCGATGGCCTTCAGGCCGGTCTGCACCGGCTGGTCGACCGACTTGCGCCAGATCACGCCCGGCGCGACTTTTTCGATCTTGTCGGTCAGCTTGGCGTTGATCGGACCCTTGCCGTCGATCGGTTCGCCCAGGGCGTTCACCACGCGGCCGAGCAGTTCCGGGCCGATCGGCACTTCCAGGATGCGGCCGGTGCACTTGACCGTATCGCCTTCGGAAATATGCTCGTATTCACCCAGAATCACCGCGCCAACCGAGTCGCGTTCGAGGTTGAGCGCCAGGCCGAAGGTGTTGTTGGGAAACTCCAGCATTTCACCCTGCATCACGTCGGCCAGACCATGCACACGGCAGATGCCGTCAGTGACGGAAACCACGGTGCCTTCGGTCTTGGCCTGGGCGGCCAGATCCAGGTTCTGGATGCGGCCCTTGATCAGGTCGCTGATTTCAGAGGGGTTGAGGTTCATTCAAAAGCTCCTATTTCTGTAGCGCGGTCGCCATGGCGGCGAGCTTGCCTCGCACCGAAGCATCGATCACCTGATCACCGACGGTGATGCACACACCGCCGATCAGTTCGGGATCGACGCTGACGGACGCCTGGATCCTGCAGGCGAACCGGCGCTCGAGATCGGCCACGAGTTGTTGTTGGGTTGCTGCCTCGATCGGGAAGGCGGAGGCGATCAGGGCTTTCTTGCTGCCTTCATGCTCATTCTTGAGAGCCACGAAAAGATCGCGGATTTCCGGCAGGACGCCGAGCCGGTCGTTTTCGACCAGCACGCGGACGAAGTTCTGTTGACCCGCACTCAGGTCATTCCCGGCGACACCGAGAAACAGGTTCGCCAACTGCTCGGGCAACAGACGCGGATCGTCGATGCAGGCTTGCATGTCCGGATGGGTCGCGATGGTCACCATGCGCTCCAGTGCCTCGGCCCAAGCAGCCAGCGCGGTCTTATCCTCTCCCTCCCGAGCCAGCCGGAAGGCCGCCTCGGCATAGGGTCGTGCGATGGTGACGTTTTCGGCCATGACGGATCAAAGCTCCGTTTTCAGGTTGGCCAGCAGATCGGCATGCACGTCGGCATTGATCTCGCGGCGCAGGATACGCTCGGCACCGGCCACGGCCAGCAGGGCGACCTGTTCGCGCAGGGCTTCCTTGGCGCGCTGGGCAGCCACGCCGGCTTCGGCCTCGGCGGCCTCGCGAGCCTGGGAGATGATGCGGGCGGCTTCGGCGCGGGCTTCCTCGATCAACAGGGAGCCCTGTTTTTCGGCGCCGGCACGCACCTCGGTGGCGGACTCACGCGCCTTGCGGATTTCCTCGACGACCTTTTTTTCGGTATTGACCAGATCGGTCTTTGCCTTGTCTGCCGCCGCGAGCCCATCAGCGATCTTCTGCGCACGCTCGTCCAGCGCCTTCATGATGGGCGGCCACACGAACTTCATGGTGAACCACGCCAGAATGAAGAACACCCCGAGCTGGGCAAACAGGGTTGCGTTCAGATTCACGGTAATCGCTCCTTAAAGCGTTTCAATCAGGGACTTGGAGGAAGCGCGATTACTGGAGCACGAACGGGTTGGCGAAGGCGAACATCATGGCGATACCCACGCCGATCAGGAAGGCCGCATCGATCAGACCGGCCAGCAGGAACATCTTGGTCTGCAGGGCATTCATCAGCTCCGGCTGACGGGCGGATGCTTCCAGATACTTCGAACCCATGATGCCGATGCCGATACAGGCGCCGACAGCACCCAGACCGATGATCAGACCGGCGGCGATGGCAACGTAACCGAGAATGTGTTCCATGATGACTCCTTGATTTGATGAATGAAAATGAATGAATCAGGTGAGACTAAAAAAACGGAAAAGACAAAAAACCGGACCTGCCAAAAACTCAATGCCCTTCATGCGCCTGACCGATATACACCAGCGTCAACATCATGAAGATGAATGCCTGCAAGGTAATGATCAGGATATGGAAAATGGCCCACACCGCGCCCAGCGCGAGGTGCATGCCGATGCCCCACCAGGTGAGCGTGCCGCCCAGCAGCGCGATCAGCATGAAGATCAGTTCGCCGGCGTACATGTTGCCGAACAGCCGCATGCCCAGCGACAGCGCCTTGGCGGCGAACTCGATCAGGTTCAGCAGCAGGTTCATCGGGTAGAGGAAGATCTTGTCGCCGAAGGGTGCGGCCACCAGTTCATGGAGGAAACCACCGGCCCCCTTGATCTTGAAGCTGTACCAGATCATCAGCAGCAGCACGCCCAGGGACATGCCCAGCGGACCGTTCAGGTCGGCCGTCGGCACGATGCGCAGATAGGCATGGGAATCGCCCGTCGCGCCCTGCCAAAGGAAAGGCAGCAGGTCGACCGGCAGCAGGTCGAGGGCATTCATGAAGAACACCCAGAGAAAAACGGTCAGCGCCAGCGGCGCGATGAAGGTGCGGTCGCCATGGACGATCGACTTGGCCTGGTCATCGACCCATTCCATGACGATTTCGAGCGCCGCCTGCAGGCGGCCCGGCACGCCGGAAGTCACCTTGCGCGCCACCGACCACATCAGCAGGATGGTGAACAGCCCCATGCCCAGGGAAAAGAACAGGGTATCCAGATTGGCCATCGAGAAATCGATGATGGCCTTCTGGGGCTCGCCCGAGGTGTTGTAGTGACCCAGGTGATGGACGATGTATTCGGATGCAGTGGGCGCTGCCGCTTCGTGACCAGTTGCCATATTCGTTCAGTCAGGTCTTCAACAAGAATGCGAGTAAATTTGCCTTGAGCGCCGCGAACAGCCCGACCAGCAGAAACGGCCAGAGCGCACCGGGATACCACTGTTGCACGGCTACCAAAATTCCTATCGTCGCGGCAATCTTGCCGAATTCGCCGGCAAAGAAACTGACGCCACTGGCGCGGCCGCTGGCGGCCGCAATTTTCAATCGCACGACAAAAACCAGGTTGGGCAGAGCATAGGCAAGACCGCCGAGCAACGCCGAATACAGGCCTCTTTCCCCTGTAAACAGGAACCCTATGCCCCCGCCAAGAAGCGTCGCAACTACTTGTAGCAGTAGCGTCTTGTGCATGACGGCAGCGCCGCAGCGCCCTGTGTGCTGATCTGACCGTGCGAAAAGCCCAGAATTATAAGGGTATTTTCTGGATTAGTCAAAGAAATCGGCATGATTGGAAACTTGACGGCGTGTCGCGCCGGAATGCCATCCAGACCACGCCGGATACTCAGTTTTTGTCGCGCAGACGCTCGAGGATGCCGTCCAACTGGTCCAGGCTGCTGAAGCCGATGGTCAGGTGGCCGGCGCCCTTTTTGCCGGCGACCAGTTTCACCGGCGCACCGAGAATATCGGCAAGTTCCTCCTGCAGGCGCAGCACGTCGCGGTCGGCTTTCTGCTCGCCGGCCTTGCCCGGCGGCGACTGCAATTCACGCTGCACCAATTTTTCCGTCTCGCGCACGGACAGTCGCTTATGCACCACCAGCGCCGCCAGGCGCGCCTGCTCGGGCTTGGCCAGCGGCAGCAGGGCGCGCGCATGGCCCATGTCGAGCTCGCCGGAAAACAGGCATTCCTGCACCGGCTTGGCCAGGTTCAGCAGGCGCAACAGGTTGGATGCGGCCGGCCGCGAGCGGCCGACCGCATCGGCCGCCTGCTGGTGGCTCATACCGAATTCGTCGATCAGGCGCTGAATGCCGGCGGCCTCTTCGAGCGGATTGAGGTTCTCGCGCTGGATGTTTTCGATCAGCGACATGGCCAGCGTCGCCTCGTCGGGAATCTCGCGCACCAGCACCGGCACTTCGCTCATGCCGGCCAGTTGGGCCGCGCGCCAGCGCCGTTCGCCGGCGATGATTTCGTATTTGTCGTCGCCGATCAGGCGCACCAGGATGGGCTGCATGATGCCCTGGGCCTTGATCGAGGCCGCCAGTTCGTTGAGCGAATCCGGGTCCATGCGCGTTCGCGGCTGGTAGCGGCCCGGTTGCAGGCGGCCGACCGGCAGGCTGTCCTGACGGGTGCTCGCGCTGTCGCTATTGGCATCGAGCAAGGCGCCGAGGCCACGGCCCAAGCCCTTTTTCTTCGGGGAATTCATGCGTCGTTCTCCTGTTTCCTGAAAGCGGTTCACATGGTCTGGACGCGTTCGACCATTTCGCTGGCAAACGCCAGATAGGCCTGCGCGCCCTTCGCGGACTTGTCGTACAGCACGCCGGGAATGCCGTAGCTGGGCGCTTCGGCCAGACGCACATTGCGCGGCACGATGGTTCTGAATACCTTGTCGCCGAAATGCTGCTCCAGCTCGGCGGAAACCTGGTGACCCAGCGTCGCGCGGCTGTCGAACATCACGCGCAGCAGGCCGATGATCTTCAGGTCGCGGTTGAGGTTGGCATGCACCTTCTTGATGGTATTCACCAGGTCGGACAGGCCTTCCAGCGCATAGTATTCGCACTGCATCGGGATGATCACGCCATGGGCGGCGCACAGGCCGTTCAGCGTCAGCATGGACAGCGAGGGCGGGCAGTCGATCAGCACGAAGTCATAATCGGCGGCATGGGCGGCAAGTGCTTCCTTCAGGCGCATCTCACGGCGTTCGAGCTCGACCATCTCGACCTCGGCGCCGGCCAGATCGCGGTTGGCCGGCAGCACGTCGTACTTGGCCTCGCAGGTGATGCGCGCCTCCGTCATGCCGGCCAGCCCGACCAGCAGGTGATAAACCGACTTTTCCAGGGCGCGCTTGTCGATGCCGCTGCCCATCGTGGCATTGCCCTGGGGATCGAGATCGACCAGCAAGGTGCGCTGCCCCTTGGCGGCGAGGGCAGCAGCCAGATTGACCGCCGTGGTGGTCTTGCCGACCCCGCCCTTCTGGTTGGCGATGGCGAAAATATGCATACGAATGTCCTTTTAAGACGGTTCAATCACGATGAGATGGCGCTGCGCTGCCAGACCAGGTACGACGATGGGTATGCTGCGGCCGACCCGCCAGCCTGCCGGCAGATCGGCGATTTCATCACGGGGTTCGACGCCCTTCATGGCCAGCAAGGGTGCGCCCGGCGCAAGCAGGTGGCCGGCCACCCGGACGAACAGGGCAAGATCGGAAAATGCCCGTGAGACGACCGCATCAAAAAGCACATTCGGCCTGTATTCTTCGACTCGGCCACAGTGAATGCTCACATTGTCCAGTTTCAGCTCGATTCTGGCCTGCTGCAGAAAGGCGGCTTTCTTCTGATTGCTCTCGATCAGCGTCACGGCCATTTGCGGCCGAGCAATGGCCAGCGGAATGCCGGGCAGTCCCGCGCCGCTACCGACGTCGGCCAGCCTGACGGGCGCGCCCAAGTTCGGCAGCAAGGCCAGCGAATCGAGCAGATGATGCGTCACCATCTGCCGTGGATCGCGTACCGCCGTCAGATTGTAGACGCGGTTCCATTTGACCAGCAGCGCCAGGTATGCGGCGAAACGCGGCGCAGCGGCCGCCTCGCCGCCCGCCTCCACGCGCCATGCGGGATCGGGCCCCAACCGCTGCAACCCGCTGCGGATGTGTTCGACGATCGCCGGACTCAGGTTCATGCCTCCCGCCTCTGCCGCTTGCCGGCGGCATGGCGCTTCAGATGCACCAGCAGCAGGGAAATCGCCGCCGGCGTCATGCCCTGGATGCGCATCGCCTGGCCGACGGTTTCCGGACGATGCCGTTCGAGCAACTGGCGCACCTCGATCGACAGGCCATGCACGCCGGCGTAATCGAGGTCGGCAGGCAAAGCCAGCGACTCGCTGGACAGACTGCGCTGCACATCCTCCTGCTGCCGATCGATATAGCCCTGATACTTGGCCTGAATCTCGACCTGCTCGATCACCTGCGGGCCGAGCGCAGCCACATCGGCGGCGGCAGCGCCAAACCCCGGCAAGCTGGCCAGGTCCGCATAAGCGACCTGGGGACGACGCAACAGATCGAACAAGCGGTATTCGCGCTCCAGCGGCTGGCCGAGCACGCGCAGCGCATCCGCCGCGCTGACGATCTTCGGATTCACCCAGGTCGTTTTGAGACGCTCGCTTTCGGCAGCGATGGCATCGCGTTTGCGGCTGTAAGCTTCCCAGCGCTCGTCATCCACCAGACCCAGCTCGCGGCCGATCTCGGTCAGGCGCAGATCGGCATTGTCCTCGCGCAAGCTGAGGCGGTATTCGGCGCGGCTGGTAAACATCCGGTAAGGCTCGGAAACGCCACGCGTGATCAGATCATCCACCAGCACGCCCAGATAGGCCTGATCCCGCCGCGGCCGCCAGGCCGCCGCACCCCGCACCTGCCGGGCGGCATTCACCCCGGCAAGCAGGCCCTGCGCTGCGGCTTCCTCATAGCCGGTGGTACCGTTGATCTGGCCGGCAAAAAACAGGCCGGCGATCGACTTGGTTTCCAGCGAGGATTTCAGGTTGCGCGGGTCGAAATAGTCGTATTCGATGGCATAGCCGGGACGCAGGATATGCGCCTGCTCCAGCCCCCGCAGGCTGCGCACCAGCGCAAGCTGCACATCGAAAGGCAGGCTGGTGGACACGCCCTGCGGATAGATCTCGTGCGTGGTCAGCCCTTCCGGTTCCAGAAAAACCTGATGGCTGTCCTTGCCGGCGAAACGGTGGATCTTGTCTTCGATCGACGGGCAGTAGCGCGGCCCGACGCCTTCGATGACGCCGGTGAACATCGGCGAGCGGTCCAGCCCGGCGCGGATGATGTCGTGGGTGCGCGGATTGGTGTAAGTGATCCAGCACGGCACCTGGCGCGGATGCTGTTCGCGCCTGCCGAGATAGGAAAACACCGGCGCGGGATCATCGCCCGGCTGGATCTGGCAAACCGAATAATCGATGCTGCGTCCATCGATACGCGGCGGCGTGCCGGTTTTCAGGCGGCCGATCGGCAGCTTGAGCTCGCGCAGGCGCATGGATAGCGAGATTGCCGGCGGATCGCCGGCCCGGCCGGCTGGATAATTGCTCAATCCCACATGCACCAGGCCATTCAGGAAAGTACCCGCCGTCAGCACCACGGCCGGCGCCTCGATTCGGATACCCAACTGCGTGACCACGCCCGCCACGCGGTCGCCGTGCAGCATCAGATCATCGACGGCCTGCTGGAACAAGGTCAGGTTCGGCTGATTCTCCAGACGGCGGCGTATCGCCGCCTTGTAGAGCAGGCGATCGGCTTGCGCCCGCGTGGCACGCACCGCCGGGCCCTTGCCGGAATTGAGGATGCGGAACTGGATGCCGGCCTCGTCTGTCGCCAGCGCCATGGCGCCACCCAGCGCATCGACCTCCTTCACCAGATGCCCCTTGCCGATACCGCCAATCGACGGATTGCAGGACATCTGTCCGAGCGTCTCGATATTGTGGGTTAACAGCAGCGTCTGCGCACCGACACGCGCCGCCGCCAGCGCCGCTTCCGTGCCGGCATGGCCACCACCCACCACGATCACATCAAATTTCCGGGGAAAAAGCATCGGGCCCGCCGAACGTCCAACAAAAGAGGCGCAATGATACGCCACTCACCCGACAACGGCAAAAACATGAACCGTTTCACGTGAAACAAATCGCTTCGCCAACTACCGCAGGCAAATCATTGTTTCACGTGAAACCTACTTGCCGATGCAAAAACGGGAAAAGATGGCACCCAGTAAATCGTCGGCCGTGAATTTGCCGGTAATTTCACCCAACGCCTCCTGGGCGCCACGCAGTTCCTCGGCACAGAATTCCAGCGCATCACCCCGGATCAGCGCTTCGGCCAGATGGCTATCGGCAGCTTGCAAGGCTTGCAAGTGCCGCTCGCGGGCAAGAATCAGATCTTCGCCATGTTCCTGCCAGCCGGCTACGCGCAACAGCTCGGCGTGCAAAAGTTCGATTCCCTGGCCGCTGCGGGCGGAAAGCCGCAGATGCACCTGCCCGCCTTCCTCACTGCGACCGGCCGGCTCTCCGGACAGATCGCACTTGTTGTGGATGACGATGCGCTCGACGCGCTCCGGCAATTGACCGGCAATCGCTACATCCTCGGCGGTAAGGCCGTGACGTGCATCACATGCATCGACCAGCTGCAGAATCACGTCGGCCCGCTCGATTTCCTGCCAACTGCGCTCTATGCCCAGTTTTTCGATCGTATCGCCGGTCTCGCGCAAACCGGCCGTATCGATGATGTGCAGGGGAATGCCTTCGACCTGTATCAGCTCCCGCACGGTATCGCGCGTCGTGCCGGCAATCTCGGTCACGATGGCGCGCTCCTCGCCGGCCAGACGGTTGAGCAACGAGGATTTGCCGACATTCGGCGGACCGGCCAGCACGACCTGCAGACCGCTGCGCAACAAACTGCCCTGCCGCGCCCGGCGCTGCATGCCGGCCAGGTCGGCACGCAACTGTTCCAGGCGCGACATCACATTGGCTTCGCGCAGCAGCGTTGCCGCGTCGATTTCCTCATCGGGGAAATCCAGCGTCGCCTCGATCAGCATGCGCAATTCGATCAGCCGATCGACTATTCCATGTACCTGGCGGGAGAACTCGCCGCTCAATGACCGCAGCGCCGAACGCACCGCCTGCACGCTGGAAGCATCGATCAGATCGGCCACCGCTTCGGCCTGGGCCAGATCGAGCTTGTCGTTGAGAAAAGCCCGGCGGGTGAATTCGCCCGGCTCGGCCAGGCGGGCGCCCAATTCCAGGCAGCGCTGCAGCAGCAGATGCAGCACCACCGGGCCGCCATGACCCTGTAGCTCGAGCACATCCTCGCCGGTGAATGAGTGCGGCGCCGGAAAATAAAGCAGGATGCCGCGGTCGATCGTCCGCCCCTGCCCATCGCGAAAATCGGTCAGCGTCGCCTGGCGCGCCAGCGGGAGCAAGCCGCACAATCGACGGGCAAAATCCGTCAGCCGCGGCCCGGAAACACGCACCACGCCAATGCCGCCGCGCCCCGGTGCGGTGGCAACGGCGGCAATGGTTTCCTCGTTCACGCCAGCCTCATCAGGCAGCCTTCTTGCCGGAACCCTCGATGACGCGGTTGATCTGCCACTGCTGGGCAATCGACAGGATGTTATTCACGATCCAGTACAGCACCAGACCGGAGGGAAAGAACAGGAACATGCCGGTAAACACGATGGGCAGGAACATGATCACCTTGGCCTGGATCGGATCGGGCGGCGGCGGATTGAGCCGGGTCTGCAGCACCATCGTCACGCCCATGATGATGGGCAGGATGAAATAGGGATCCTTCGCCGAAAGATCCTGGATATAGCCGATGAACGGCGCATAGCGCATTTCCACCGAACCCAGCAGCACCCAGTAAAGGGCGATGAACACCGGAATCTGGATCAGGATCGGCAGACAACCGCCCAGCGGGTTGATTTTCTCACGCTTGTACAGCTCCATCATTTCCTGGTTCAGACGCGCCCGGTCATCGCCGAAGGTTTCCTTGAGCTTGGTCAGCTTCGGCGCCACCAGCTTCATTTTGGCCATCGACTTGTAACTCGTTGCCGACAGCGGATAGAACACGAGCTTGAGCAGCACCGTCAGGATGATGATCGCCCAACCCCAGTTGCCGACCAACTTGTGGCACAACTCCAGCACCCAGAACAGTGGCGCGGCAATCACCGTCAGCCAGCCATAATCGACGACCAGATCCAGCCCCGGCGCGATCTTCGCCAGCTTGTCCTGCTCCTGCGGCCCGGCGTAGAGCGAAACGGCGACCTTGCCCGTGTTGCCCGGCGCAATGCCTGCCAGGGGCATTTTCAGACCGGCGCGATACAGGTCCCCGTCAAGCTTTTCCATGTAGAACTCGCGCTCGTTGCTGCTCTGGGGCAGCCAGGCCGAGACGAAATAATGCTGCACCATGGCGATCCAGCCGTTGTCGGCCTGTTGCACGTACTTGGCCTTGCCCTTGGCAATATCCTCGAAACCGACCTTCTGGTACTTTCCCTCGTTCGTATACAGCGCCGGTCCGGTGAACACACTGACGCCGAAAGCACCGCTGGTGCTGGCCTCGCCCGGCTTGCCATCGCGCAAGGTATGGAAATACGCCGTCGGCGTCAGTTGCGCGGCCCCGCCATTCTCGATTTCATACGTTATATCAATGAGATAGCTGTTTCGATGGAAAGTATAGATCTTGCTCGTGCGCACGCCATCGACTTCCGGCGCCAGCAAACGAACGCTCAGCTCATTCCTGCCATCCTCCAGCTCGAAACTGCCGGGCGCAAACGCATAAAGCGTCTTGTGATTCGGCAATCCCGCGCCATTTGCAGCATTCGCGCCCGCATCGATCAGCCCGCTTTGCGCCTGGTACAAATGCATTTCGCCGTTGTCGAACAACACGAAGTTCTTGTCCTTGTCCTTGGTCGCGTGATGCCTGACCAGTTCCAGCCGCGTCAGATCGCCACCCTGGGCGGAAATTTCAGCGATGAACAGATCGGTCTTGATGACCTGCCGGGCAACCTGCACCGACGCTTCGCCCGCAGCAGCAGCCACGGCCGCCGTTCCCGGAACCGCTGTCGCCGCATCCATCGGCGCGGGCGCGGCGCTCGCCGCGCTGGCCACCGGTGCCGGTACGGCATTCGCGGCCGCCGAATGTGCCGCAACCGCCGCAGGCGCGGAGGCAACCACGGGCTGTTCCTGTTTCTGCCATGCTTCCCAGAGCATGATCAGGGAAAAGGAAAACACCACCAGGAGAATCAGACGTTGGGTATCCATCGGCGACTATCTTTCAACTAGGGAACCGGATCGAAACCGCCCGGATGCCAGGGATGGCAACGAGACACGCGGCGCAGGGCCAGCCATGTGCCACGCCATGCGCCATGGCGCTGCAAGGCCTCGTCGGCATATTCGGAACAACTTGGATAAAAGCGGCAACTGCGTCCCAAAAAGGGACTGATGAAATACCGGTAGCAGCGAACCAGGCCAAGCAGTGGATAAACCATCAATGTCTTCATCGCTGCAGGCATTAATTCTGACCCTGACGCTGCGCCAGGCCGGCAAGCCGCCCCAGCAACTGATCGATATCGGCACGCCAGGCATGCCGTGTTTCGGCTTGCAGACTACCCGCCACCGGCCTGGACAGGCGCAATACCAGATCGTACGGGGGCAGGCCGCCATGCGCATGGCGAAAAGCCTCGCGCGCCAGGCGCTTCAGAAGATTGCGCTGCACGGCGCGGCGCGCCAGCTTCTTGGCAACGACCAGGCCAATCCGCGCACCGATACCGGCTGGCAGCGCCGTTGGCCGGACGGCCAGGTAATGCAGGTTGAAAAAACTCCCGCGCAAGACCCGTCGTGCGGCAAACACCTGTGAAAACTCGGCGGCGGCATGCAATCTGCGCTTGTCGGGAAAGCTGAAATCCAGGTTTTCCGGATTCAGGACATCCATGCCGCTTCCGTTTTTCTTGTTGGACCGATGCACCCGCATCGGTCACAGTCCATGCAGCACGCAGCACGCCACATGCCGCACGCCGGCACCGCTTGCCGTCTCAGGCAGCCAGTCGGCTACGGCCCTTGGCGCGACGGGCGCGGATCACGGCGCGGCCACCGCGTGTGCGCATGCGTACGAGAAAACCGTGGGTACGCTTGCGACGCACAACCGAAGGCTGATAAGTGCGTTTCATGACTTTATTCCTCTAAAAAAGAACCCTCGATTACATCTTTTCGACGTTATTTTGTCAAGTGCTATTTTTACTGCCGGGCTGTGGATAACTCTCCTCGAAACGGCGTAGAATGCCCGGTTCAAGGAGGGTGCGCCGCCGATATTCCGATCTTGCGCGGTTCACTAATAAAAACACGGCGATCACCATGCTTGATCGTCTTCACGGATACGAGCAGATTCCCTTGGTATCAATGAACGAATTCTGGACGGCATGTCTGGGCCGGTTCGAAAAAGAACTGCCGGCACAACAGTACAACACCTGGATCCGCCCCCTGCGTCTCGAAGGCAACGGCGCCGGTCTCGATAGCACGGCAGACGCACCCGCCGAACTGCAACTGATCGCTCCCAACCTCTTCATCATGAAATGGGTGCGCGAACGTTATCTCGGCCAGATACAGGCCCTGAGCCGCGATTATTTTCAGACCCCCGTCAGCATCAGTCTGGGAGTGGTCGACGTCGACCCTTCGTCCGGCGCATCTTCCCTGCCGGCAACGAATGCCGCAGGCACGGGCAACGAAACGAATTCGGGTTCGGGTCCGCTCGCTACCCTGCTCACCCCGCCGGCGATCAACCTTGCGCCCCCCGGCGTGGCCAGCACGCTCGACAACACCCGCAGCGAAAACAGCGCCTACGAAAAATCGCGCCTCAACCCGAATTTCACCTTCGACAACCTCGTCACCGGCCGCGCCAACGATCTTGCCCGCGCCGCCGCCCAGCAGGTCGCGCAGAATCCCGGCAATTCCTACAACCCGCTGTTCATCTACGGCGGCGTAGGCCTGGGCAAGACCCACCTGGTGCATGCCCTGGGCAACGAAGTGTGGAAACGCAATCCCAGCATGGTGATCCGCTACGTCCACGCCGAGGACTACTTCGCCGATGTGGTGCGCGCCTACCAGCAGAAATCCTTCGATGTCTTCAAGCGCTATTACCGCTCGCTCGACCTGCTGCTGATCGACGACATCCAGTTCTTCAACAACAAGAACCGCACCCAGGAAGAGTTTTTCTACGCCTTCAATGCCCTGGTCGAGGCCAAGAAGCAAATCGTCATCACCTGCGACACTTACCCGAAGGATATCGCCGGCCTCGAAGAACGCCTTGTTTCGCGCTTCGACTGGGGCCTGACGGTGCAAATCGAGCCCCCCGAGCCGGAAATGCGCGTCGCCATTCTGAAGAAAAAAGCCGAAGCCGCGAAAATCAATCTCGGCGATGACGTCGCCTTCCTGATCGCCAAGAATCTGCGCTCCAACGTCCGCGAGCTCGAAGGCGCGCTCAACCGGGTCCTTGCCTACGTCAATTTCAATGGCAAGGAAGTGAACATGGATGTCGCCAAGGAAGCCCTGAAGGACATCTTCGGCGCCACCAACCGCCAGCTCACCCTGGATCTGATCCAAAAAACCGTCGCCGACTACTACAAGCTCAAGGTCACCGAGATGCACTCGAAGAAGCGCAGCCGCGCCATCGCCCGGCCGCGCCAGGTCGCCATGTGGCTGGCGCGCGAGCTGACGCATCACAGCCTGCCCGAGATCGGCGAGGCCTTCGGCGGCCGCGACCACACGACCGTGCTGCACGCCTATCGTACAATCAACGACTTGCGCAGCAAGGAAGCACGTCTCGGCAATGACGTGCATGTACTGATGCAGACGCTGAAAGGCTGATGGAAGATGGAACGACGACCGGCGGGATACAGTTTCCAGCCATCCGGATACGGTAACGAACTCGACAAATCCGGCGGTATAACTGCTGTACGGCCGCTGAAGAGTTTGTGGATAAGTCGGCGATTATCCCCACTGCCCAAATCCATCCACATTCATCCACAACTTTCCCGGCGACTTTCCCAGAGCCTTATGAAAAGCATAACAAACTGATTAATTTAAAGTTTTCATGGTTACTCACAGATACTGGCGCAGCATAATCTTTTAAGGAGGTTTACATATAATGCTTTTATTCAAAGGCCCTCGCGATCAGATACTCGCGCCTCTGCAGTCGGTTTGCGGCATCGTCGAAAAGCGCCATACCCTGCCCATACTCTCCAACGTTCTGATCGAAAACGAGGCAAACAGGCTGACCCTGCTGGCGACGGACATCGAAATCCAGATCAAGACCAGCGCGGATACCGTTTCTCCGGAAAAAATCGCCCTCACCGTCGCTGCACGCAAGCTGCAGGACATCCTGCGTTCCCTGCCCGAGGATGCCGAGGTCAGCCTGACCCTCGACGACAAGCGTCTGCAGGTCAAGGCCGGACGCAGCCGCTTCAATCTGCAGACGCTGCCTGCCGAGGATTTTCCGCGCATGCTGCTCAGCGATGGCAACCAGACCAGCCTCAAGCTCAGCCAGAAGCAGTTTCGCCGCCTGTTGGCGCTGGTCCAGTACGCCATGGCCCAGCAGGACATCCGCTACTACCTCAATGGCCTGCTGCTGGTCGTCAAGGGCAATGAAGTCTGCGTCGTGGCCACCGATGGCCATCGCCTGGCCTATGCCAAGGAAACGCTGGCAGAGCCGCTGCCGTCCATCGAAGTGATCCTGCCGCGCAAGACCGTGCTCGAACTCTCGCGCCAGCTCGACGACGTGGACGAACCGCTGGAAATCGTCCTGACGCCGACCCAGGCGCAGTTCCGCTTCGGCAGCATCGAATTCGTCTCCAAGCTCATCGACGGCAAGTTCCCCGACTACGAGCGGGTGATTCCGAAAAATCACGACAAGCTGATCAAACTGTCGCGTCCCTCGCTGCTGCAGTCGCTGCTGCGCGTGAAGATCCTGACCAACGAAAAAACCCCGGGCGTCCGCCTGATCTTTGCCGAAAACACGCTCAAGATCGTCGGCAACAACACCGAACGCGAAGAAGCTCAGGAAGAGATCGAAATCCAGTATGCCAACGATGCCATCGACATCGGCTTCAACGTGAACTATCTGCTCGATGTGCTCAACAACACCAGCAGCGACGACATCGAATGCCACCTCGGCGATGCCAGCAGCAGCGCGCTGTTCCAATTGCCGGACAATCAGGACTTCAAGTACGTCGTGATGCCGATGCGCATCTGAATCTGGAAAATTGCATGACTGAAAATACCAACCCCCAAGCCGGCAACGACGGCTACAACGAAGATTCGATCCAGCAACTCGAGGGCCTTGAAGCCGTCCGCAAGCGGCCGGGCATGTACATCGGCGATACCTCCGACGGCACCGGCCTGCATCACATGGTGTTCGAAGTGGTCGATAACGCCATCGACGAAGCACTGGCCGGTCATTGCGACGACATCGTCATCACCATTCATTCCGACAACTCGATCTCCGTGATCGACAACGGGCGCGGAATTCCGGTCGGCATCAAGTACAACGACAAGAACGAGCCCAAGCGCTCGGCTGCCGAAATCGCCCTGACCGGCCTGCACTCCGGCGGCAAGTTCAACCAGAACTCCTACAAGGTTTCCGGTGGTCTGCATGGCGTCGGCGTTTCCTGCGTGAATGCCCTGTCCAAATGGCTGCGTCTGACCATCCGCCGCGATGGCAGGAAGCATTTCATCGAATTCAACTGCGGTCACGTCGTCGATCGCATCATCGAGACGCACGACGGCGTCGAAGTCTCGCCGCTCAAGGTGCTGGGCGAAGCCAAGGGACATGGCACCGAAGTCCATTTCCTGGCCGATGAAAGCATATTCGGCAATGTCGAATTTCATTACGACATCCTTGCCAAGCGCCTGCGCGAGCTGTCCTTCCTCAACAACGGCGTCAAGATCAAGCTCATCGACCAGCGTGCCGGAAAGGAAGAAGACTTCGCCTTTTCCGGTGGCGTCAAGGGCTTCGTCGACTACATCAATCGCAGCAAGACCGTGCTGCATCCCACGGTGTTCTATTCCAGCGGCGAATCGACCCTGCCGAATGGCGGCAACATCGGTGTCGAAGTGGCCATGCAGTGGAACGACTCCTACGCCGAGCAGGTGCTGTGCTTCACCAACAACATTCCGCAGGCCGATGGCGGTACGCACCTGACCGGCTTGCGCCAGGCGATGACGCGGGTCATCAACAAGTACATCGAAGAAAACGAAATCGCCAAGAAGGCCAAGGTGGATATTTCCGGCGACGACATGCGCGAAGGCCTGGCCTGCGTGCTGTCGGTGAAAATGCCCGACCCGAAGTTCGCCTCGCAGACCAAGATGAAGCTGGTTTCCTCCGAGGCGCAGCCGGCGGTGCAGGAAGTCGTTGCCGCCAAGCTCACCGAATTCCTCCTCGAACGGCCGGGCGATGCCAAGATCATCACCGGCAAGATCGTCGAAGCCGCGCGTGCCCGCGAAGCCGCGCGCAAGGCGCGCGAACTCACCCGCCGCAAGGGCGTGCTCGACAACATCGGCTTGCCCGGCAAACTCGCCGACTGCCAGGAAAAGGATCCGGCGCTGTGCGAGCTGTACATCGTCGAGGGCGACTCCGCCGGCGGCTCGGCCAAGCAAGGCCGCGACCGCAAGTTCCAGGCCATCCTGCCGCTGCGCGGCAAGGTGCTCAACGTCGAGAAGGCGCGCTTCGACAAGCTCATCTCCAGCGAGCAGATCGTCACCCTGGTCACCGCGCTGGGCACCAGCATCGGCGCGCAGGAATTCGACATCGCCAAGCTGCGCTACCACCGCATCATCATCATGACCGATGCCGACGTCGACGGCGCCCACATCCGCACCCTGCTGCTGACCTTCTTCTACCGGCAGATGCCCGAACTCGTCGAGCGCGGCCACATCTACATCGCCCAGCCGCCGCTCTACAAGATCAAGCACGGCAAGAGCGAGATGTACATCAAGGACGACCAGGCCCTCAACCAGCACCTGCTCACCCTGGCGCTCGACGGCGCGCAGCTCACGCCAAGGGAAGGGGCGGCCGTCATCGAGGGCAACGCGCTGGCCGAACTGGCGCGCAGCTATCTGTTGTCGGAGGCCGTCGTGCGCCGCATCGGCGACTTTATCGATGGCGAAGTGCTGCAGGCCATGCTGGCCAACGACATCGCCATCGACCTGGCCAGCGAGGATGCAGCCAGCCGATCGGTCGCCCGTCTCGCGCCGCACCTACCGCCGGAAATCAAGGTCATCGCCCGCTTCAACGACAAGGCCGAACGCTGGCAGCTCGATATCGAACGCATGCGCCACGGCAACCTGCGGATCGGCCATATCGACGAAGAATTCCTCCATTCCGGCGACTATCAGCAGATCCGCCACAGCGCCGCGCTGATTGCCGGCCTCATCGATGGCGAAAGCAGCGCCGGCGCCACCATCCGCCGCGGCGAAAAATCGCAAACCGTCAGAAGCTTCGCCGCCGCCATCGAATGGCTGTTCAAGGAAGTCGAACGCGGTCTGTCCAAGCAGCGCTACAAGGGCCTCGGCGAAATGAACCCCGAACAGCTCTGGGAAACCACCATGGATCCCACCGTGCGCCGCCTGCTCAAGGTACAGATCGACGACGCCATCGCCGCCGATGAAATCTTCACCACCCTCATGGGCGACAACGTCGAACCGCGGCGAAACTTCATCGAAACGCACGCGCTGCAGGCGCGGAATATCGATGTTTAAGCCTTAGGAAACTTTGATCTGAGCCCCGCGTTGGTAGTCGCCAACATCAGTTTGAATGCCCACGAGTGTTCCTTGCAACAGCGCGAGGAATACGCTCAACCAGGCGTTCGGATGATAATTTTTCTGAGCCGAAATTTGGCGCATGCTCGCCTGCACGCAAGCAGCGGATTGGCGTACACTCGGCCGCTGCGGTGTTCGCACCATTTTCGGATTCGGCGGTAACGGCATGAGTCTATCGACGCGTTGGTGGCATGGCATCCTCGCCCGCAGCTTGCTGGCGATGGCGGGCATTGCCCTGTTGATGGGCAGTGCGGGCGGTATCGCTGTTGGCCGCATCGTGGGCGAGCGCGTGCAGAGCCAGGCCATGCTCAAGCTGGGTGAGCTGCTCGATACCGTGGAAAGCACGGTCAGCGTGGCATGCTTCACCAATGACGAGGGACTGGCTTACGAAGTCGCCCAGGGCTTGCTGCGCAACAGCGAAGTGCGCAGGGTGGTGATCCGCGGCAGCGAACGCGAGATCGCGCAGGTTGCCCGCAGTGGCGTGTCTGCGTACAAAGACGAAGCAGTGGAACTGCGGCAGGTGCGTTCGCCTTTCAAGGCGAATGAAATCATCGGCACGGTGCAGGTGGAAATCGATCAGCAGGTGATCGATGCGCGCGTGGCGGAAGAAGTCAATTTTGCCTATCTGCTGCTGCTCGGCGTGCTGTTGCTGGTGATTGCGGCGACTACGGGCAGCATATTCCTGTTCATCGTGCGGCCCATCAAGCAGACTTCGGACCGCATGCATGATCTCGACGTGACCAGCGGCGAGTCATTGAAGGTGCCGCAGGGGCATGAGCGCAGCGAGATCGGCCGCCTGGTCGAGGACGTCAATCAACTCACCGGCCGCCTGGTCGAAGTGCTCGATCAGGAGCGCGATCTGCGGCAGCGGCAGGAAATCGGCCAGCGCAAGTATCACGATCTGTTCGACAACTCCAGCGCCGGTATTTTCGTTGCCCGCAGCGATGGCCGGATCGATTCCTTCAACCGGGCATTTGCCGAAATGACCTGGTTGCCGCTCGCCGAGGATCAGGAAGGCGGCCGGCGCAGGCTGACCGAGGCGCAGTGGCGCAATCCGATGGAACTGCTGGCCATGATCGTCGCCAGCCTGCTCGACGGCACCACGCATGAAAGCGATTTTCAGCTCGACGGCCGCCGCGGCGATATGCGCTGGCTGCACGTGACCGTGGTGCCGCTTGGCGACGGCAGCGTGCAGGGGACGGTGACGGACGTCACGCTGATCAAGCAGGAGGAACTCTTCGCCCGCCGCCTGGCGGTGACCGATTCGCTGACCAGCTTCGCCAATCGCGAGGGTCTGAACCAGGCGTACGCCCAGCTTCAATCCAGAACGACGCCGTTCATTCTGGTGCGCATCGACTTCGACGGCATCCGCCAGATTACCGAAGCGCTGGGCGTGCCCGTGGGCGACCGGGCGCTGTTGAGCGTTGCCAGCCGCCTGCGCGCAGCCATGGAAAGCAACGACTTCGTCGCACGCATCAGTGGCACCAAGTTTGCCTTGGTGCTGGAAGGCGAATACGACCGCGAGGTGATCGCGCACCGCATCGACGTGCTCGCCGAACACCTGGCACAACCGTATCCGAGTCTGGATGACGACCGGAGCGTTCCCGTGGTGCTGGGCGTGCGCGTGGGCGCTGCCCGGTTTCCGGACGATGGCGTCGAACTGCAGCACTTGCTGCGCCGCGCGGAACTGGCGCTGGGCAACGTGCCGGTCGGCAGCCATACCTGCATCTTTTTCAATCCCGTGCAGGAAGCGGCGGTCGAGCATCGGCGGCGCATGGAGGACGATCTGCGGGTTGCGGTTGCGACGGGCGAGCTGGAGCTGTATTGCCAGCCCATCGTCGATCTGCGCCAGGGGCGCGTCGTGGGCGGCGAAGCCTTGCTGCGCTGGACGCATCCACAGCATGGCGCCGTTCCTCCGGAGACCTTCGTGCCGATGGCCGAGCAAATCGGCCTGATCGGTGAAATCGGCCGCTGGGTATTGAAGGAGGCTTGCCGTTACATCGCGCACTGGCGCAATGTCGAGCTGGATCTGTATGTGTCGGTCAACGTCTCGGTGCGCCAGATTCCGGACGAGCTGGCGCCCGGCATGGTGGCAAAGACCCTGGAGCAATACGGCCTGCCTCCCCAGGCACTGGCCATCGAGATCACCGAAAGCCTGCTGATGAACGATGTGACCATCGCGCAGGAATGGATTGCCAGCCTGCGCGCCATGGGTTTGCACATCTACATGGATGACTTTGGCACGGGTTATTCCTCGTTGTCCTACCTGAAGCGCTTTGCCCTCGACACGGTCAAGATCGATCGCTCCTTCGTACGTGACATGAGCGCGGACAACAGCGATTTCGCCTTGGTCAATGCCATCATCACCATGGCGAAAAGCCTGGGCCTGGGCGTGGTTGCCGAAGGGATCGAGGATGAGCAGCAGTTCCGTCTGCTGCGTCAGTCCGACTGCGGTTTCGGTCAGGGAAATTACTTCTCCCGGCCCGTGCCGATGAGCCAGTTCAATACCATCGCCATGCGCATCAATGATGAGCTGGCCAGCTATTGCTAGTCGTTAGCCGTTGGTTTCGTTGGTCGGCGGGGATGCTGGCACCACATCGGGATAGGGGTGGTCGGTTTATCTGACTGGGCTCCTCCTACGCTACCTGGCATGCGGTTTGTCTCCGTTGCCTGAATGTTGCCATCGGCTTGTCGGGCACCCGACGCTTCGCTCCCTCCTTGGAGAAACCAGAAGCTGTAGTCCAGGGGCTTCCTGCCCTTTTTCTCCGTGGGTATTGCCGGGTTTCGCCTTGGGGCGGCATTTTCGAAGCTGTGATTTGGTGTTGGCGGGTTGTTTTCTGCCGGCGCGCTGAAGCCGGGACTCGCCCCGGCGGGCGAGTTACTTTTTGCCACGCGGCAAAAAGTAACCAAAAAGCGCGCCCCGCTTTGCCGGCCCGGCGTCGCCGGGCTGCCCTCACTGCGCTACCCTCGGCCGGCCTGCTTTGCAAACTCGCTACGCTCGAACAGCAAAGCAGGACTTCCCCGTCCGAGGCCAGCTCCGCTCGGCGGCGCACAGGGGAATGGAAAAGCGTCACAGTCCAACGGACAGAGCGCGGCGCGTTGCGTCGGGTAAGCTGATGCAGGGTTGCACGCTTGATACATATTCGTCGTCCCCGCGAAAGCGGGGACCCAGGGACGTACTGGATTCCCGCTTTCGCGGGAATGACGACGATGCGCGCTTCGTCGGGTAGGCCATGCCGCTGGATTCTCACCCGCGCGGGAATGACGAAGCCGATACACAGGTTTGGTGTTTGGTTTTTCAACCACCACGCGTTGAGTAGCACCCCTTTCCCCTGTGTCTCGCCGAGTTTCGCCGTCGCCGAGCGGGGCTTTCCGGTTTCGTGTGTCTGAGCGCAGCGAGTTTAGAAACCGGCCGCTCGGCGGCGGCGAAACTCGGGCAGCCCGCAGGGCCGAGACACCGGGGTGCGCTTCTTTGCCTACTTTCTTGTCGCATGACAAGAAAGTAGGTCGCCCGCCAGGGCGAAACCTGGCCTTTAAAAGAAAAAATCACCAAAACAACTATCGGCTTCAGCGCCCCATCAGAAAACGAGAAAATATCGAGCTTTTCCCCCCACCCAAAAGAGTGCCCCCATGCCGAACGCACATGAAAAAGCCCGCGGTTTTTTGCGGGCTTGATCGGGTTGATTTGGATTCGGCTGCGGATTCGACTTTATTTCCCGCCCGCTGCCTTCTCCTGATCGGCCAGTTCATCGGCCATTTCGCGCAGCTTGTTCTTGGCCACTTTGTCCAGCGCGGCGCGCGGCATTTCCTCGACGAAGTAAACCTTGCGCGGACGCTTGAAGTCGGCCAGGTCGCGGGCGCAGCCGTCCATGATCTGCTGGCGGATTTCGTCCTCGGAGAGCATCGTCCATTGGCTCTTGATGGCGAAGACCACCGGCACCTCGTCGAGCATGTCGTGCTTCTGCGCGACCACGGCCAGTTCGTCGAGCACGCCCATGCCGAGAATGCCGTGGATGCACTCCTCGACCTGGCGGGCGGAGACGTTCTCGCCGCCGACCTTGAGGATGTCCTTGTCGCGGTCGGCGAAGTAGAAATAGCCGTCGGTGCCCAGGCGCGCGGTGTCGCCGGTCTTGAACCAGCCGTCGGCGGTGAAGGACTTGGCCATGGCTTCCGGGTTCCTGTAGTACTCGTAGAACATCTGCACGCCGCGCGTGCCGCGCACCCACAGGTCGCCATTGACGCCGGGCTCGCAGTACTTGCCGGTTTCCGGGTCCATGATGGCGAATTCATAGCCGGGCGAGGGCACGCCGATGTTCATGTCGGGCGAATCCTGGAACAGATCCGAGCGCGTCGCGTGGGTGACCGTCTCGGTCATGCCCCAGGTGGCGAAGGTCTTGACGTTCCAGCGCATCTCGACCATATGCATCTTGATGCCGGTCGACCAGGTCTTGTAGTGATGCTCGGGAATCTCCTGCATGGCGATGGCCTTGAAGCAGAAGGGGATCATCGAGGCGCGCGTCACCTTGTGCTTCATCGAGATTTCCCAGAACTTGCTCGACGAGAACTTCGGTTGCAGGACGACCGTGCCACCCACCCACATCATCGTCCAGAAGCTCCAGCTCTGTGCATTCACGTGGAAGCAGGGCAGGAACACGATGTAGACGTCGTCACTGTCCATCAGCAGGTTCTGCGAGCCGCTGCGGCCGCCCCACAGCGCATTGGCGTGGGTATGCACGACGGCCTTGGGCCGCGAAGTGGTGCCGGAGGTGTATTGGATGCCGACCGGCAGCATCGGCTCGGGATCGCGCGCCGGGGCCAGCTCGCCGTGGCCCAGCAGGCTGGCGTAGGATGGATAGCCGTGATTCTTTTCATCATCGGTGGGCGCTTCGCCCGAGTTGTCGTCGGTGACGACGAACCAGCCGATGCTCTTGGCGTTGGCGGCGAGTTCCTTGATGAACTTCGGCTGGGTGATGCAGCCGACCGCGCCGGAGTGCTCGGCGAAGTAGGTCAGCTCGTCGCCAATGCAGCGCGTGTTGGTGGTGACGGCCACCGAGCCGACGATGGCCGAGGCGTACCAGGCGATCATCATTTCCGGGCAGTTCTCGGCGTGGATCAGCAGCTTGTCGCCTTTCTTCACGCCTTTCTGGAGCAGGCCGCAGGCGACCCGGTTGGCCGCCTGCCAGAACTGCTGGTAGGTCCAGGACTGGCTTTCGCCTTCCTTGGGTTCCCAGATCAGGAAGGCCTTGTCGGGCGTCTGCTCGGCCCACAGCTTCATCAGCCAGGGCACGTCCTTGCCGGCGAAGGTGTAGTACTCGTTGGAGTGGCGGTTGTCGAATTGCGGGGCGGGGGCGGTGGTTTCGGTCATGTCGATTTCCTGAATCGGTTATCGGTGTCGTCCCCGCGCAAGCGGGGACCCATGGATTCCCGCCTGCGCGGGAATGACGATGTGGAAAGGATAGGTTGAATCTGCAGCGTGCGTCCCTCCCCTTGTGACCGCAGGTAATCCTTGTGGGCAAGGGGAGGGAAAGCCGGGTGTCAGCGTTTTTCGCTGCCGACCACCCACATCGAGAAGAACTGCGCGCCGCCGCCGTAGGCGTGGCCCAGCGCCTTCTTGCAGCCCGGCACCTGGCGCTCGCCGGCCAGGCCGCGCACCTGCAGCGCGGCTTCGGCGAAGCGGATCATGCCCGAGGCGCCGATCGGGTTCGACGAGAGCACGCCGCCCGAGACGTTCCAGGGGATGTCGCCGCCCTTGTCGAGCGAGGTGGCGCCCGATTCGGTCAGCTTCCAGCCCTCGCCGACGTCGGCGAAGCCGAGGTTTTCCAGCCACATCGGCTCGTACCACGAGAACGGCACATACACTTCGGCCATGTCCAGATCCTTGCGCGGGTTGACGATGCCGGCCTGGGCATAGACTTCCTTGGCGCAGAGGATGCCGGCCTGCGGGTTCACTTCCTCGCGCCACGGATACATGGTCGGCTCGGACTTCATCGCCGTGCCGAGCACCCAGGCGGGCTTGTTCGGCGATTTCTTTGCCAGATCCTCGTTGCACAGCACCATCGCGCAGGCGCCGTCGGAGGACGGGCAGACTTCCGAGTAGCGGATCGGATCCCACAGCATCATGGAGTCCATGTAGTTCTCGACGGTCAGGCTGGCCGGATCCTCATGCATGTGGGCATGCGGATTCTTCAGCGCGTGGGTGCGGTCCTTGATCGCCACCTTGCAGCCGATGTCTTCCGGCGCGCCGGTGCGGCGCTTGTATTCGCGGATGATGGGCGCGAAGAAGCCGCCGGCGCCGGCGTTCAGGTGCGGCGAGAACGGCTGGCGTGTCGACAGCGCCCACATGGCGTTCGACTCGGATTGTTTTTCGTAGGCCAGCGTCAGCACGCGCTTGAACACGCCGCTCTGGATATGGCTGGCGGCGACGATGGCGGTCGAGCCGCCGACCGAGCCGGCGGTGTGGACGCGCATCATCGGCTTGCCGACGCAACCCAGCGCATCGGCCAGGTACAGCTCGGGCATCACCACGCCTTCGAAGAAGTCGGGTGCCTTGCCGATGATCACGGCATCGATGTCAGCCCAGGTGCAGCCTGCGTCGTTGAGCGCGTTCTGCGCCGCCTCGCGGACCAGGCCGGCCATGGACTTCTTGATCTTGGACTTGTAGCGCTCGGACTGGCCGATGCCCACGATTGCACATGCGTTACCCATCTTATTTGCCCTCCAGTACGGCGACCAGATTCTGTTGCAGGCACGGACCGCTGGTGGCGTGCGCCACGCCGCGATTCGCCTCGCCCTTGATGATGCGCATCGCCACCTCGCCGAAGTTGCTGAGGCCGGCCGACATCATGATGTTGCCGGCCAGCGCGCCGCCCGACGGATTGATGGCGGTGCCGTCGCCGAGGCCCAGCGCCTCCTTGAGCAGCAACTCCTGGTAGCTGAACGGCGCATGCAGTTCGGCGACGTCGACCTTGCCCTTGCCCACGCCCGCCGCCTCGCCGGCGATCTTCGTCGACATCGAGTTCAGCAGATCGCGCGAACCGAGCTGGTGCGCCTCGATGCGGTGGTCGATGCCGGTGATGTAGGCGTTGCGCTTGTGGAACTTCTCGGCGACTTCGCGCGTGGCGAGAATCACCGCCGAAGCGCCGTCGGTGACTGGCGGGCAGTCGTGCTTGCGCAGCGGCGAGACCAGCTTCGGCTGGGCCAGCAGCTGCTCGACGGTGACGTCGCCCTTGAGCTGCGTCGTCGGCTTGTTCTTGGCGTTGGCGCGGCTCTTCTGCACCACGCGCGCCATGTCGGCCTCGGTGATCTTGCCCGCGTCGAGCAAGGCTTGCGCCTGCAGCGCGGCCAGGCTGATGCTGTCCGGCCACAGCGGCTGGCTGTAGTAGGGATCGAGCTGCAGCGTCAGCACGTCGGGCAGGTCGCCCTGCGAGCACTTGCCGAAGCCATACACCAGCGCGGTGTCGGCATGGCCGGTCTGGATCTTCAGCCAGGCTTCGTAGAGCGCCCAGGCCGCGTCCATCTCGACGTGCGACTCGTTGATCGGCGGCACGGCGCCCAGCGCGTCGAGCGCATTCACGAAGGCGAACGCGGAACCGCCGAGGTAGTCGCAGGAACCCGAGCAGAAGAAGTCGATGTCCTGGTTGGTAAAGCCGACCTGGTTCTTCACGGCATGAACCACGTCCATGACCAGTTCGACGTCGTTCTTCGAGCCGCAGTCGCGCACGAGCGGCGTCTGGGCGTAGGCGATGATGGCGACTTCACGCATTATTTGTTCCCCGCTTTCGTCTGCTGGAAACGCTTGGCTTCAGCCAGGCGCTTGGCCTTGAGTTCCTCGATATCCACGGGCGGCTCGCCGGTGGGCTCGAAGTAGGCGATGTTGTCCATCGAGTAATCCCACTCGCTCTTGTCCTTCCAGACGGCCTTGACGCGCATGCCGATCTTCACGTCCTCGTTGGCGCAGCCGGAAACGAGGTGGATGAAGGTCTGGTCGGAGCCGTCGAGCACCAGGTTGGCGACGATGAACGGGGGATCCAGCTTGGAGGTCGGGATCGGCAGATGGACGATGGTGAAGGTGATCACCGTGGCGGTGTCGGGCAGCGGCACTTCCTCGGTGGTCGGCAGACCCGACTCGGGGCAGGCGCCGCGCGGCGGCACGATCACCTTGCCGGTCAGCGGCGAGCGCTGGCCGATCAGCTTGCCTTCCTTCATGCCGCGCAGAAAGCGCGTCGGGGCGGCGCCAGCGGAGAAGTTGTAGTCGAGGGTGACGGGACACTCGATCATTTCGATTTTTTCGCTCATTCCTCGCTCCTCAGGCCGGCTCGAAGCATTCGATGTCGGTGATGAAACCCTTGCGCTCGGCAGCCCAGCGCGCCTTGACCTTCATGCCACTTTTCATTTTCGCCTCGGCGCCGGCATCGATCATGTGCAAGAGCGCCGTATCGGCGCCGTCGATGCGGATCAGCGCCCAGGCGAAGGGTTTTTTCAGCAGATGCTTGGGGCGGGGCTGATTTACCCAGTTCCAGGTCTGCACCGTGCCGGTATCGGGCAGGGCGACGAACTCGCTCAGCTCCTCGGCAGTCACCGGGTCGTATTCGGTCGGCGGGCAGATGACCTTGCCATTGCTGCCCTTGATGCCCTTGATCTGGCCGTCGCGCAGACCGGCGAGAAATTCGCCGATCACCGGTCCGGTCAGGCGGGTGTAGGTATAGCCGACTTCGAAGCCGGCGCGCAACACGTCGCCGCCGGCCTGCACTGTTCCTGCTTGAGCCATACTCGTCTCCATGCTCGTCTGGTTGAAAAATAATTAATTGTCTGAACGATTAATTCTTGAGTTGGCGAGTATTGCGCCTTTTTCCCGGGTGGTCAAGCGTTGTTCCGGTCAGCGCTGGCGCAGCGCCGTTCGTTGGCCGTTCGGTTGCGAAACTCGAACTTTGTCGCGCAGCGGATTATGCTTATGCGCACTTGTGGCAGCCGGCGCGTGACTTTGCCGCATCGGGCTGCCACGACCGATTCATCCGTCTTGCCCGGGAGCCCCGCCATGATCGATTCCTACGTCACCCGTCGAACCCTCGAAGTTGCCGGCCGCAGCTACAGCTACGCCAGTCTGCCGGCGCTGGGCGAGCGTTTCGACATCCAGCGCCTGCCCTACTCGATGAAAATCCTGCTGGAAAACCTGCTGCGCCATGAAGACGGGGTGAATGTCACGCAGCGGGAAATCGAGGCCGTGGCGAACTGGGATCCGCAGAAGGAACCGGCTACCGAAATCGCCTTCCTGCCGGCGCGCGTGCTGCTGCAGGATTTCACCGGCGTACCCTGCGTCGTCGATCTGGCCGCGATGCGCGATGCCATGCAGGCGCTGGGCGGCGATCCGGACAGGATCAATCCATTGGCGCCGGTCGAGCTGGTGATCGACCACTCGGTGCAGGTCGATGTGTTTGGCCGCGCCGATGCCCTGGGGCGCAATGCCGAAATCGAATTCCAGCGCAACCATGAACGCTACGCCTTCCTGCGCTGGGGCCAGAAGGCGCTGCAGGATTTCCGCGTGGTGCCGCCGTCCACCGGCATCGTGCATCAGGTGAATCTGGAATACCTGGCGCGCACGGTAATGACGCGCGACATCGATGGCGCGACCTGGGCGTTTCCCGACACCCTGTTCGGCACCGATTCGCATACCACCATGGTCAATGGCCTGGGCGTGCTGGGCTGGGGGGTGGGCGGCATCGAGGCCGAAGCCGCCATGCTCGGCCAGGCTTCGTCGATGCTGATTCCGCAGGTGGTCGGCTTCCGCCTGTCCGGCGCGCTGCCCGAAGGGGCGACGGCTACCGATCTGGTGCTGACGGTCACCGACCTGCTGCGCCGGCACGGCGTGGTCGGCAAGTTCGTCGAGTTCTTCGGCCCCGGCCTGCAGCATCTGCCGCTGGCCACGCGCGCGACCCTGGGCAACATGGCGCCGGAATATGGGGCGACGTGCGCGATCTGTCCGATCGATGCGGAGTCCATCGCCTACCTGAAACTCTCCGGCCGCGATGCCGCGCAGATCGCCTTGATCGAAGCCTATGCCAAGGCGCAGGGGCTGTGGCACGACGCCGGCAGTCCCCAGGCCGGTTTCAGTTCCATCGTCGAACTCGACCTGGCCACGGTCCAGCCTTCGCTGGCCGGCCCCAAGCGGCCGCAGGATCGCGTATCGCTGGCGGACATGCCCGGGAGTTACGCCCAGGCGCTGCGGACGCTGAAGGGCGATGATGCCGCCTGGGACAGGCAGCAGGCGCGTTTCCTCGGCGAAGGCGGCAGCACCGCCGTGGGGCACGCCGAGAGCGAGCACGAACATGGCCCCGACGCCTGTCCGGATCATGCGCATTGCCAACTGGGCCATGGCTCGGTGGTGATCGCGGCCATCACCTCCTGCACCAATACGTCCAACCCTTATGTGATGATCGGCGCCGGCCTGCTGGCGCGCAAGGCGGTCGCGCGCGGCTTGACGGCCAAGCCCTGGGTGAAGACTTCGCTCGCCCCCGGCTCCAAGGTGGTGACGGATTATCTGGAAAAGACCGGCTTGCTGTCCGATCTGGAAAAGCTCGGCTTCTATCTGGTGGGCTATGGCTGCACCACCTGCATCGGCAATTCCGGCCCGCTGCCCGAAGACGTCAGCCAGCAGATCGCCGATCACGATTACGTCGTCGCTTCCGTGCTTTCCGGCAACCGCAACTTCGAGGGGCGCATCCACTCCGAAGTGAAAATGAACTACCTCGCCTCGCCGCCGCTGGTGGTGGCCTTCGCCCTGGCCGGCACCATCGATATCGACCTGACGCGCCAGCCGCTGGGCAGGGACCGGAACGGCCAGGCGGTGTATCTCAAGGACATCTGGCCGAGCAACCAGGAAATTTCCGCTCTCGTCGCCAGCGCGGTGAATCATGAAATGTTCGCCCGCAACTACGCCGAAGTCTTCGACGGCGGCCCGGACTGGAATGCCATCGAAGTGCCCGAGGGCAAGCTCTACACCTGGGACGATGCCTCCACCTACATCAAGAATCCGCCGTATTTCGACGGCATGACGATGGCGCTCACGCCGGTCGCGGACATTCGTGGCGCGCGTTGTCTGGGGCTGTTCGGCGACTCCATCACCACTGACCACATTTCGCCGGCCGGCTCGATCAAGAAGGATTCACCGGCCGGCCGCTATCTCATCGGACGCGGCGTGCCGCCGCTGGAGTTCAATTCCTACGGCTCGCGCCGGGGCAACGACGACGTGATGGTGCGCGGCACGTTTGCCAACATCCGTCTCAGGAACCGCATGCTCGATGGCGTCGAGGGCGGCTACACGCGCCACATCCCGAGTGGCGAGCAACTGGCCATCTACGATGCGGCGATGAAATACCAGGCCGCAGGCGTGCCGCTGGTGGTGATCGCCGGCAAGGAATACGGCACCGGCTCCAGCCGCGACTGGGCCGCCAAAGGAACTTTGCTGCTCGGCGTGAAGGCCGTGCTGGCCGAAAGTTTCGAGCGCATCCACCGCTCCAACCTGGTTGGCATGGGCGTGCTGCCGCTGCAGTTCATGGACGGCGAAAGCGCGGTTAGCCACGGTCTGACGGGACATGAAGTCTTCGACATCCAGGGCCTGGACGGCGGCAATGCCCACACCGCCACCCTGACGGCCACGGCTGCCGACGGCGGCAAGAAACGGTTCCAGGTCAAGGTGATGCTGCTCACGCCGAAGGAGCGCGAGTTCTACCGCCACGGTGGCATCCTGCAATACACCTTGCGGACGCTGGCGCGCGGTTGAAACCTCGGGCGGGGCTGCTTGCGGCGGCGTCTGACCGATGGCCGCGTGGAAAGCGGAACTGCTGCGCACTGTTGCGCCGATGCCCGGTCGCCTTGCGAATATACTGGCGGAATGTTTTCGCCTACACCCACACCGTCTACGCCTTCCGCCCCGGCTGCCTCTGCCTCCTTCCCGGTGGCGCGCTGGGCCGCCATTCTGCTCGGGGCATCGATTCCAATTTCCGTCGCTTTGGACAATCTCCTGCTCGCCGTCTTCCTGCTGGCCTGGGTGCTGGGCGGCGGCTGGCGGGAAAAGTTCAGCGCCATCCGCCGGCATCCGGTGACGCCGGTGGTGCTGGCGCTGTGCGGCATCGTTCTGCTCGGCTGCCTCTACGGTCCGAGCGATAACGCCGAGACACTGCGCTTCCTGCGCAAGTACGCCAATCTGCTGCTGATCCTGCTGTTGCTGCCGCTGTTCCGCGACCCGCGCGACCGGTTGCGGGCGCTGGCTGCCTTCGGCGCGGCGATGGGGCTCACCCTGCTGCTCTCCTTGTTGCTCTGGCGCGGCCTGCTGCCGGACGGCCTGCTCGCCGAACGCCTGGCGGAGAATCCGGTGGTCTTCAAGCTGCACATCACGCACGGCATTTTCATGGCGCTGGCCAGCTTTCTGGCCGCCGTGGCGGCCCTGCACCTCGATCCCGCGCAACGCCGTTGGCGTCTGCTACTGGCCGGCGCGGCGCTGCTGGCGGCCTTCAACGTGCTGTTCATGATCGAAGGCCGTACCGGCCAATTGGCGCTGACCTGTCTGCTCGGCTATTTCTTCATCGACCGCTTCCGCTGGCGCGGGATGCTGCTGGCCACGGCGGGACTGGTCGTGGTGGTCGCCATCGCCTACCAGTTGCAGGCGCCGCTGATCGAGCGCTTCGCGCTGGCCGCCGGCGAATACCGGCAATGGACGGGCGTGGGTGCCAATAAAACCTCGATCGGCGCGCGCCTGGATTTCTACATCAATACGCTGAGCATCATTCGCGAACATCCGTTTTTTGGCGTGGGTACCGGCGGCTTCACCGCCGCCTATGCCGCCGTGGTCGCCGGTACGGGCCAGGTCGCCTGGAACAATCCTCATAACCAGTATCTGCTGACCGCCGCCCAGTACGGCATCGTCGGGCTGGGCATGCTGCTGTGGATGTTCTACGCCATCTGGCGCAGCGCCGGCAGCTTGCCCAAACCCTGGCAACTCGCCGCGCGTGGCCTGCTGCTGGTGATGATGGTCGGCAACCTGTTCAACTCCTTCCTTCTCGACCACGCGGAAAGCCTGCTGTTCGTCTGGATGACGGGCGTGCTGCTGGCCGGCTGCCCACCGCGCGCTGCGCGCACCGAGCCGACATGACGCCATCGCCACTTGCCTCGCAGGGTGAGGCTGTCCCCGCCCCCTTACTTTCCGTCGTCGTCATCACCAAGAACGAAGCCCATTGCATCGGCGCCTGTCTCGAAGCCGCCGGTTTCGCCGATGAAATCGTCGTGCTCGATTCGGGCAGCACGGACGACACTTTGACCATTGCCGCCGCGCATGGCGCCCGGGTGCATGTCTGCGCCGACTGGCCGGGCTTCGGGCCGCAGAAGAATCGCGCCGTGGCGCTGGCCGGCGGGCGCTGGATCCTTTCCCTCGACGCCGACGAAATCGTCACGCCGGCGCTGGCCGCCGCCATAAAGCAGGCCGTATCACCCGATGCGGCGCAGGACATCGCCGGCTACTGGATCGAACGCCGCTCGCTCTACTGCGGCCAGTTGATTCGCTTTGGCGACTGGCGCAACGACCGCGTGCTGCGGCTGTTCCGGCGCGGTGCCGGGCGCTTCAGCGATGACGTGGTGCATGAACGGGTGATTTGCGACGGCCGTACCGCCACCCTGGCCGGCTATCTGCGGCATGACAGCATGACTTCCTTCGCCGAGCTGCGCGAAAAAACCGAGCGCTACGCCCGCCTGGGCGCCGCGAAACTGTGCGCCCGCGGCAAGGGTGGGTTTTTCAGCGCCTGCCTGCACGGCGGTTGGAGCTGGCTGCGCGGCTACCTGCTGCGCGGTGGCCTGCTCGACGGCCGCGCCGGCTGGATCATCGCCGGCCAGAACGCCCGCGGCACCTTCCTGCGCTACCTGTGGGCGGCGCGGGAAAAGAACCGGGCGGCCTGAGCCGGTTCTTTTCCTCACCCTCCCCTGCGGCAAACTTGACGCTGCGCACGACGCCATATACGATTGCGATATACATTGTTTCCCTGGGAGAGTGGCATGTCCATTGGCACTGTTTTCATCAACAATCGCACCCAGGCCGTGCGACTTCCGCTGGATGTGCGCTTGCCCGAAGGTGTTCGCAAAGTGGAAGTGCGCGCCAGAGGCAATGAACGCATCATCGCGCCGCTCGGTCAGTCCTGGGACAGCTTTTTCCTGGACGGTCCCGGCGTCAGCGATGACTTCATGGCCGAGCGCGCCAGCCAGCACCAGCCCGAGCGGGAAGCGCTCTGATGCTGCGCTACCTGCTGGATACCAACATCGTCATTTATGTCCTGAAACGGCGTCCCGTCGAGGTGCTGCCCGTATTCAATGCCAATGCCAGCCGCATGGCGATTTCGTCCATCACCCTGGCTGAACTTCTGCATGGCGCGGAGAAAAGCAGCCGTGTCGGCGAGAACCTGTCCGCCATCGAGGACTTCTGCAGCCGCCTCGATGTGCTGCCCTATGGCCCCAAGGCCGCCCAGCACTACGGCGCCATTCGCGCAGCCCTGGAGAAGCAGGGCCAGCCCATCGGCGTGAACGATCTGCACATTGCCGGTCATGCACGCAGCGAAGGCTTGGTATTGGTGACCAACAACGTGTCGGAATTCGCGCGCGTACCTGCCCTTGAAGTGGAGAACTGGATCAGCGTCAGCCAGTGAGCAGGCGCTCGAACCATATGTCGAATGCCGCTGCGCAAGCGGCGCCGGAAATCTGAAGAATTTTTCCATCAACCCTCCCCGTCTTCCCCCCCCCTTTTCACGGTATCCAGCCCTGACATATACTGCGCCCACCATGGCGCAGTCTTGCTGCCCTGGCGCGCCATCGAAACAAACCAGCAAATCGACAGCAACACATAAAGCCCATCCTGATTAGCAATGAACGTCAGCAGAACTACACATAGGTTCTCGTCATTCCCGCGAAAGCGGGAATCCATGGCTTGTGAGCCCCTCAGGCTGAGAGTGGATTCCCGCTTTCGCGGGAATGACGACCAAAGAAAGTCTCCGTGGGACGGCCAAAGGTAATCCCTGTGGGGCGTACATTGCTGACTATTCTTTCTAGGCAGGAAACCCATAAACAAGGAGAGCGATTTGAAGCCCAATTTTCCCCGCAAGCCCATCGCATTGACGCTGTCCGTCGCACTGGCCCAGTTGGTTGCCGTTCCGCTGGTGCATGCCCAGGAACAAGGCCAGGCCAAGGCCGACAGTGCCGCCATCGAAGAAGTCGTCGTCACCGCGCAGAAGCGCAAGGAAAACCTGCAGGACGTGCCCATTTCCATCCAGGCGCTGGGCGCCAAGGATCTGGAAAAGCACAACATCGTCGCGCTGGGCGACATCGGTGCCGAAGTGCCGGGCCTCAATCTCGCGCCCTATCCGGGCAGCAGTGAAGCCTTCTTCCCCTTCTTCCGCGGCATCACCACCAATGCCGTGTTCATCAGCTCGCCCAACCCCATCGCCGTGCACATGGACGGGGTCTATTTCTCGCAGTTGTTCGGGCTGTCCAACCCGGCCGCCGACCTCGAGCGCATCGAGGTGCTGAAGGGCCCGCAAGGCGTGCTCTCCGGCCGTAATGCGACCGGCGGCGCGGTGAACATCCATACCGCCCGCCCCGAACTGGGACTGGAGCATATCGGCTTCAAGCAGATGTTCAGCTTCGCCAATCGCGGCCAGTTCATCTCGAAGAGCATCCTCACCCTGCCGGTCAATGACGATCTGGCGATGAAGATCTCCTACTTGCACAACGAGAAGGATCACGACGGCGTGCACAACAGCGCCCCCGGCGGCGTGAAGTTCGGCGAGAAGAAAGGCGATGCCTGGCGCTTCGACGTGCGCTGGAAGCCGGCCAGCAACGTGATGGTCGATTACGGCTATGACCACACCGACAGCAAGAGCTACGACACGCCGCCGCAGTGCCTGATTCCGGGTTATATGCAGGCTTACTCCACCTACAATCCTGCCGATCCCGCCGAGTCCTGGCTGGCATTCGCCGCACTTACCGATCCCCGCGCGGCTCAACTGATTGCCGGCTGCTCCATGGACAAGCTGGATCAGCTCTATGTCTCCTCGCCGTTCGGCAAGAACCGCAACAAGACCGAGACCCATACCCTGAACGTGGCCTGGGATGTCTCGCCGTCGCTGACCATCAAGTCGATCACCGGCTACCGCACGGTCGACGCCCTCAACCACTACAACTACGGCGCCTATGCCGGCGGCGACGACGCCCGCTCCGACAGTTATCCGCTGACCGTCAATCTGAGCGGCGGCGGTACCCTGCAGCTCGGCCAGCCGATCACGCTCTACAACCGGAGCTGGTCGCAGGAATTTCAGTTCCTCGGCGACATCTCGCAGGACCTGAAATATACCTCGGGCGTCTATTATTCCTCTGAGAAAGGCCATCAGCATTCCGGGCCGAACATTGCCCAGTATGTGCCTGGCGCTGGATTTGATTCCACTTTTACCCCCACGGGCAACGACTTGTTGATACTCGACCAAAAGGGGCTGTCTTCCGCCGAGAGTACCTCCTGGGCGGTCTTTGCCCAGGCCACCTGGACGCCGAACATCCTCGACAAGAAGCTGGACGTCGTGCCGGGCCTGCGCTACACCCGTGATCATCGCAAGGTGGTGGGTTACAACATGGGCTTTGTCAATGCCTATGACGTAACACCTGGCCTTGTTCCCGGAACGGTCGATGAACAAGACACCGCAATCATCGGTGCTGGCTTCAACAACGTCGTCGGTGACCGCTCCTGGTCGAAGATGACGCCGGCGCTGTCGTTCAACTACCGCTGGCAGCAGAACCTGATGACCTACCTGAAGTACTCGACGGCCTATACCAGCGGTGGCTTCGATCCGGTGGCCGGCCCCGGCGATGCGACGAAGTTCGCCGCCGGCTTCAACCCCGAGACGATCAAGTCAATCGAGGCGGGCATGAAGGGCGAGTTCCTCGACCGTCGCCTGCGTACCAACCTGGCGATCTTCCAGAGCAAGTACAAGGATGAGCAGAAGTCGGTCAACAACGGCCTGGGCGGCTGGGCGACGGTCAACGTCGGCGGTTCCACCTATCGCGGCCTGGAATTCGACCTGACGGCGGCCATCACCCGCGACCTGCGTCTGGGCTTCAGCTATGCGCGTCTGCACCACAGGTATGACCGCTGGGTCGAGAACAATGTGGACGTCACCAATCTGCGCAAGCTGATCGTGCCGAAGAACGACTACACGATGAACCTCGATTACCGCTTCCCCGACTTCGGCCTGCCCGGCAAGCTGGACGCCAATCTCAACTACACTCACCGCGACAGCCAGTCGACACCGCTCAACCTGAGCATCCCGACGGTCGCCCTGCGCTCGACCACGCCGGCCTTCGGCATCTGGAACGCGCGCATCGCGCTGTCCCAGATCAAGGCCGGCCCGGGCGACGAGGGCCGCGTGACGGTGGGCCTGTGGGGCAAGAACCTGGCCAACAAGAAGTACCTGACCATGACCAACCCCGGCTGGGTCACCGACATGTCCGGCAACTGGGGCGATCCGCGCAGCGTCGGTCTCGACCTGACCTACGTCTATTGAGAAGGCGCCGGATAAGCTTGGTTGATCCGGCAAGTAAACCGCCCCGCCAGGGGCGGTTTTTTTATGTCCCGCCGTGGCTGCCCTGTGGCGCCTGAAAGATTTCGACGAGGTTCTGCCGCAGCCAGAGGTTGTCCGGATCGTTGGTGGCCGAGGCGTGCCAGTAGAGGTAGATGTCGGCGGCCTCCGGCATGTTGAGGCCCTCGGGCAGCGGCACCAGTTTGTTGGCGCGCATGTCGCCGATGAGCGAGGACATCGGCCGGTGCGGCGCGGTGAGGATGCAGTCGGTTTCGGCGACGATGCGCGCCGCCGTCCAGTAGTCCTGGCAGCGCAGCACCACTTCGCGTTCGAGGCGGCGGCGGGCGAACTCCATGTCGAGGTAGTTGGCTTCCATGCGCCGTGGCGCGACGACGATGTGGCGCAGCTTGAGATAGGCATCCAGATCGAGCGCGCCCCGGCGCAATGCCGGGTGGTTGCGCCGGATCATTACCGACAGCCCTTCGCGCGTCAGCAAGCGGCTTTGTACATTGGCCGAGGGATAGGAGAAGGCAAAGGGCTGCATGGCGACATCGAACTTGCCGGTGGCCAGCCGATTTTCGAAACGCCCCGGCTCGTAAAGGCTGGTGACGATCTCGTACTGCGGCGCGCTGCCCTGGCGCGCCATCAGTTGCGGCAGGAAGGCCGCCTCATCGGTGGTGATCAGGCCGATGTTGAGGACGCGGCGCGGCTTCGCCTGGCCGCCCGGCGGCGGCTGGTTGAGCGTGTCTTCGAGAATGCGCAGGGCCGAGAGTACCGGCGGATAAAGCTCGCGCGCCAGCGGCGTCGGCGTCATGCCGTTATGGTGGCGCAGGAACAGCGGATCGTCGAAAAGCTTGCGCAGACGGCCCAGCGCATGGCTGACGGAAGATTGCGTCAGGTGCAGTTTCTCGCTCGCCCGGGTCACCGTGCCCTCACGGTAAACCGCCTCGAAAACCACCAGCAGATTCAGGTCGACGCGCCGGATATCGATATTGTTCATAATCCAACCATGAGGACAATTCAGTTGACTCATAATACTGGCGGCCTACAATTGCCTCAACCTCTTTCAGTCTGTTTTGCTTAGAGGTATTCGGCATTCGGTTCTGTCCCTGGCGCAGCCTGGGCAATCCGGGCCGCTGGGGCAAGCACCACCGGTGGCAAGCAACAAGCAACCGCCACGCCCCGTCACTTTCATCACAATTAAATCAAGGAAGGAAACAATATGGGTTACAGCATCGACTCCAAGGTTGGCGAACTGCTCGACAACGCCGGCCCGCGCGCCGTCATCGATCAGCACATGCCGGAACTGGCCACCAACCCGCAAATCGGCATGGCCCGCGGCATGTCCCTGAAGATGATCGCCGGCTTCTCCGGCGGCAAGATCACCAAGGAAATGCTGGCCGCTGTCGACGAAGATCTGAAGAAGCTGTAAATCTTCGCGTCTTCATCTTCACGCGCAACAAAAAAGCCGGGGTAACCGGCTTTTTTGTTTGTGATGACCTGTCCTGCCAGAAGTTGATACCCAACTGCCAGCCCACACAGGGAATACCGAAGGGTGTTTCTTTCCAGCCTTGGATGCCGTTTGTCAGTCCGGTCGTTTTCATGGCGCGCCGCAGAGAGGTTGAGACTTCATGCGTTCACTGGAGCAGTCACCGGTATAGCGGTATCCACTGCGCAGCATGCAGCGCTCGAAGTCGTGTTCCAGCCGAGTACGGAATGTATCGCTGCTTTCTCCTTGAAGCCGCTTTTTCCGGTCCAGCGAGAAATTGCCGTTCTCTTGTCCACCGCATGCCACCCAATCGCGCAGGCGTCCATCCTCCGTCATTCCTTCTTTCGTCCAGTAGGTGATGTAGGGTTTGATGGATTTCTGATACTCCTCATAGGCGCTACCAGTGAGTCCAATCTGCGTTCCACATCCAGCTTGTGTGAGCGCCAGAAACAACATCGCTGCAATAACGGGATTTGGTTTCATTTCGCGACCTTTAAAAAAATCGAGATGGCCTGCCAGACTTCCGGCGGCAGGAGTTCTGCCATTGCGAAGGGTGCAGCAGGCACGAGAGCTACCGTGCTCCAGGCGTCGTAAGTCTTTCTTTCTGCTCCAGATATCTCCCGCTTGATGTTCCCCTGTTCGTCATACAACCCTGTGACTTGTCCGCCGAGGAAGTCATGCGACCCTCCGAAGGATTCCACGAGCTTGTCCATCCAACTGCCGGTCGGCCACCTGAACCGTATTGCCCAGGATGCGGCCCTGCAGGTTATGGAGGTTCTCCGCGTCGATGGCGACGAGCTGGCGTCCGGCAATCGTGCCGCCGTTGAACAGATCGCCGGCCATTCTCTCGCCCTCTTCTCCGTCACTTTACGTAACGGTATCCTTTGGCTTTCATGCATTCGCCGATGGTCTCTCTCTTAATTGCGGCCGCTTTCAAGATGATCTCTGTCGTTGCCCCCGGCGGAGCATCACTTGAGTAGCTTCCATTTGCCATACCACCGCACTCCATCCAGTCCTTCAGGCGCTCCTCCTCCGTCATTCCTTCTTTCGTCCAGTAGGCGATGTAGGGTTTGATGGATTTCTGATATTCACTGATGCGCACTATCCCCGGCTCGCAACCAGACAACAGAAGGCAGGGCATGATCGACATCCAGAACAATACTTGTCGCTTCATTTTGCATCCTTCAGGAAAATGGAAATCGCCTGCCATACCTGTGGCGGTAACAACTCGGCCATCGCAAAAGGAGCCGAAGGCACAATTGCGGCCACACTCCAAGTGTTGTAGGCGGCTCTTTCGATATCACTCATATCCCGCTTGATGTTCCCCTGTTCGTCATACAACCCTGTGACTTGTCCGCCGAGGAAGTCATGCGACCCGCCGAAGGATTCCACGAGCTTGTCCATCCAACTGCCGGCAGCGTAGGGGATACCGAAGAATGTCCCCTTCCAGCCCTGAATACCGCCGGTCAGGCCGGCTGCCTTCTTCCCTTCGTCAGTTTCGAGAAACTCTGCCAAGGTTTTACCATCGGCTTCCGACGGCAAGAACACAACCTGTCCCTTCTCATTAAGATTCAAACTTCCATCACTATTCGTTGCGCATCGCTTGTTATCCGTCCCGCACAGGATATCCAGATCGGCCCGCGTGCCACCGGTCTTGACTCCATCTCCTCGCACCCCCTCGCTTTCTCCCGATATGTTGTCGAGTTTCGTTGTTCCATCGGTCACGCCCGCGAAGCGTTCCGAGTTCTCGATGGTAATCCTGCGCATCTCATCCGCTGCCGCCGAGAGGGTTCCCCTGGTCAGCGCCGTGCCGCCCATGCCGGTCACGGCGCCGATCAGCACGTTCATCACCCGCTCCTGCAGGAGCAGATCGTCGAGTTGCTGCTGAATTACTGCCTTGTCGGCTGCTGTCTCGACGGTCTTGAGTTGCTCTTGCAGGGATTTGCGTTCGGTCTGCACGTAGGCATCCACCACTTGGTGCGCCTGATGGGTGAGGGTTTGCGTGATTTGCACCTGCGCATCGATTTCCCTCTGCACCTTCTCCGCATCGAAAATGGGGGCGATGCCGGTTTCGGCATCACCGGTTCGGGCGTTTTTGTTGCCGGCGATGTCGGAGATGGTGGCCAGCGTCATGCTGCCGGCGCTGTTTTCGTCTTCTCCCACTCCCGCGCTGGTGCCTTGGGGCGTGAGTTTGCCGTCGAGACTGATGCCCGCGCCGAGATTGATGCTGGCGCCCTTGCCTTCGTATTCGGCTTGGTTGGTGATGTCGGCGAGGGTGAGTTTGCCGCCGGTCTCGAAATGGTTCTTGCCCTCGTCGATGGCCGGCTGCGTGCTGGTGATGGCGCCGCCGGTGAGCGTGGTACCCCCTCCGACTTGCACGTCGAAGCCTTCGTCGCCGGCGCGGATGCCGGACTGTTCATTGACGCTCGCGTAGTCGCTGTCGATGTTTGACTTGCCACCGCCGATGCTGCCGCCGATCCGTTTCAGGTCGGGTACGCCGCCGAGGATCGGTACGCTGATGCTGAATCCGTTGCTGTGCTGCTGGCTGTCGTAGGTGCCGGTGTCCTGGAGGCTTTCGATGGCCAGGTTGCCGCCGACGTCGGCAATGACCTGCGGGGCTTCGACGATCGCGCCCTTGAGCGTGGTGTCCCCGCCCGAAGCCAGGCTCGCCGTTTCACCGGCACTGAGGCGTGCGTTCGTCCATGCCGTGTCCTGCCCATCGGCCTGGCCCGTGCCCTTGCTGGCCGCAACGCCTACGCTCAGGCCGGTCTGGACACCCAGGTTGAGGCTCACGCCGATGCTCGCGCTGCTGCTGTGGCTACTGCTTTGCTGGTTGGCCGTGTTCTCGGCGGCCAGCAGTTTGATCTCATCTTCGGCGATCAGACTGACGTCTCGCCCGGCGGAGACGCTGCTGCCTTGCACGGTGATGTCGCTGCGTTCTTCCGCGCCGGTCGCCACGACGGTCACATCCTTGCCCGCCGCGACAGTGCTGTGTTGGTCATGGTGGGTGCTCTGGTGAAAGTTTGCTGTAGTCGACCTGGAAAATATCCAAAGAGGATTATGGAATTAACGGTTCGATACGTACTGAGCTGATCAAATGGTGATAAACCGCCTCAAGTGCATCGAAGAATTGCGGATACGTCAGCGAATCCTGACTGGCCGTCATTTCCAGCCCGATGACGTAGCCGCTGTCGCCAATAGCCGTTACCCAAGTCTGGTAGGGACCACCAACGCCACGTCGCGGACGTAGATGCTGTCGATCCGTTTCCTGTACGCGCCAGAGTCTGCCATCGAGAGTTTTGGTTGACCACCGACTCTCGGGATAGAGCTTGGTGAACATTGCCTCGAATTCTGCTAGCGTCAGCTTGTGCAAGCGCAGGCTTAACGAATGACTTGTCGTCCACCAAGATTCAAAGCAGAGAGGGCGAAACCCGATTTCCATTTCTTCATATCGGATGGGCTTTCTTGTGTCGGGTGGAGGGCTTTCGTAGATGTCTGTCCTACTGCCGCGTCTGGCCCGTTCCAACGCAGCCGTGACACTGGCTTCCGCTTCTTCCTTGGTCGTCGGTGTGTAAATGGGCTGTTGATGTTTGACGCTGCGGATGAAGTTGTTGAAATGCTTTGTGCTTCCACGTTGCTTCGTAATATTTACCTCTTCGTAGATATCAAGAACATCATAGAAAAACGTATGCTTGTCCAGTTCCTGACTGGGACGTTCGTAGGCACTGTAACCGCACCCAGAAAACAACCATTGGTGCGTTACCCGATATTTATCCAGCAGTTTGTATTGATATGTTTTGTAAACATCAGTGAGTGGCGAATCCGTTACGCTTGGTTTTGCATATTGGTCATCATTTTTGCGGATGAAATTTTCAGCGCTACAACCCGCAATACTGCCCATGGCTACTAGAACTGCCATCAAAAAAGGTTTCATGGCAAGCTCCTTTATTGTTTTACAGAAGGCTGGGGTTTGCGTACTCCTCCGACGTATTCGATCAGTTTCGCATTACCTTCTGGTGTACCTTGTGGCCCGCCGGGAACGGGCATTTCTACTTGCTTGCAACCCGCTGCTCCAGTACCCATACAACTGTGCATGCTATTGTTCGTCTTGTAGACCTCCCACAAATTGAGCAAAGTGGTAAACCCGACGTTGCCGCCAGTGGTAACAGAAACCGGGTCGTTATTGAAATAGTTGTACATAACTTGGTCTTTGTTTTTTTCCTCGACAACCTGGATGGCTTTCTGTGAATATGCTTCGGCATTTGCCGCCCCTGCCACGCCACGTATCGTCAAGTTTGGATTGGTGTAAGAATTGCCATTTTCGTCGAGACGGTTCGTAACAATCGTGAAACTGGCTTCCTGAATCAACGTTCCCCGGCTATGCCCGAGTGATGTGGTTTCCAGATCTCCCCGACTACGCAGTAGGTTGGCATACAGTTCCTGCCCGTTCGTATACCCCAGAAAGTTGGTCAGACCATAATCGGCCGAGGCGGTAATTTTTTCATAGGCGACACCCATCAGTTCCGAAAGCGTATTATTCGCTGGCGCAATGTGCATCAGGTACACAGTGGTTGGTTTTTCCTTGGTAATTTCGTCCGGCAGCGTATTCTGATACGCCAACTCGGCACCTCGCTTTTCATCGTTGAGGATACCGTTGATCGCGATGATCGTCCCGGCCGGCGCATTGGCGACATCTTCCTCAGTTGCCACGCTGAGAACCAGCAAGCTTGGGTCGTTTATGCAGGCTTTGCTTTCAGTATGGCATTCAACCTTGAGCAGAGTTGGTTTCTGCTGGAAGCGGGAGCGGTAAGCCTCATCGGAGAGTGTGGTGACGGCCTTGATCGTTTCCTGCTTGATGGACCGTTCCGCCTCGACAGTTTTTTCCAGCTTTTCTGTATCGATCCGTTCGGCCGCCGTGTGAGCCGTGGCAACGTCACGATTGAGGCTGGCAACAGTTTGCCAGGCATTTTTGACGGTGCGTTGAAGCTGTTCATCCTCATTGGTAAGGATGATCGCTGCGTCGCTGACGGCGGTACGGGTTTGCCCACTGTTACTTTCCGAATCCTTGGCGTTATTCAGTGCGTTGCTGAGAATGCCCTTGGTGATTCCATACTTGCCTTGGGTCAACATGTCGGTGCCGATGCCAAAGCCGCTGCTGCTGGCGCTGGCTTCCGCCCGGTTCTCGATGTCACTGGTGGTTAGCGTGGCGGTGGTCAGACGATTCTTTTGCTCTTCGATGGCCTTGTCCGAACTGGCAATCGCGGCACCTTTGAGGTCGGTGTTGCTCTTGACCGTGATGTCGAAGCCACCGTCGCCAGCCAAAATGCCCGATTGCTCGGCAACGCTGGCGTAGTTATTTTTCGCCTTGCTGTTATCGGATGAAATCGAGCCGCTGGCCATGCCTGGGCCAATAGGCACGCTGATGCTGAATCCGCTGCTGTGCTGCTGGCTGTCGTAGGTGCTGGTGTCCTGGAGGCTTTCGATGGTCAGATTGCCGCCGACGTCGGCAATGACCTGCGGGGCTTCGATGACCGCGCCCTTGAGTGTGGTGTCCCCGCCGGAAGCCAGGCTCGCCGTTTCGCCGGCACTGAGGCGTGCGTTCGTCCATGCCGTGTCCTGCCCATCGGCCCGGCCCGTGCCCTTGCTGGCCGCAACGCCCACGCTCAGGCCGGTCTGGGCGCCCAGGTTGAGGCTTACGCCCACGCTCGCGCTGCTGCTCGTGCTGTTCGATTGGCTGTGGCCGGTGTTGGCCGCGGCCAGCAGTTTGATCTCATCCTCGGCGAGCAGATGGACGTTGCGCCCGGCGGAGACGCTGCTGCCCTGCACGGTGATGTCGCTCTTCTCGCCGTTGCCCATGGCGAGGATCGTCACGTCGCCACCCGCTGCCACGGTGCTGCCTGCCGCCGTATCGCTGGTCTGGGTGCTCGTGCTCTGGCTCTTCGATGAACCCAGGCTGACGGCAAGCGATACGCCGCCGGCCTGATCCGCCAGATTGCCGCCTTCCACCGCCTGACCGGCCACCACGGCCTGATAGCCCTGATACCCGGCCAGTCCGGCGCTGGCGGCGGCCAGGGCCTGCATGCGACCATCGCGGGTGTCACCGGCGGCCTGGGTCACCTGCTGCACGGTCTGCACTGCCGAGATCACCGGACTGCCGAGGCTGACGGTCAGGCCGGACTGCTTGAACTGTTGTTCGACCCGGCTCTGGCTCGTCTCGCGGGCTGCCTCGATCTCCACCGCCTGTGCCGCGATGCTCACGTCGCCTTGCGGAGCCAGCACGTCCGAGCCCGTCTGCCGGTAATGCGCTCCGGCGAGTAGGGTCACATCGCCTTGCACGCTGCCCACGGTCGAGGCCGCCGCCGTTTGGCCGAGGCCCTGCTGGTCGATGCTCTGCTGCTGTGTGCCGATGGTGATGCCCAGGCCGCCGGTACTGAAGAGGCCGGACTTCTTCTCGTCCCTGAAGTGGCTTTCCGCCGTGGTTTCGGTGGCAGCCTCGATGGTCAGGTCGCGCCCGGCCGCGAGCGTGGTGCCGGCATCCGAAACCAGGTTGCTGCCGCGCACGGCCACATCGTTGCCTGCGGTCAGACTGAGCGTCTCGCCGGAGACGGCAGACAAGATTGCCGTGGTCTGATCGAGCGTGTCGCGGGTCGTGAGGGTCTTGCTGGAGAAGGCGCTGCTGCGGCCCGTGTGCTGGTGGGCTTCGTCGACCTGGACATTCGCCATACCCGCCGCGATCGTCAGATCCTGCCCGGCGGCCACGGCCAGCGCCCCGGCCTGGCTGCCCACCTCGGCGGCCCGGGCAGCGAGGTCTTGCCCGGCCGCAAGCCTCAAGTCGCCCTGGGTGGCGATCCGCGTGCCGACCTCCGCAGCCCTGGACTCGTCGCGCCGGTTGCCGGCATCCCAGACGATGCTCTGACTCTGGCCTTGCGTCACCGTGCCGAGTGTGAGATTGCGCTGCGCGATGAGCTGTGTCCGTCCCGCGCCCTGGTTCTGGATCGCGGCCGCGATCAGGTTCATGTCGCGCCTGGCGCTGGCCAGCAGCACACCCTCGGCAGCCGTGACGTACAGCCCGGCGATGCGTTCGACGTTGGTCTGGCTGCCCTGGGCGTTGTGCTGGCTGCGGGTGGTCGATTCGACAGTCAAATCCCGCCCGGCGCTGGCGAGCAGCGCTTCATTGGCGGCGATCAGGCCGCCGATATTGTCGAGGTCGGCGCGGGCGGCCACCTGAACCGTATTGCCCAGGATGCGGCCCTGCAGGTTATGGAGATTCTCCGCGTCGATGGCGACGAGCTGGCGTCCGGCAATCGTGCCGCCGTTGAACAGATCGCCGCTTAGATCGAGCCGGACGTCCTGCCCGGCGATCAAGGCGCCGCCCGCTTGCAGGTCGCCTTCCTGGAGGCGGACGTACACCTGGGGCACCAGCGCCTGGGTGGTGCTGCCATCGGCCAGGGTGACGTCCTGGGCCACCAGCCAGACGATGTCGCTGGTGAGCGCGGCCATCTGGGCGGCGGAGAGGGCTACGCCTGGGATCAGATCGTAGGCTTGGGCGAAGGTCAGGCCGTTGTCCATCAGGGCGGCGTATTGCGCCTCATCGTCGGCATGGCCCGCCAGGAAGCGCCGGCCGGTGAGCTGGGCGACCTGTTCGCGGATGAGTTTCTGTTCGTAGTAGCCATCGCCCAGGCGCTTTTGCGTGGTGGCCGGGTCGAGGGCGAGGGCGGCGAGCAGGTAGTCCGAGCTGAGCCAGGTGCGGTAGTCGGCAAAGGCCGGATCGGTTTCGATGAGGTAAGGGGCGGCCGGGTCGGGCGTGAGGCCGAACAGGCGGCTGTCCGGTACGCGGGTGTCGATGCCGCCGCTGCGCACCACGTCGGCCGGGTCGCTGGCATCGCTGCTGCCGGGCAGCAGAATTTGCACGATGGGAGTGGTGCCTGCCGCGCTGCTGACGGCTGCCGGGGCCTGGCCGAGGCGGGTGGTCGTCAGCGCGGCCAGCGTCGTGCCGCTGCTGGCCGGCGCGGTGTTTTGCAGATAGACCGTCGGCGTCAGGGAGATGGCCTGGATCGTCGGCGCGGGGAGATAGCCCGCCATGCTGCTGCCGGTGTTGTCGCGGCCCTTTTCATGATTGCGCCAGTAGCTGGTGACCGTGCCCGCATCCGTGATGACGCGCTCGCCGGCGACTTCGGTGTTGTTGAGCGTGCCGATCGTGCCGCTGAGGGTGCCGCCGGCGATGATGTGGCTCTTGTCGTTGTTGACGGTGTCCGCCGTGATGCGCAGGTCGCCGCCCGCGGTGATGCTGGCCGGGTCGGAGGTCTGCACCCGCGTTTCGGTGGTGGTGCGGGTGTAGCGATAGGCCGACCAGCTTTCATGGTTGCCTTCGGGGGTGTGGAGGTGGTCGGATTCGTCATTGTAGATATAGACGTCGGGCGCGTCCGGCGCGTAGCGGTTGGGCGAGCCCGCGCCCTGGTATTCGGTGATGCTTTGCGCGGCGAGGGTTTCGATGGCGGTGCTGAAGTCCTGGTTGGTGTTGTCGAGGGTGCGCGCCGCGATCTCCAGCGCGCCCATGGCTTCGATGCGGGCGCTGGCGTTGTTGAGGATTTCCGCCTGGCTCGTCGCGCGATGGCCGTCATCCAGGCTGCCGCCGATGGCGATGTCGCCGCCGCTGAAGAGGAGCGCATGGCCGCTGTTGTCGATGGCCAGCGCGCCGATGTCCAGGCGCTCGCGCGCGGCAATCACCGGGGCAATGTCGTCCTCGGCCCGGTTGTTGAGGGTGCTTGCGCCGATTGCCACGTGGTCGCCATAGATTCTGCCGGTGCCGAGGTTGTCCAGGGTCTGGCTGCGGAGCAGGGTTTCCCCGCCGTTGATGAGGCCGCGATTGGTCAGGGTATGGCCGTCGCCGGCCTGGAGATCGATCCGGGCGGCGCTGATCGTGCCGCCGGCCTGGTTGTCGAGCGTGGCCGCCCGGGCCGTGAGGCTGCCGGCGGCGGCCAGCAGGCCCTGGTTGCTCAGCGCGGCGGCCGTTTCCACGCTGGCGTTGCCGTTGGCGATGATCTGCCCCGTGTTCGCGAGACCGTGCCGCAGCGTGAGGTTCAGGTCGCCCTGGCTGAGTACGTTGCCATCGCCGCTCAACCCGGCGCCGTCGATGCGCAGTTGCCGGCCGGCGATGAGCGTGCCGCCGGTGTTGGCGATTGCGAGGGTTGGGTGGGCCGGCGCCGTTTCGGCAAATGGGTCGCGCAGCGTCAGGTCGTTGCCCGCGCTGATGAGGCCAGCGGCGTTGTCGATGAGGCCATCGCTGGTCAGCGTCGCGTCGCGATTGGCGCGAATGGCGCCGCCGGCGTTGTCGATGCGGGCCGCGTTCAAGACGATCGTTTCGCCTTCCAGGCCTTGGTCGTCGCTCTCATCCTCGCTCTGGGTGTGGGTATTGATGATGCCGGTGGCGCTGATACGCAGCGCCTGCCCCGAGCGCACCAGGCTTCGGGTGTTGTCCAGGACGCCGCTCAGGGTGATGTCCAGCGGGCCGGCCGCCTGGATTTGTCCACCCCGGTTGTCCAGGGCGCCGGCTTCGATGCTGGCCGCCGCATTGCCGATGATGGCGCCGCCGCTGGTGTTGTCGATGTCGCCGCGCGTGTCGAGCGAGAGGTTGCCCTGGGCGTAGATGATGCCCGTGTTCTGCACGTCGTCCTGCGCGTCGATCCGGATCCGCGTATCGCCGCCGCTGGCGATGTGGCCGGCGTTTTCCAGTCGGCCGTTCGCCGTGATGACGACATCGCCCACGCTCGCGTACATTTTGCCGGCATGGCGCACGCCGACGCCGGCTTCGCTGGCGATCAGGCTGATCTTGCCGGCATACATGCCGCCGAGCAGGGCCGTGTCGATCGCAAAGGTGGGCGCGGGCCCAATGCCGGCGATTGAACTCGAACCCGTCACCTGCGCATCGCCGCTGGCCGGATCCACGTCGATCTGGTTGGCGCCCGCCACGATCGCGAGCTGATGGGCCCAGAGGCCCGCATGGATTTGCACGGCGCGCGCCAGGATCTCGGTGTAATCGGCGCTGCCGGCATCCAGGCCCAGGCCGGTGATCGATACCGTGCCTTCCTGGACGCGATAGCCCGCCAGGCGGCCGCCGTCGAGGATCGGCTCGCCGGTGGTGAGCGTGGCGCGGTGGGCATTGATGAAGCCGCAGCCATCGCAGCTCACGCCGGCCGGGTTGGCGATGACGACCTGGGCGCGCGGGCCGGCGACTTCGAGGTAGCCCTGGAGCAGGCTGGGGTCGCTGGAATGGACTTCGTTCAGGATCACCCGGGCGCTGCCGGTGGCCAGCCAGGGGTTGCCTTGCACCCAGCCGCCCAGTTGGGTTTGCACGTTGGCATGGCTGTTGTTGAGGATCGCGCCTTGCGTCTGCACGTCGAATTGCTGGTAGGCGTTGCGCGAGACGCCGGCGGCGCTGGGGGTCTGGATGTTGACCAGGGACACGCCATTGAAGGCGTTGAGCACGGTCGGACGCTGGTTGCCCGGCGCGCCGGGATCCGCGACGATTTGCGCATGGGCCGCCGACACCAGCAGGCCACCCAGACAGCTCGCCCAGCCCAGGGCGCGCCAGACCAGGCGTGCGAGCGGCTTGAGCCTGGCCGACAGCCGGCGTGGATGTTTGCCCGAAGTCGCCACCGTCGTCGTCACGCTCCGGGCCTTGCCCCGGCTGGGCGCCGTTTCGGCCACCGCCATCAGCAGACCGCGCCTCTTGTTGAAAATGATCCGATAGCAATGTGCGTTCATGGTCTGCTCTCAGTCAGGGGAAGATTGGTCGGGGTATGCAACCGGGTGAGACTCGAACCACTCGCGCGCTTGCGCGGGCAGAACCGCCGAGCCTCGAAAATGCTTGATCCTGAAACCACGCTCGTTGCCCCGGTGGTAGAGCGTGCGCAGGCAGCGATTGGCGAAAAGCCGCCGCTTGAGCATCCGGCTCATGGCTTGCGTGTGGCCGAACGGCGCGACCCAATCGAGCAGCCACTGGCGGTCGCCGCAATTCCAGTCGGCTTCGGGCATCGACAGCGGGTTGTTGCTCAGGTAGCGTCGTTCGGCCTGCAGGTCGAAATTGGCCCATGAGAGGTAGAACACGGGCTTGTCCGCCTGACTGGCCAGAATGAACTGGCGGTGTTTGATCGCGGGCAGCAACAGCGTCGGCAGGGTATGCAGCGGGAAGTCGCGGTGCGATGCCGAGTGCATCCACAGCCACACGGCGCTGCCCAGGACTTCCGCCTCGTTCCAGCGCTGTTCGATCAGGCCCGGCGCGACGATGGCGATGGAAGGCGCATGTGCATTCATCCTCATCTCCTAGAACCAGGCGTTGATGTTGAAGCCGGCCACGCTGCTGGCGGTCCGGAAGCCGGCGGGCTTGCTGATCGGTTTGCCGATGAACAGGTCGTAGGAAAAATTTTTGACCGTGCCACGCAAACCCAGTACGGCGCCGCTCAAGTGTTTGCCCAGCAGGAGATCGCTGCTGGGGCCGGCGACCTGGCCATGGTCGATGCCGACATAGAAGGCCTGGCCGCTTTGGCCCAGGACGACGGCGAGGTCGTTGCGCAGCAGCCAGCCGCGTTCGGCCAGAAGCTGGCTTTCGCCATCGAAGCCGCGCACGCTGTAGCGCCCGCCGATGGCGAAGCGGTCTTGTGGGACCAGGGGCGTTTTGTGCCACTGTCCGCGCCAGGTGCCGGTGTAGATCCATGCCTGGCCGGCCTGCCTGAAAGGGAGGCTGAGTTGCGTATCGGCGGTGATGATTTGGGGACGCGCCGTGCCTTCGCCGAAGATTTCCTCGGGCGCCGCCCGGGATTCCCCTGCGCCGGTGCCGCGGCGGTAGTCGAGGTTCGTATCCAGCGTGGCGTCGCCGATGAAGGCCCGATGGGAGAGCGTCATGGCCCAGCCCGCCATGCGGCGGCGCTGCACCAGCACTTCGGTGTCGTCGATGTGATTGCTGGAGGCGCGTGTCCAGCCGCGCAGGGCGGCCGTGGTTTTGCCGGTGGTGTTGCGGTGAACCACGCGCGAGAGCCTGATTTCGCCGTTCCGGCTGGTGCCGCTGTAGAGATAGGTTTGGCTGGCGCCGGCAACCGACTGGTGGTAGCGGTGGCGGCTCGTGGTCAGGCCCAGCAGCCAGTAGCCCATCGGCACGGCGTAGTGCGCCGTGTAGCCGCGGGTGCCGTAAGGCCCCGTGCCCGCGCCGCTTTTACCCAGATCGTGATCGAGGCTGAGGTAGAACAGGTCGTTGAGCGTCCACCAGTGGTCATAGGCAAGCGTCACGCTGCCCTGGTACTTGCCCGTGGCTTGGGTGCCGGCATCGTCGGCGGACAGGCTGAGACGCAAGGGGAAATCCTGTTTCCAGTGGATGATGACGTCGCTCTGCCCAGGCGCGGCGCCAATGCCTTCCGCCGCGCGGAGTTCGATACTGGCTTCCACGCTGGGCACTCTCTTGAAGTTTTCGAGGGCCTGCTCGATGTCGCGCAGGTTCAGGAGATCGCCCGGTTGCACGGGAAAGGCGTTCCACTGCGTCGCGCGCGGGCCGCTGCTTTCCGGCGCGAATTCGATGCGGCGAATCCGGCCCGGGAACAGGCTGAGTTCGAGCGTGCCCACCGACAGATGCGCTTGCGGCCCGGCCAGCACTTGCGCCAGCGTGTATCCCTTGGCAATCAGCACATTCTGGATGCGCCGCATCAGCAGATTCACGCCCCGGGAGCCCAGGCAGCGGTTGACCGCCGGATCCGGTGTGCCATCCGCCAGCCGGTGCGCATCGGCTAGCGCCCATTGGAATTGCTCGGCCGCATCGCCGCTCAGGTGGATGCGCTCGATGACGATGCAATTTGCTTCGCCGTCGGGCAGGTGCTCCATGCCCTGAGCCGCTTCGGGTTGCGGCAGGCGCACATCCGGCGCGCGTTCCTGCCGTTCGCGCAGGACGCGCTCGCGTTCCTGTTGACGCAAGAGCTCGTCGGCAGGCGAAGGCAATGATTGGGCCAGGGCCGGGCCGGCCATGAGGAACAGGAGCGCGGCCAGGGCAAGCCGCGACCTCGCGCAAGTCGATGGAGGCGCTGCGGCCGGAGAAAAAGAGGGAGGGTGAAGGCGGGAATCGGCGGGTGGTGCTGGTACGGCTATGCCATTCTGCGGGGAAAAGGTTTCGACTTCCTGGGATGCGTCCTGCATGCAGCGTTCTTCTTGAAGGTGGATTTCATGAAGAACGGATTATGTCATTGTAGTTATGTCGGTAGCAAGTAGTTATCCCAGAAGAATTTCATGCGCAGCCGTTGCGTGAAGTCAGAGCTTGAAGCGCGCCACCGAATTCGACAGTTCGCCGGAGAGTTCCTGCAACTGGCCGGCGGCGGTGTTGGCGCGGGTCACGGCATCCAGGTTCTGATCGGCCAGTTGCGCCATTTTTTCGACACTGCGGGAAATTTCGGTCGTCGCCAGATGTTGTTCGCCGACCGAGGCGGCGATGCCGTCGACACCATCGGCCGCCTGGGCGGTGACCGCGTCGGCCTGATTCAGCAGGTCGACGGCATGCTGCGTATGCTGCTTGCTGCTTTCGAGCGACTGCAGGCCCTTGCGTATGGCCTCCATCACTTCTTCGGAATGTTCGGTGAGGGTGCGATTGACCGCATCGATTTCATTCACCGAATGGCTGGATTTCTCGGCCAGTTTGCGCACCTCGTCGGCGACCACGGCGAAACCACGGCCCTGCTCGCCGGCGCGCGCGGCTTCGATCGCCGCATTCAGCGCCAGCAGGTTGGTCTGATCGGCGATTTCGCGCACCTGCTGGGTCATGCCGCTGATCGCCCGGCTGGCATCGACGAATTCCTGGAAGGTGGCCGCAATGGCGCCGACCGTCTGGTCGAGGAGGGCGATTTCTTCCGACAGCTTGTGCATGTTCTCGCTGCTCTCGCGCGTCATCGAGCGGCTGGCGCCGGCCAGCTTGCGGATGTCCTGGGCGCTGCGCGCGACGGATTCGATGCTTGCCGAAACCTGCTCCAGCGAAGTGGCGGCCTCGCTTGCCATCGACGACTGGCGCGTCGAGTATTCCGTCACGTTGCCTGCCGCAATCACCAGACTGCCGGAGGATGCGCCGAGGGCGTCGGCCACCTTGCGCACCGAGGATGCCATGCCTGACAGGCCGTCCTTCATCTGCTGCAAGGTGCGCAGCAGGTTGCCGGTTTCGTCGCTGGCGGCGACCTGCACGCTGGAACCCAGATCGCCCGCGGCGACGGCCGAAGCCACTTTGCCCGCATATTCCAGGGGACGGGTGATGCTGCGCGTGATCCACAGCGCCATGGCAATCGCCAGCAGTACCGCCAGCACGGTGGCGGCGACGAAAACCAGCATGGTGCGCTGGAAGGTGGTGCGCGCCTCGGCCACCATGGCGACATTCTGCTTTTCCTGAAAATCGATCATCGCCTGGATCGAGTCATGCCATTCGTTCTGCAGCGGTTGCACGGTTTCCTTGAGGACTCTTGCCGCTTCGCCAAACGACTCCGGCGTGGCCAGTGACATCGCATTGTCGTTTGCCTGCTGTGTCGGCTGGCGATGGGTTTCGATCTCGGCGTAAATGCGGCGTTCGTCGGCGCTACGCAGCAGCCTGCCCATTTCCTCGTAGCTGGCCAGGTAGTCCTCGCGCGCCTTGGCGATACGCTTCTGCTGCGCCTGCACGAATTTGGGCGCGTCCTGGTAAAGCAGGACGTTGCGCACCGAACGCATGACCACGTTGAGGTTTTCGCGCATGTCCTGCGCCAGCGAGAGCTTGCGGTTGTTCTCATTCACCGAAACGTCGAACTCATGGGACAGGCCGTGCATCGCCTTGTAGCCGAAGCCGGCGAGGACGAGCAGGAAGACCACCACGACCATGAAGGCGGAAAACAGGCGCGGGCCTATCTTGATGGAATTGAGCATCGGAATTTCCTGGAATTTGTCTGGTGAGCGATGTGGCGTGTGAATTTCTCGCCGGCCAGCGGGTGCGCGTGTACCGCGTATGGCGTGTGTCTCAGCGGTCCTTGAAAGTCACCAGCGCGTCTATGGTTTCGGCCGCGCCGGGCTCGTACTTCCAGCGCACCAGGGCGCGCTTCACCGCTTTCTCGAAATAGCCCTTGGGATTGGCTTCGAGGATGTCGACATTGGTCACCGAGCCGTCGGCCGCGACGCTCAGACGCGCCTTGACGCTGCCGCTGTCGACGCCGTCATCGAGCGCATCGCTGGGGAAGGCCGGCGCTTCCCTGGAAATCGCCTTGCGGGCGTTTTGGGCGTGTGCCGGCGCCGGCGTCATCATGGTCAGTGTCGCAAGCAATGCGGCCATCAGGGCAACCACGGTCAGTGGCTTCGTTCCCGCCTTGCGGCCGGGATGGCTGTGCTGGATTGCTGAAATCATGTTCCATTCCATCTGGTATATGCAGAAATGCGAGCGGCGATTATTGATCAGGTTTTCGTGACCGGTCAAGGAACCGGGGCACGCCGCCGCGCAATCATGCTCATGCAGCATGGCGCAGGTTGCACGCTGCGCTGCAGCGCTTCAGTCGATGAGATGGAGATTGCCCGCCAGGCACCAGATCGCCTCGTCCTCGCAGTTCTGCGGCTTGAGGGTCAGATCCCGCATCAGGTACCAGCGCCACGGCGGGGCATTGCCGCTGGCGTGGTCGATGTAGTCGCCGGTCAGCGTGCCGGCGTAATCCTGGCGGCCGGCCAGGCGCGTGCCGGCGATCGCGCCGCCGCCGTCGCATTCGGCGCGGCGACCGGCGTAATCCGGATTGAAGCCGCGTACTTCCCTGCTTTCACTCATCTTGCCGCTCCACAGCTTAGTCAACGACCGGTGAATACCGGCTTCCTGCGTTCCTTGTAGGCGCGCGGGCCTTCCTGCGCGTCCTCGGACCGGCTGACTTTCTGGAACAGCGCGTTTTCGAGCACGAAGCCGGGCTCCATGTCGGCGGCGCGCACCATGACCTCCTTCGCCGTCTGCACCGCCAGCGGCGCGTTTTCGGCGACGACCTCGGCGAGCTTCATGGCTTCCTCGAAAGCCTCTGCGGGCGTGTCGACGAGGCGGTTCACCAGGCCGACTTCATAGGCGCGCTGCGCCGAAATCGGGCGGCCGGTGAGCACCAGTTCCATCGCCATGTTCCACGGCACGGCGCGCGGCAGGCGGATGTGCGAGCCGCCGGCCGGGATCATGCCCCACTTCACTTCGCCGAGCGCGAAGCTGGCGTTCTTCGAGGCCACGCACATGTCGGCGCCGAGGATCAATTCGAGGGTGGCGAAGCCGTTCACCGCGGTGATGATGGGCTTGAAGATGTCGCTATAGACGCGCTTGGTCGGGTCGGCGTTGATCTTGAAGCGGCCGGAGTTGATCGCCGGGATCAGCGTTTCCAGGTCGCCGCCGGCACTCCAGGCCTTGTCGCCGGTGCTGCGGAAGACCGCCACGCGCAATGCCGGATCCTGGTTGAAATCGGCGAAGCAGGCGTAGAGCGCGTCGACCATCTCCGGCGTGAAGCAGTTGCGCGCTTCCGGACGGTTGAAGGTCATGATGGCGATCGCGCCGCGCTTTTCGTAGAGGAAATGTTCCATGCCGGGCATTGCTGTACTCCTGAAGAATGATTGGGTAGACGTCAAACAGTTTCAGATTCTGTCATTCCCGCGCAGGCGGGAATCCAGTCGTGGCGTAGAACCATGGATTCCCGCCTGCGCGGGAATGACGGTGTCTCGGATTGGACGTGCCTGTTTCTGCTTCGGGCCTCAGGCGCGTTTGAACTTCGGCAGCGTGACTTCGTCGCTGATCTGCTCGAAGGTCACCTGCACCGGCAGGCCGCGCTGGAGTTCATGAGGCGGGCAGTCGATCACCCAGCTCACCATGCGCACGCCCTCCTCCAGCTCGATCATCGCCGGCGCGTAGGGTGCCTGGTTGGCGAAAGCCGGGTGCATGGGGCGCTCGACCACCGTCCAGGTGAACAGCTTGCCGCGTCCCGACGAGCGTTCCCATTTCCATTCCCAGGAGCCGCATTCAGAACACATCAGGCGCGGCACGTGGCGCCACTGGCCGCAGCCGCCGCACTTCTGGAAGCGCAGCTCGCCGTTGCGGCAGAACTCGTAGAATTCCTTCGTCATGCCTTCCAGAACGGGCATGGGTTGGTCGTTGGTAGTCATCGTTTTCTCCTGATTCTTCATTCCGCGCCGAGGATGGCCATGCAGCCGTCGCCGAAATCGCCGAAGCCGGTGACGATGCCGACCTTCGCGTCCTTGACCTGGCGCGCGCCACATTCACCGCGCAATTGCTTCACCGCTTCGACGTAGTGGTTCATGCCGAGAATGTGCGCTTCCGACAGCAGGCCGCCGTGGGTGTTCACCGGCAGTTCGCCGCCGGGTTCGATCCGGCCATTGCTGACGAAATCGCCGCCCTCGCCGCGCTGGCAGAAGCCCATTTCCTCGAGCTGCTGAATCACCTGGAAGGTGAAGGGGTCGTAGATTTCGGCGAAGTCGACGTCCCTGGGCGTCAGGCCGGCCATGCCGAAGGCGCGCTTCGCGGCATCGGTGGCGCCGAGATGGAACACGTCCTTGCGCGTGACGATGTCGTCCGCCGGATAGGGCTGGCCCTGGGCGATGCCGAGCAGATGCACCGGCTTGCCGGGCAGGTCGCGCGCGCGCTCCTTGGTCGTAACCACGAAAGCGCAGCCGCCATCGGCTTCCAGCGAGCAGTCGTAAAGGCGGTAGGGATCGGAGATCACCGGCGCGGCCAGATAGGCTTCCATGGTGAGCGGCTTGTCGCGCAGCAAGGCGTTCGGATTGAGCGCCGCGTGCTTCCTTTGCGCGACGGCGACGGCGCCGAGATGCTCCTGTTTCGTGCCGAATTCCATCATGTGCAGGCGGGCAATCATCGAGAACCATTGCACCGGCGCGGTGAGGCCGTGCGGGAAATAATAGTCGCGTGCATTGACGCCGCCCGACATTGATTTCGGATCCTGCACCACGATCTGGCGCACGCGCCGGCCCGAGAAGCCATACCAGCCGCCGGTGATCAAACAGTAGTTGGCCAGCCCCGACGTGACGGCGTTCGCCGCGTTGGCGATGGAGGCTCCCGGCCCGGCGCCGCCGACGTGCGAGGTGGCCTGGTACGAAAGATCGCGGATGCCGAGATTGACCGCGAACTCCTCGGCGATGCTCAGACCGAAGAACGGCAGGATGCCGTCGATGTCGCGGTTCTTCAGGCCGGCATCGCGGATCGCCGCCTCGGCCGCCTGCAGCTCGACGCGCAGCGGCTGGCTCGGGTCTGCCGAGCCGCGCACGAAGGGCGTCTGGCCGATGCCGACGATGCAGACTTCGTTACACAATGCACTCATGAAACAAATTCCTCCGGGTTGTATTCCTGCTTGATCGCTAACGAGTCGTCCCCGCGAAGGCGGGGACCCATGGTGGGCGCTGAACCATGGATTCCCGCTTGCGCGGGAATGACGGAGCGTCGTCTCGACCCATCATTGATTGCATCAGAAGATCACCTGCTGCTCGACCAGCCGCGCGTACTCGGCGGTGGACAGGCCGAGGATTTCGCGGCAGACGCGTTCGTTGTCCTGGCCCATCGCCGGGCCGGTGCCCAGCGGCGGTGCGGCATGGGCCGTCTTCACGTAGTGGCCGTAGACCGTCTCCCTGAAGCCGAGCGGGTGGTCGACTTCGACGAAGGTCTGGCGCGCGCGCCAGTGCGGGTCACTCAGCAGGTCGGCGATGTTGAGCACGGGTGCCGCGGCCACGCCCGCCGCCTGCAGGCGTGCGGCGAGCGTGTAGTCGTCGTGGCGTGCCGTCCACTCGCCGAGCGCGGCGTGCAGCGCATCGACGTGTTCGATGCGACCGACGCGATCGGCATAGCGTGCGTCCGCTGCCCAGGCGCATCCGTCCGCCGCCAGCACGCCGGCGAGCGCCTGCCACTCGGCATCCTCATGCACGGCGATGCTGATCCAGCGGTCGTCGCCGGCGCAGGGAAACACGCCATGCGGCGCCGCGGCATGTTGTGGATGGCGGTTGCCGATCGGCGCGGCGATGCGGCCGTTGAAGCCGAAGTCCATGAAGGCCGGCCCCATCAACTGCATCACGCCTTCCTGCTGCGACATGTCGACGTGCATGCCGCGGCCGTTGCGCTTGCGGTAGTTGAGGGCGAGCACCGCGGCGAAGGCGCCGATGACGCCGCCGAGCGGATCGGCGAAGGCGTTTTCCATCGGGATGGGCGGGCCGTCGCGGTAGCCGGTGACGCTGTCCAGCCCGGTGATGCTGGACAGGCTCATGCCGTAGGTGCGCACGTGGGAGAGCGATCCGCTCAGGCCGGCGGCGGGCATCGAGATCAGCAGGATGTCCGGACGCAGTTCCTTGAGATGGCCGTAGCCGAGGTGCAGCTTCTTCATCACGCCGGGGCCGAAGTTTTCCAGCACCAGGTCGCAGCGCGCCGCCAGCTCGCGCGCCAGGCGCTGGCCTTCGGCGAGCTTGAGGTTGAAGGTGACGCTGCCGTTACCGGCCCAGGCCGCGTGATTCTGCAGGCTGCAGTCGGGATCCTTGTCGTGGCCGGTAGCGAAGGGCGGGATCGTGCGGTTGATGTCGACGCGTGCGTGCGATTCGATCTTGTAGACCTCGGCGCCGAGACGGGCGAGCGTCTGCCCGGCGACCGGGCCGAGCCAGCCCCAGCCGAAGTTGGCGACGCGGATGCCGGCGAGCGGGAGTTTGCGGGTCATGTCGTGATTCCTCCGTCGCTCAGATCGTGCCGGCGCGTTCCAGCGCGGCGATTTCCGCCGCGCCCAGGCCGAGCCGCTCGCGGAACACGTCGGCGTTGTGCTGGCCGAGCAGCGGCGCCGCCTCGCGCGGCCCGCCCGGCGCATCGGGCAAGCGCACCGGCGCGCCGAGCGTGACGGCGCGGCCGATCACCGGATGTTCGAGTTCGACGAGGTAGCCGCGTTCGCGCAGATGCGGATGATCGCCGGCATCGCGGATGTCATACACGGCGGTCGACGGACAGCCGTGCTGCTGGCACAGATCCATGATCTCCTGCTTGGTGTGCGCGCGCAGCCATTCGTCCATCATCGAATAGATCAGGTCGGCATTCTGCGCGCGCTCGAACATGTCGTCGAACAGATCGAGCCGCGCCCACTCGGGATCGCCCATGGCGCGCACCAGGCCGCGCCACTGGCCCTTCTCCAGCGCCAGCATCCAGACGTAGCCGTCCTTGCAGGGCAGGATGGTGGCCGGCGCGGCCAGCGGCATGCCGACGCCCGTGCGCTTGCCGACGTAGCCGTTCTGCGCACAGGCGCCGATGTTCTGGCCGCCGACGAACAGCGCGGCGACGGCCTCGGCGCAGGAGACGTCGATGTGTTCGCCGCCGCTCTGCTCGACGCCGAACACCGCCGCCATGCCCCAGGTCGCGGCGACGTAGGCGCCGAAATAGTCGGCGGCATGCGTGCCCTGCTCCAGCGGCGCCTCGCCCATGCGGCCGCAGTAGCGGCTGCCGGCGCCGGTCAGGTGGAAGGCGTTGAGATCGTAGCCCTTCCAGTCTGCGTACGGCCCGCTCTGGCCAAAGGGCGTGAGCGAAATCATGATGAGTTCGGGCTTGATGGCGGCGAGCGTGGCGTAATCGAGCCCCCAGGCCTTCATCCGCGCCGGCGCGTTGTTCTCGATCAGCACGTCGACGTCCGCGAGCAACGCCTTGACGATCTCCTGGCCGCGCGTGGTGCCGAGGTCGAGGGTGATGCCCTGCTTGCTGGTGTTGAGGCAGAAGTAGGTGCCGCTCTTCTCCAGGTGCGGCAGGTCGCCGGGATACGGCCCCCAGTGACGCGTGACGTCGCCGCAGCCGGGCTTTTCGACCTTCAGCACCTCGGCGCCGTAGTCGGCGAACAGCTTGGCGCAGAAGGCCGCCGAGACGCCTTCGCCGAGTTCGAGGACGCGCACGCCATGCAGTGCCGCGAGGGTCGTCATACCGCGCTCCGCTCGATGCCCGCCGCATGGCGCGCGGCGATGTAGCCGAAGGCCATCGCCGGGCCGATGGTGCAGCCGGGACCGGGATAGGTCGCGCCCATCACCGAGGCCGAATTGTTGCCGACGCAGTAGAGCCCCTTGATGATCCGGCCGTCGGTCGTCTTGACGCGGGCAAACTCGTCGGTCACCAGGCCGCCCTTGGTGCCCAGGTCGCCGGCGACGACCTGCACCGCATAGTAGGGTGCCTGCTCGATGGGTGCCAGATTGGCATTGGGAGTGACGCTGGGGTCACCGAAATAGCGGTCATAGGCGCTCTGGCCGCGCCCGAATTCCACATCCTCGCCCTGGCGGGCGCTGTTGTTGAATTTGCTGACCGTGGCCGTGAGCGCGGCCGGCTCGATATTGAGCTGGCGCGCCAGCTCGGCCAGGGTGTCGGCCTTGCGGATATAGCCGCTGTCGAGCATCTCCTGCGGAATCTTCTGACCGGGGAAGAGGCTGGCGAAGACGTAGTTGTCGCGATAGCGCTGATCGAAGATGAACCAGCAGGGCACGTGGGGATTGTCCGGCGTGTGCAGGCGGTACATGGCCTGCACCACCTCGACATAGCTGGCCGATTCGTTGGTGAAGCGCTGGCCTTTCTGGTTGACCATGATGAGGCCGGGAAAGCCGCGCTCGGCGACATGGAAGAAGGGCGGCGAATTCGGCGGCAGGGAGGACGGCCCCCACCAGGCTTCATCCATCAGATCGATGGCCGCGCCGATGCGCATGCCGGCCTGGATGCCATCACCGGTATTGCCGTCGCTGGCAACGGTCCACTCGGTGGTGATGGGCTGCTTCTGGTATTTCAGGCGCATTTCGAGGTTGCGCGCGAAGCAGCCGGCGGCGAGCACGACGCCTTTCGTGGCGCGGATGGTCAGCGGCTGGCCGTCCTTCAGCACCTCGATGCCGACGACGCGGCCATTCTCGATGACCAGATCCTGCAACGGCGTGTCGAGCCAGAGCGGAATGCCGCGCTTCTTGAGCGACAGGCGCAGGCGGCCGATCAGCGCCTGGCCCATCATCAGCATCTTTTTGCCGCTCAGGTGTGCCGCGATCAGGCGCAGGCCGATGCGCAGCGCCGTCGCCTTGCCCTGCCAGGTGCGCTTCACCAGGCCGAGTTGCTTGTACTCGCCGGCGGTGAAGGACAGGCCGGCGGGCGTGGGAATCACCGGCGGGCGCAGGAAGGCGAGATCCTCGCCGAGCAGCTTGCCATCGAAGAGCTGCGGCTCGACCGCGCGTCCCTCGGCCTTGCCGCCGGGTTTTTCCGGGTAGTAGTCGGCATAACCCAGCATGTAGCTGCACTGCACGTCGGTCTCCTTTCCCAGCCAGGCAATCATGTCCACGGCATGGGTGAGGTAGGCGTCGCGCGAAGCCTGCGGGCTACGCTCGCCGACCGTCGCCTGCAGATAGGTGCGCGCCTCCTCGAATGAATCCGCCACGCCGGCGCGCTGCATCAGGTAGTTGTTGGGAATCCAGATGCCGCCGCCGGAGCGTGCCGTGGAGCCGCCGTAGTATTGCGTCTTCTCGACGATCAGCGCCCTGAGGCCGGCCTCGTGCGCCGCCAGCGCGGCGGTCATGCCGCCCGCGCCCGAGCCGACGATGACGATGTCGGTATCGAAAGTTTCTCCGCTCATGTTCCTCCCCCAGCCCTTGTCGTGTATGTGATGGCTATGTGTTGATGCTGGTTTATTGTGCCGCCAATAGTTGCTCGATGACGTCTGCAGCGATGCCGGCGGCGCCGAGTATCTCGCGCGTGTGCTGGCCCGGATCGGGTGGCAGGCTGCGCACGCTGCCCGGCGTGGCGGAAAACTTCGGCGCGATGCCGACCTGGCGGATCTTGCCGAACTCCGCGTCCTCCAGCTCGACGGCCATGCCGCGCGCCCGGTTGTGCGGATCGTCCAGCACTTCCTCGATGCCCAGCACCGGTGTGGCGCAAATGTCATCCGGGGCGAACTGCGCGAACCAGGCATCGCGCGGCTTTTCCTTCAGCTTGCGGCGCAGTATGGCAAACATCTCGGGAAACAGTCGGGCGTTGAACTGCTCCCTGGCGTACTGTTCCATGTCCAGTTGCTTGCACAGTCTGGCCCAGAACCACGGCTCCATGCAGCCGATAGCCAGCCACTTGCCGTCGGCGCATTCATACACGCTGTAGCAGGGCAGCGCGCCATTGAGGAAATACTCGCCCGGCCGCGGCGGCGTGCCGGAGGACAGGTAGTCGCAGACCGCCAGATTGGCCAGCGACAGCACGCCGTCGCTCATCGCCATGTCGATGTACTGGCCCTCGCCGCTGCTGTTGCGCGCCACCACGGCGGCGAGGATGGCGAAGGCGGCGAACAGGCCGCCGCCGGCATAGTCGCCGATGATGTTGACCGGAATCGTCGGCGGGCCGTCCTTCTGGCCGACCATGCCGAGCACGCCGCCGATGCTGATGTAGTTGAGGTCGTGGCCGACGTAATCGCGGTAGGGGCCGTTTTGGCCGTAGCCGCTGATCGAGCAGTAGATCAGGCGCGGATTGATTTCACGCAGCGTCTCGTAGTCGAGGCCGAGGCGCTTGGCGACGCCGGGGCGGAAGCCCTCGACGACGATGTCGGCATCCTCGATCAGCTTGAGGCAGGCGGCATGCGCCGCGGCGTCCTTCAGATCGAGCGCCACCGAACGCTTGTTGCGGCCGACCGGATTGTAGAGCCGCTCCTTACGGCCGATGCCCATCTCGGCACCCACGCTGCGGCCCTGCCCCGGCGGCTGTTCGACCACCACCACGTCCGCGCCGAGGTCGGCGAGCAGCATGGTGCAGTAAGGGCCGGGCGCATGCCGCGAGAGGTCGATGACCTTCAGTCCGCGCAGTGCTGTCATGAGCATTCCTTGGCTGGCGATGGACGGGCGGCTGCGAAAGCGTGTGTCGATTTGTCGATTCGCAGCCTGGCCATATTGCAGCCGGGCCGGAATATTGTCAAGCAACTTGACAATTATCAGGCGTGCGGACTATCCTCTTTCATCCTTTTTCCGTTTTCCCGCCGCCACTTCAGGAGATCTTCATGGCAAAGAAAGACCCGTTGCGCACCAAGCTTTGCGACATGCTCGGCATCGAGTACCCGATCGTCGCCTTCACGCATTGCAAGGATGTCGCCGCGGCCGTCATCAACTCCGGCGCCTTCGCCGTGCTCGGGCAGACCCAGAGCACTCCCGAGGAAATCGAGGCCAACGTGCGCTGGCTGAAGGAGCGCATCGGCGACAAGCCCTTCGGCATCGACCTGGTGTTCCCCGCTTCGGTACCGGCCAAGCAATCCATCGACGAGATGCTGGCGAAGATTCCCAGGGAGCAGCAGGACTACGCCAACGACATCGCCCGCCGCCACAACATTCCCGAGCCGAAAAAACGTCCGGAACTCTACGACCTCGGCTGGATGGAAAAGGAAACTTCCCACAAGCAGCTCGAAGTCGCGCTCGAACTGAAGGTGCCGGTGCTGGCCTCGGGCCTGGGCAATCCGGATTTCTTCATCCCCGCCGCCCATGCGCGCGGCATGCAGGTGTGGGGCCTGGTCGGCAAGCAGCGCCAGGCGAAGAAGGAACTCGAAGCCGGCGTCGATGTGATCGTCGCGCAGGGCATGGATGCGGCCGGCCACACCGGCAACGTCGGCACTTTCTCCATCGTGCCGCAGGTGCGCGCCATCGCCGGTGACGTGCCGGTGATCGCCGCCGGCGGCGTGACCACCGGCCGTCATCTGGCCGGCGCCATCGCGCTGGGCGCGGCCGGCGTGTGGACCGGCACGCTGTGGCTGGCCAGCCGCGAATCCGACGTCGACATGCGCATGAAGGAGCGCCTGATCGAAGCTACCTCCGACGACACCTCGCATTCCGCCTGCGTCTCCGGCTTCACCATGCGCACGCTGAAATCCAGGTGGCACGAGGAGTGGAGCAAGCCGGATGCGCCCAAGCCCGCCCCCGCGCCCTACCAGTTGCTGCTGTTCGCCAAGATGAAGCAGTCGGCCTTCGATTGGGACATCAAGGATTTCATGACCGAGGCGGCCGGCCAGGGCGTGGGCTTCATCGACTCGATGAAACCCGCGCGCAAGATCGTTTCCGACATGGTCGATGAAGCCTATGAGGCCTTCACCGAAATCTACGGCGACCTCGACTGAGCAGCGTGCAGCGGCGTATCGCGGAAGAGTGGCGCCCATGGGCTTCCACTTGCCATCCGCATGAAATAATCGTCATGTTGCCTGACTTGTGCCTATAATTTTCTCTGGCGTACGCAAACATTTGCCGGGAGATTTGATTCCAGTCGTCGTTCCACAATCACAATGTCATTGGGGGAGGTAACCATGGAATTCAAGCACCTGAAGGTTGTATTTTCCGTAGCCGCCATGCTGGGAGCCGCCGGCACCGTCCATGCCAAGGCAACGCCGGAGGAGCTCGCCCGGCTGGGCAATGATCTGACCTGCATGGGCGCCGAAAAGGCCGGCTCGCCCAGCGGCGTGGCCGAATTCACCGGCAAGTGGCTCGGCCCGGGCCCCGGCATGACCACCGAGATCGGCAAGCACCCGGTCGACCCGTATGCCAACGAGAAGCCGCTGTTCACCATCACCGCGCAGAATCTGGCGCAATACGCCGACAAGCTCTCGCCCGGCCAGCAGGCAATGTTCAAGAAGTACCCGAACACCTACAGGATGCACGTCTACCCCTCGCATCGCGATTTTCGCTACGAGGACTCGGTGTGCGCGACCGTGGCAAGGAATGGCGCGGAAACCGAACTTGCCGCCAGCGGCAAGACGCTCACCCATTACGGCATGGGCGTGATTCCCTTCCCCTTCCCGAAATCCGGGCTTGAGGCGGTGTGGAACGGCGTGTTCCCGACCATCGTCAACGTCGAGTTCCGCGACGAGGATGCCGCCGTGGTCTATCCGAACGGCAACATCACCTGGGGCCAGCAGCAGATGTGGCAGTACTGCCGCCGCAACGATCCGGCGCTGCGCGGCCAGAAGGCCGAGGGCATCGGCGCCTATGTGCGCCTGATCACCGTGATGCCCGAACGCAACAAGGGCGAAGTGGTGAAGACCCTGGACAACTTCACCATGGAAGAAGGCGCCCGCCTGGCCTGGCAGTACATCCCGGCGGTGCGCCGCGTGCGCCAGGCGCCGGGCTTCGGCTTCGACAGCCCGATTCCTTCGACCTCCAACACCGTGACCGTCGATGAAGTGCGCATGTACAACGGTTCGGCCGAGCGTTACAACTGGAAGCTGGTGGGCAAGAAGGAAATGTACATCCCGTACAACAACTTCAAGCTCGAAGGCAAGGCGGCGGGCGAGAACAAGTACGCCAACCTGCTCAAGCCCGGCCATGAGAATCCCGACTTCGTGCGCTGGGAGCTGCACCGCGTGCATGTGCTGGAAGGCAAGCTGAAGGAAGGCTACCGCCACCTCTATCCGACTCGCGTGCTGTATGCCGACGAGGATACCTGGCTGTTCGTGATGTCCGACATCTATGACGGCCAGGGCAAGCTGTGGCGCTACAACTGGATCAACAACTTCTACGCTCCCGGCCCGAAAGTGTTCGCCCAGGGCAACGCCTTCTACCATGACCTGTCTTCCGGCACCTACACGGCCTTCGACCTGCTGCAGGGCAAGGACAAGCATCTGGTCATCGACCAGCCGGGCGCCGAGTATGCCAAGCTCGACTTCTATTCGAACGACAACATGAAGGCCAGCGGCTACTGAGCCTCGGCCCGATCGCCGTACCTTGACCACGCCCCGTGCCTTCCCGCCCGGGGCGTTCTTTCTTCCTGCCAGAGGAGCACTCAGCATGGCCCAGCGTCCCGCCTATTTCGACAAATACAAGACCATCGCCTTCGAGCGCACCGACAGCGGCATCCTGACCATCCGCCTGCACAGCGATGGCGGGCCGGTGGTGTATGCCAGCAGCCACCACAACGACTGGGTGCATGCCTTCTTCGACATCAGCGCCGACCGCGACAACAAGGTGCTGATCATCACCGGCACCGGCGACGAGTTCATCGCCACCGAGCAGTGGGATCTGCCCTACGACAAGGTCGAGCACTGGGATCAGGTGTATTGGGAAGGCAAGCGCGTGCTGCAGAATCTGCTCGACATCGACATCCCGGTGATCGGCGCGATCAACGGCGCGGCGCATGTGCATGCGGAAATCGGCGTGCTTTCGGACATCACGCTCTGCTCGGAAAATGCCAGCTTCCGCGATCTGCCGCATGTGCCCGGCGGCGTGGTGCCTGGCGATGGCGTGCACGTCATCTGGCTGGAATTGCTCGGTCTGAACCGCGGCCGCTATTTTCTGCTGACCGGCCAGACGCTCTCGGCGCAGGAGGCGCTGGATCTCGGCGTGGTCAATGAGGTGGTGCCGCGCGACCAGTTGCTGGCGCGCGCCATGTCGCATGCCGAAAATCTGCTGAAAATGCCGGACATCGCGCGCCGCTATACCCGCATCGTGCTGACCAACCGCATGAAGCGGCTGATCCAGGAAGGCACCGGCTACGGTCTGGTGCTGGAAGGCGCGGGCATCCAGGACGCCCTGCAGAACATGACGGAAACCCGCAACAAGTGAAACGCTCGCCATGCGCATGAATCGCGCGTAATCCGGCGCGCAACCCGTATAACCCACAATCCGCATATCCCCTGACGGGCCTTGCCTTGCATCAAGGACAAGGCCCATCGGGCCTGCCAGACTGTCATCCGCCGTATAATCCCGGATTTCGTCCGCTCGGGCCAGCCGAACTCCCGCGCTGGCCCGACTGGACGAGTACGCGCTGTAGTGTCTGGTCTTATTTGGAAGGATGACAAGCAATGGTATCGAAGTATCTGAAAGTGGCTTTTCCCGTCGTCGCGATGCTGGGTGCAGTCGGCATGGCCCACGCCAAGGCGACCCCCGAAGAACTTGCCAAACTCGGCAAGGAACTCTCCTGCATGGGCGCAGAGAAGGCCGGCACGCCCAGCGGCGTGGCCGAATTCACCGGCAAGTGGCTGGGTGCCGGCCCGGGCATGACGACCGAAATCGGCAAGCATCCGGTCGATCCCTACGCCAATGAAAAGCCGCTGTTCACCATCACGGCGCAAAACGTGGCGCAATACGGCGACAAGCTCTCCGAAGGCCAGAAGGCCATGTTCAAGAAGTACCCGAACACCTACAAGATGCACGTCTATCCCTCGCATCGCGATTTCCGCTTCGAGGATTCGGTGTGCAAGACCATCGCCAGGAACGGCGCCGAGACCACCATTTCGGCCGATGGCAAGTCGCTGCAAAACTATTACATGGGCGCTTCGCCCTTCCCGATTCCCAAGTCGGGCATCGAGGTCGTCTGGAACGGCATGCATCCGACCATAATCAACGTCGAATCGCGTGACATCGACACTGCCGTGGTCTACGCCAACGGCAACATCACCTGGGGCCAGCAGTTGATGTGGCAGTATGCCCGCCGCAACGATCCCAAGCTGCGCGGCCAGAAGGCCGAGGGCACTGCCGTCTATGTGCGCTTCATGACCATGATGCCCGAACGCAACAAGGGCGAAGTGGTGAAGACCATGGACAACTTCACCATGGACAAGGAAGCGCGCCTGGCCTGGCAATACATCCCGGCGGTGCGCCGCGTGCGTCAGGCGCCGGGCTTCGGCTTCGACAGCCCGATTCCCTCCAGCTCGAACACCGTGGTGGTCGATGAAGTGCGCCTCTACAACGGTTCGGCCGAGCGCTACGACTGGAAGCTGATCGGCAAGAAGGAAATGTACATTCCGTACAACAACTTCAGGCTCGAGGGCAAGGCGGCGGGCGAGAACAAGTACGCCAACCTGCTCAAGCCCGGCCATGAGAATCCCGACTTCGTGCGCTGGGAACTGCATCGCACCTGGGTCATCGAGGGCAGGCTGAAGGAAGGCTATCGCCATCTCTACCCGACCCGCGTGCTGTATGCCGACGAAGATACCTGGCTGTATGCGATGTCCGACATCTATGATGCCCAGGGCAAGCTGTGGCGTTTCAACTGGGTGAATAACTTCTACGCTCCCGGTGCCAAGGTCTTCGCCCAGGGCGCGGCTTTCTATCATGACCTGTCTTCCGGCACCTACACGGCCTATGACCTGATGCAGGGCAAGGACAAGCACCTGGTCATCGACCAGCCTGGGGCCGAATACGCCCAGGTCCAGTTCTATTCGAACGACAACATGAAGGCCAGCGGCTACTGAATCGCCTGCCGTTTCACATCAAGGTGGTTGCAATACGTCATCTTGATTCGTCGGTAAGACTGGAATCAAAAACGCCCCGCGCCTTTACCGGCCGGGGCGTTTTTTCATGGTGCAAGGCCCAAGTGCAATTTCAGGCGGCAGGATTCACCCAGCGTCGCGCATCCTTGAGCAGCAACAGCAGTTGCTGCTCGCGCAATGGCGAGGCAATGAAACCGAAGCGCGTGTAAAACTGCGCGGCTTTTTCGTCGATGGGGTGAGTGAGCATGGCGCGAATGCCCGCCTGCTCGGCAATCAGCAGCGTGCGCCGGATCGCATCCTGCAGCAGACCAAAGCCAATGCCACGTCCTTGATCCTGCTGCGACACTGCCAGCCGTGCCAGGATCACCACGGGTACGGGGTACTGCCCAATCCCTTTGCGGATGCGCTCAGGCGCATCCAGGGTATCGACCTGGCCGACGGTCAGACTAAAGTAACCCGCAATCCGGCCATCGTCATCGTCCGCCACGACAAAGGTCTTGGCCGAACCGCTGCCCTGGGCCTGGCGGGCGTGCCGCGATAACCAGTCGTTCAGGGCAGGCTTGCCACAGTCGAAACCGTCGAGCCGGTGCCGGACCTCCAGGGGCGCTGGCCGCGAAAGATTCACTGGTTGTCCCAGGGCGCCTTGCGACTGAACAGATCGGCCAAGCCTGCGTTGGCTTGCTCGGGGCGCTCCAGCAAATCCATCAGCGCCTGATACTGGCTGCCCGAGACCACGAACAGACGTTGATCGAGCAGCGTCTGCTCGGCGGCCAGGCAGGCGCTGTCGAGGATGAAATCGGTCAGCGACTTGTGCGCTACCTCGGCGGCGCGGCGCAGCACCACCTCCTGTTCAGGGGTGGCACGCAGCCCAAGGCGGGCGGAGCGGGCGGAAGACGCAGACGCAGTGGCAGCCATGGCGGCACCTCTTTTGTTGGATCAATCGTCGCCATGTTAGTACAAACGACGCGCGTCGTCCAGTTGCCAGAAGTGATTGACTGTGTTGGCTAACGCTGGATTGCCGCGTCGCTGCGCTGCGCGCAATGACGCGGAAGCCATGGTGCCTCTCCGCCTTCCCCGCATCGTCATTGCGAGGAACAACGTGACGAAACGATCCATGGGCTTGTGCAGGCAGCGCCACCTCGCCACCCCGAGCAATTCAATTCCTCAGGCGGCCATCACGCCACCGGCACTTTTGCCGGCCGCGCGATGTACCGAATCGGCTGCCTACTTTCTCCGTTCCAGGCGAATGAAATCGGGCCGAAGCGACAGAAATCCCTTGGCAAACAGATCCGCGCCCAGGCCCGATCCCTGCCCGGAAACAAAGGGCCGGTTGCCGGCCGCGGCGGAGGGCGAATAGCTGTCCGCCGTGCCCTGGCCCATCTCCTGTTGCGTCGGCTGGGTGCTCACGCTCCCCGCGCTGGGCACATCCGTCGTCTGGGCCTCGATCGTCAGGAGGCCATCGACGAAAGCCAAATCGTAATTGGCCGCGCTGCCGCTGGCGCTATGAAGATATTCGCCGACATCGGTACCCACCCCGCCGCTGGTCGCAATACTGAGTACCGATTCATCCTCGTCATTGACCAGACCCTCCACGCTGAAGCCGGTCACGCTCTGTTCCTGGCCGGTATGGCTCACCGTGCTGCTGTTGGCGGTGACGGTGGCCGGGGCTTTGTCGATGGTGAGCGTGCCGTCGGCGTAAGTAATGTCGTAATTGCTCGCCAGGCCCGTTATGAAGGTCTGTGCGTCGGGCGTCAGCGCGTGGGTGGTGCCGGCATTGGCGGTGGCCGTGGCAGTGTCGGCTGTCAGTGTGGCAGTGTCCAGTGCATCGCTATTGGCAAGACTGCCGCTGGTCACGGTGACGCTGCCGGTGGCCGGATTGGCGTCCCCATAGGCACGGCTCTGGTTGTCGGCAGTGATGGTGATCGGGCGCTGCGTGATGGTCAGCGTGCCATTGGCTGCCGCAAAACTGTAGTTGGCTGCCGCCAGATCGCCGATGCTGCCGATGATGGTGTAGTCGCCCACGCCCGTGGATACCGTGGCCGCACTGCTGCCCGTTGCGCTGCCGGTGATGCCGGCGCTGCTGGCATTTTCGCCATTCACGAAACCGGTGATGGTCTGACTGAAGACTGGGTTGGCCGCGCCGTAACTGCGGCTCTGGTCGTCTGCGGTGACGGTCAGTTGCGCCGGATCGATGGTGAGCGTGCCATCGGCTGCCGCAAAACTGTAGTTGGCTGCCGCCAGATCACCCGTGCTGCCAATGATGGTGTAGTCACCCACGCCCGTGGTGTTCGTGGCCGCACTGCTGCCCGTGGCGCTGCCGGTGATGCCCGCGCTGGTGGCGTCTTCATCATTGACGAAGCCGGTGATGGTTTGGCTGAAAGCCGGGTTGGCCGCGCCGTAGCTACGGCTCTGGTCATCTGCTGTAACCGCCAGCAGGGCCTTGTCGATGGTGGCGGTATGGCCGGTGGTATCCGCCAGGGTGTAGTTGGAAGCCTTGCCGCCGTTGGTGCCGTCGGCCAGGATGTAGCTGGCGGTGGCGCTGCGGTCGCCCGCATCGGCACTGTCGAAAGTGCCGATGGCGCTGGCGATCGTCACCGTCTCGCTGTCGACGAAGCCGGAGAGTGTGCCGGCGGTGATGTTGGCGGTGGTGGTGCCGTCGTAGGTCTTGCCGCTGGCGGTGGTGTCGGTAACGGTCAGTGTTTTGGGGATGATGGTAGCTTTCAGAATCAAGGCATCCGGCCGTCCCAAGGTATAGTTACCGGCATCGACACCGATCAAAGACAAGCCGCCAACGACCACGGTCTTGTCTTCTCCTGCATCGGCATCTTCAAACAGGGTTTCATCTACTGTACCCTGTAGCTCCACGTCATCAGCGCCAATCACCCCGGAAAGACTGGCAGAACCATACAGCGTTGCAGCATTTGTTCCGTCATAGACCTTGTCTTGCGCGGTCAGGTTCGTGTCCAGTACCTTGGGCGTGATGGTGAGCGTGCCGCCTTGAAAGACGATGGGATCATCATTCCAGAACTGATAATCCAGCTGGCTGGAACGGTCCAGGGTCAGGCCGCCGGTGATCTGGATGTCGTACTGTCCAGCGATTTTGACACCTTGGCTGTCGCCGTCCCAGACGGGCGTGCCGGTTACAGGGGCGCCGGAGTAGCCGGCGCCGCCGGACCAGAGATCACCGTCGTACACCTTGCCGGCGTCGTTGGCTGTGACCAGCGGCGTGGTCTGCCAGGCGCGCAGTATCGGGTAGGAAGCGCCATCATAAATGCGCCAGATGGTATCGTCCCCGGCATTGCCCGAGATGTCCCATGCCGGATCGACGTTGCCGTTGGCAGCCGTGGCGCTGTTGAAATTGGCCAGGGTGCGCATTTCGGCGGTGGTCAGACCATAAGCCCCCGTCACGCCGGCGCCGTTGTAGCCGGCGATGTTGTTGGTGCCCGATGTTTGGGTATCCCAGAAAACGCCGTTCAGGGTGATTACACCACTTTCGTAACGGTCGGCGCGCCCGAACAAGCCTTTCATAGAACTGCTTGTTGTCTGCACTTCTCCAGCGGCATAAACATTCGCGAATTCCAGTGTACTGGTGTCTCTGGCCTGGATTTGTCCGGCGAAGCTGCCCCGATAGTAATCACCGGAGCCTAGGGCCAGAACAGGCGTAAGGACGAAGATATTCTGGAAACGAGCTATGTTTCCGGTGCCATACACAGCAAGTCCACCGATGAATCCGCCGCCACTGCCATATTCGGCAACATTTACTGTACCGGCTGTTCCCGAATTTTCGACAAGCAGAGGAATGTTGCTGTAACAGCAGGTTGACGCATAGCCGATCAGGCCACCCACATTATACTTACCGAAGACATTGGCACTGGAAAAAGCGTGGCTGATATGCACCGGAGCATAGAAACTAATAAAGCCAATCAGGCCGCCAATATAGGAAGAAGTGCCCCGGACATCGCCACTGACATGTACGTTATGAACGTCAAGATTTTCTATGACCTGGCCAACTAGCCCGCCGACTATGGATGGACCAGTGATATCGACGTTGGTCAGACCGAGGTTGCTGATTTCAGGGTCGTGACCATAACCGCGCGTGGTGCTGATCAGGCCGACATTGTTGGCTCCGCTCGGGCGATTGATGTAAAGCCCGTCGATCACATGGCCCAGGCCGTTGAGATGGCCGGTGAATGAATACGAGTTGTCGCCGATGGGCATGAAACCCGCGCCACCGTGCCAATCAACAGTCGAGCTGGCGTCGATGTTTGCGCCCAGGGCATACTTGCCGACCAGGTTGTTCTTGATGCCCTGGAGCGTGGTGGTGGTGGCATCCCCCGCCACACCCAGGTCATTGACTCCCAGAACGTAATAGCCGCTGCCGTTGATGGTCAGGAAGCCGGACCCCGACCGATCCGGGAAATCCACCCGGCCGGCGAAGCCGTTGGCCTCGCCCGGTGACAGACCGACCCGCACCCGGCCGTCGGCCACGGCGGCATCGCTGCCATTGGCGGTGCCGGTGTTCATGACCAGTTGCGAGTCGCCGCTGGCCGTCATCACCGCGTTGATGTTGATGTCGCGGGCGGCGGTGAGGGTCAGGGTGTTGGCGCTCCAGCTCACGGCGTCGTTGACATTGATGTCGCCGTTGCCCGCCGAGCCGCCGGCGCTGCTCTGGATTTCGATGTTGTTACTACCCAGGTTCGTCGATAGCAGCGCGCCGGTGATGTCGCCGCCGCTGGCGGCGATGGTGTAGTCGTTGGGGTCGATGAGCCAGGTGCCGGTCTGGCCCGCCTCGGCTTTGGTCGTCACCCGCGCCGTCTCACTGAGGCTGACTTTCGCCGCGCTGGTCTCGACGAAGCCGCCATCGCCGCCATCCGGCGCAGAGGCGTCGAGCAGCCCGTCGTGGCGGACTTCGCCGTGTTCCATATCCGCCAACAACAGAATGCGCCCGTCCCTTTCCTGCAGGGTTCTGGCCTGCACCGTGCCGCTGTTGGCGACGATGCTGGATGACAGCGCATCGGCGGCCTTGCCGGTCATCAGCACCTGACCACCGTCGGCGACGATGAGTTGCCGGTTGTCGATCAGGGTCTGTATCGTGGCCGGGTCGATGGCGACTTGCAGGAAGCCGTTGGCGCCGGCTTCCAGGGTGATCCGCTCGCCCGCCGCCATGACGACGTTGCCCAGTCTTGCGGTGATGATGCCGTCGTTGCTGACTTGTGGCGCCAGGAGCGCGATCAGGCCACCGTCCTGGGCGGTGAGGTTGCCGTGATTTTCGATGGCGCCGTTTGCGCCGTTGCGGCTGAAGCGGGCCTGGCCACTGAGGAAGTCTTCATCGGTGGTGTCCAGGGTGGAGGCCACCAGGCCACCGACATCGACCCGGCTGCCCTGGCCGAAGATCACGCCGTTGGGGTTGATCAGCCAGACCTGGCCGTTGGCCGTCAGGCGGCCTTCGATGCGGCTGGCGTCCGAGGCCAGCACACGGTTGAGGGCAACGGCACCGGCCGAGGGTTGGTCGAAATTCACCGCAGCATTGCTGCCGATGTCGAAGCCCTGCCAGTGGAGGATGGCCTTGTCGGTGCCCTGGGTGATGGTGAGCTGGTTGCCGCTTTGCGCCAGGCTGGCCTGGCCGGCGATGATTTCGCCGCCCGTGGGCAATGCGTCGGCGGCAAGCTGGGCGTGGGCCGGCAGGCCGAAGACGCCGGCCAGCAGCAGGGCCGTGCCCTGGCGACGCAGGCGACCAGGTTTGCTGGATTGGCCGGATTTGCCGTGGCTGCGGGCGGTTTCGGGGGCGGGGACGTAACGCTGGGTGTCGGCGTTCCAGACCAGGCGGTAGACGTGGTTCATGACGTGCTCCCTCAGAAGAATTTGTGCAGGGTCAGCCAGCCCCGGGTGGAACGGTGGTGGCTGCCGTCGTTGTTGGCGTCGTTGAGGTCGCGGCCGGGGTTGCTGCCCAGCGGTTTGGCGATGGCGGCACTCAGGTACCAGTTGCCGGGCGCACTCCAGGTGAGGCCGAAGCCGGCGCCGGTGAGGCTGTAGTGGTTGGGGGTGCTGCCACCGCCCTGCCAGCCGGGCCAGGTGCGGTGGTGTAGCTGGATGCGGCCACTGTCGATGAAGGCGCTGGCGGTCAGGCCCTGGGCAATCAGGCGGCGCAGTTCGAGGGTGGCGAGCAGGCCGTGGTCGCCCATGGCTTCGTTGACGGGGTAGGCGCGGATGCCGTAAGGGCCGCCGAGGCTGAATTTTTCCGAGGAGGCGAGGTTGCGGTCGGCGTATTGGCCGGCGAGGTTGATCTGCAGACTCCAGTGTTGGTCCAGCGTCTGGTTGCGGGCCAGGCGCAGGGTGAGTTTGCTGTAGCCGCCCTGGGCGCGCGGGCCGGCCTGGTCGAGGGCAATGTCGCCGGCCAGACCGCGCAGGTCGAGGCGGCCATGGGTGAGTTGCAGGCTGCCGCTGTTGTAGGCGCCGCCGCCGAAACGGTCGATGAGGTCGCCCTCGAGGCCGAGACTGAAGGCGTCGATGCGCTGGCGGCGCAGCGGGGCGTTGAGCATGTCGTCCTGGTAGTCGCGTCGTTCGATGCGGCCGGAGAGGGTGAGGTTTTTCCGGCTGCTGCGCAGCACGGCCCAGGAGAGGGTGGCGCCATAGCTGTTGGCTTTGCCGTCGGCATTCAGGGGTTTGTATTGCTTGCCGAGTTTGTAGTCGAGATGGCTGGCGTTGAGGCCCAGCCGCCAGCCGTTGCTGCCCAGCGGCAGGCTGTAGTTGAGGGCGGCGCTGGCGATGTCGCGGGCGAGCAGGCCGCGCAGGCTGAGGCGGTCGCCGTTGCCGCCGAGGTTGTTGAGCGCCAGGCCGCCGCTGAGCTGGGCGCGGCCGGTGGCCTTGATGCCGTGGTTGTTGAGGCCGAGGTCGCCGGTGACGAAGGGGGTGTCGGCGACGCTCAGGGCCAGTGCCGTGGTGCCGGGTTGTTCGCCGGCTTCGAGGATGCCGGTGGCGCGGATGCCGGGCAGGTCGTTGGCCAGCAGCAGGCCGCGTTCGAGACGGGCGGCGGCAAGCGGTTCGCCGCTGATCAGGTCGTTGCCGACGATGCGCTGGACGAAGTCGGCGTTGGCGCGCAGTGTGCTGACCGGGGTTTGCAGGCGCACGCCGTCGAAGCGGCCTTCGACGATGTGGATGCGGATGTGGCCGTCGGTGATGTCCTGCGCCGGCAGGTAGGCGCGGACGAACCAGCCGCGCTGGCGGTAGTGTTCGGCAATGCGCTGGGCGGCGTGTTCGAGTTCGGCCAGGGTGAGGGTCTGGCCGATGCGATCCTGCAGCAGGGCGAGCAGTTCATCGCTGGCGATGAGGCTGTTGCCGGTGATGCTGAAGCCCTGGACGCTGACCTGGGCGCCCTTTTGCGCTTCGGGCATGGGGGTGGCGATCTGTGGCGCGGTAGCAGGTACGGCTGGCGGCTGACTGGCGGCTTCGATCTGGCGCTGCAGGCTGCCGGCATCCGGCGGAACGACCGCCTGCGCATGGGCCAGGCTGGCGCAGCAGGCGAGGATGAGAAAGCCGGCCAGAAGGGATGGGTTTTGTCGATAAAACTCGGGCATCGGGCTCCTCCGATTCAAGGGAAATTCTGAAATTGGGTGGTTGGCGCTCCCGATACCAGGTCAGCCGGGAGTGTTACAAGACAAAGCATGCCTTGGGCAAGGATAACCCAAAAAATGCCTGCAAAATCCTGTAGTTCTATTTTTACAGGATACAACAGGATCAAAATGATCCCGATACGAGCGGCCGGGGCGTGGCGGCTATTTCCCTATTTCCTTGTGGCCCGGCCGCTTTCTTCCGCGCGGATCCGCTCGTAGAGTTCGCCGAGCAGGGCGCGCAGGCGCTCCATTTTTCTTTCGCCGATGATGCGGGTGTAGTGCTGGTGGATAGAGGTGCCGACCTTGGTGCCGGCCTTCATCAGCTCGCAGCCCTTGTCGGTGAAACGCACCAACTTGGCGCGCCGGTCGGTCGGATCGGGCACGCGCTCGACATAGCCCAGCGCTTCCACCTCGTCGACCAGTTGGCCCATGGCCTGCTTGGTCATCGCGGCGCGCTTGGCCAGATCGGTGAGGCGCGAGCCGGACAGGCTCAGGTGAGTGAGCACGGCCTGATGCGAAGTCTGCAAGTCCGCATGGCCTTCGGCGATGAAGCCTTCCATCGCATGGCGCTGAAAATGGCGCGCCACCTCGATCAGCGACTGACCGAGGTTGTGCTTGCGGTAATGCTCGAGGTCTTCCTGACGCAGCTTATGGCGGCTCATCGTGGGGAAATCAGCCCAGACGTTCGATGATGGTGACGTTGGCCTGGCCGCCGCCTTCGCACATCGTCTGCAGGCCGTAGCGGCCCTTGGTGCGCTCTAGCTCGTGCAGCAGCGTGGTCATCAGCCTGGTGCCGGACGCGCCGAGCGGGTGGCCCAGGGCGATGGCGCCGCCATTGACGTTGGTCTTGGCGTGGTCGTAGCCGGTTTCCTTCAGCCAGGCCATGACCACCGAGGCGAAGGCTTCGTTGATTTCCACCACGTCGATGTCCTCCAGCTTCATGCCGGCCTTCTGCATGGCGCGCTTGGTGGCGGGAATCGGCGCGGTGAGGTGCCAGATCGGATCGTCGGCGAGCACGCTGATGTGATGGATGCGCGCGCGCGGCGTGAGGTCGTAGCGCTTCAGCGCGGCTTCGGAAACCACCAGCACGGCGGAAGATGCATCGCAGGTCGAACTGGACACGGCGGCGGTGATGCCCGGATAGGCCGGATCGACCGGGGCCAGCGTCGCCATCTTTTCCAGCGTGGATTCGCGGGCCGTCTCGTCCATCCTGAAATCGCCGAACGGCACGATTTCGCGGTCGAAGCGGCCGGCGGCAATGGCGGCCAGGGCGCGGCGGTGGCTTTCCAGGGCGAAGCGCTCCATGTCCTCGCGCGTGATCTTCCAGTGATCGGCGATGCGCTGGGCGGCATAGAACTGGTTCACCGGGGCGTCGCCGAAGCGCGCCTGCCAGCCCTTGCTTTCGGCGAACGGGGTGGTGAAGCCGTACTGCTGGCCGGCCAGCATGGCCGAGGAAATCGGAATCGCCGTCATGGTCTGCACGCCGCCGGCCAGCACCACGTCCTGGGTGCCGCTCATCACCGCCTGGGCGGCGAAATGCACGGCCTGCTGCGAGGAGCCGCACTGGCGGTCGATGGTCGTGCCCGGCACCGACAGCGGCATGCCGGCGGCCAGCCAGGAGGTGCGGGCGATGTCGCCGGCCAGGGAGCCGATGGTGTCCACGCAGCCGAAGATCACGTCATCGTAGTCCTCGGCGGGAATCGCGTTGCGCTCGACGATGGCCTTGATGACGTGCGCGCCGAGGTCGGCGCCATGCACGCTGGCGAGGGAACCCTTGCGCTTGCCGGTGGGCGAGCGCAGGGCATCTACGATATAGGCTGCTGCCATGATGTCTCCTTATGAAAATTTTGAGCAAACTGTTAACCAGGTCTCCGATCGCGTCATCCCCGCGCAGGCGGGGATCCAGTCGTTGCTTTGACCCATGGATTCCCGCCTGCGCGGGAATGACGGACTTGGTGATCAGTTCATCGCGCTATTCGATGAACGTATGGCCGGGACCGAGCGGCGCCTTTTCGCTCAGCACGAAGTCGGCGATGCGGCTCTTGTGGAAGGCCTTGTCGCCCCAGGCGGCGGCCAGCACCCAGGCGCGTTTCATGAAGATCTGCAGATCGACTTCCCAGGTGTAGCCCATCGCGCCATGCACCTGGATGCCTTTCTTGGCGGCGTGGAGCGCGGCGTCCAGGGCGGCGAGGAAGGCGTGCGAGGCATGCACCGCCGCGCGCTGCTGCTCCTGCGCCAGCGCATAGGCGGCGCGGTGCAGCACCGGGCGGGCAAACTCGATTTTCACCGCCACGTCGGCCATGTAATGCTTGAGCGCCTGGAAGGAGCCGATGGGCTTGCCGAATTGTTTGCGGTCCACGCTGTAGTCGACCGAGATATCCAGCATGCGCCCGGCCAGGCCGATGAGTTGCGCGGCCACGGCGAGCACGCCGCGATTCACCGTCTGCTGCCAGATGAGCTGGCCTTGCGCGGCATCGGCGATGCGCGTCTGCGCCGAGGGCGTCCATTCGACGCGGAACAGGCGGCGCGACTGTTCGATGCCGGGGTTGGCGGTGAGCTTCACCGCAGCCCGGGGTACGGCATGCACTTCGCCGTTGTGGTGCAGCAGCAGGAGATCGGCCACGTGGGCATCGGCCACCAGGGGATTGAGCGGGCCGCCGATGGCGATGCGCGCGCTGCCTTCGGCGATGCGCCCCAGCCATTCGTCGCGCAGGGCGGCGGCGCCGTCGGGCAGGGCCGCGAGGATGCCCACTCCCAACCAGGCGGTGTCGAGCAACGGCTCGGGCAGGGCGAAGTAGCCGACTTCCTGGGCGATCGGCACCCAGTCGACATCGGTGAGCCCCAGGCCGCCGGCGGCTTCGGCTATCGAAAAGGCGGTCAGGCCCTGCTCGGCGAGCAGGTTCCACAGCGCCGCCGAGCGGCCGGTTTCGCTGTCCCACAGCTCGCGCAGCAGCTCGGGCGAGACTTCCTTGAGGAAAACGCTGCGGATGTTGTCGGCAAACAGTTTCTGGTCTTCGGTAAACGTAAAGTCCATGAGGCGCCTCCCTTAGACGCGCGGCATGCCGAGCATGCGCTCGGCGATGATGTTGCGCTGGATTTCGTTGGTGCCGGCATAGATCGGGCCGGCCTGGGCGAACAGGAAGCCGTCCAGCCAGTTGCCGACGCCGGCGGCATCCGGCGCATGCGGCAGCAGCTCGGCGCGCGCGGCGAGGATGTCCAGCGCGGTTTCGTGCATGGCCTGATCGAGTTCCGACCAGAAGATCTTGTTGGTGCTGGACTCCACGCCGATCTTCTTGCCTTTCATCAGCTCGCAGGCGGTGCGGTAGGTCGCCAGCGTGTAGGCCTCGGCGCCCATCCAGGCTTTCAGCACGGCGTCGCGGATGGTCGGATCGCGGTCGGCCTGCGCCTGGTTGGCCTGATACAGCTGAACCAGTTCCTGAGCGGTCTTCTGGAAGCGGGCCGGCGAGCGCAGCATCAGGCCGCGCTCGAAGCCGGCGGTGGCCATCGCCACTTTCCAGCCTGCGCCGGTTTCACCGAGACGATTCTCGGCGGGCACTTTCACGTCGTCGAAGAAGACTTCGGCGAAGCCCGGCAGGCCGTTCAACTGCTTGATCGGCCGCACGGTGATGCCCGGCGTGTCGAGCGGCACCAGGATGAAGGTCAGGCCGTGGTGGTTGCTGGTTTCCGGATCGGTGCGGAACAGGCCGAAGCACCAGTCGGCCCAGACCGCGCGGGTGGACCAGATCTTCTGGCCGTTGATGGTGTAGGTCTTGCCGTCGGCATCGAGGATGGCCTTGGTGCGCACGGCGGCCATGTCGGAGCCGGCATTGGGCTCCGACCAGCCCTGCGCCCAGACTTCCTCGCCATTGGCCATCTTCGGCAGGAAGCGCTTTTTCTGCTCGGGCGTGCCGTATTCCATGAGGGTGGGGCCGAGCAGGAAGATGCCGTTCTGGTTCACGCGCAGCGGCGCGCCGGCACGCCAGTATTCCTCTTCGAAGATCAGCCATTCGATCAGGTCGCAGCCGCGCCCGCCCAGCTCGACCGGCCAGGTGACCATGCTCCAGCGGCCGGTGTTGAGCGTGGCTTCCCATTCGCGGTGGGCCTTGAAACCCTCTTCGGTGTCGAAACTCTCCAGCGGCTCGGCCGGGACATGGGCGGCCAGCCATTCACGCACTTCGGCGCGGAAGGCGTGGTGCCGTTCGGTGTATTCCAGTTCCATTAATTGATCTCCGTCTCCGGTGATTGAAACGCCTCGGTCATTCCCGCGCAGGCGGGAATCCACACGTTCCTGGATCCCCGCTTCCGCGGGGATGACGACAAGGGGTTAGCCAGTCTGCATTACCTTCAGAACTTCGCGTCGCGCTTTTCCACGAAGGCGCGACGCGTCTCGGCGGATTCCGGATGCAGGTAGGCTTGTAGCGTGAAGCCCTGCTCCCAGCGGTACTTGTCTTCCAGATTACCGTCCTCGACGCCGTTGAGCGACTCCTTGGCAATGGCGATCATCGCCGGGCTCTTGGCGGCGATCTTGCGCGCGATCACCAGGGCGGCCTCGCGCAGCTCGTCCTTGCTCTTCACCAGCTTCTCGACCGCGCCGAGGCGGTAGGCTTCGGTTGCGGTGATGGCTTCGCCGGTGAAATACATGTGGCGCACCTTCTGCACCGGGAACATGCGCTGCAGGTGGGCGGCGCCGCCCATCGCGCCGCGATCGACCTCGGGCACGCCGAAGGTGGCGCATTCGGAAGCGACGATGATGTCGGCCGCGCCGGCAATGCCGATGCCGCCGCCGAGCACGAAACCATGCACGGCGACGATCACCGGGCGGGGGTTGCGATGCACGGCGCGGAAGGTTTCGTAGTTGGCGTGATTGACGACGACGATCAGGTCGGGATTGGCATCCAGCTCCTTGATGTCGACGCCGGCGCAGAAGCCGCGGCCTTCGGAGCGCAGGACGATGACGCGCACTTCATCCAGCGTGCCGAGGCGGTCGATTTCCTGCGCCAGTTCCAGTTGGCTCCTGCTGTCCAGGGCATTGACCGGCGGACGGTTGATGATCAGCTCGGCGATGCCGTCAGCGATCTGGGTGTGGAACGGGGTGCTCAGTTGGCTCATGTGAGGTTCCTCGATGTCATGCCTGGGAATTGGCGATCTCGTTAAATTTTTGTACCGTCATTCCCGCGAAAACGGGAATCCATGAACGCGCTACTGGATTCCCGCTTTCGCGGGAATGACAAATGACAGGACAGGTTGATACTTGGTCTGAAAGTCTTTTCCTTATTTCTTGCAGAACGATTCGAGGCGTGCAGTGGCCAGGGTGACGATGCCGCCGATGACCTCCTCGCAGCTTTCCAGTTCCTTGATCATCGCCGCCACCTGGCCGCTGGGCATCAGTCCCTCGTCGGGCACGCCCTCGACCATGGCGCGCTGGATCACCACCGGCGCGTTGGCCGACATGATGGTTTCGGAAATGCTGCTGCCGTCCTTCAGCGCCTTGAAGGCGAATTCGGCCATTTGCTTGACGGTCATGCCGGTGCGGCTGCGCCAGTGCCAGGCGTTCTGCGCGCTGATCAGCACGCGCTTCATGGGGCTGGCGGCTTCCAGGGTGTGCAGGGTGGGGTTGTCGAGGAAGCGCTGCGGCAGGCCATCCACCGCCGTGGTGGTGCGGATCGCTGCCGGGTCCTTCACCGCCACATAGTGCTTGAGCGTCTGCTGCGGCACCGGCGATTCCCTGGTCATCAAAAAGCGCGTGCCCATGGCGATGCCCGCCGCGCCGCAGGCCAGCGCCGAGGCGAGACCGCGCCCGTCGTAGTAGCCGCCGGCCGCGACCACCGGCACCTTTACCGCGTCGAGCACCTGCGGCAGCAGGATCGAGGAGGGCACGCTGCCGGTGTGGCCGCCGCCTTCGCCGCCCTGCACGGTGACGATGTCGGCGCCCAGCTCGATCGCCTTCACCGCGTGCTTGACCGCGCCGACGGTCGGCATGCAGAGGATGCCGGCGTCCTTGAAGCGCTGGATCATCTTCTTGTCCGGGCCGCGGCCGTAGCTGACGGCGCGCACTTTGTCGCGATGCTTGATGGCGATGTCGATGATCTCCATCGCGCCGGGCTGGAACATGTGGAAATTCAGGCCGAAGTTCTTGTCGGTGAGCGACTTGGTCTTGACGATGGCGGCTTCCACCTCGGCCGGCGTCATCACCGCGCCGGCGAGAAAGCCGAAGCCGCCGGCGTTGCAGGTGCCGGCCACCATGTTGGCGTCGGCGACCCAGCCCATGGCGGTCTGCACCACCGGATATTTGCAGCCAAGCAGGTCGCACAGCGGGGTATGGAGAATATTGCTCATCGAGCGTGTTCCTTAATTTGCACTTCCCTCTCCCGCTCACGGGAAAGGGGCCGGGGGAGAGGGGAGTAAAGTCTTGAGCACTAACTCGTTATTTCCGCGCAAGCGGGAATCCATGTTTTCGGGTCAAGTACTGGATTCCCGCTTGCGCGGGAATGACGTGCCATAAATACGCTTTGCGTTTCCTTATCGTTTGACGATCACCGACGACCCATGACCGAACAGGCCCTGGTTGGCGGTGATGCCCACCTTGGCGCCCGCCACCTGGCGCGCGCCGGCCTGGCCGCGCAACTGCCAGGTCAGCTCGCAGACCTGGGCGATCGCCTGCGCCGGCACGGCTTCGCCGAAGCAGGCCAGGCCGCCGGAGGTGTTCACCGGCAGACGGCCGCCGATGCGGGTCACGCCGTCGCGCACCAGCCTCGCGGCATCGCCGCGCGCGCAGAACTGCAGGTCTTCGTACCAGTCGAGTTCCAGCGCGGTGGACAGGTCGTACACCTCGGCGACGCTGATGTCCTGCGGGCCGAGACCGGCTTCCTCGTAGGCCTTCTGCGGCAAGGCGGCGCGGAAGCGGTAGGCTTCTGCGGCAGCGGCCGAGTCGTTGGCCAGATCGGGCATTTCCACCAATGCGGAAGCGAAGGTCGGCGTCACCGTGGAGATCGCGGCGATGCGCGGGGCATCGGCTTTGCCGATTTTCTTCGCGTATTCCAGGCTGCAGACGATCAGCGCGGCGCCGCCGTCGGAAACCGCGCAGACGTCCATCAGGCGCAGCGGGTCGGCCAGCGCGGCGGAAGCGGCAACGTCCTCGGCGGTGAATTTCTTGCGGTAGCGCGCGTTCGGATTCTCGAAACCGTGCTCCGAGTTCTTCACCTTGACCAGCGCGAAGTCGGCCTGCGTGTCGCCATACAGCGCCATGCGGCGGCGCGCGTAGAGCGCGAAATAGGTCGGATTGGTGATGCCCAGGCGAAAGCGCACCCAGTCCGGATCGTCCGGACGCTCGCCCTTCTGCGGCGCGAGAAAGCCCTTGGGCGTGGTGTCGGCGCCGATCACCAAGGCGACTTCGCATTCGCCAGCGAGGATCTTGGCGCGCGCGGCGGCCAGCGCCTGCGAGCCGGAAGCGCAGGCGGCATAGGAAGTATTCACTTCCGCGCCCTGCCAGCCCAATGCCTGGCAGAAGGTGGCGCCGGCGACATAGCCCGGGTAGCCGCAACGCATGGTCGCCGCGCCCGAGACGAACTGCACGTCGCGCCAGTGGATCCCGGCGTCGGCGAGTGCTGCGCGCGCGGCGGCGACGCCGTATTCGACGAAATTCCTGCCGAACTTGCCCCAGGGGTGCATGCCGGCGCCGATGATGGCGATTTCCTTGCTCATTTCTGACCTCCAGCCGGCTGCCATTTCCAGGTTGTCTTGGCGGTGGTTTCATCCTCGGACAGTACATCCACGACCAACTCCATCGGCATGCCGACTTTCAGTGTGGCGAGGTCGACGCCCTTCACCAGTTGACCAAGCACCACCATGCGCTCCTTGTCGAGTTCCACGGCGGCGATGCCGAACGGCTCGAACGGCTCGGGCGCGACGTAGGGCTCGGGCGGCTTGTAGGCGGCGTTGGTGTAGGACCAGAGCTTGCCGGTGCGCGACAGCGGCACTTCGCTGAACTGTTCCGAGCTGCAGTCCGGATTGCGGCAGAAGGTCGTCAGCTTGGGAAAGTAATAAGTGCCGCAGGCTTCGCAGCGCGAACCGATCAGGTGCGGCTCCTTCCCCTCGGAAAACCAGCCGGGCAATACCGGCTCTTGCGTCTTGGCGCTCATGTTTCCTCCTCAGGCGGCCGCGCGCACGGCCGGCGGATTGTTCTTGATCACGACGGCACGCTGATCGTGCGGATCGAGGCGGCGGATGATCTCCAGTTGCTCGGCCGCGGGCAGCGGCGTCGTGTCCATGTCGTCGGCTTGCAGCAGCGGGAAGCCGGTGGCGGCCTGCACCTGCTCGAAACTCACGCCGGGATGCAGCGACTTGACGCGAATGGCATGGTTCGGCCCCTGGAAATCCATCACGCAGAGATCGGTGACGATCAGGCGCAGATCGACGAAGCTCTTCATGCCGGGCAGCAGGCGCTTGGGGTTGTAGCCGGGGCCGGACACCATGTCCACTTCGTCGTTGGTCACGAAGACGCGGTTGCTGTGGTTGGGCACGAAATAGGAGTTGGCATGGCAGATGTTGTTGCCCGGCAGGCCGCGCACGCCCAGCATGGCGAGCTTGGGCTTGCTGTAGTCGGGGCCGACGGCGGACAGGTTGGACTGGCCGTAGCGGTCGATCTGGGTCGGGCCGATCATGGCGTGGCGCTTGCCGCCCCAGACGCATTCGAAGACGCGATCGAAGCCCATGTAGCCTTCGTATTTGGCGACGTAATCGCCGCGCGGGCCGAGCGGAATCGGCTCGGAGACCAGCAGGCATTCGGAATCGGTCATCAGCAGTGCCGGCGAGAAGGTCAGCCTGGCCAGGCTCGCGCCCAGGCGCGGGATGGTGGTGATGCCGGAAGCCAGCACCTCGCCGTCGCCGCGCCAGGCTTCGGCGCAGGCGACGATCATCAGTTCGGCCAGGGTGCAATCATTCGCTTGTGTCATCTCGGTCACCTCAGAAAATGGGCTGGCGCAGCTTGGCGATGCGCTCCATGCCGCCATTCTTTGCAATGTAGGCATCCTCGCCGGCGGCAATGAATTCGTCGTAGTACTGCTGCCAGCCGCTTTCCTCGGCAGCGCTGGCGTTGTACTTCTTCAGGTGCTCCATGTCCCAGCCGTAGCTCTTGCCGCAGTAGGTCGGATGGCCGCCGCCCGGAGAGTGCACCACGCCGGTGACCAGATAGCGTTCGAAGTAGTTGTAGCGCGCTTCGTCCGCCGTCAGCTCGAACTTGTCTTCGAGCACTTCGGTGCACACGTAGCAGGCATCGGCGGCGCGCGCGAAAAGATCGTCGAACAGTGGATCGTGGGCGGTGTTCAGCACGTTGCCCAGACGGTCGGCGCGATCGACGTGGAGCAGGGCCACGTCCAGCTTCAGCGCCGGCATCGCCAGCATCACTTCGCCATCGGCATAAGGCGACTGGATGGTCTTGATTTCCGGGTTGTGCTTCATCACGTCGGTGCCCTGGCCGCAGCGCGTCGGCAGGAAGGGCAGGCGCATGCCGGCCGCGCGCAGGCCCCACTCGAACATACCTTCGTCGAGTTCCATCAGCTCCAGTTGACCGGCTTCGCGCGCCTTGCGGTAGTAGGGTTCGAGCGGAATGGCATCCATGGTGACGAAACCGAAGATCAGCTTCTTCACCTTGCCGGCCGCGCAGAGCATGCCGACTTCCGGGCCGCCGTAGGCGACGATGGTCAGATCCTTGACCTCCGAGCGCAGCAGTTCGCGCACCAGCGCCATCGGCTTGCGGCGCGGGCCCCAGCCGCCGATGCCGATCGTCATGCCGCTCTCGATGCGCGCCACCGCTTCGGCGGCGCTCATCTGTTTGTTCAGTGGTGTATTCATTGGCCGAGCCTCGTCCTTTTCAGATAGCCATCGGGATTGCGCTTGTCATGGACTCGTCGCGGATCTCATGGACCGCTTGAGTCATGCCACGTACAAGCGGTCCATTCTTGCGAGAAAGCCTGCCGCTCTCATCGTCCAAGAGGACTAGCACGGACAGGCTAGACGGCTGGCAAGCCGTTGAAATATCTGGGATTTATCCAGCCTGCCGAGAGTGGCCGGCGGCGCCGTCCTCAGTGGAGGAACAGATCGGCATCCTGTCGCTGCGCATCGACTTCGGCCATCACCTGCTTGAGATCCGCCCAGCCCAGGCCGAGTCGATCGAGGGCGAATTCGGCCATGCGCGGCGCCAGATCGTTTTCATCCTGCGCGAATTCCAGGGTATGGCCGAGTACGTCGGCCACATGGATCAGGCTGGTCAGCGTGCTGGCCGGATGCGCTTCGGGCTCATGGTGCCCCGCCACTGCCCGGGCCACCTCGGGGGTAAACTTCAGTTCCTCGGCAACCGCTTCGCCCACCTGGCTATGGGTGAAGCCAAGGACGCGCTTCTCGGCGTCGATCGTGCGGCAGTCCTTGTCGCGCTTGTATTCGAGCACGGCGGAAAAATGCTCGGGAAACCGCGCCGCCAGCGCCAACTGGCCAATGTCATGAATCAGCCCGGTGACGAAAGCGGTTTCCGGATTGATGCGGGTATACCGCGCCAGCGCGCGCGCGCTGAATGCCGTGCAGACGCTGTGCAGCCAGAAATTGCGCGGATCGTAGCCTTCGATCCGCAGGCGCTGGAAACGCTCGGTCACCGCCATCGACGAGACCATGGCGGCCACCGCCTGCTGGCCGACCACCACCAGCGCATCCTGGATCGTGGAGACGCGGCGTTGCACCGCGTACACGGATGAGTTGGCCAGGCTCAGGCATTTGGCGGCAAGGACCGGATCCTGGGCGATCAGCCGCGCCACCTCCTTGCCTTCGACCTCATCGCGCTCCAGATACTCCATGAGCTGCATCACCACCGCCGGCGCGGCCGGCAGATTGCCCAGATCATTGATGACGGCCTGCAGGCTGATCGGTGTCACTTGAGTTTGCCCAGTCTGTATTCGAGCACTGCCTGGAAAAGATCCCGCGTCACCCGGTCATCCTCGGACTTGCGGAACAGACGGTTCACCCTGGCACGCTCGGCCTGTTCGAGCGCTTCGTGTGCTTCAGCCGATGTAGCCGATGCAGCACCATCCGGCGCCGTTGCATCGGCAGCGTCGGCAGCAGGCCCGACGATGACGACTTCGGGAATGCCCAGGTCGCGCAAGCGCCCGAGGTGGCTCTCGGCCAGAACCACGCCGGCCGCGAGCACCAGCATGCCGTCCGCGCGTCGCACGTCTTCACCCAGCACGCTGTCTGGCGTGACCTCCTCCAGTGTGACGACACGCAGGGAATGGCTCATGCAGGTGGGCTCGAGGCGAGTGGGGAAACTCCGGAAAGTATAACCAAATATAACCAAAGCCAGACTACACCACCAGCGCCCGAGCCTGCAGGGTCTGCGCCGTCAGTGCCGACAGGCGTTGCCGGCACCGTGCGGCCTGCCTATTTGATGCGCACCGCCACGAACATCCTGCCGTCGCCACGCTGGATCTGCAGGGCCAGTTGCTTCTCGTTGCCGGACAGCGCCTTGCGCAACTGCTCGATGCTGGCGACCTGCTCGCCATTCACCGAAAGTATGATGTCGCCAGGACGAATGCCCGCCCGCGCCGCCGGGCCGGCGACCACGTTCTCGACCAGCAGGCCGCCTTCGGCGTCGGCGGCGCGGCGTTCCTCGGCCGTCAGCGGCCGCACGGCCAGCCCCAGCTTGCCGCCGCCGGCCTCATCGTCCTTGCCGCGCGCCTGCTGATTCGGCACCTCGGCCAGGCGCAGTGAAATATCGCGCGACTTGCCCTTGCGCCAGATCGTCATGGTCGCCGTGCTGCCCGGCGCCTGCTCCGAAACCAGCGGCGGCAACTCGCTGGAGCGGGTGATGCTCTTGCCGTTGAATTTGAGGATGATATCCCCGGCATCGAGTCCGGCCTTCTGCGCCGGGCTGTTCTTTTCCACCGAACTCACCAGCGCGCCGACCGGCTTGTCCAGACCGAAGGTATCCGCCAGATCCTGATTCACATCCTGGATGGTTACGCCGATGCGGCCGCGGCTGACCTTGCCGTGATCGATCAACTGGCGCTGCACCTTCATGGCCACGTCGATCGGAATGGCGAAGGACAGGCCCTGATAGCCGCCGCTGCGGCTGTAGATCTGCGAATTGATGCCGATCACCTCGCCATTCATGTTGAACAGCGGGCCGCCCGAATTGCCGGGGTTGATCGCCACGTCGGTCTGCAGATATGGCACATAGCCCTCGTCCGGCAGACTGCGCGACTTGGCCGAGACGATGCCGGCAGTAACGCTGTTCTCGAAGCCGAAAGGCGCGCCGATGGCCACTACCCACTCGCCCACGCGGCTGTTCTCGGAACTGCCGATCTTCACCGTCGGCAGGCCCTGCGCCTCGACCTTCAGCACGGCCACGTCGGTCGGGCGATCCACGCCCACCACCTTGGCCTTGAATTCGCGCTTGTCGGTGAGCTTGACGGTCACTTCGTCGGCATCGTCGACCACATGGGCATTGGTCAGGACATAGCCATCGCCGCTGATGATGAAACCGGAACCCTGGCCCTGGATGGGCACCCGCTCGCGCGATTGCGGCCCCTGGAAGCGGCGGAAGAATTCGTAGAAGGGATCGTTCGGATCGAGCTGCGGCATGCCGAACGCGCCAGCCTTGCGCGAGCCGTTGACGCTGATATTGACGACCGCCGGGCCCTGTCTGGCCACGATCTCCGTGAAGTCGGGCAAGGCCACCAGGCGGCGATCGACCGCGGCCGCAGCCGCCGTCGCTGCCATTGCCGCCGGCGCGGTTTTCGTTGCGCTGGGTGCGCACCAGGCTTCGCCGATCGGCGATTTTCCGTGCACGACATAGACACCCGTCAGCGTCGCGACAGTGACGGCGCCGACGACCATGCTGCGTCTGAAGTATTTGGTGAGTCGGGTCGATTCCATGCTGTTCCTCGGTTGGTTCGATTCATCGGGTTGAAATATCGTGGGCCATGCCGTGCGCTGCGGGCCGATGATTCACGGCATTTCATGGCAGCGAGGCATCGCAGCGGATGGCCCGTGGAGGATATTGATCATCGGGCAAAAGAAATGTTCCACGAATTTCGTGACGGGTTTTTCATGCCTGCTGCAATATCTGCCGTACCCGCTGCCGCAGGGGCGGCAGCAACTCCGCTTCAAACCACGGATTGCGCCTGAGCCAGAGGTTGTTGCGCGGACTGGGGTGCGGCAAGACCATCAACGCCGGCCAGCGATCGCGCCATGCCCTGACGCTTTCGGTGAGCGGTCTGCCGCGCTGCTGCGGCAGATGCCAGGCCAGCGCATACTGGCCGATGACCAGGGTCAGTTGGCGCTGGCGCAGCCGGGCCAGGAGTTGCTCGCGCCACAGTGCCGCGCATTCGGGCCGGGGCGGCAGATCGCCGGATGCGCCCGTGCCGGGAAAGCAGAAACCCATGGGCAATAACGCGAACTGCCGCGCATCGTAGAACGTCTCGCGCGACACACCCAGCCAGTCGCGCAGGCGATCGCCGCTGGCATCGTTGAAGGGCAGACCCGTTTCATGCACCTTGCGGCCCGGCGCCTGCGCGGCGATCAGGATTTTTGCCGCCGGATGAAACTGGAACACCGGACGCGGCCCATGCGGCAAGTGTTCGGCACACGCCTGGCAGGCGCGGATTTCTGCCAGCAGCGCGGCAAGTGAGGTCATGGCATCCTGCGGTCGTTCTGCAATCATTCAGGCGGAATGTGAAGGTGAATGTGAATGCTTCAGGGACTCCTCGAGCAACTCCTGCAGCACCCGCGCCTGGTTGTGGACTTCATCCCTGGCGGCATACACCAGGGTGAGCCTGGCGCCGCCCTGCCGCGCGAGCGCCTGCAGCTCGGCCAGCGCCGGATTGTGCTGCAGCTCGCTGCGGTAGCGTTTCCTGAACTCCGTCCATTTCTTCGGATCGTGGGCAAACCACTGGCGCAGCGCATTCGACGGCGCGACTTCCTTGAGCCACAGATCGATCTGCGCTTGCGCCTTGGTCAGGCCGCGCGGCCACAGGCGATCCACCAGGATGCGCCGGCCATCCGTGCTGGCGGGCGTTTCATAGGCACGTTTCAAGGCAATGTCCATTGATGCGCTCCTTGTCGCAATGTCCTGCCGGGAAAAGCGGCAGCCGACGCTCGTGTCGAGTGGCCCATCGAACCGGAGCATCCTATCGGCTGCAAAACCTGGGCGCAAGCCGCTTGTCGTTCCGCCTGATGAAGTTCGACCCGTCGCGCGGCAAGCCTCGGCCTGCCGGCCGGTTGCGGTGAGGGGTTTGCCGTTGCCGGATTTATGGAACCGGCCTTCCATCGTCCATTCAGACGAGGATTGGGCCGGGTGTTTCGCGTAGATTCAAACGCTGTTTTGCCTGCCGGCGCGCTGCATGGCGCGGCTGTCCTGCGGCCAGATTCTCACTGTTCGACCAACCGGGAAACGACCATGACTCCTGAAGAAACCAAAGCGTTTGAAGAAAAGATCCGGGCCTACGTCGGCCGGGAACTCGGCGCGCCCAAGCGCGGCAAGGACGACGTCAATGCGGCCATGATCCGTCACTGGGCGGAAGTGCTGGGCGACGAGAATCCTGTGTATACCGACGCCGACTACGCTGCCAAGTCGAGCAAGGGCGGCATCGTCGCGCCGGCCCACATGCTGCAGATCTGGAGCATGGAGGGCTACCCGATGTGCCAGAAGCCGGCGCAGGATCTGCAGCGCGAGCTGCACAACGTCTTCGATGCCCACGGCTTCACCGGCGTGCTCGGCACCAATACCAACAGCGAATATTTCCGCGATCTGCGGCTGGGCGATCAGGTCTATGCGCATACCATCATCTCCAGCATTTCCGAGCAGAAGGCCACGCAGCGCGGCATCGGCTATTTCATCGAGACGCTGACCACCTTCACCGACCAGAACAAGGAAGAAGTCGGCCGCCAGGTCTTCCGCTGCCTGAAGTTCATTCCCAATGCCGACCAGGCACCGGCTGCCGCATCCGAAGCCGACGGCGCGCCCGCCACGCCGACGCGTCTGGCTTCGCCGCGCGGCCACGACAACGCTTGGTGGTGGGAGGCCGTGGACAATGGCAAGGTGCTCATCCAGCGCTGCAAGAGCTGCCAGACGCTGCGCCATCCGCCGCGGCCGATGTGCGGCGAGTGCCAGTCGACCGAATGGGACTCGATCGAATCGAAGCTCGAAGGCGAAATCATCAGCTTCACCCAGATGCACTACCCGAAGTTCCCGGGCTATCCCTATCCGCTGATCTGCGCCGTCATCAAGCTCGGCGAGGGCACCAACCTGGTCGCCAACCTGGTCGGCTGCGAACCGGCAGCCATCAAGATCGGCATGAAGGTCAAGGGCAAGGTCGAGAAGGTCGACGAGAAGACCTGGCTGCCGCAGTTCTATCTGGCCTGATTACGGAGAACGGAGTACACATCATGAATCTGAACACCCTGAAATACGGCCAGGTCAAGGTCGGCGACAAGCTGCCCGAGCTCAAGATCGACATCACCTCCGGCCTCATCATCGGCTCGGCGCTCGCCTCGCGCGACTTCACGCCGGTGCACCACGACAAGAAGGTCGCCCAGGCCACCGGCCTGTCCGACGTCTTCATGAACATCATCACCAGCAACGGCTTCATGGGCCGCTTCGTCACCGACTGGGCCGGCCCGGACTGCACGCTGAAGGGCATCGACATCAAGCTCGGCGCGCCCAATCTGCCCGGCTTCGTGATGACCATCAGCGGCGAGGTGAAAGCCAAGGATGACGCCACCGGCGTCGTCAGCGTCGCCGTCGAGGGCGTCAACAATGTCTGGGGTACGCACATGAATGGCACGGTGCGCGTCGCCCTGCCCAAGGAGGCTTGAACATGGTTGCCAATATTGCGAACAAGGCCGCGATCGCCGGCATCGGCTCGACCGAGTTCTCCAAGAACTCCGGCCGCTCGGAACTCTCCCTGGCCGCCGAGGCCGTCAAGGCCGCGCTGAATGATGCCGGCCTCAAGGCTTCCGACGTCGATGGCATGGTGACCTTCACCATGGACCAGAACGAGGAAGTCGACGTCGCCCGCGCCGTCGGCTGCAACGACCTCAACTTCTTCGCCCGCGTGCCCTACGGCGGCGGCGCGGCGACCGGCACGCTGCTGCAGGCGGCGATGGCCGTGGCTACCGGCATGGCCGAAGTCGTCGTCTGCTACCGCGCGCTCAACGGTCGCTCCGGCCATCGCTACTCGGCCGGCGTGTCCGGCTCGCTGATCACCGGCAGCGCGATCCACTACGGCTGGTACATGCCCTACGGCCTGCTCACGCCGACCTCCTGGGTGGCGATGTACACCCAGCGCTACATGCACCTGACCGGCTGCACCGAGGACGCGCTGTTCGAGATTGCGCACACGACGCGCGAATACGCCGTCAAGAACCCGGCGGCCTTCTTCTACAACCAGCCGTTCACCCGCGCCGACTACGACAACGCGCGGCGCATCTGCGATCCGCTGCGTTTGTTCGATTGCTGCCAGGAAAGCGACGGCGGTTCGGCGGTCATCGTCACCACGCCCGAACGCGCGCGCGATCTCAAGCAGCCCGGCGTGCTGATCAATGGCGTGGCCCAGTGCTCGCCGCGCGATCAGGAAGAAATGACCTCGTTCTACCGCGCCGAGATCGGCCGCATTCCCGAGATGGACATCGCCGCCAGGCACGCCTACGCGCAGTGCGGCCTGTCCGCCAAGGACATCGACGCGGCGGTGATCTACGACGCCTTCTCCTCGATCGTGCTGATGCAGCTCGAATCGTGGGGCTTCTGCGAATTCGGCGAAGCCGCCAAGTTCGTGCTCGACGGCAACCTGCGTCCGGACGGCCGTCTGCCGACCAACACCCACGGCGGCCAGTTGTCGGAAGCCTACATTCATGGCGTCAACGGCATCGTCGAGGCGGTGCGCCTGGTGCGCGGCACCTCGGTCAATCAGCCGAAGAAGAACGTCAACCATGCCCTGGTCACTTCCGGCGTCGGCGTGCCGACGGGCGGCGCGATCCTCGGCAGGATGTAGCCCGATTGGAAAGAATGCTCAGCAATGCGCGCTCCAGAGGAACTTCCTTTGGTCGTCATTCCCGCGCAGGCGGGAATGACGAATTCGGTGGGAACCTGAACCACAATCCTTACAAGGATCATTCAACATGAATTTCGACCTCAGCGAAGAACAGCGCGCCATCGCCGATATGGCGACCAGCGTGTTCGCCGATTACTGCAGCGACGACCAGGTGCGCGGCTTCTGGGACAGCGGCAAGGACCATGACGAAGGTCTGTGGCGGCAATTGGCCGAAACCGGCCTGCTCGGCCTGATCGTGCCGGAAGACGACGGCGGTAGCGGCCTCGGCATGATCGAGCTGATGCTCGCCCTCGAACAGCAGGGCCGCTACGTCGCGCCGGCGCCGCTGTGGCGTCAGCAGCTTGCCGCCGCCGCGCTGGCGAAGTTCGCGCCGGCCGCGCTCAAGTCCGCCTGGCTGGAAAAACTGATTGCCGGCAGCGCGCTGGCCACGCTGTCGCTCGACGGCCTGTCCGCCTCGCGCGGCATCGCCTTGCAGGCCAAGGCCGCCGGCAACGGCTGGCAGCTCGACGGCCGCGCCGTCGCCGTGCCGCTGGCGGTGAGCGCGCAACTGGCGCTGCTGCCCGCCGCCACCGCCGATGGCGTGCGTCTGTTCGTCGTCGACTTGCAGGCCGCCGGCATCGAGAAGATCGCCGGCACGCTGACCCATGCCGAACCGGCCGCCGACCTTGTCCTCAGAAGTGTCGCCGTCGGCAACGACCAGGCGCTGCCCGCCGCGGCGCTGCCCTGGTGCGAACAGCGCGCGCTGGCCTGCCTGGCCGCGCTGCAACTCGGCGTGGCTGCCGAAGACCTGCGCCGCACCGTCGAATACACCAGCCAGCGCGTCCAGTTCGACCGTCCAATCGGCAGTTTCCAGGTGATCGGCGCGCGCTCGGCCGATTGCTACATCGACATCGAAGCGCTGCGCTCGACGCTCTGGCAGCTTTGCTGGCGCCTGGACAACGGCCTCGAAGCCGAAGGCGCGGCGCGCGTGGCCAAGTACTGGGCCGCCGAGTGTGGTCACCGCGTGGCCCATGCCTGCTCGCACATGCATGGCGGCATGGGCTCCGACGTCAGCTACCCGATCCACCGCTTCCTCTACTGGAGCCGCGCGCTGGAAATCTCGCTGGGCGGCGCGACCGCCGACCTGCAAGCCTTGGGGGACTGGCTGGCCAAGCCGGAAACCGCGGGCGTCGAAATCTGAGCCTGCCATCTGCCTGGAGAGAAATTCATGTACGTAGATCTGACCCCGGAACAGAAGGCGCTGCGCAAGGAAATCCGCGCCTATTTCAATTCCATCATGAGCGAGGAAGTCCGGATCGCGCTGCGCCGCGAAGACGGCGACGAGCGCCATGCGGCCTACAAGAACCTGTGCCGCCAGATGGGCAAGGACGGCTGGCTGGCCGTCGGCTGGCCCAAGGAATACGGCGGCCGCGGTTACACGCCGATCGAGCAGTTGATCTTCTTCGAGGAAGTCTTCATCGCTGGCGCGACGCTGCCCTTCGTCACCGTGAACACCGTCGGCCCGGCGCTGATGGCGCACGGATCGGAAGAGCACAAGAAGAAATTCCTGCCCGGCATCGCCGCCGGCGAGCTGCACTTCGCCATCGGCTACACCGAAGCCAACGCCGGCACCGACCTGGCGACGCTGTCCACCAGCGCGGTGCAGGAAGGCGATCACTTCGTCGTGAACGGCAGCAAGCTGTTCACTTCGGACGCCGAATCGGCCGACTACATCTGGCTGGCCTGCCGCACCAATCCGGAAGAGAAGCGCCACAAGGGCATCTCCATCCTGATCGTCGACACCAAGGCCCCCGGCTATTCGCTCACGCCGATCCACACCGTCGGCCACCGCACCAACGCCACTTATTACGACAACGTCAAGGTGCCGGCGAGCATGTTGGTCGGGCAATTGCACGGCGGCTGGAAGCTGATCACCTCGCAGCTCAATCACGAGCGCGTCGGTCTCGGCGCCTTCGGCGTCAAGGCCACGGCGGCCTTCCAGCAGGTGCTGGCCTGGGCCAAGACGGCCGACGAGCAAGGACGGCGCGCCGTCGACGAGCCCTGGGTGCGCCGCGCGCTGGCCGAGGCTTACAGCCAGATCGAGGCGATGCGCCTGCTCAACTACCGCATTTCCTGCGACATCACCGCCGGCCGCATAGACGTCGGCCTGGCCTCGGCCTCCAAGGTGTATGGCTCGGAGACGATGATCTTCGTCTTCCGCCGCCTGCTCGAAATTCTCGGCATGGGCGGCCTCTACCGCCTCGGCAGCGAGGCGGCGGAGTTCAAGGCGCTGCTGGAAGAGGAATACCGCGCCGCGACCATCAATACCTTCGGCGGCGGCGTCAATGAGCTGCAACGCGACCTGATCGCCCAGTTCGGCCTGCGCATGCCGCGTTCGCGCTGAAATGGATTCGTCATTCCCGCCTGCGCGGGAATGACGACCAGATCGTTCTACTTGCGAGGCCGGGCACATGGCAATTCCCCGCGAAGCAACCCAGCGCAAGCTCGATAAGCGGGCGATCGCCAGCAATACCGTCAAGCCCGACCAGCCTTACACCATTGCCGACCGGCTGGAGGAACAGGCGCGTGATTATCCCGAGCGTCCTTTTCTCCACTACGGCGAGCAGACGCTGAGTTACGCCGAAGTCAACGCGCGCGCCAACCAGGTGGCGCATGCCGTCCTGCGCCTGGGCCTGGCGCCGGGCGACTGCGTGGCGCTGCTGATGGAGAACCGTCCCGACTTCTTCATCGTCTGGTTCGGCCTCAACAAGGCGGGCCTGGTCTGCGGTTTCATCAATACCCAGCTCGGCGGCGGCCTGTTGGCCAATGCGCTGGAGGCCACCCAGGCCAAGGCCGTCATCGTCGGCGAGGAAGTGCTGGCCAGCCTGGAGAACGAGGAACTGCGCGCCTCGAAGGTGATGGTCGGGTTGCCGCTATGTCTCTGGCGCGATGCGGAAAATCCGGCGGCGGCGACCTTGCGCGAGCGTTGCCCAGTCGACCTGAGCGACTTGAGCGCATGGGCGGCCGGCAAGCCGCGCAGCAATCCCAATCGCCATCTGCGCGACCACTGGGTGGGCGAAAGCACGGCGCTGTTGATCTGCACTTCGGGCACCACCGGCCTGCCCAAGGCGGCGCGCACCAGCCACATGCGCTGGCTCAACGTCGGCGACGTGCAGGTGGCTTCGATGGAAACCGGGCCGGAAGACGTTTTCTACTGCTTCCTGCCGCTGTATCACGGCGCAGCGGCGATGTCGCTGGGTTCCACCGCCCTGCGCGGCGCCAGCAGCATCGTCATCCGCCGCAAGTTCAGCGTGCATGCGTTCTGGCAGGACGTGCGCCGCTACAGGATCACCGTCTGCCAGTACATCGGCGAAATCTGCCGCTATCTGCTGAACCAGCCGCCGCAGGACGACGACAGGGATCACAGCCTGCGCATCCTCGTCGGCGCCGGGCTGACGGCGGAGGTATGGACGCGCTTCGTCGAGCGCTTCGGCATCGAACACGTCTTCGAGGGTTGGGGGGCGACGGAGTCGAACTGCAACCTGCTCAACGTCGACAACCGCGTCGGTTCCTGCGGCCGCGTACCGTACTGGGAGAAGACCAACCTGCGCTTGGTGCGCTACGACCTGGCGCGCGACGAGCATCCGCGCGACGCGGACGGCCGCTTGATTCCCTGCGAAGCCGACGAGGTCGGCGAGGCCATCGGTTTCATCGTCGACCATCCGGAAATCGCCGGCGGCCGTTTCGAAGGCTATACCTCGGCCACCGCCACCGAACAGAAAATCCTGCGCAACGTCTTCCAGCAGGGCGATGCCTGGTGGCGTTCGGGTGATCTGTTCCGCTTCGACGAAGACGGCTATTTCTGGTTCATCGACCGCATCGGCGATACCTTCCGCTGGAAAAGCGAAAACGTGGCGACTACCGAAGTCGCCGAGACGCTGGCGGATTTTCCAGGGCTGGAAAGCATCAACATCTACGGCGTGAAAGTGCCGCGACACGAAGGCCGCGCCGGCATGGCGGCGGTGGTGATGCAGCCGGGCAAGGCGTTCGACGCGCAGGCTTTCTACGCGTTGACGGCCAGCCGCCTGCCGTCCTATGCCGCCCCACTGTTCGTGCGGGTGGCGACGGCGGCCGACATGACCACCACGTTCAAGCTGCGCAAACAGGATTTGCAGCGTCAGGGCTACGACCCGGCGAATTTCGCCGATCCGCTGTTCGTCCGCGACGCGCAGAACGCGACCTACTCGCCCTATAGCCTCGAAGCGCTGGCGCGCCTCGGCCTCACGCCGTTCGCGCCGGGCGTCTAAACTACCGATCATTGTTTATCGAGGAGGCCGGACATGCAGCAGTTCGATGCAATCGTTATCGGTGCCGGCTACGGCGGCGCCAGCGTGGCGGCGCTGCTGGCGCATGCCGGCAAGCGCGTGGCGCTGCTCGACAGGATGCCGCGCGCCGCCGGCAAGGTGCAATGGCTCGATCGACGCGGCTACAAGATCGAAGCCTTCGGCGCCGTCGGCATCCCGGCCGAGAACTCGCGTTTCCACGAACTGGCGGCGCTGCTGGGTTTCGGCGAGCGCGCCGAATTCATCTTCCCGCAAGGCGACATGGCGCGCATCTACTACAAGTCGAAGTCCGACGGCTGGCGCACCATGCTCACCGGCCTCAAGCCGAGCGAATTCAATCCCGAATCGATGGAGCGCCTGAAGCAGACGCTGGGCGTCGGCGACGAGGACATCATGGCCATGGCCAGCGTCTATGCGACGGCCATGGCGCTGAGCGACGAGGAAATCGCCGATCTCGACGACACCCGCTTTTCCGACTGGTTGCGCCCCTTCGGTCTGCCGCGCGCCATGGTCGATCACCTGGGCCTGACGATGAACGCCCTGTTCACCGTCACGACCGACCAGCTTGCCGCATCCGAGGCCGTGTTTACTCTCCGTCAACTGGTGCTGGGCGGCGCGGGCCGTTACCAGAAGGGCGGCTACGGCCGTCTTGCCGAAATGTGCGCCGAATATGTCGCGGAACACGGTGGCGTGTATCGGCCGCGCGAAACCGTCAGCGAAATCCTCGTCGAGAACGGCCGCGCCGTCGGCGTGCTCACCAAGAACGGCGAGGAACTGCGCGCTCACGCCATCATCTCCAACGCCGGCATCCAGCCGACGGTGCTGCAGCTCGCCGGCCCCGCGCACTTCCCCGCCGATTATGTCGAACGCGTCCGCCGGCTGGTGCCCAGTCTGTCGATCGCCGGTTGCCGTTACGTGCTCGACACGCCGTTGTTCGAAGGCGCCTTCATCACCATCTTCAGCGACGAAGGCCACCTCGACGATCCGGCCTGGGCGGCCATGCTGCGCGGCGAATGGCCCGAAGTGCCGCCCATCGTCATCGATGTCGAAACCGCCTTCGACCCGGACATGTCGCCGGTGCCCGGCCACCAGATCGCCAACTTCCAGGTCTTCGTTTCCGCCGATCCGAAATCGCCGATGGCCGACGAGGCCATCGAGCGTGCCGAGCGCGTGATCGAGGAACTCTACCCGACGCTCAAACAGCACCTCATCCGCCGCGAGCCCTACGGCCCGCGCATGATCTCCAGCATGACCCGCGATTCGGCCGTGCCCGGCGCCGGCGGCGAGGCCGTCGGCCTGGCCCAGATCGTCGGCCAGATCGGCAAGCATAAGCCGGACGCGCGCACGCCGCTGGCGGGTCTCTATCTCGTCGGCTGCGATGCCGGCGGCCGCGGCGCCGGCACGCATCAGGCGGTGGATTCGGGCTTCAACGTCGCCGCCATGGTGCTCGAGGATCTCTGAGCGCATGGACGAACTGAGCTTTCCCTTCGCCGAGGGGCCGCGTCCCGACGGCGAGTTGATCGACGTCGCGCCCGGCATCAAGTGGCTGCGCATGCCGCTGCCGCTGGCGCTGGATCACATCAACCTCTATCTGTTGCGTGATGTGGAAGGCTGGCTGCTCGTCGATACCGGCATCGGTGATATGCGCACGCGCGGGCTGTGGGAACAACTGCTGGCCGGTCCGCTGGCGGAAACGCGCATTACCGGCGTGCTGTGCACGCATCATCATTTCGATCACGCCGGCCAGGCCGGCTGGCTCACCGAGCGGTTGGACGTGCCGTTCCTCATCAGCCACGGCGAGTACTACACCCTGCGCGTGCTGGCCCAGCATACTCAGCAGGGCGACGAATTGCCCAGGGTTCATCGCCAGTTCTTTCATCGATCGGGGCTACCGGAAGATCGCCTGCCGGCCATCCACGCCATGCTGTGCGCCGCCGGTCAACTGGTGACGCCACCGCCAGCCGCCTTCCACCGCCTGCGCCACGGCGAACATCTGATGCTGGGCGAACGATGCTGGCAATTGCATCTGGGCGAAGGCCACGTCGTCGAGCACATGCTGCTGCATTGCGCCGAGGAAGGCGCGCTGATCGCCGGCGATCAGTTGCTGCCGCGCATCACTTCGAATGTCAGCGTCCTGCCGACGGAGCCCGACGCCGATCTGCTGAGCGGCTGGTTCGACTCCCTCGACCGTCTGAGCGCGCTGCCGGACGACACGCTGGTGCTGCCGGCGCACGACCTGCCCTATCGCGGCCTGCGGGCGCGGGTGAAGCAACTGCGGGAGCACCATGCGCGCCAGTTCGATACCCTGCTGCAACTGTGTGCAGCCGAAGCCCTGACGCCCTTTGCCGCCGCCCAGCGCCTGTTTTCCCACCGCTCGCTGCAGGATCCCATGGCTGAAATGATGGCCATGGGTGAATGTCTGGCGCATCTGATTCATCTGCAGCGGCGCGGCGAGATGACGTGCACGCTGGATGCCGAGGGTCGCTGGCGCTATCGCAGCGCGCCGGCCGGCTCGGCAGGCTGCAGGACGACCACCGGGAAATCGCGCTGGCTGCGATCCGAAATTTCCTGCCAGTAGGGAAACGCCGTCGTCATCTTCGGCCAGAGAATGGCCTTTTCATCCGCATCGGCGATGTGGGCGTGCATGATCCGTTCCACGCCCCTGCGGCTGATGCGGACTTGCGGATTCACCCTGACGTTGCGCGCCCAGAGCGGATCTTCCGGGCTGCCGCCGTTGGAAGCGACCAGCAGGATGCGGCTGCCATCCTCGACGTAAAACAAGGGCTGGGTGCGCGGCCTGCCGGACTTGCGGCCGATGGTGGTCATCAGCAATACCGGACGACCGAGAAAGCTGTTGCCCAGGCGGCCGCCGCTGAGCCTGAGCAGCCAGACGTTCGAGCGGGTAATCAGCTTCTTGGCGAAGTCGAAGCGCTTTTCCTCGCCGGCGGTGTGCCTGGTGGTGATGCCGCGCTGGGTTTCCAGATCCAGGCGCTCGCCGACGACGAACAGGCTGAGCACATTGGTGGTGAGTTTCTTGATGAATTCGCCGAACGACATGCGCGCTCCTGCCGACATGATGTGTATTGCGTGATTGTGTAATGGCGCCGGATTGTACATCGGACATCGGCATGCCCGCACACCACATGGGCCGGCGTTAGTCTTTTCGGACGATGCGTCGCCGGTCTCCTCGGCGAGAATGGCCGATTGTTTTTGGGCCGCCTTCGGGCGGCATTGATTGAGGCATTTCGGGTATCAAAGGGCAAAGGGGCATTGAAGCCATGAGTGACAAAGACCACCTTGAAACCTTCCGTCAGGAAGCGAGAAGTTGGCTGGAAGCCAACTGTCCGGCGGAGATGCGCACGCCGACGCCGGAAGGCGGGATCGTCTGGGTGGGCAGCCAGATCCACTTCGATTCGGAGCCGCAGCGGCTATGGTACGAACGGATGCGCGACAAACGCTGGTTCGCGCCGACCTGGCCGGTGGAATACGGTGGCGGCGGCTTGAGCAAGGACGAAGCGCGCGTATTGGAGCGAGAACTCTCGCGCCTCAAATGCCGGCTGCCGATGGTGAACCTGGGCATCTGGATGATCGGCCCGATCATCCTCGAATTCGGCACCGAAGAACAAAAGCGCCAGCACCTGCCCAAAATGTGTTCCGGCGAAGCCAGCTGGTGTCAGGGCTTCTCCGAGCCGAATGCGGGTTCCGATCTCGCCAGTCTCAAGATGAAAGCCGAACGCGAGGGCGACGACTTCATCCTCAACGGCTCGAAGATCTGGACCTCCTACGCGCAGAAATCCGACTGGATGTACTGCCTCATCCGCACCGACAACACGCCGGGCAAGGACAAGCAGGAAGGCATCACCCTGATCGTGCTCGACATGCGCACGCCGGGGATCGGCATCAAGCCGATCGAACTGCTCAGCGGCAAATCCAACTTCTGCCAGGTCTTCTTCGACAACGTCCGCGTCCCGGTCAGGAACGTCATCGGCGAAATCAACGGCGGCTGGCCGATCACCAAGAAGCTGCTCCAGTATGAGCGTGGCGCCATGGCCAAACTCAGCGAATCCGGCGTCAAGGGCCGCGACTTCACCTCGCTGGCCCAGGAATACCTGCCGCAGATCGCTGACCCGCAGCAAAAGGCGGCGCTGCGCGAACGCATCGCCGGCATTCTCGTCGATGAAAAGGCCTTCCTGTTCACCATGCAGCGGGTCGGCGAAGAAGCCAAGGCCGGCGGCGACGTGGGCACCATCACCTCGATCTTCAAATACGCCTCGGCCGAAGAAGGGCGCCACAAATACGAAGCCCTGCTGGCGCTGATGGGCCATCGCGCGCTGGGCTGGGACACGGGTGAAGCCGGACAGGAATTCAGCGAGGACGAACTCATGGTCGCCAAGCAATGGCTACTCTCATGGACCTTCTGCATCGCCGGCGGCACCTCGGAAATCCAGCTCAACGTCATCGCCAAGCGCATCCTTGGCCTGCCCTCCTGATGCCTCCCGTTACGTCATTCCCGCGCAGGCGGGGATCCAGCAGTGTGCAACATCATGGATTCCCGCCTGCGCGGGGATGACGAATCAAGGGTGATCGACCTTACCTAGCCTAGCCTCAAGCAAGTAGCGAGAGAAAACACCATGGGACTCCTCTTCAACGAAGAACAACGCCTGCTGCAGGAAACCGCGCAGGACTACTTCCAGAACCACTTCAGCACCAAAACCCTGCGCGAAATGCGCGAGGGCCGGGACGCGCTGGGCTACGTGCCGAAACTCTGGCAACAAATGGCCGAGATGGGCTGGACCGGCATCCTCGCCAGCGAAGACCAGGGCGGCCTGGGCTTCGGCTTCCAGGGTGTCGGCGCGGTGCTCGAACCGGCCGGCAAGACGCTGGCCGGCTCGCCCTTCCTCGCCACCGTCGTCCTCGGCGGCAGCGCCCTGCAACTGGGTGGCAATGAAGCCCAGCGCAACCACTGGCTGCCCAAACTGATCGCTGGCGAAGTGCGCTTCGCCCTGGCCATCGACGAAGGCCCGCGCCACGACCCCAAGGTCTGCCAGACCACTGCGACGAAGAACGAAAAAGGCTACATCCTCAACGGCAGCAAGCAATTCGTCATGGACGGCGGCTGCGCCGACCAACTCATCGTCTCGGCCGACACCGGCAAGGGCCAGACCCTGTTCCTGGTCGATGCGCAAGCCCAGGGCATCAGCCGCCATCCCCTGACGATGATCGACACGCGCAACGCCGCGCGCATCGTGCTGGACAATGTTCAGATCGATGCAGACGCGGTGCTCGGCAGCCAGGACGAAGGCCTGGCGCTGCTCGACCAGATCCTCGACCGCGGCCGGGTTGCGCTGTGCGCCGAAATGCTGGGCATCGCCCAATGGCTGTTCGACACCACCATCGACTACCTCAAGCAGCGGGTGCAGTTCGACGTGCTGATCGGCTCCTTCCAGGCGCTGCAGCACCGCGCGGCGAAGATGTTCGTGCAGATGCAACTGGCGCGCAGCAGCGTGCTGGCGGCCCTGGCCATCGTCGATGAGAATCCGGCCTTCCTGCCGTTCTACGCCAGCGCGGCCAAGGCCAAGATGGGCGAAGTGCTGGAGCTGGTGAGCAGCGAGGCGGTGCAAATGCACGGCGGCATCGGCGTGACCGACGAGCTGGACGTGGGCCTGTACCTGAAGCGCGGCCGCGTCTGCGTCGCCGCCCTCGGCGATGTCACCTTCCATCGGGATCGCGTGGCTGGCATCATGGGCCTGTGATGCGGCGCTGATCTTGGAGAAAGCCATTCGAGAGGAGTGCTTGCACTCCTCTTTTTTCATCCGGAGAACACCATGACGGAAGCGCTGAAACAACAACTGCAGGCCGTGGCCGCCCAGCTGACGGCGCTCGATGCGCCCTATGAACTGGCCGAAATCACGCACGATGGACGGAACTGCCGCATCTACAGGAATGCACCCGCCAATCTTGCCGTTCTGATCGAGCAGGGGCGCGGTTTTGCCGACAAGGAATTCCTCGTCTGGCAGGATCAGCGCTTGAGCTACGCCGACTTCTATCACCAGGTCGATGCGCTGGTGGTGGTGCTGCGTCGGCAATACGGCATCCGGCAGGGCGAGCGCGTGGCCATCGCCATGCGCAACCGCCCCGAGTGGATGGCGGCATTCGCGGCGGTCATACTCTGCGGCGCCGTCGCCGTGCCGCTCAACAGTTGGGGCCAGCGCGAGGAGTTGCTGCATGGACTCACGGACAGCGCGCCCAGGCTGCTGTTCTGCGATGCCCAGCGGCTGGCGCATGTCGCCGCCGATCTGGCGGCGTTGCGGCTGCCGGCCATCGTCGTCGATGCCGGCGAGAATCTGCCCGCCGGCGTCGCCGATTACCGAACCGTGCTGGACGCCGCGCCGACCGGCGCCAGCTTGCCGGCCATCGACATCGCCTCCGACGATCTGGCGATGATCATGTACACCTCGGGCACAGCCAGCCTGGCCAAGGGCGTGGTTTCGACCCACAGGGCCATGTGCCAGGGCATCGTCAATATGGAATATTTCGGCGCGCTGTTCGTCATGACTTCGCCCGAACGATTCGGCGCGATGATGGCGGCGGGTTTCGAGATGACCACCCTGATGGCCGTGCCGCTGTTTCACTCCAGTGGGCTGCACGCCCAGTTTCTTTCCGCCCTGCGCACCGGCCGGCGCATCGTCATCATGTACAAATGGGATGTCGGCGCGGTGCTGGAGATCATCGCAGGCGAGCGCATCACCCAGCTTTCCGCTTCTCCGGCAATGATGCTGCAGCTATTCGGCGATCCGCGCTTCGACCGGAGCGATACCCGCAGTCTGGCCTGGGTCGGCTTTGGCGGCGGCATGGCGCCGGATCCGCTGCTGGATCTGGTGGCCCGGAAGAAGCCGCAGGCCATGGCCGGCATCGGCTACGGCCTGACCGAAACCAATGGGCCGTCGAACGCCGCCACCGGCGAAGCCTTTGCCTGGAAGCCGCGCAGCAATGGGCCGACTTCGCCGATTTTCGACGTGCGCATCGTCGATGAAAACGGCCGGACCCTGCCGCAGGGCGCGCGCGGCGAAGTCTGGATACGCGGCATCACGCTGATGCAAGGCTACTGGAACAGGCCCGAGGCCACCCGCGAAGTGCTGCAGGATGGCTGGCTTCACAGTGGCGACATCGGCTATTTCGATGAGGATGGTTTCCTCTACATCGTCGATCGCATCAAGGACATCGTCAATCGCGGTGGCGAGAAAATCGCCAGCGCCGAAATCGAATCCGTCCTGCTGCAGCACCCGGCGATTGCCGAAGCCGCCGCCTTCGGCGTCTCCGACGACGGCTACGGCGAGGCGCTGGCCGTGGCCGTCCATCTGCGGCCGGGCATGTCGCTGACTGCCGAAGACGTCCGCAACCACGTCGCCGCGCACCTGGCCGCCTACAAGATCCCCGGCCATGTCGTGTTCCATGACGATATCCTGCCGCGCAACGTCGTCGGCAAGGTGCTGAAACGCCAGTTGCGCGACGATTTTGAACGCGACTGAGGCCGATTGCCCGACCGGCCTTCGACCGTCGGCGCGGGCATCCATGGGACTGGCTGCATACGCAAGGTAAAATCGACGCTTTGGCATTTCTGCGAGGCTGCCATGGCGTTCCGTCTACCCAGGCTGAAGACCGTATTGTGGTCTGTCGTTGTGCTGGTCGTTGTCTGGCTGCTGTTTGCCTGGCAGGCCTTGCCGCACATACTGCAGAGCCAGGCGGTGCGTTTCGTTGCCGAAAAAACCGGGCACCGGCTGAGTCTGGATTTGCCCGAGTTCAATCCCTTCGAGCTGCGCCTGCGTCTGGCCAATCTGCGGCTCGACGATCCGCAGGGGCAGCCGCTGCTGGCTTTCCGCGGCCTGGAAGTCGATCTGTCCGCCGCCAGCATCACGCGGCGGGCGCTGGTTTTCGACGGCATCCGGCTGGATGGGCCGGAAGCGACCGTGGCGCTGCAGGCGGACGGCAAGCTCAACTGGTCGCCTTTTCTCGATGCCCTGAAAAACCCGGAAGAAACGCCCGACGGCGACTTGCCGCGCATCGATGTCAAGCGTTTCGTGCTGGCGGCCGGCCGCCTCGATTTCAGCGACGCGCAAAGCGGTTTTTCCACCCGCGCCGAGCCGCTGGATTTCGAGCTCGGCGAACTGTCCACCCTGCCCGACGACCAGGCGCCAGGCCATTACAAGGTGGAAGCGCGCACGGCGCTGGGCGCCCGCGTGCTCTGGCAGGGCGCGCTCACGCTGCAGCCGGATGCGCGCATCGATGCCCAGGGCAGGCTGGCGATCGAGGAACTCGATCTGTCCCGTCTGGCGCCCTATCTGCAGGATCTGCTGCCCACGCCGCCAGCGGGCGTGCTCGCCGTTGCCACCGATTACCGCGCCGCTTATGCGGCCGGCCAGGTCGATCTGCAACTCGAACACCTCGCCGCGCAATTGTCCGGTCTGCGCCTCAAGCCCATGGCGCGGGGGCCGGAGATCGTTGCGCAGCACATCGCCGCGCAGAACGGCCGTTTCGATCTGGCCAGCCGCCGGGTGACCCTGGATGCGTTGACTCTCGATGGGGGCGAAGTGCATCTGCCGGCCGCCGCGCCGCTGCGCATCGACAACCTGACGTTGAGCGAGGCGCAGGTCGATCTGGCCGGCCGCCGCGCCAGCCTTGCCCGCGTGGCCTTGCAGGGCGGGCAGGTCAAGCTGCAGCGCGATGCGCGCGGGCGGCTGGATCTGCTGGCGGCCATCGCCGCATTGCAGACGGCGGGCAGCGGTGGAGCAGCGGGTAAATCATCCGCATCGTCCGCATCATCCGCTCCGGCTGCCGCGCCGCCTGAAGCCGGGACGGCGACCGGGGAAGTTGCCGCGCCCTGGCAGTTCGACATCGCCGAGGTGGCGCTGGCCGGCGTCGAGGCGCAGTTCCGCGATCTCGGCGTCAAGCCGGTGGCCGATCTGGCGCTGCAGGACATCAGCGTGAATGTCAGCGGCGTTTCTTCCGACCTCGATCGGGCGCTGCCGTTGAATGCCCGCCTGCGCGTGCGCGAAGGCGGGCAACTGGAAGCCAGCGGCGAAGTGGTGCCGGCGACGGCCGCGGCCGTGCTGAAGTTCAAGCTCGGCGGCCTTGCGCTGCAACCGGCGCAACCCTGGCTGAACGATGTCGTCAAGCTGCGGCTGGCCAGCGGCAGGCTGGATGTGGATGGCGAAGTGAGCAACGCGGCCGGCGCGCGCGGCCCGAGCTTCAAGGGCGGTTTCGCGCTGCACGATCTGCGCCTGATGGAAAGCGAGGGTGGCGCGCGCTTCCTCGCCTGGAAGCAGTTGAGCACGCGCGATCTGAAAGTCAGCGGCGAACGCCTCGACATCGGCACGCTGCTGCTCGACGGTCTGGACACCAAGCTGATCATCGCGAAAGACAAGCGTATCAACGTCAGCCAGATCCTCAAGTCATCGCCGCCAGCGTCGGCGCCCGAGGCCGGGAGCGGGGCGGCACCGCCGCCGGCCGCCGCCGGCAAGCCTTTCCCGGTGAACCTGACGCGCCTGCGCATCCGCAACGGCGCGCTCGACTTTGCCGATCATTCGCTGGCATTGCCGTTTGGCACGCGCATTCATCGTCTGCAGGGCAGCATCAACGGATTGACGACGCGTGCCGGCGCGCCCGGCCGCATCGAGCTCGACGGCCAGGTCGACGAATACGGCCTGGCGCGCGCCGTCGGCCAGATCGACCTGGCGCAGCCGACCGAGAATACCGACATCAAGGTGATCTTCCGCAACGTCGAGATGAGCAGCCTGACGCCCTATTCGGCCACTTTTGCCGGGCGCAGGATCGAATCCGGCAAGCTTTCGCTCGATCTCGAATACAAGATCAAGCAGCGCCAGTTGCTGGGCGACAACCAGGTGGTCATGGACAAGCTGACGCTGGGTGAACGCGTCGACAGCCCGACGGCGAAGAGCCTGCCGCTGGATCTGGCCATCGCCATCCTGCAGGACGGCGACGGCCGCATCGACCTCGGCCTGCCGGTGTCCGGCAGCCTCGATGATCCGCAGTTCAGCTATGGCGGCATCATCTGGAAGGCGATCCTGAATGTCTTCACCAAGATTGCCACGGCGCCCTTCCGCATGCTGGGTTCGCTGCTCGGCGGCGACGGCGAGAAATTCGAGAGCATCGCCTTCGAGCCGGGTGCGCAGAGCCTGACGCCGCCCGAACGCGAGAAGCTGGCGCAGCTTGCCGACGCGCTCGGCAAGCGCCCGACGCTGACTCTGACCCTGCATGGCACATATGCCGAAACCGATCGCGTGGCCCTGCAGGATCGTCAGTTGCGCCGAGCCATCATGCGCCTGGCCGGCCAGCAGGCGGCGAAGGACGCGGGCGATTCGGGTTCTGATCCCGACCCCGGCCCGTTGACCACCGGCAATCCAAAAATCCAGGATGCGCTGGAGAAACTTTATGCCGAACGCTTCGGCAGCGGCGAACTGGCCGCGCTCAAGGAAGGCTTCCGCAAGGCCAATCCCGGCGCGCTGGAAGAAAGCGCAGGCAGCCGGATGCTTTCCCGGCTGGGTGGCCTGATGCGCGAGCAACGCGTGCTCGGCGAGGATGAAATCAGCCGGCTCAAGGGCGGCGATTTCTACGACATTCTGTTCGAGCAGTTGCGCGCGCGCGAAGCGGTTGCCGACGAGCGTCTGCTGGCCCTGGCCCGGACGCGCGGTGAAAAGGCGCTGGCCGCGCTGCTGGCTGCCGGCGCGCCGGCAGATCGCGCGACGCTGGGCGCGGCGGAAAAAATCGAGGCGGAAGGCCGGGAGATACCCTTGAAACTGGCGTTGGCTGCGCAGGCAGCCGCAGCCACAGTACCGCCGGTACCCGCGCCGGCGCCATGAAGCGCGCTGCCGGAGCGGCTTTGCCATGCCTGAATTGCCCGAAGTCGAAGTCACCCGCAGAGGCATTGCCGCGCCGCTGATCGGCCGCCGCGTCTGCGCCGTCGTCGCGCGCGTTCCGCGCCTGCGCTATCCGCTGCCGGCCGGCTTGGCGGCGCATCTCGTCGGCCGCAGGCTGCTCGACATACGGCGCCGCGGCAAATATCTGCTGCTGGATTTCGGCACGGGCCATCTGCTGCTGCATCTGGGCATGTCGGGCAGCCTGCGGGTGCTGCCGCAGGTGGCAGGGGCAGACGTAGCACCTGCGCAGAAGCACGATCATTTCGATCTGCTGTTCGACGGATTCACCTTGCGTCTGCGCGATCCGCGCCGCTTTGGCGCCGTGCTGTGGCTGCCGGCGGACGAGGCGGGCACGGTCGATAGCCATCCATTGCTGGCCGGGCTGGGTATCGAGCCGTTATCGGCGGAATTCACCCCGGCGTGGCTGTATGCCGCGACGCGCGGTTGCCGCACGGCGATCAAGCCGCTGCTGATGGACAGTCATCGGGTGGTCGGCATCGGCAACATCTATGCGTCGGAAAGCCTGTTTCGCGCCGGCATCGATCCGCGCACGCCGGCCGCAGGCATCGGTCCCCGGCGCTACGCCCGGCTGGTGCCGGAGATCCGCGCCACGCTGGAGGCCGCCATTGCGGCGGGCGGCAGCAGCCTGCGCGACTTCATCCACTCGGATGGCGGTTCAGGCTATTTCCAGCAACAGTATTTCGTCTATGGCCGGAGCGGCGAACCCTGCCGCGTCTGCGGCCGGCCGATCCACACGCTGCGGCAGGCGCAGCGCGCGACCTTCTATTGTGGACATTGCCAGCGGCGCTGAGTGCAGGACTCAGGGGCGCTGGCGCGGGCACTCACTTGTCGGCCGTCAGCTTGAGGAATTTATCCATCAGCTGTTCCTGGTTTTCGACGTGCTTGGGGTCGTTGGGAATGCAGTCGACCGGACAGACTTCGCGGCATTGCGGGGTATCGAAGTGGCCGACGCATTCGGTGCATTTGTTCGGGTCGATTTCGTAGATTTCCTCGCCTTGCGAAATCGCGTTGTTCGGGCATTCCGGTTCGCACACATCGCAATTGATGCATTCGTCGGTGATCATCAGGGACATGGCGGTATCCTTTTTCAGTCTTTCTTCGGGTCTTGCTGGGTCAATAAGAGTTTTTGCGCGATTCGGTCGACGATCAGGGGCGGCACGAATTTCGCGACCTCGCCGCCGAGCAGGGCGATCTCGCGCACCATGGTGGCGGAGATGAACATGTATTTCTCGGCAGGGGTGAGGAATACCGTTTCGACATCCGGATAGAGGATGCGGTTCATCCCCGCCATCTGGAATTCATACTCGAAGTCGGAGACGGCGCGCAGGCCGCGCAGGATGATGTGCGCATCGTGTTGCTGAAGGAATTCCATCAGCAGGCAGTCGAAGCCATAGACCTCGACGTTGTCGTGTTCGGCCAGTACCTCGCGCGCCATGTCGACGCGCTCGTCGAGCGTGAAGAACGGCCGCTTGGCCCGGCTTTGGGCCACGCCGACGATGACCCGGTCGAACAGGCGGGCAGCGCGGCGCACGAGATCCTCGTGCCCCTTGGTCAGGGGATCGAAGGTGCCGGGATAGACGGCGATTCGGTTGGGCATGGCTGCTCCAGTAATTGATAAAACACCTGTCCGGCCTGCGCGCGCTTGACGCTGCGCCACGGCCCCAGGGCATCCACTGCATGCTCGGCTTCGACGTACAGCCGCGCATCGGGTTTTGCTGCCCGCGCCAGCAGGGGAGCGACTTGCTCGAGCCAGCCCTGACGATAGGGCGGATCGAGAAACAGCAGATCGTACGGTTGGCTCACGGAGGAGAGGAATTTTAGCGCATCTGCGCGGATCAGCTCCAGCCGGCCGGCGGCCTGGCCGGGCGCCAGCGCGGCGGCATTCTGCTGCAGCATGCGAAAGCAGACGGGCGCCTGCTCGACGAAAGTGACCTGGGCGGCGCCGCGCGAGGCCGCCTCGAAACCGAGGATGCCGCTGCCGGCAAACAGATCGAGGCAGCGCAGGCCGGCAAGATCATGGCCCAGCCAGTTGAACAGGGTGATGCGCACGCGGTCCGGCGTGGGCCGCAATGCCTGGGCCTGCGCCTGGTCGCTGACCTTGACCAGACGGCTGCGCCACTCGCCCCCCGTGATGCGGATTCGCGCCATGATCCGGCCCTGACGCCCGATTCCTGAGTCTGACTGCTCAATCCGCCGCCACGATCACCGTCACCAGATGTTCCGGTTGCACGTGGCGGGCGAAGGCCGCGCGCACCTGGGCGGCGGTCACGGCGGCGATCCTGCGCGGGTAATCGTCGAGGTAATCCAGCGGCAGGTCATAGAAGCCGATCGTCGCCAGATGGCCGAGGATCTTGGCATTGCTGTCGAGTTTCAGCGCCAGGCCGTCGATGAGATTCTGCTTGGCGGCCTGCATTTCCTTTTCCGTCGGGCCGTCCTTGAGGAAGGCGTCGAGCGTGGCGTTGACCAGTTTGATGGCTTCGCCAGCCTGCTCGCGCTTGGTCTGCAGGCCGATGCCGAACGGACCTTCGAGCTTGCGCGGTTCGAAATAGCTATACACGCTGTAGGCGTAGCCGCGCTTCTCGCGCACTTCCTGCATCAGCCGCGAGACGAAGCCGCCGCCACCGAGGATGTAATTACCGACTTGCAGCGGGAAGAAATCGGCATCCCCGCGCTTGATCGCCGGCAGGCCGATGTGGATGTGGCTTTGCATGGCCGGATGCGGCACCTTCACGGTGGCCGCGGCCGGCAGGGCGACGGCCGGCAGTTCGGCGGCCGCCGTCGCGGCGGGCAGGGCGTCGCTCAACTGCGCGGCGATGGTTTCGGCCTCGGCGCGCGTCACGGCGCCGATGATGGAAATCACGGCATGCGGCGCGCCGAAATGGGCGCGCCAGTAACCGACGACATCCTCGCGCGTGATGGACGCGATGCTGGCGACGGTAGGCACGGCGCCATAGGGATGATCCGGATAGAGCGCCTGCTGGAAGCGTCGGGCGGCAATCGCCGCCGGCCGTGTTTCGGCTTCCTCGATGGCGGCGGCGGCCCGGGTTTTTTCGCGCTCCAGCGCGGCCGCCGGGAAGCTCGGCGCCGTCAGCATGGCACGCATCAGGGCCAGCGCCGCCGTGCGTTCCGGCAGGGTTGCCAGGGTGCGCAGGCTGAGGCCGGCACGGTCGATGTCCGCGCTGCCGCCGAGGCTGGCGGCAAGATCGGCGAGTTTCTCGGCGATTCGTTCTTCGTCGTATTCCCGTCCGTCCAGCGTTGCGCCGCTGTCGAGCAGGCCGCTGGTCAGCGCGGCCAGTCCCGCCTTGCCGGGCGGATCGAAGGCGCTGCCGGCGCCAAAGTCGATGCGCACGTCGAGGATCGGCAGCGCGGGGCTGGCGACGAAATACACCCGCGCGCCGGAAGGCGCGGCCCAGTGTTCGATCTGTATGCCGGCATGCGCGGAAACCGGCATCACCAGCAGGATGGCAAATGCCGACAGAAATTCGAGAAAGATTTTTTTCATGATGGGATTCCGTGTGTTCCTGTTCCGTGGCCAGGCGCGTCAATGCAGGTGTGCGGATGCCGCAGTGCGTTCCGCCCTGGCGGCCGCTTCCTCGCTGATCGGCTGGGGGTCCAGCGTGGCGACGGTCAGCGTGTCGTCGACGAAATACTTGCGTGCCACGGTCTGCACTTCGGCGGTGGAAACCGTGCGCAGTCGTTCGATCATGCGGTCGATGTCCTGCCAGCGCATGCCGATGACTTCCAGCATGCCGATTTCCATGGCCTGGCCCATCATCGAATCGCGCTTGTAGATCTGTCCGGCGATGGCCTGGTTCTTGACGCGCGCCAGTTCTTCCTCGGTGACGCCCTGTTCCTGGATCGCGCGGATTTCGGCGCGCAGCGCGGCTTCGAGTTCGGCGACACTGCGTCCTTCGGCCGGCTGGCCGTCTAGCATGAACATGGACTCGCCGCGCAGGGTGGCGTCGTAGCCGGCGCCGGCGGACTGGGCGACCCGGCTGCCGCGCACCAGGTTTTTTGACAGGCGCGAGGCTTCATGGCCGTCGAGCACGGCGGCCAGCATTTCCAGCGCGTAGGGATCGCGATCCCGGTTCACATCGACGAGCTTGGGCGTCTTCCAGGCCATCATGAGATAAGGCAGTTTGGCCGGCGCCTTGACGTTGATGCGCTTGATGCCCAGTTGCTGCGGCTCGGCCAGCGTCCGCCGCTCGGGCAGGGCGCGCGACTTGAGGCGGCCGTAATGCTGCTCGGCCAGTTTGAACAGCGCCCGGTGATCGACGTCGCCGACCACCACCAGGGTTGCGTTGCCCGGCGTGTACCAGCGCTTGTACCAGTTTTCGGCATCCTGCCAGGTCATGTGGCTGAGATCGTCCATCCAGCCGATCACCGGGCGGCGATAGGGATGCACCTGGAAGGCCGTGGCATTCAGGCGTTCGTAGACCAGCGCCTGCGGATTGTCTTCGGTGCGCATGCGCCGTTCCTCCATCACCACCTTGAGTTCGGGCGCGAACTCCTTGGGATCGAGCTTCAGGTTGGCCATGCGATCGGCTTCCAGCGCCATCATCTCGGGCAGCGCGCGCTTGGGCACCTGCTGGAAATAGGCCGTGTAATCGCGGCTGGTGAAGGCATTGTCGCGGCCGCCGACCGCCGCCACCCGCTTGGAGAATTCGCCGGGGCCGACTTTTTGCGTGCCCTTGAACATCATGTGTTCGAGCATGTGGGCCAGGCCGGAAGAACCATCCTGCTCATCCATGGCGCCGGTGCGATACCAGACCATGTGCACGACGGTGGGCGCGCGACGATCTTCCTTGACGATCACGCGCATGCCGTTGTCCAGCGTCTTCTCGAAGGGATTGGCCAGGGCCGCCGGCGCCAGCGCGGTGCCCAGCAGTGTCGTCATCAGCAGCGGCAAGGCGTAACGGTGCAAGTGGGTTGGTATCATGGGCAATGTTAAAATTCGCGTTTGATGTTCAGCGATTCGTGCAATCGCAGCGTCGGACAACAGAACAGCAGCGGCATCATAAGGTCATCGGCGATGCCGCGCCAGTTGTGGATGATCCGTACGGACATCCGGACATCCTTTGAAGCCTGACGACATGTTTAGTTTCCTGAAGAAGAAATCCGAGAACGGCGATACGCGGCCCGATGCGCAGGCCGAGGCCGGGCAGGCACCGCAGATTGACGCTGCCGCAGTGGTGACAGGAGCAACAGAAACAAGGCCGGGATGGAAGGAGCGCCTGAAAAACGGTCTGGCGCGCACGCGCAGCCAGCTCGGCGGCCTGTTTGGCCGGACGAGGATCGACGACGAACTGCTGGAGGAGCTTGAAACCACGCTGCTGATGGCGGACGTCGGCGTCGATGGCACGCAGTATCTGCTCGACGAACTGAAAAAACGTGTCAGACAGGACGGGCTGGAATCGCCCGCGCAGTTGCAGACGGCGCTGACCGACATTCTCGAAGGGTTGCTGAAGCCGCTCGAGGCGCCGCTCGATCTGGCTGCCCACAAACCCTTCGTCATCATGCTGGCCGGCATCAATGGCGCCGGCAAGACCACTTCGATCGGCAAGCTGGCGCGGCATTTCCAGGCGCAGGGCAAGTCGGTGCTGCTCGCCGCCGGCGACACCTTCCGCGCCGCGGCGCGCGAGCAACTGGCCGCCTGGGGCGAGCGCAACAATGTGGCGGTGATCTCCCAGGAATCCGGCGATCCGGCCGCCGTGGTATTCGATGCCATCAACGCCGCCAAGGCACGCGGCATCGACGTGGTGCTGGCCGATACCGCCGGCCGCCTGCCGACGCAACTGCACCTGATGGAAGAGATCGCCAAGATCAAGCGGGTGATCCAGAAGGTCGACGCCACCGCGCCGCACGAGGTGCTGCTGGTGCTCGACGCCAACATCGGCCAGAACGCGCTGGCCCAGCTCCAGGCTTTCGACAAGGCGCTCGGCGTGACCGGCCTGATCGTCACCAAGCTCGACGGCACGGCCAAGGGCGGCGTGATCGCCGCCATCGCCCGCCAGCAGCCGGCCGGCAAGCCGCTGGCGCTGCGCTACATCGGCGTGGGCGAGGGCATCGAGGATCTGCAGCCCTTCGTCGCCCGCGAATTTGCCAGCGCCTTGTTCGGGACGGACTAGGTCTGGGGTCCGGGCCACAGGGAGGAATGCCAGCACATGATCCGCTTCGAGCATGTCAGCCGCCGCTACCCGCCTGAGCATTTCGCGCTCAGCGACGTCAGCTTCGATGTGGCTGCCGGCGAGCTGGTGCTGATCAGCGGTCACTCGGGGGCGGGCAAGACGACCCTGCTCAAGCTGATCGCCGCGATGGAGCGGCCGACCGGCGGCAACGTGCTGGTGAATGGACAGAATGTCGGCACGCTGAAGCGCAAGGCGATTCCCTATCTGCGCCGCAATCTGGGGCTGGTGTTCCAGGACCAGAAACTGCTGGCGGATCGCAACGCCTTCGAAAACGTCATGCTGCCGCTGGCCATTGCCGGCTTTCCGCCGCGCGAAGCCGCCAGCCGCGCACGCGCAGCGCTCGACAAAGTCGGCCTGCTGGCGCGCGAAAAGGCGCTGCCGGTCAGCCTCTCGGGTGGCGAGCAGCAACGCCTGTCGATCGCCCGCGCCGTCGTCAATCGTCCGAGCATTCTGCTGGCCGACGAGCCGACGGCCCATCTCGATCCGCAGACCGCGCGCGATGTCGCGGAAATCTTCGGCGAATTCCACCGCGTCGGCGTCACCACGCTGATCGCCACCTACGACCACGAGCTGTTCATGCCGTACAACTCGCGCCAGTTGACGCTCGATCATGGCAGGCTGCTGACATGAGCGTCTGGCTCGCCCAGCATCTGAAAGCCCTGCACTGGGCCTGGCAGCGTCTGGCCGCGACGCCGGTCAATACGCTGCTCTCGCTGCTGGCCATCGGCATCGCCCTGGCCTTGCCGGCCGGCGGTCAGATGCTGCTCGACAATACCCTGAAGTTCGTCCGCAGTACGTTCAGCAATAGTGGAACGACGGCCAGCACCACACCGCAGATTTCCCTGTTCATGCGGCTGGACGCCGAGCGCGGCGCGGCCGATGCCATTGCCGGTCGTCTGCAAAAACATGCCGCCGTGAAGAGCGTGCACTTCGTCGCGCGTGAAGCGACCCTCGAGCGCATGCAGGCCGACCCGGGGCTGCGCGACATCATCGCCAGCCTGCCGAAGAATCCCTATCCCGACGCCTTCATCGTCAGCCCGCAGGACGACAGCCCGGAGGCCATGGAAGCCCTGCGCGCGGAGTTGAGCGGGTGGCCCCAGGTCGAACACGTCCAGCTCGACTCCGCCTGGGTGCGCCGTCTCGATGCCATGCTGCGCCTGGGCCGGCTGGGCGTCACCCTGCTGGCCGCGCTGCTGGGCGCCGGACTGATCGCCATCACCTTCACCACCCTGCGCCTGCAGATACTCGCCCGCCGCGCCGAGATCGAAGTCTGCCGCCTGCTCGGCGCCACCGACGCCTTCATCCGCCGGCCGTTCTACTACTTCGGCTTTCTGCAGGGACTGGCGGGCGGCCTCGTCGCCTGGCTGATCGTCTTTGCCATCACCCAACTACTGCGCGAACCGATTGCCCAACTCGCCGGCCTTTACGACGCCACCTTCATCCTGCATCCGCTGTCGATCCAGGATACCTTGCTGCTGCTGGCACTGGCCTCCGCCCTCGGCTGGTTCGGCGCCGCCCTCTCGCTCGGCCGCTACCTGCGCGACGATGCTTCATGACCTGCCCGGTTCGACATTTTGTCGCCCATGCAGTAGGCAAGCCCTTGATTGATGCTAGAATCGCCGGCCCGGAGAGGTGGCAGAGTGGTCGAATGTACCTGACTCGAAATCAGGCGTAGGTGCAAGCCTACCGTGGGTTCGAATCCCACCCTCTCCGCCAGTTTTTAGTAAATTCAACAGGTTGTGAGATTACCACAATAAAAGCCTCGTTGAATGCCGGATTGGATGGCCGGCCTTTCTGATCCATCCGATCCGAGTAAGACAAAAGCCGGCTAAGTAAGCCGGCTTTTGTTGTTTACGGCGCTGCCTTCCATGGATTGATGGTGATCACCTCGGCGGCCTGGAAAGGATAGCCTTTGTTTTCATCCGCGGCATGCCTCATTCGATCGGCAGCACCAGACGGAAGCAGCCCTGGCTGCCAAGCACCGCCGTCAGGCTGCCGCCGTGGGCTTCGGCAATGGTGCGGCTGATTGCCAGGCCGAGACCGAGGCCGCTGGATTTGGTGGAGGCGAAGGGTTCGAAGAGCTGGTCGACGATGGCGCTGGAAATACCCGGGCCGCTGTCGGCGACTTCGATGACGACCCGGTTACCGCTTTCGATGCGGGCGCTCAGGCTGACCCGGCCGGGCGCGTGTGGGGATGCGGCGACGGCCTCGCAGGCGTTGGCGAGCAGATTGCGCAGGACCACGCCGAGTTGCAACGGGTCGCCATGGATGGTCACGGCGGGGATTTCGCCGATCTCGAACGTCATGCCGGTCAGCGCGGCTTTCTCGCGGAAGGGTGTGACGACCGAGGCGATCAGTTCGCCGAGGGCGAATTGTTCGAGCTTGGTCGCGCCGGTGCGGAAGAAATCGCGCAGGCGGCGCATGACCAGCGCGGCGCGTTCGGCTTCACCGATCATCCGGTGGATGACTTCATGCAACTGTTGTTCGCTGCCGCCGCGCTGCAGCAGTTGCTGGCAGGCGGATCCGTAGGCGGACAGCGCGGTCAGCGGCTGGTTGAGTTCGTGCGCCAGGGCGCCGGCCATTTCACCGGCGGCGGCAAGCCGCAGGGAATGGCGCAGCTCGGTGGCGGCGCGGCGCTGTTCGTCCACGCTGGCGCCGATCAGAAAGCCCACCAGGGCGAGCAGGAAGGTGCGCATTTGCAGCTCGAACAGCGTGATGTCCGTGGCCTGCTGCAACAGGCCGCCGAGCAACAGGCCGATCTGCAGCAGGGCGATACAAAAGATGGCGCCGGAAAGTCCCTGGCGCGATGCGGCCCAGACCAGTGGCAGGAACAGTACGTAGAAATAGCGGTAGTTGGCCTGGGCGCCGGGGACGAAGGCGATCCACAACATCAGCAGGGTGAAGCTGGCATAGGCGAAGGTTTCGCCGCGCAGGAGTGTCTTGCGGAACAGCAGGCGGCGCGGTTCGTCCTGCAGCCACCACAACACCGGCAGGGTGACGAAAATGCCCACGCTGTCGCCGATCCAGAAATGCATGATGGCGTTCGCGCATTCATCCACCGTCAGCAGGCCGGCCAGCAGCAACTGGGAGATGAACAGCAGGCTGCTGATCAACGAGCCGGTCACGATGATCGTCAACCAGACCAGCAGGCCGCGCCGATCGGAAAACAATCCACTGTCCGGAAAATGGCGCTTGAGCAGCGCGGCGATGCCACCGTAGCTCAGCGTAAGTACCAGACTGAGCCAGAGCGTGACGGGCAGGCTGCCTGGCGAGCCGCGCACCGACAGCTCGCTGCTGACGATGGCGACGAACAGTGCCAGCAGGGCGTGGCGGCCACGCCGCATGAGGTACAGCAATCCCAGTGCCGGCGCCGGATTCCACAGCGTGACGTTGAGGTGGCGCAGGGGCGAGATATAGCTGGCCCAGTCCAGCAGGACGTAGAGCAGGACAAACGCCAGACTCCAGGCGATGTAGATCAGCGTCTGCAGCAGGCGTTGCGGCAATCCGGAAGTTTGCTTCATCCGGCCATTTTCGCGCATCACGCTCGCCATGACATGCCGAAGACACGTAAGGGAATCACTGATGTGGCTGCCGAATCCCTGTTATTGGCGGGTACCGATGTCTGTTTGCCGGGTCTGATCCCGTACGTGGATTCGCGAATTTTCAGGGTCGGCGGCATTCGTTACCATAACCGGCAATGAAACACCCGATTCACATGTCCAACTCCGGCTACGCGCCTGCAGACGGCGCGCGATTGAAGACGGCGGCAGCGACGTCGATGCTGCAGAAGTTGTTGATACCCGTGAAGAACGGGGAAGACGCCAGACAGGCCGTGGCCTATGCGATACGGCGCCGTGCCGAAGGGGTGCAGGTTGCAGTGTGCCTGCTGCATGTCGAAGAGTCCGGGCCGGGTGGCGATCCCGGCGTCGTCTGGCACGAGTTGCTCGAAAAAACGCGCCATTCCCGTCCCCGGCCGTTCGACATTGCGCTGCGCTTGCTGTTCGGACTGGATATCGATGTGGCGGCCTATGTCAGGAAGGGCGCCGTGGCATTTACCATACTCGATGCGGCGGAAGAGCTCGACTGCCAGGAAATCGTCATGCCGGCGCCGCATTCCGGGTTGCTCCCGTTCCGCTGGTTGTCGCGGAATGTCGTCGATACCCTGCTCGCGCGTCAGCGCTCGGTCCGGGTGGTGGCGGTCAACAGGGATGGCACCGTGCTGTCGGCGCGGCAGTAGCAGACGACGGTAGCTTGCTTACTCAGTGAGGTGAGGTGAGTTGGGGCGGGCGCGGGCAACCCGTCCGCCCGTTTTTTTCAACGCCTCGATCGGCCGGGTCGTTCGCAATGTGCGGTGCGCGTGTGCAATGCGTGCCGTACGGCGCGCTGCCGGCGTCAGCCGAATCAACATCAAGATGGAGGTAAATCAGATGAATGTCGGACTCATAGGTTTCGGCAAGACCGGCCGGGCGGTTGCCGGGGTATTGCTCGAATCGGACGCCGTCAATCTGAGCTGGGTGCTGCGGCGTTCCCAGGCCATGGAGCAGCGTTCGGTAGCCGAATTCCTGGACATCGAGAGCAGTTCGGATGCGGTCATCATGTCCATGGAAAATCATTCGGCAAAGGAGTTGCTGGATGCGCATCCGGTGGATGTCATCGTCGATTTTTCCTCGATCGACGGCATCACCTATTACGGCAACGAAGCCGCACGGCGCGGCGTCACCATCGTGACGGCGGTTTCGCAGTATCCCAAGGAGATGATCGGCTGGATCGCCAAGCTGGCGAAAAGAACCAAGGTGGTCCATTCGCCGAACATCACGCTGGGCATCAATTTCCTGATGATCGCCGCCAAGGTGCTGAAAAACATCGCACCCGAGACGGATATCGAAATCATCGAGGAGCATTTCAAGGACAAGCCGGAGGTTTCCGGCACGGCCCGCACCATCGCCCGGCATCTGGCGATCGAGGACGAATCGATCAAATCGGTGCGTGCCGGTGGCATCATCGGCACACACGAAATTCTCTTCGGTCTGCCCAACCAGACCGTGCGCCTGAAGCACGAGTCGATTTCGCGCGAGGCTTTCGGCAACGGCATCCTGTTTGCCCTCAACAATCTGCCGCAGCGCCGGACCGGGCTGTACACCATGGAAAATCTGCTGACGCCCTACTTCCAGTTGGGTAAATCGGAAATGGATTTCCGTCGCACCAAGACCACGCCCTGGTGGAAGATCTGGTAGATCCGGTGATTCCGGCAAGGATCGACTGCCATGCGCGGCAGTCGACGCTGCAGGCGGGATAATGCGGGTTTGTCCGCACGTTGTTGCCGCATTCTGCTGAACAAGGAAGTTTCATGAGCATTTTCTTCGAGCGACTCGATCACTGGCTGGGAAACTCGCCCGGGGCGCATGCGCTGCTGTTTCTGCTGGGCCTGGGCTTGCTGGCCTGGCTGGCGAACTGGCTGACCAAGCATATCCTGCTGCGCAGCCTGCGCCATCTGTTCCGGCTGTTCGGCATCGACAGGAACGAGCTGACGCCGCTGCACGTGATTGCCCGGCTGGCCAACATCATTCCCACCGTGGTGCTGATGCTGGGTATCCAGGCGGTGCCCGAACTGCCGGAAATGCTGGTGACGGTGGTGCAGAACGTCTGCAGCGCCTTCATCGTGCTGACCCTGGCCCTGGCCGTTTCCGGCATGCTGACGCTGGTCAACGAGGTCTATCAGCGCCGGCCGGATGCGCATCTGCGGCCGATCAAGGGTTATATCCAGGTGCTCAAGATCGCGATCTTCATCATTGCCGCCATCCTGGTCGTGGCGAACCTGATCGATCGTTCGCCGCTCATCCTGCTTTCCGGCCTCGGCGCCATGGCCGCCGTGCTAATGCTGATTTTTCAGGACACCCTGCTTTCGCTGGTGGCCAGCGTGCAGCTCGGTTCAAACGACATGGTGCGGGTCGGCGACTGGATCGAAATGCCCCAGTTGAATGCCGATGGCAGCGTGATCGACATCGCCCTGCACACGGTCAAGGTGCAGAACTGGGACAAGACCATCACCACCATTCCGACCAAGCGCCTGATCAGCGATTCCTTCCGCAACTGGCGCGGCATGCAGGAGTCCGGCGGCCGGCGCATCAAACGCAGCCTGTACCTGGACCAGCAGAGCGTGCGTTTTCTCAGCGAGGAAGAGCGCCAGCGGCTGAAGCGCTTCAGCTTGCTGTCCGACTATCTGGAGAGCAAGGAAGAGGAGCTGGCGAACTGGAATGCAAGGCTCGGAAAGGAGCGACAGGAGCAGGTGAATCAGCGGCGCCTCACCAACATCGGCACGTTCCGGCACTATGTCGAGCGCTATGTGCGCAGGCATCCGGGCATACACCAGGACATGATCCTGATGGTGCGCCTGCTCTCACCCACCGCCGATGGTTTGCCGCTGGAACTGTACTGCTTTACCGACACCACGGCATGGGTGCCGTATGAAGGCATACAGTCGGATATCTTCGATCACCTGCTGGCGATCCTGCCCGAATTCGGCCTGCGCGTGTTTCAGCATCCCAGCGGAGCCGACATGCGCACCTTGCGGCCGGCGCTGGCGCCTAGCCCAGGCGCTTGATGCGCTGCTCCAGCGCGTCGAGGCCGGCAGCCAACTGACCGACTTCGAGCGCAAACGCCTGAATGGCGGCCGGACTGGCCAGTACGGGCTGTTCCTCGCGGTAGTACTCCACCAGGTTCTCCGCCAGATTGCGGCTTGCCTGGCGCTGCCAGCCAAACCACTGGCCGAAGCCGCGACCGAGCCGCCGGGCGGCGACGTCGCCCACCAGCCGGCTCAGGTCTTCCTCGTGATCCCAGCGCAGGTTGCGCAGAACGAAGCCGAGGGCGTCGGCGAGATCCGCCGCACCGGCAATCTGCGCATCGCGCAGCGCAGCCTGCGGACCTTCCAGCGCCCGCCAGGGCGTGATCGGCGGCAGGTCGATGGTGACATCGAAGCGCTCCGCGCCGCTGGTGGCGAAATAGCCTTCGGCGTCGATGCTCAGCGTCAGCAGCAAAGGGGGCGCGGCAAGACGCAGTGTGCGTCCGGCAAACGGCGCCAGCCGCGCGCGCGCCCAGGCCGCGCCGGCGAGCAGGTGGTTGAGCGCCGAAAGGGCCGCGTGAGCTGCGTGATCGCGCATGCGGGCTGGCTTCAGTGGGGCTTGCTTCAGCGCTTCAGCGCATCGAGCATCAATGCGGCTGCTCGATGCCGGCAATCAGCCAGCCGCCGCTGCCGTCGAGCGGACGCGCCAGATGCCAGACCTCGTCGAAGCTGGTCGGCGCGGCGTCGGCCGAGCCATGGGATTCGCGGATCAGACCGGAAAACTGCACGCTGGCGATCTGCCGGCCGGCTTCTTCGCTGACGTCGAGCAAGACGGCATCGAGCTGCATCACGTCGGTCTGCTGCGCCGCGCTGCCGCGTTCCTGATGCTGCAGGCGGATTTCGGCGAAGACTTCCGGCGTGGTCACTGCGCGGATGTCTTCCAGGTTGCCGGCGTCATTGGCTGCCTGCAGGCGGATGAAGTTGAGCTTGGCCTGGCGCAGGAAAGCCTCGCCGTCGAAGTCGCTGGCATTGCCGGCGGTAGCGTTGTCTGTGTTGCCTGCGTTGCCGGTGCTGCCCGCCGGCGCGGTCAGCGGCTCGAAATGTCGCGGCGCGGCGCCGTAATTGCCGGCATGAGCAGCGGCGGGTTGGGGTTGCAGACGCGCCGTGCTGCGGTTGCTCAGGCGGCGTACGATCAGGATGACGGCGCCTGCCGCCAGCAGCATGAGGATGAGCGAACCCATTTCCGCGCCGATCCCGAGATGAGAGAACAATGCCGCCAGACCCAGGCCGGCGGCCAGACCGGCCATGGGCCCGAGCCAGCGCTGCATGCCGGAAGCCGCCGGGGCCGCTGCGCCGGCGGGTTTGGCCGGCGCGGGCTGCTGGGCGGCTTGTCTGGCCGGCTGCGCCGGTGCGGGTGTGGCATTGCGCTGCATCATGCTGCTGTTGCGCTTCATGCCGAAGGAAGCGCCGCCGCCAAGACGGCGTGCCTCGGCATCCGGTATGGACAGGCTCAGACCCAGGGTCAGGATCAGCGCAAGAATGGGAAAACGTCGCATGAAAACCTCCGAAGACAAAATGCAAAATGGAAAAGGAATGAAAATTACGGAAATTCAACCGTGAAAGAAACGGCGGTAATGCTTCGACTCTGGCAGCCCGCCCTGCCCGACTATCCGCCGCGCAGGGCGTGGCGCAAGAATACGCGCGAGGTATGCCGTTGCTTGCCGGCTTACAGCTTGTAGCCGCGATGCAGGGCGACCACGCCGGCAGACAGGTTGAAGAATTCGACCCGCTTCAGTCCTGTCTGTTCCATCATCTGCTGCAGGGTCTCCTGATCGGGATGCATGCGGATGGACTCGGCCAGGTAGCGATAGCTGTCGGCATCGTTGGCGACCTTCTGGCCCAGCCAGGGCAGGATCTTGAAGGAATACAGATCGTAAGCGGCGGTCAGCGGTTCCCAGACGCGGGAAAACTCCAGCACCAGCAGGCGTCCGCCGGGCTTCAGCACGCGGCGCATTTCGGCCAGCGCCTGGTCCTTGTGCGTCATGTTGCGCAGGCCGAAGGCGACGGTGACGCAATCGAAATAATCGTCGGGAAAAGGCAGCTTCTCGGCATCGCACTGGGCGGTCGGCATGATCATGCCGTCGTCGAGCAGGCGATCGCGGCCGACGGTGAGCATGGCGTTGTTGATGTCGGTCAGCCAGACCTGTCCCGTGGCGCCGACGCGCCTGGCGAAAGCCCGCGCCAGATCCGCCGTGCCGCCGGCGACGTCGAGCACTTTCTCGCCCGTGCGCACGCCGGAAAGCTGGATGGTGAACCGCTTCCACAGACGGTGCAGGCCCAGCGACATCAGATCGTTCATCACGTCGTATTTCTTGGCCACCGAGGAAAAAACCTCGGCGACGTGGGCGGCCTTCTCGTTTTCGGCAACCTGTTTGAAGCCGAAGTGTGTTTGTTGTGCCTGAGGTATCTGTGGTTTGCTCATTTTTTGTGTCCGCAGTGGCCGCCGTGCGAGGCGCCATGTCTTTGAGGCGTCGTGTCGATGTCGCGACTGGCGCCGGCTGCCTCCAGGCGGGCGAGATAGTCCTGCCACAGCGCTTCCTGCTGGGCACCGAGCTTGTGCAGGATGTCCCAGGAATAGATGCCCGAATCGTGGCCGTCGGAAAACGTCGGCTTCACCGCATAGTTGCCGACGGGCTGCAGGTCGAGAATCTCGACATTGCGCTTGCCGCTTTGCAATATCGCCTCATGCGGCATGTGCCCGCGCACCGCCGCCGAAGGGCTGTAGACGCGCATCAACTCGAACGGCAGCGAGAAATGGCTGCCGTCATCGAAGCTCACCTCCAGCAACCGCGACTGCCGGTGTAGCTTGAGTTCGGTGGGATGCGGCGTGTTTTTGTCGAGTCCGGCCATGGGAACGCGATGGAACCTGCGTATTGCAGAGCCGGTAATCATAGCGCAGTGGGGGCTGCTTTCAAACTCGGCGTTCTTGGCAAAGGCCGGGCGTCGTCAGGCGACGGTTTCCTTGATCTGTGCTTCGAAGCCGGCCAGACGGCCTTGCACGGCGCGCACGCCGTAATGGAATGCCAGTGCGGCGGCGGGCCACTGGCGGATTTCATGGCCGTCGATAGACTGCTGCCGTACTAGGCTGCGTGTGGTGACCCAGACCAGAGGCAGGCGATTGCCGCGCATGAATTTCATCAGTCCCTTGAGCGCTTCCGGCTTGTCCGCGTACTTGTCGCTCCACTTAATTTCCAGTGCAGACACTGGTTTGAGCGACTGAGATGATTCGACCAAGTCTACTTCGCAGTCGTCGGTGCCCCAGCGCGCGTAGTTGAGTCGCGCATCCTCGTGGAAGCGCTGTGCGAACAGGGCCGTTTCGACCAGGAGGCCGAACTCGGGTTCGTCAGGAGATTTCTCGCCGAACAGCCCGGTGTACATCGCCGAATTGGTCAGATACACCTTGAAATTGCGCTCGCGCTGATAGCGTTTGCCGTCTTGGTCCACGCGGAACACGCGCTTGATGAGGAAGGCTGCCTCCAGATATTCGATGTATTTCTGGATGGTCTGCTTGCCGACGCCGCTGCGTTGCGAAAGCTGCTCGAATGACACTTCCTCGGCGGTATTGAACGCCAGCAGAGTGAACAGCGAGTTTAGCTCCTGGATATCCTTGATTCCGTACAACTGCGGCAAGTCGCGCAGCAACACCTTGTCCACGATGTCGGATTTGACGAAACGCTCCGGGTTGTTGCGCACCACCGGCGACAACGCCAGCTCGGGGTAACCGCCATAACTGACGTACTCGGCGAACTGCGCGTTCAGGCGCGCGATGTCTTCCAGCAGATAGACGCCGGGTTTTTCCTCGTGGATGGCGGGCGGTTCCGGGCGCAAATGCAGGTATTCGGAAAACGTCAGCGGCGGCAACAGGAAGTCGGTGAAGCGTCCCGCGCCTGATTCGCTGCTCTGTCGCTTGAGCGCGGCTGCCGCCGAGCCGGATACCAGGATGCGCAGGTCGGGGCGATGATCGACCAGCGGCTTGAGGTGCTTTTCCCAATCCTTGTGCGACTGGATTTCGTCGAAGAACAGATAGCGTACGCCATCGCCGCCGGACGCGGCATCCTCGATCTGGCGGATCAGTGTTTCCAGCGACTGTCCGTGCAGCAGCGGGTGATCCATTTCCACGTAGGCGATGTGCTGTGGCAGCACATCCCGCCCCAACAGGTCGGCAATCAGGTGGCGGATCAGAATGGTCTTGCCGACCCGGCGTGGGCCCAGCAGTACCACGGCGCGGCGCAGATTCGACTCCAGCAGCAGTTGCCGTACCGGGTCTAGATAGGCGCGCGGGCGCAAAGCCAAAGTCGCCTGGTCCATCTCGGCGCGTTGCCACCAAGGGTTCAGGCGCTTAAGATGTTCCGCAACCTGTTGATCAGAAACTTCTTTCATCCAAAAATCCAGTTAAGCACAGTTTGTTATGCTTAACTTTAGCACGATCTGACCGCCCGGCTACGTCAGTCGATGGCGACGCCGTGCCTACGCAATCGGCTCATAGGCGCAGCGTTCGAAATCTGCGCCGCGTTCGAGCAGTTTGCTCAGGCGCACTTTCTGGCTGCGCTCGCCCTGAATTTCGATGGGCTGGCCGGGACGGAACCAGCCAGTGGGGGTCAGGAGGGTGGCGGCCTGCTCCAGGCCGGGCACGGCGGGCAGGTGAAAGCCGCGGCAGTGTTCGGTTTTGCTCGTGCCCTCGACGGCGCGGATGAGGCTGACGGCTTGCGGCGTGCCCGGCAGCAGGCGAATGCTGGCGCGCAGGCTGGCCGTGCCGAGGTCGCTGGCGATCCAGCCGATGCGGGCAAGCTGCCAGCCGGGCGCATGCTGCTGGCGCACGCCGATCAGGCGGCCGGCGGTTAGTGCGCTGCCGGGCTGGGCGAGCGGGCGTTGCAGTTGGAGATCGACGAGGCTGCCGGCCGCCGCTTGCCAGTGTTCGCTGGCGTGTTCGGGTGGCACGATGGCGGCATTGTCGACAGCGCCAGTGGCGCCGGCAGCGCGGGTAGCGACGTGGCCGAAGGTGGCGAGTTCTTCGTGAGCGCGTTTGTCGAGGTAGATCGACTGGCGGACCGGGTTGAACGGCTTGCCGCTGAGCTGGAAATGGATGCTCTCGATGCGGGTGAGCAGTTCGCAGGGGCGGCTGGTGGTGTCGATTGCCGGGCGGCCACCCTTGCACCAGTCGCGATAGACCCGGCGCAACAGAAGTTCGCAGTCCGGCTGCACGCAGCCCTTGCCGAGCTTGAGTTCCTGCGGCGAGACGCCTTCGCCGAGCTTGACGAGGCGTTGCTTGATGGTTTTGCGCAAAGCGCGCAGATCCAGCCAGCGCAGGCTGGCGGGTGGCGAGGCGGGGGGCTGCGCATATGCACCGGCGGTGCTGCCGGACAGGTCGATGCACAGCGGCGGCGTGCGCGGATCTTCCGGCGGTTGCAGCAGCAGCGGCACCTTGGCGGCCCAGCGCCGCGCCCAGTAGGCGACGTTGTCGAGTTGTTTCGGCTGCAGTTCGTGCGGTTGCGCCGCGGCCAGCAGCAGCGTTTCGACATAGGCGCCGGCGGCGGTCAGCGCGGCCATGCCGGCGGGTTTGTCGGCGACGGCGAGCTGGCTCACGTCGAGACACTCGGCTGCGTGGTGGATGCGATGCAGCCGCTGCCAGAAATCGGGGTCGGGGAGCAGGCCGAGATGGCAGTGGTCGAGATGGATGCTGCGCATCGTTGCCAGGGCGCGGGTTGCCGCCAGCGCGGCCTGCGTGCGTTCATCGGCGCTGGATTGGCTTGCCGTGGCTGCTGCGCCGGCGTTTTGCAGCACCAGCAGATAGCCGCTTGCCAGCGCCTGCCAGAGCATGTGCATGGCGGCAAAGCCGGCTTCCGTGGCCGCGGCGAGCGGTAGTTCCGGGCGTTGCAGGAGGCAGGGGCGCAGCCATTCGTCGTGGATGAAGTGCAGCGGACTGCGGAGGAATTCGAGGATGGCCAGGCGTTCCGCGGCGGGCAGCGGATGGCGGTTCAGCCGTTCGAGCTGCTGCAGCAACTGGTCGCGAGCCAGGGCGGTATTGGTGATGGCCAGATCGGCAAGCCAGCGCTTGCAGTCGGCCAGGCTGGTGAATTGCGGCGCCGGTCCGCCGTCGGGCGAGGGGAGTGCGAGATTGGCCAGTGCGTTGCCGGCGATGCTGCTCATGGGCGATGCCTCCCGGTCATGCGTTTGCCAGTGCGGCAAGCAGGTGCGTGCGCAGCGTTTCGGTGCCGACCTGTGGCCGTGTGACGGCAGCTTGCCCGTCTTGCGCGGCCTTGGGTTGCGCGGCCCAGATCGGCGCGGGAAAGTTGCGGTCGTCCTGCCAGCGCGGGATGACGTGCCAATGCACGTGAGGCGTGAGATTGCCCAGGCTGGCGAGGTTGATCTTGTGCGGCCGGTAAAGTTCGCGCAGCGCGGTTTCGACGGCGAATACCACGCGCATCAGGTGGGCGCGTTCGGCGGCCGGCAGATCCGTCATTTCGCGCACATGGCTGCGCCAGATGACGCGGCAGAAGCCAGGGTAGTCCGCGCCTTCCTGGCCGCCGACCCGCACCACGCGGCAATGCTCGTCCTGCCAGAGCGGCTCGCCGCCCGGCCGGCTGCACAGTTCGCAGTTTTCGCTTCTACTCATCTCGTCTCCTGACCAGAATGAGCTGCCATTGCAGTATTCAGTACTCGGTACCTAGTCCTCGGTACTTACAGCAAGATGCGCTCGATCCCGCCCCGATTGGCCTGATCCACGTACTCTAGCATCCACCGCTCGCCGAGCAATTCGCGCGCCATTTCGACCACCATGAATTCGGCCTGGGTATCGGCATCGTCGTTGTAGCGCGCCAGGCCCTGCAGGCAGGAAGGGCAGGAAGTGAGGATCTTCACTTCACCGCCAAAACCGTCCTCGCGCAAGGCCGCCGCGCCCTGCTCCATTTCGCGCTGCTTGCGGAAGCGCACCTGGGTGGCCACGTCCGGCCGCGCCACGGCAAAGGTGCCGGATTCGCCGCAGCAGCGGTCGTTCAGCGGCACCGTCTTGCCCATCAGGGTATTCACCACCTGCGTCACGTTGTGCGTCTTGGTCGGCGTGTGACAGGGGTCATGGTACATGTAGCGGGTGGCGCTGCCGCCGTTCAGATGCACGCCTTTTTCCAGCAGGTACTCGTGGATGTCGAGCAGCCGGCAGCCGGGGAAGATCTTGTCGAACTGGTATTGCTGCAACTGATCCATGCAGGTGCCGCAGGAGACGATCACCGTCTTGATGTCGAGATAGTTGAGGGTGGTGGACACGCGGTGGAACAGCACGCGATTGTCGGTGGTGATTTCGCGGCCCTTGTCGGCCTGGCCGCTGGCGATCTGCGGATAGCCGCAGCACAGGTAACCGGGCGGCAGCACGGTCTGCACGCCGAGGTTGAAGAGCATCGCCTGGGTGGCCAGGCCGATCTGCGAGAACAGTCGCTCCGAGCCGCAGCCGGGGAAATAGAACACCGCCTCGGCGTCCGCTTCCGCCTTTCGAGGATCGCGGATCACCGGCACCATGCGGGCATCTTCCAGCCCGAGCATGGCGCGGGCGGTACGCGAGGGCATGCCGGCGGGCATCGGCTTGTTGAAGAAGTGGATCACCTGGGCTTTCACCGAGGGCTGGCCGACGCTGGCCGGCGGCCGCTCGACCACGCCCTGGATGAGGCCCGCGGCCCTGGCGATTTTGTGCACCATGCGCTGCGCCGGATAGCCGACATTCACCATGCCGGCGCGCAGGGTCTTGATCACCGTCGGTTCGGTGGCGTTGAGGAAGGACATCGCCAGCGCCTTGCCGGGATTGAAGCGCGTCTTGCCCTGCTCGCGGAGGAAGTTGCGCATGGCGATGGAGACGTCGCCGAAGTCGATATCCACCGGGCAGGGCTTCAGGCAGCGGTGGCAGATCGTGCAATGGTCGGCAACGTCGTTGAACTCGGCGAAGTGATGCAGCGAGATGCCGCGCCGCGTCTGCTCCTCGTACAGGAAAGCTTCGATCAGCAGCGAAGTGGCGAGGATCTTGTTGCGCGGGCTGTAGAGCAGGTTGGCCGGCGGCACGTGGGTCGAGCAGACCGGCTTGCACTTGCCGCAGCGCAGGCAGTCCTTGATCATCCCGGCGATGGTGCCGACTTCGGACTGCTCCATGATCAGCGATTCGGTGCCGAGCAGGCTGAACGACGGCGTGTAGGCGTTGCGCAGATCGCCACCGGCCATCAGCTTGCCCTGGTTGAAGCGGCCCTGCGGATCGACTTTTTCCTTGTAGGCGCGGAAGGGCGCGATCTGCGTTTCGTCGAGGAATTCCAGCTTGGTGATGCCGATGCCGTGCTCGCCGGAAATCACCCCGCCCAGCTCGCGCGCAAGCGCCATGATGCGCTCCACCGTGCGGTAGGCGGTCTGCAGCATGGAGTAGTCGTCGGAGTTCACCGGAATGTTGGTATGCACGTTGCCGTCGCCGGCGTGCATGTGCAGGGCGACGAACAGGCGGCTGCGCAGCACCTCCTGGTGGATGGCGCGGATCCGCTCCCGCGTCGGGGCGTAGGCTTCGCCGCTGAAGATTTCGTCCAGGCGTGGCTTCAGCTCCAGCTTCCAGGACACCCGCGTGCTGTGATCCTGCAGGCTGGGGAAATGCCTGTCGATGCCGTCGAGCAGACCCTGCCAGTGGGCGCGCACCTCGTTGACCACCGCCAGCGCCAGCTCGCGCCGGTCGGCGATCAGGTTGCGTCCCGACTGGCCGGCATCGCCCGCATGCAGCGGCAATTCGCCGCGCAGGAAGCCGTGCAGCGCGGCGCACAGCGCCAGCTTGTTGGCGATCGACAGCTCGATGTTGATGCGCTCGATGCCATCGCAGTAATCGCCCATGCGCGGCAGCGGAATGACCACGTCCTCGTTGATCTTGAAGGCGTTGGTATGGCGCGAGATCGCCGCCGTGCGGGCGCGGTCGAGCCAGAACTGCTTGCGCGTCTCGGCGCTGACGGCGATGAAACCCTCGCCGCTGCGGGCATTGGCCATGCGCACCACGGCAGAAGCGGCAGCCATCACGGCGGCCTCGTCGTCGCCGACCAGATCGCCGATCAGCACCATCTTCGGCCGCCCCTGGCGCTTGGCCTTGGTGGCATAGCCGACGGCGCGCACGTAGCGTTCATCCAGATGTTCCAGCCCCGCCAGTTGCACGCCAGCGGCCAGCCCGGCGCCGCCCGGCTTGAAGTAATCGGTGATTTCGACAATTGACGGCACGGCATCCGCCACCCGGCCGAAGAATTCCAGACAGACCGTGCGCGTGTGCGCCGGCAGGCGGTGGAGGATCCAGGTCGCCGAGGTGATGATGCCGTCGCAGCCTTCCTTCTGCACGCCCGGCAGACCGGCAAGAAACTTGTCGGTGACGTCCTTGCCCAGTCCCTGCTTGCGGAAGCTCGCGCCGGGAATTTCGAGGATTTCCTCGCGCAGCGGCTGCGCGCAGGCAAAGTCGTCCGGCGCGCAGTAGCGCAGGCGGAAACGCACCAGCGTTTGCTCGTGGATCTTGCCGAAGTTGTGCTCCAGGCGTTCGACCCGCAGCCACTCGCCTTGCGGCGTGACCATTTTCCAGGAGGCCAGGTTGTCGAGCGCAGTGCCCCAGAGCACGGCTTTCTTGCCGCCGGCATTCATGGCGACGTTGCCGCCGATGGTCGAGGCATCGGCCGAGGTCGGGTCGCAGGCGAACACCAGTCCGGCGCCTTCGGCGGCTTCCATGGCGCGCCGCGTCACCACGCCGGCCAGGGTGTGCAAGGTGGCATAGGGCCGCGCCGTGCCGGGCAGTACTTGTTCGCTGACCGCGCCGTAGTCGATCAGCTTTTCGGTATTGATGACCACCGAATGCGGCGTCAGCGGCACCGCCCCGCCGGTGTAGCCGGTGCCGCCGCCGCGCGGGATGATGGTCAGCCCCAGCTCGATGCAGCCGCGCACCAGCGGGCCGATTTCTTCTTCCGTATCGGGGTACAGCACGACGAAAGGAAAGGCCACGCGCCAATCGGTGGCGTCGGTCACGTGGGCGACGCGCGCCAGACCGTCGAAGGCGATGTTGTCGGCGCGGGTATGTTTTGCCAGCACGCGCAGCGCCCGCTGGCGCAAGCCGGCGGTCTCGGCGAAATGGCGGGCAAAGTCGGCAACGGCCTGTTGCGCGCGTTCCAGCAGCAGGCCGACGCGCGGATTGCCCTGGCGGCGCTGCTCCACTTCGTTCAGGCGATGGCGCAGCGCGGCGATCAGCGCCTCGCGCCGCTCGCGGTTGGCGAGCAGGTCGTCTTCCAGGTAGGGATTGCGCTTGACCACCCAGATATCGCCCAGCACTTCATACAGCATGCGCGCCGAACGGCCGGTGACGCGCTCGGCGCGCAGTTCGTCCAGTAGTTGCCAGGCCTCCTCGCCGAGCAGGCGGATGACGATCTCGCGATCGGAAAACGAAGTGTAGTTATAGGGAATTTCGCGCAGGCGTGCGGTCATGATGGCGGGACGGCGGGAATGAAGCGGCCGGATGCGGGGCCGGACGACATTTTAGCGCTTCGGATCGAGGCGCATACTGGCGCTGCGCTGCCGATCCGGCTTCGGCAAGTCCGAACCGGTGCGGACAATCGTCAAGGAGAACATCGTGACACAGCGTCTCAACCACAGCCAGGCGACCAGTCATTCGCTGGTCGAGCCCGGAAGTTCCACTGTGGCCGAAGAGCGGAAATCGGCCATTGCTGACGTATCAATTCACTGAAGATTTTGACTGCTCAGAGCAGTAAAGCTGTCCTCGGGTGTATCCACGGAAGCCGGGGCGATTCAGTGCCTTGTTAGGTAAAATATGCCGGTTGTTTTAGGATGGAAAATCATGGTCACACCGGAAGACGTGCTCAATCGCATCACCAACCATCTTTCCATTGCGCTACGCTCTGGCATTGTCCAACTTGCACTGGGCGGCAACGATGGCCGTGAAGACTCGCAGCGGAGCGAGCAGCACATTACGCAGACACTGGCTCTGCAGTTTATGGCCGATCAATACTTTGCCGAGAACGGGCTCACGTTTTCTCCCTCACCGCCGCGCTATTGGTACGACTTTCTGGTAACCGGCCAAGGCGGTATGTGGCTCCCGGTTAACGTGAAGATCAGCAGCTTCGGCGGCTCTGACAATCTCTCCAGTAAGGAAGGCCTGTTCTTCGCCATGACAGGCGTGGATCCGAAGAACGTCCCGTATCCGAACGGCAACGGGCGGAAGTGGGGAATCAACTCATGGGAGCCTTACTGCGAAGCAATGGCGCATTACTTCGGCGCCAACATGAACGCTGACTACTATTTCCTGGTGATCAACAAGAACGACATCGGGCACGTGTTCTGGACGTCTCTGCGCCAGATGGCTTCGCTCGACCCGAATGGCAGCAACCTTCCATATCAGGCGCATTGGGGGCGGAACATGCAGCGCGTCAATCGCACCTGGCAGGAATCAGCCGAGTTCCTGATGGGGGTGTTCCGCGAGGCACTCGTGCTGCGCGCGCGAGTGTTGGATCAGTTCGACGCGTCGATCGGCGAACGACTACGAGGGGGCCTTGGCCAATGAGCAAGGTCTTGAACGTAACCAACCGTGGTCAGGTCTTCACACCGGAGCGGATTGTCCGGCTGATGCTTTCTCTGCGGCAACGCAGCGGTCGAGTGCTTGAGCCGTCGGCTGGCGACGGGGCCTTTGTCGCGCATCTCCGGAATTGCGTCGCGATCGAATTTGACGCGAGGGTCGCTCCAGCTGGCGCACTGATCCAGAATTTTTTCGCCTACCCGGTAACCGAGAAGTTCTCGTCGGTAATAGGGAACCCACCGTACGTCCGCTACCAAGACATCGAGCGCGAGACCAAGGCATTGCTCGATACCAGCCGCTTCGACGGCCGCTCGAATCTCTATCTTTTCTTTATCGAGAAGGCAGTCCAACACCTGAAGCCCGCCGGCGAATTGATCTTCATCGTGCCGCGCGACTTCATCAAGCTGACCGCCGCACGGCGGTTGAACACTTGGTTGTTCGAACACGGCACGATTACCCATTGGATCGAGACGGGGGACCAGAAGATTTTCCGGGGTGCGGTCCCGAATTGCGCCATCTTCCGGTACGAACTCGGGAACTTCTCCCGGGCCACTCAGTGGCAGGTGCTCGGCGATACCTCGTGGCAGAAGCGGACCTTCACCGAGATGCACGGTCAGCTCGCCTTCCTTGAGGGGGGGATGACGGTACCGCTGTCGGCGCTCTTTGATGTGAAGGTAGGCGCCGTTTCGGGCGCCGATCCTGCTTTCATCCATCCCAAAGGCAACCTCGATTTCGTTTGTTCGAAGACCCGTGACACCGGCGAGACCCGGCGGATGTTCTACAACGTTCAGCACAAGGCCTTGGTCAAGCACAAGACGCGGCTACTCGCGCGCCGGATCAAGTCTTTCGACGAAGGCAACTGGTGGAAGTGGGGCCGTGCTTACCACGAGTCAGAATCGCCGCGGATCTACGTCAACGGGAAAACCCGGCGGCCGCAGCCGTTCTTCGTACATGAGTGTACGGCCTACGACGGCTCGGTGCTTGCGCTGTTCCCGAAATATCCTGACATGGACATTGCGCGCGCGGCAGAGCTGTTGAATACAGCAGTACCATGGGATCACCTGGGTTTCGTCGTCGACGGCCGCTACCAGTTCAGCCAGCGCACTCTGGCAACGGTGATGCTACCCGAAGTGTTCTCTGAGCTGCAGAAACCGGCGCTGGTACGGCGTAAATCAGTATCGGCGATCGTGAAAAGAAAGATCGCGTGATCACTGGATCACCTAGTCCGAAGTGTGTCTGGGATTTTGTGTAAAACACCCATCGCACACATCATCGTGGAAAGTCCGTTATAGCCGAGTAGCGGGTGCCGGAGACCATGCCCAGCAAGCCCAAACAGTACACCTCCGAAGTTGGAGGGGCGCACTGACTGTCGCACACTCGAAACTTCATGAAACCGGCCATCGCATCGTCTCGGACTATATTGGCAAACGACACGTTGAAATTCTTCTGAACTTTTTCTCGTTAGCACTCTCCAGTAGAGAGTGCTAACATTATGGGTCAGGAGGTACATTGCATGAGCAACGCCCTTACGATTCAGCAGTTTGCAATGCCGACGCCGGTTGGCAATATCGATGCCTATATCCAGGCGGCGAATCGCATGCCGATGTTGTCGGAGACGGAGGAACGGGATTTGGCGCGGCGTTTCCGCCAGGAAGGCGATCTGGAGGCTGCGCGCGGCCTGGTGTTGTCGCATCTGCGGCTGGTGGTGGCGATTGCCCGGGGTTATCTGGGCTATGGCCTGCCGCATGCGGATTTGATTCAGGAAGGCAATATCGGCCTGATGAAGGCGGTCAAGCGCTTCGATCCGGAGCGCGGGGTGCGTCTGGTGTCGTTCGCCATTCACTGGATCAAGGCGGAAATCCATGAATACGTGCTGAAGAACTGGCGCCTGGTGAAGGTGGCGACGACCAAGGCGCAGCGCAAGCTGTTCTTCAATCTGCGCAGCATGAAGCCGGGGTTCAGCGCGCTGAGTCCGGACGAGGTGAATTCGGTGGCCCGGCAGTTGGGCGTGAAGCCGGAGGAAGTCGTCGAGATGGAAACGCGCCTGTCCGGCCAGGATATTTCGCTGGAGCCGCTGGCCGAGGATGACGACGAGCATTACGCGCCGATCGCCTATCTGGCGGCTGCCGACCACAGCGAGCCGTCGCGGATGCTGGAACGCAAGGAGTACGACCGTCTGCAGAACGAAGGTCTGGGCGCAGCGCTACAGGGACTGGACGAGCGCAGCCGCGACATCGTGGCGCGGCGCTGGTTGGCCGACGAAGGCGAGGCGCCGACGCTGCACGAACTGGCGGCGGAATACGGCGTATCGGCCGAGCGCATCCGCCAGATCGAAGTCCGCGCGCTGCAGAAAATGCGCGGGATGCTGGCGCCGGCCTGAAGTTTCATCGCGCCATCGTGCGCAAAACAAAACGGGAACGCTGATCGGGCGTTCCCGTTGTTATTTTCCGGCCAGCAGCAGGCGAATGTCGGCGGCGATGTGTTCCGCCGTCTCGCCGTATTTCACCAGCAGGCGCAGGCGGCCCTGCGGATCGTAGACATAGCTGTTGGCGGTGTGGTCGATGCTGTAGTGGTTCGGTGAGTCGCCGCTGCCGGGCCGCTGCCGGTAATAGACGTGGAATTCGCGCGCCGTGGCGGCCGTGGTCGCGGTATCGCCGGAGAGGCCGACGAAATCCGGGTGGAACTGCGGCACATAGACGGCGAGCAGTTCGCGCGTATCGCGCGCCGGGTCGAGGGTGATGAACAGCACCTGCACCTTGCCGGCATCCGCGCCGAGCTGCTGCATGACTTCGGCCATGGTCGCCAGCGTGGTCGGGCAGACGTCGGGGCACTGGGTGTAGCCGAAGAAGAGGACGACGATCTTGCCGCGATAATCGGCAAGCCGGCGCGGCTGGCCGTGGTGATCGACGAGGCTGAAGTCGCGGCCGATGTTGTCGGTGTCGATGGGGCGGGCGTGAAAACCGCTGCTGGCAGGGGGAATATCGCAGCCGTAAAGCAGCAAACAGGACAGCACCAGCGGGACGACAGTGAGTTGCCGCAAGATAGCCGCAGGTTTCTGCTTTTCAGGCGTAAATCTCGGCATGATCGCTGCAGGTCAATGATTATGAAGTGGGCGCAGCGATTAGCCGGCGAGTGCCTGGAGCAGCTTGCCATGCACGCCACCGAAGCCGCCGTTGCTCATCACCAGTATCCGGTCGCCGGGGCGGGCGCTGGCGGCAACCGCCTGCACCAGGGTGTCGAGATCGGTGAATACGCTGGCCTTGCTGCCGAGCGGGGCCAGCGCGGCGGCGACGTCCCAGTCCAGACCGCTGGCGTAGCAATACACCTCGTCGGCGCCGGCCAGGCTGCCGGGCAGTTGGGCCTTCATGCTGCCCAGCTTCATGGTGTTGGAGCGTGGTTCCAGCACGGCCAGGATGCGGGCCGGCTGCGCTGCATCCTGACGGGCGCGCAGGCCGTCCATGGTCAGGGCGATGGCCGTCGGATGGTGGGCGAAATCGTCATAAACCGTGACGTTGCGCACCGTGCCGCGCACTTCAAGGCGGCGCTTGACGCCCTGAAACTCCGCCAGCGCCCGCAGGGCGACTTCCGGGGTAACACCGACATGGCGGGCGGCGGCCAGCGCGGCCACGGCATTCAACTGGTTGTGCCTGCCGGGCAGGGCCAGGCGTGTCGAGCCGAGAATCTGAGCATCCAGGCTGATGTCGAAGCGGCCATCAGCCGTCGCCGGATTGACCGTCCAGCCAGTGCCTGCGGGATCGTTGAAGCTTTCCCGGGGCGTCCAGCAGCCGCGGGCCAGCACGCGTTTGAGGCTGTCTTCGGCGGCATTCACAAGAATCAGGCCATTATTTGGCAATGTGCGTACTAAATGATGAAATTGCGTCTCGATAGCAGCAAGATCGGTGAAGATGTCTGCGTGATCGAATTCTAGATTGTTGAGGATCAGCGTTCGCGGCCGGTAATGCACGAATTTCGAACGCTTGTCGCAGAAAGCGGTGTCGTATTCGTCGGCTTCGATGACGAAAAAGTCCGTTTCGCCCAGTCGCGCCGAAATGCCGAAATCCTGCGCCACGCCACCGATCAGGAAGCCGGGTTTGAGGCCGGCATATTCCAGTATCCAGGCCAGCATCGAGCTGGTGGTCGTCTTGCCATGGGTGCCGGCAACGGCGAGTACCCACTTACCTTGCAGGATGTTTTCTGCCAGCCATTGTGGTCCGGAGACATAGGGCAGGCCACGGGCGAGGATTTCCTCCAGCAGCGGATTGCCGCGCGAAATCGCATTGCCGACCACGTAAAGATCCGGCTGCAGGGAGGTCTGGCTGGCGGCATAGCCTTCGGTCAGGGCGATGCCCTGTTCTTCCAGTTGGCTGCTCATCGGCGGATAGACGCCGGCATCGCAGCCGGTGACGCGATGCCCGGCCGCGCGCGCGAGAAGTGCCACGCCGCCCATGAACGTGCCGCAGATGCCGAGGATGTGGATGTGCATGATGTCAGCCAAACGAGGTTGAGGTCAGGATCGGTGGCGTTCGCGTGATGATGGGCGCAAGATCGCAAGCATTCGCGACAGATTTGCAGTGCCGTCCGCCGGCTTGCGTGGCGTGGCTGCGCGGCTGTGTAGAATGGGGCGGATTATACGTCGCCCCTGCGGGCAGCTTTCGGTAATGGAAGATCATGCGCAGCACTCGACGTTCCCGGGCGGCTCATCAAACGCATAGGGCGGATGCCATGCGCCGCGACATCGCCAGTCTGGCCGCGCGCCTGATGGCGGCGGACGGCATCGACGATTTCAGTCTGGCCAAGCGCAAGGCGGCGCGCCAACTGGGGGCGCCCAACAGCGAAGCCCTGCCGACCAATCAGGAAGTCGAGACGGCGCTGCTGGCCTATCAGGCGCTTTACCAAGAGGACGAGCAGCGCGAGCGGCTTGCCGTCATGCGCCGGGAGGCGCTGGCGCTGATGCAGCGGCTGCGGCCGTTCCATCCCTACCTGACCGGCCCGGTGCTGATCGGCACGGCGGGGCGCTACAGCCGGGCCGAGATCGATCTCTATGCCGACAGCGGCAAGGAGGTCGAAATCTTCCTGCTCGATCAGCACCTGGATTTCGAGCACGTCGATCCCGGTCGCGGCCCGGAGGCGCCCGAGCTGCGCCTGCTCGTGACGGGCGAGGTTGGCAAGGCGGGCGAAACGACGGGTTTCCTGCTCTCGGTCTATCCGCACGGGCAGGAGCGCGTGCGGCGGCGCAGTCCGCATACCGGCCAGAGCGAACGGCGCGCCGGCATCGAGGCGCTGACGGCGCTGCTGGCGGCCGAGGTGGATTGAGAGGTGGCTAGGTGATTGTTCCTCCGCATCACAAACGCTCGCTGGCCGCAATCATGCTGTTGCTGGCTGCTGTTGCGGTCTGGCTGCTCAAGGAGCCGCTGGAACGCCGACTGGCAGGACAGGATGCGCGGGTTGCCGATGCGGCGCAGGCTGCAGAGCGGCTTTTTGCAGAGAAAATCCATGATCTTGCAGGTATCGAGCAGCCATTTTCGCAGTGGAAGGGAAAACTGCTGGTGGTTAACCTCTGGGCGACCTGGTGTCCGCCGTGTCGCACCGAAATGCCGGGATTTTCGCGATTGCAAGCCAAATATGCGGCTAAAAATGTGCAATTTGTCGGTATCGCGCTCGATACGCCGGAACGTGTCAGGGCCTTTGCGGCGCAAACGCCCGTCGATTACCCACTGCTGATCGGCAGCCAGGCATTGACGCCGATTTTTGCCGTCTTCGGCAATACGACGGGTGGTTTGCCTTTTACCGTCATCCTCGACCGTGATGGCCAAATGGTGCGTGCGCGTCTGGGCCTCTGGCGGGAGGCTGCGCTCGATGCCGCACTGGCCGAATTGATTTGATTTTTGCAGAAGAAAGCGGCACTTTCCGGCTTACTCTTTGCTGGACAAAATGTGCCGATTTGCGGCAAACTGGCGGGTATGTCCAAGCAAACTCGCTCCAAACAGACCGAATCGTCGGATATCCGGCCGTGCGTGCTCGTGCTGCACGGGCCGAATCTGAACCTGCTCGGCACGCGTGAACCGGCCATCTACGGGTGCACGACGCTGGCCGATATCCATCGCGCGATGGAAGCCCAGGCCCGCGCGGCCGGGGTGCAGCTGGAGAGTTTCCAGAGCAACAGCGAAGGCGAACTGGTCAACCGCGTGCAGGCCGCCGCGAGCGAAGGCATCCGTTTCATCATCATCAATCCGGCCGCGTATACCCACACCAGCGTCGCGTTGCGCGATGCCCTGGCGGCGGTGGCGATTCCTTTCATCGAGGTGCACTTGTCGAACGTGCATGCCCGCGAGTCTTTTCGCCAGCAGTCGTATTTTTCCGATCTCGCCGTCGGCGTCATCAGCGGTCTGGGGCACGAGGGCTATGCGCTCGCCCTGACGGCAGCTTTGTCGCGCCTGGCGCAGGCGCAGGATTGAAGACGACCCGGTCGGGCCGGCGGCGGGTTCTCCCACACCTTTCATCTACATACCTACACACACTTCAGCACCCTGCCAACCGGGAGCAAACATGGATTTGAGAAAACTCAAGAAACTGATCGACCTCGTTCAGGAGTCGGGTATTTCCGAACTGGAAGTCACCGAAGGCGAGGAAAAAGTACGTATCGTCAAACACAGCGCTCAGCCGCAAGCGGCCACCTACATGGTCGGCGCTCCGGCCGCGGCTCCGGCGCCGATGTACGCGCCGACCGCCGAGATGGCGCCCGCGGCAAAGCCGGCGACGGATGATCTCGAACTGGATGGCGAGGTGGTCAAGTCGCCGATGGTCGGTACCTTCTACCGCGCCAGCTCGCCGGATGCCGCGCCTTTCGTTGAAGTCGGCCAGAGCGTCAAGGTCGGCGACACGCTGTGCATCATCGAGGCGATGAAGCTGATGAATGAGATCGAGGCCGACGTCGCCGGTGTCGTCAAGGCCGTCCTCATCGAAAATGGCCAGCCGGTGGAGTTCGGCCAGGCGATGTTCGTCATCGACTGAAGCCGACGAATCCTGAATTCCGAATTCCGAATCGGGTCTGCCAAAGGAATTTCATGTTCGAAAAAATCCTCATTGCCAACCGTGGCGAGATTGCCCTGCGTATCCAGCGCGCCTGCCGCGAGATGGGCATCAAGACCGTGGTCGTGCATTCGCTGGCCGATACCGAGGCGAAATACGTCAAGCTGGCGGATGAATCGGTGTGCATCGGGCCGGCGCCCTCCAGCGAGAGCTACCTGAACATTCCGGCGATCATCTCGGCGGCCGAAGTCACCGACGCCGAGGCCATTCATCCCGGCTACGGCTTTCTCTCGGAAAACGCCGGCTTTGCCGAGCGCGTCGAGAAATCCGGCTTCGTCTTCATCGGCCCGCGTCCGGAAACCATCAGCATGATGGGCGACAAGGTCAGCGCCAAGGATGCCATGAAGGCCGCCGGCGTGCCCTGCGTGCCCGGCTCGGAGGGCGCATTGCCCGAAGATCCGAAGGAAATCATCAGGATTGCCCGCTCCATCGGCTATCCGGTGATCATCAAGGCGGCCGGCGGCGGCGGCGGGCGCGGCATGCGCGTGGTGCATACTGAAGCCGCCCTGCTCAACGCCGTGGCGATGACGCGCACCGAAGCCGGCGCGGCCTTCGGCAATCCGACCGTCTACATGGAAAAATTCCTGGAAAACCCGCGCCACATCGAGATCCAGGTGCTGGCCGACAGCTACAGGAATGCCGTCCATCTCGGCGAGCGCGACTGCTCCATGCAGCGCCGCCATCAGAAGGTCATCGAGGAAGCGCCGGCCGCCGACATCAACCGCCGCGCCATCACCCGCGTCGGCGAGCGCTGCGCCGAGGCCTGCAAGCGCATCAACTATCGCGGCGCGGGCACGTTCGAGTTTCTCTATGAAAACGGCGAGTTCTACTTCATCGAAATGAACACCCGCGTCCAGGTCGAGCATCCGGTCACTGAAATGGTCACCGGCATCGACATCGTCCAGGCGCAGATCCGCATCGCCGCCGGTGAAAAACTCTGGCTGCGCCAGCGCGACATCGAACTGCACGGCCACGCCATCGAATGCCGCATCAATGCCGAGGATCCGTTCAAATTCACGCCCTCGCCGGGCAAGATCACCAGCTATCACCCGCCCGGCGGCCCGGGCATCCGCGTCGATACGCACATGTACCAGGGCTACACCATCCCGCCGCATTACGATTCGATGATCGGCAAGGTGATCTCCTACGCCGATACGCGCGAACAGGCGCTCCGGCGCATGCACATCGCGCTGTCGGAAATGGCGGTCGAAGGCATCAAGACCAACATCCCGCTGCATCAGGAACTGATGCAGGATGCCAACTTCGCCAAGGGCGGTACCAGCATCCATTACCTCGAAGCCAAGCTCGCCGCCAGGGAAGAGGCGACGAAGGGCAAATAGGACGCCGCCCGTGTGGCTCTCGGTCGCCCTGCCCACCGACGCGCGGCATGCCGATGCCCTGTCGGATGCGCTGATGGAGCGGGGCGCGCTTTCCGTCAGCGTCGAGGACGCGCAGGCCGGCACGCCCGATGAGACGCCGCAGTTCGGCGAACCCGGCTGCCCGACCACGCCGCTCTGGCGGCACAGCCGCGTCATCGCCTTGTTCGATGGCGCAATTCCTCTCGACACGCTGACCGCGCAACTTGCCGCCGCCTGTCGGGCCAGCGGCATCGACATGCCCGATGACATCGAGATCGAGGACGTTGCCGAAGAAAACTGGGTGCAACTGACCCAGGCGCAATTCGATCCGATCCGCATCAACGAGCGTCTGTGGATCGTGCCTTCCTGGCATGAGCCGCCGGATCCGGCGGCAGTGAATCTGCTGCTCGATCCCGGCATGGCCTTTGGCACCGGCTCGCATCCAACCACCCGGCTGTGCCTGGAATGGCTGTGCGGCGCGCTGCGGGGCGGCGAAAGCGTGCTCGATTACGGCTGCGGCTCCGGCATCCTGGCGATTGCGGCGGCACGGCTCGGCGCCGCGCCGGTGCTGGGGGTGGACATCGACGAGAACGCGCTGGCCGCCGCCCGCGACAACGCCGCCGCCAACCGGGTCGAGCTTGCCTTGCGGCATTCGCGCGAACCACTCGAGGAAACTTTCGACTGCGTGGTTGCCAACATTCTGACCAATCCGCTCTGCGTGCTCGCACCGCTGCTGGCAGCGCGCGTGGCGCCGGGCGGGCGGCTGGTGCTGTCGGGCGTGCTGGAAAGCCAGAGCGAGCAGGTCATCGCCGCCTATGCGCCGTTCATTGCCTTGCGCGCGGGGGCCGTGCTCGACGGCTGGGTGCGTTTGGAAGGCGAGCGCCCCGCCGCAGCGGAGGCCGGCCAGCCATGATGCAGACCCGCTGCCCGGCCTGCACCACGGCCTTTCGCGTCACCCCCGAGCAACTCAAGATGCGGCAGGGTCAGGTGCGCTGCGGCAAATGCCGGCAGGTATTCGACGCCCTGGCGGCGCTGACCGATGTCGAGCCGGTTGAGCCGGCGGTACAGATGACGGCAGACAGCGAGCCGATGGCCGCATCCGATGACGACCTGATCCCCGCCGCCGCGCCTGAGATTGCCGCAACCGAAGTTGAATCCGAGGCCGAGGCCGAACCCGAACCCACTGCATCCGTGGCAACTGCGGCAACCACGCCGCCGCCTGCCGTTGCGGAAGAAGCGCTGGATGCCGAGCAGCCGGACGCTGCCGTGGCAAGCGGGATCGTGACGCCGGTGGTGGAAGCGGGGCCGCAACCTGAATCCGAATCCAAGCCCGAAGCCGAACCTGAACCTGAACCCGACGTCACCGCGCCAGCGGAACCGCCTCGCGTGTCGTTGCTGGACGACGGAGAGGGGGGCGATGCGCTCGCGGCAAGTCCTTGGCCGTGGCTGCTCGCCAGCCTGCTGGCCATGTTGCTGCTGTCATGTCAGTTGCTGATCCATTTTCGCAGCGAAGCCCTGGTGCTCGCGCCCGAACTCAAGCCGGCGCTGCAGGCCGCCTGCGATGTGCTGGGTTGCGATCTGTCGCTGCCGCGCCAGCCCGAGCAGCTCAGTATCGAGGCTTCCGACCTGCATCCCGATACGCAACGCAAGGATGGCCTGGTGCTGACCGCCACCCTGAAGAACCGGGCGCTCTTTGCGCAACAACTGCCGCATCTCGAACTGACGTTGACCGATGCCTACGACCAGCCGCTGCTGCGCAAGGTCATCGCGCCGGATGAATACCTGCCGCCGGCGAACGATCATGCGCCGCGTCCGGTCGGCTTCGCGCCCCGCGACGAGCTGGCCATCCACCTGAGTCTGCTGCCGGAAAACGGTCTTCGCGGCAACGCCGCCGGCTATCGTCTGTATCTGTTCTACCCCTGAACCCTATCCCTGAACCGGATGGCGAAGATGCCATCCTCCGCCATTTTCCAGACCACACATGAAAACATTGATTTGCGGTTCGCTTGCCTACGACACGATCATGGTGTTCTCCGATCGCTTCAAGAATCACATCCTGCCCGAGAAGATCCACATGCTCAACGTGGCCTTTCTCGTTCCCGACATGCGCCGAGAATATGGCGGCTGCGCCGGCAACATCGCCTACTCGCTGAATCTGCTCGGCGGCCGGCCGCTGATCATGGCCACGGTCGGCGAAGACAGCCTGCCCTATCGGCAGCGCCTGCAATACCTCGGTCTCGACGCCACGCATGTGCGCGAAATCCGCGACAGCTTCACGGCGCAGGCCTTCATCACCACCGATCTCGACGACAACCAGATCACCGCCTTCCATCCCGGCGCAATGAATTTTTCGCACCGGAACCATGTGGCGGACGCGCGTGAGGTGAGCCTGGGCATCGTCGCGCCCGATGGCCGCGACGGCATGCTGCAGCATGCGCGGGAGTTTCACGCGGCGGGCATCCCCTTCATCTTCGATCCCGGCCAGGGTCTGCCGATGTTCGATGGCGAGGAATTGCTCGGCTTCCTGAAACTTGCCGACTACTGCACGGTCAACGACTATGAAGCCGAGCTGCTCTCCAGTCGTACCGGCAGGACGCTGGATGAACTGGCCGCCTCCCTGCAGGCGCTGATCGTCACACGCGGCGGCGAGGGTTCGGATATTTACAGCGCAGGGCGTTGCATCCGGATTCCCGGCGTGAAGGTGGATCGGCTCGTCGATCCCACTGGCTGCGGCGATGCTTACCGGGCCGGATTGCTGTATGGTATTTACCATGGCTGGAACTGGGAAAGGACCGGCCGGCTGGCTTCACTGATGGGCGCGATCAAGATTGCCCATCGCGGCGGCCAGAACCACAAGCTGGCGCGCGACGACATCGCCGTCCGCTACCGGGAGGCATTTGGCGAAGAACTTTGGCAAGGAGACTGACATGCTGCAAAAACTGCAAGAATCGACTTCCGTCCTGATCCTGTCGCTGCTGCTGGGCGCAAGTCTGCTGGCCGGCTGCGCCACCAGCCAGTCCGGCGGCAGCTACACTCCGGCCCAGGCGCAGCGTGAAATGACGGTGCGCATGGGCGTCGTCGAAAGCGTGCGTCTGGTCACCATTTCAGGGACGCAATCGGGCGCCGGCACTGCGACGGGCGCCGTGATCGGCGGACTGGCCGGCAGCAGCGTCTCCAAGGGCGACCGCCGTTCGGCGGCGGGTGCCGTCATCGGCGCCGTGGGCGGTGCCGTGGCCGGTCACATGATCGAGGAAGGCGTGACCAAGAAGCAGGGCCTGGAAATCACCGTGCGCTACGATAACGGCACTCTGGGCGCCATCACCCAGGAAGCCGACGAACAGTTCAATGTCGGCGACCGCGTGCGCGTGCTCTCCGGCGGCGGCGTGACGCGCGTCGCCCACTGAGGGCGAGGTCAGCGCCGGCAATACGGAACCTGGAACAGCGCGCGATCCTCGAGGCGGACGGCGCTGAGTTCCCGGCCCCATACGCAGCCGGTATCGAGCGCCAGCAGGTTCCCGGTGAGTTTCAGGCCGAGCGCGGACCAGTGGCCGGTCACCAGAACGTGATCGGCGCTGCGCCGACCCGGCGCCTCGAACCAGGGCAGATGGCCGGCCGGCGCGTTGGCCGTTTCACCCTTGCTGTGAAATTCCATGACGCCGTCGGCTGTGCAGAAACGCATGCGCGTCATGGCATTGACGATCACCCGCAAGCGCGGCCAGCCGGTCAGATGATCGTCCCAGGCGGCGGGTTCGCTGCCCCACAGATGGGCGAGAAATTCGCGATGATCCGGGGCGCGCAGCGCCGTTTCGACTTCGCCGGCGAGCCGCGCGGCCTGCGCCACCGTCCATTGCGGCAGCAGTCCGGCATGCACCATGACATGCTCGTTTTCGACGTGCAGCATCGGCTGCTGGCGCAGCCAGTGCAGCAGCTCGTCACGCTCCGGCGCGGCGAGGATGGGTGCCAGCGTGTCGTCGGGACGCTGCCGCGAACAGCCCGCGGCCAGCATCAGCAGATGCAGGTCATGATTACCGAGCACCGTCACCGCGGCTGTGCCGAGCTCGCGCACGAAGCGCAGGACTTCCAGCGATTGCGGGCCACGGTTGACCAGATCGCCGACCAGCCAGAGGCGATCCGCGGCCGGATCGAAACGAATGACGTCGAGCAGTTGGCGGAACTCGCGATAGCAGCCCTGGATGTCGCCGATGGCGTAGCGTGCCATGAATGTCAGCTCCGCGCGGGTTTGTATTCGGCAACCCAGCGTTGCAAGGCGGCCTTGACTTCGGCCTCGTCGACATTTTCCTGTGCCAGCCAGCGCTGCAATTCGGCCAGCCAGGCGTCGTCGTCGGTTTCGTTCGCCTTGCCGGCGCGCGCCACGCGCAGTTTGGGATGCGGCGTCGGCAGGGTCTGCTCGCCGTCGGCCAGCAGTTCCTCGTAGAGCTTTTCGCCGGGGCGCAGGCCGGTGAATTCGATGCGGATGTCGCCCTCATTGAAGCCGGACAGCCGGATCATGTCGCGTGCCAGATCGACGATGCGCACCGGCTCGCCCATGTCGAGCACGAAAATTTCGTTGCCCCGGCCGGGCTCTCCGCCCATCAGCCCGGCCTGCAGCACCAGTTGCGCCGCTTCGGGGATCAGCATGAAATAGCGGATGATGTCGGGATGGGTGACGGTGACCGGGCCGCCGCGCGCGATCTGCTCGCGGAAGCGCGGAATCACGCTGCCGCTGCTACCCAGCACATTGCCGAAGCGCACCATGACGAAGCGCGTCGTCCGTCCATCCACCGCGCCGTGCCGCGCCGCGCGGCCGAGGGCCTGGCAGAGCAGTTCGGCCAGCCGCTTGCTCGCTCCCATGACATTGGTCGGATTCACCGCCTTGTCGGTGGAAATCAGCACGAAGCGCTCGACGCCATGATCGAGCGCCGCGCGGGCGACCTGGAAGGTGCCGAGCACGTTGTTGCGCACCGCCTGCCAGGCGTTGGCGTTTTCCATCAGTGGCACATGCTTGTAGGCGGCGGCGTGGAAGACCACGGCGGGACGCTGCGCGGCGAAGACTTCGGCCAGCCGCCGGCCGTCGCGTACGTCGCCGATGGCGCAGACGATGTCGAGTTGCGGCTGCTCGAGCAGGAACTGCTGTTCGAGGGTGTAGAGGGCGAATTCCGACATCTCGAAGAGCACCAGCCGGCGCGGCACGAAGCGCGCAACCTGGCGGCACAGCTCGGCGCCGATGGAGCCGCCGGCGCCGGTCACCAGCACCACCTTGTCGGTCAGCATGCGATGCAGGCCGGCTTCGTCGAGCTGCACCGGATCGCGCCCGAGCAGGTCTTCGAGTTCGAACTTGCGGATCTGCGAGATCGTCACGCGTCCCGACAGCAGGTCGTCGAAGGCCGGCACGGTCAGCACGGTGATGCCGGCCGCGCCGGCCATTTCGCTGATGCGCCGGCGCAGGGCGTGCGAGGCCGAGGGAATCGCCAGGATGACGTGATCGATGCCATGGGCCTGTGCCTGAGTCGCCAGCTCGTCGAGCGCGCCGAGTACCGGCACGCCATGCAGCAGGCGTCCCCGTTTCTTCGCATCGTCATCGAGCAGGCCGACGACATGCCATTGCCGGCCGGCATCCAGTTCGCGCAGCAGCAGCAGGGCGGCCTCGCCGGCGCCGAGGACCAGCACCGGCTCGCCGATCACCGCGCGCAGCTTGAGCAGATGGCCGTCCTTCCAGGAACGGTAAAGAAAACGGCTGCTGCCGACGAACAGGATCAGCAACAGGGGATAGAGCACCAGCACCGAGCGCGGCACGCCGACCATGATCTGCAGCATGTAAAGCAGCAACGGCAGGAGGATCGCGCCCGTCACGCCGGCCAGAACGATGCGCTTGAGATCGGGCAGGCTGGCGAAGCGCCAGATGCCGCGATACAGTCCCAGACGCCAGGCGATGAGGGTTTGCAGGGGAATCACCGCCGCCAGCGTGATCAGCATGCTGTCCATGAACTCGGCCGGGATCGCGAAATTGAAGCGCAGCCAGTAAGCCAGCATCCAGGCCAGGGCGGTGGCCGCCAGATCGTGGAGAACGACGAGTAAGGTGCGCATGGGCTTCCGATGGCTTGCTTGTGGGTGCTGAGGCAGCCGGCATTATGCCGCAGCCGCAGCCAGCGAGGCCGCAGAAATGCCTGATGGATAGGTAAAGCGAAATAAGCGGGCCTTAACCCCCTGATCTTCACTCGCTTGCCAAACGCGGAAGGGGGCAGGATAAGGCCGGTGCGTGAAGCGTGTTCATGCGGTCATGCGATCAAGCGGTCAAGTCGAGTCACCCCGAATCAAGCTGGAGTCTGCAATGGTCATCGAAACAGTCGAACTGGTCACCCTTCCCAATGCGCCTGCCTGGCAGGAAAAAATCTACCGGGCCCACCTGGATACCGGCGACGAGGTCGATCTGTTCCAACAGCTCTGGGATGTGCCCCTGGCGCCGGAAAGCCTGGTCGGCCTGACGGTCAGCGAAGCGCGTGAACATCGTACGGCCAGGATCCTTGCCGTTGCTGCCGGCCGTTGACCCGTTGCCTCGTTTCACGCGCCATTCGTCGGCACGGAACGCCCGGCCGCGGACCAGGGAGGAAAGGCCATGAAGTTCGAGATTGACACCCTGCTGGCCGAGGCGATGCGGCGCAGCGGCGATTTGCGTGACTTCGGCGCGGCGGATTTTCGTCCGCCCCTGCAGGCCTTGCTGAGCGCGCTCGATACCGAGGGCAAGCTGTCGGAGATCGGGCGCCAGATTCTGGGTGAGCGGATCATCGAGTTGCTCAGGAACCGCCTGGTCATCGAAGCGTATTACCGCAACTTCCCGCAGATCGAGGAAGAGCGGATCGAGCGGCCGATCGTCATCGTCGGCCTGCCGCGCACGGGCACCACGCTCCTGCAGCGCATCCTTGGTTGCGATGCGCGCCTGTATCCGCTGTACTGGTGGGAAACCCGCTTTCCCGCGCCGCTTGCTGACACGCCGCCGGGCCAGCCCGATCCGCGCATCGAACTGGCCCGGACCGAGGTGGCCGGCATGCTCGAAGCGATGCCCCGCCTCAAGGCCATCCATCCGCTCGATGCCGAAGCGCCGGACGAGGAGGGCATGCTGCTGGAGCATTCCTTCTGCGCCTTCTTCGACGCCTATGCCGACATTCCGGGCTACACGGCATGGCTGTGGAACAACGATCAGACGCCCGCCTACGAATATCTCAAGCGCATGCTGAAGTTCCTGCAATGGCAGAAACGCCAGCGCGGCGAAACGGCCAGCCTGGGCCGCTGGGTGCTCAAGACGCCGCATCACCTGCGCCAAATCGCCGTGCTGTTCAAGGTCTTTCCCGATGCCCAGGTGATCCAGACCCATCGCGATCCCCTGCAGACCATTCCTTCGATCGCCAGCTTCAACGAAACGCTGTGGCAGATCTATGGCCGCGATGTCGATGCGACGCGCGTCGGCCGGCAGTGGTCGGCCATCCTCGCGCGCGGCATGCGCGAGACCATGGCCTGGCGCGATCAACACGGGGCGGGCAGGTTTCTCGACATCTGGTTCAGTGACACGCTCGCCAAGCCGCTGGAAGTCGTCCAGGCGATTTACGACTTCGCCGGCTTGTCCCTGCCCGACGGCATCCAGGAACGCATGCAGGTCTATCTGGAACAGAATCGCCGCGACCAGCGCCCGCTGCATGAGTACAGCCTTGCGCACTATGGTCTGAGCGAAGCGCAGATCGCCGATGATTTCGCCGCATACCGCCAGCGCTACATCCTTGCCCGCCAGGACTGAAGCAACGGATCAGGGCAGCGGTTCGAAGCGGATCTTCAGGCTGTTCGTCGTCGGCTGGATGCGGGTCGGCGCGTATTGCGTGCCGAAGTGGCGCAGCTCGTCGGGCTCGAAGCGGTGCAGCACGGCATTTTCCAGCAATTGATCGGCAACGAAGTCGGCGACCCGGTTCAGCATCTGGCCGCGCTGCCTGTCGATGCCGGCGACGCCGAGTTCTTCGATGCGCGCTTCCCTGAGAACGATGGCGTTCTGCGCGCCGTCGATGGCCAGGCGGGCGGAGAGCGCCAGTTGGCCCTGCCAGGGCTGGCGCGTCAGCGGGGTGGAAACGGCGGCCTGCAGCCTGATCAGCAGCCGCTCCTGTTCCGGCAGGCTGGCAAGCTGCGGTGCGGAGAGCTGGATGCGAAACATCTCCAGCACGTTCTGGTCGATGGGAAAGCGTTTGCCCAGGCCGGCTTCCAGGCGAGCGAGCGGCACGTCGACATCGCGCGGGCCGCTGAGCGTGGCGCAGGCGGCCAGCAGCAGGCAGCTTGCCAGCGCGAGCAGAAAGCGAGGAAAGCGCATCATGCTGCCTCTTCCCGGCGGCGGAAGATCACGTCCCAGACGCCATGGCCCAGGCGCAGGCCGCGCGTCTCGAACTTGGTCTGCGGCCGGTAGTCCGGGCGTGCGGCAAAGCCGCCGGGCAGTCGCCCGGTGTTTTCCAGCAGCGGCTCGGCAGCCAGTACGTCCACCATCTGCAGGGCGTATTCCTCCCAGTCGGTGGCGCAATGCAGGTAGCCGCCGGGCATCAGGCGCTCGGCGATCAGGTGCACCAGCGGCGCCTGAATCAGGCGGCGCTTCTGCTGGCGCTTCTTCGGCCAGGGATCGGGAAAATACACATGCACGCCAGCTAGCGAGGCCGGAGGAATCATGTCGCGCAACACTTCCACCGCATCATGCTGGCAGATGCGCAGATTGCGCAGATCGCGCTCGCTGATTTCCTTCAGCAGGCTGCCCACGCCCGGGGTGTGCACTTCGATGCCCAGATAATCGTTTTCCGGATGGGCGGCGGCAATGGCGGCGGTGGTTTCACCCATACCGCAGCCGATTTCCAGGATCTTCGGCGCTGCGCTGGCCGTCCGCCCGAAGACGGCGGCCAGATCCAGCAGTTCGTTCCGGTAGGGAATGCCCCAGCGCGGTAGGCCTTCCTCGTAATGCCGCTGCTGGGCGCTGGAGACGCGGCCCTGGCGCAGCACATAGCTGCGGATGTGGCCGTGACCGTGCGTCTGGTCGGGGTTTTGCGGCGAGTTCAAGCTTTGCCTGCCGTGCCGATCAGCCCGCCGCTCGGCGAGCTGGGAACGGCGGAATAGAATTTTTTGGGCATGCGGCCGGCGAGAAACGCTTCGCGTCCCGCTTCGACCGCCTTCTTCATGGCGCCGGCCATCAGCACCGGGTTGCGCGCCTGGGCGATGGCGGTATTCATCAGCACACCGTCGCAGCCCAGTTCCATGGCAATCGCCGCATCGGAAGCCGTGCCCACGCCGGCATCGACGATCACCGGCACCCTGGCCTGTTCGATGATCAACTGCAGGTTCCAGGGATTCAGGATGCCCATGCCCGAGCCGATCAAGGAAGCCAGCGGCATCACCGCGACGCAGCCCATGTCCTCCAGCAGCTTCGCCTGGATCGGGTCGTCGCTGCAATAGACCATCACCTTGAAACCGTCCTTGATGAGGATTTCGGCGGCCTTGAGGGTTTCCGGCATCTGCGGGAACAGCGTCTTCTGGTCGCCCAGCACTTCCAGCTTGACCAGGTCATGGCCATCCAGCAGCTCGCGCGCCAGGCGCAGGGTGCGCACGGCTTCCTCGGCCGTGTAGCAGCCGGCGGTGTTCGGCAGCAGGGTGTATTTTTCCGATGGCAGGACGTCCAGCAGCGAAGGCTGGCCCGGCTCCTGGCCGATGTTGGTGCGGCGGATGGCGACGGTGACGATCTGCGCGCCGGCAGCATCGACCGCCTGCCGCGTTTCGGCGAAATCCTTGTACTTGCCGGTGCCGACCAGCAGGCGCGAGCCGTAAGTCCGGCCGGCGATCGTCAGAGTGTCTTGCGTCATGCGAGTCTCGAGCAATGGGGGAGCGGGAGGAGCGGAGGAGAGAAAAACCGGGAACGAGGGACGGAAAACCTAACCGCCACCGACGGCGACGACGATTTCCAGTTGGCTGCCGGCATCGACCAGGGTGCGGTCATGCTGGCTTTTCGGCACGATCCGGCCATCCATTTCGACGGCCAGCCGCTTGCCGGCCAGCGCCATTTCCTCGAGCAGGGCCGCCACGCTGACGGCGGCCTCGCGCCGCTGTATTTCGCCGTTGAGGATGAATTCGATCATGGCGAAATTTTATCACGCGCCATCGTTCTCCCAGCCCTGCCTGCTAGAATGCCGCCCTGTCGCGGGTGTAGTTCAATGGCAGAACGGCAGCTTCCCAAGCTGCATACGAGGGTTCGATTCCCTTCACCCGCTCCAGGTGATTCTCCACACCCCATGGGTGAATTTGGGAAGTCCCTAATATCTTGAAGTTTTAAGGGATTTCTCTTCTAGGCTTTGCTGGCATCCAGTGCAATCTGCCCACGGCCTATCCAATCAAGTACATCTTTGGCTCCATCAATGCGGTACTCGGCGTACCGCATTGATGCTGCTTGAAGATTGATACTGAGCGGCCACGGCTCCCGTCCCATCCAATCCGGGATCTGGAGTTCGAGAATGGCGCTCACTGATCCGCGTATCCGGAATGCAAAGGCAATGGGCAAGGTCACCCGCCTTGGCGACTACGACGGACTGTCGTTGTTCGCCTCCGCCAAGGCACGAAACTCCGCATGGGCCGAGAAAGCACCTGCCGTCAGGTTGATGTCGGCGCTTGCGATGCCAGCCCTGCGTGCCGCGTCCTGCCAGCCATCGACCGCTGCCGCGACTTCCTCCAACACCTGTCGAGCCGGGCCGTCACCAAGCCCGTAGAACGCCGCCGTACCGAGAACCGTCTCCAGACTCGGCCGGTTGTCGACATCGTCGATGTTCAGGACATGCTCCGCCTTGTCGATGTTCGGGTTGACATCAAATGCCGGTGATAGGCGCCACCCTGTCTTGCCAAGTACGAAGCCATGGTTGCGCAGGTGATCGTCCCGGTTGCCGATCGCGACGTTGAATGCCACGCGACGGAATAGTTGTGCCAGGTCTGCATCTGCATGCTCTGCATCGCCCTGGGCTCGGATGAACTGGGCCAGTTCCAGGTAGCTCGTGCCCTCGCTCTGCGTCTTGCGCAGCAGCGTCATCGCCGAGGCATGGAAGCGCCTGGCACCATGCGCGCGATCGAACCTTTGCACGCAGAAAGTGTGGAAGTCGTTACCCAGCTTGATCAGCCTCGCGGGCGGTACATCTACGCCGGCTTTCGTGGCCAACTGGTGAACGACATACTCCCAGGCCCCAACGTCCCGGTCATCGTCGCGGGCGGGGAACTTGGCGATCCAGAACGAGCCGTCGGCCTCCGTGAAGTTGGCCTTCGGCCTTGCCCCACCCAGCGAGGCGCCCGGTGCGACGAGCACGGCGAGCCATTTGCGCAGGGCATCGAGGTCGTCGATGCGCCGGTTGCTGAGCTGATAGGCCACCGTTTCCAGTTCATGCAAAGTCGTCACCGGCGGTGCCGCCATCTTTTCGTCGCCGAGAAACGTTTCCGTGCCCGGCCGGCGAAAGCGCAATGCACCTTGTCGGGTCTGGTCCTGCACACCGATGAGGAAGTCCCAGGCATAGAGCGTGCGAGGTGGCCGCTTCTCGTCCTTGGCCTGCAGCGCCTCGCGGCGCTTCATCAGCGTTTGGCCCCAGCGGTCAGGTGATGAGTCCAGGAAGATGCCGAAGTTGCCCAGTTCCGGCTTCGGAAAGAAGGGGTGCTCGTCCAGGGAGAGATCGGGATCCAGCGTGAAGGCGCGAGGTTCCTTGAGCCAGTCCCGTTCGTAGTGAAAGCGGATCTGGCCGCGGTCGTGGGCAAGCGTGCCGACCAGGCATGCAGGGCCGAGGTCATCGTCCAGCCAGACTTCAAGGGCGTTGTCCTGCTTGCTCATGCAGGCCCTTCGCGACTCTGGATTGGCGAAGGATGGGCCTTTCGACGCTTGGCGTTTGGTGACGGCTCCAGCGCCAAATCCTGCAGCTTGCGCCCGATCCGGTCGTCGGCTGCCAACAGATTGAGATCACCTTCGAGGCCCAGCACGGCCAGCACCCGGACGTAGGCCCCCAGCGTCGCGCCGGGATCGCCCGCCTCGACCTTGTACACGGTGGTTCTCGAAATCCCCGCACGCTGGGCCACCACCGCGTTGCTCAGCTTGCGCCTCTTGCGGGCAAGGCGCAGCCGTTCACCCAGCTCGGAGAGCAGGCGCTGCTCCTGTGGAAAGACAACGGGTGGCTTACGCGGCATGTTCGCTATTCAAGTCAAGAAATAATGAATACGTCCATAATAGCGAAATATTGGAGATCTGACCAGCAATTTGTTGGCAGGTGCCGAACTGGTACAAAATGCGCGCCGTCCCCGCTTTCGTGGGGACGGCGCTTCCGTTTGTTTTGCAAAACAAATCGCTAGATCTTGAAGAACCCGGTGGTGACCAAGACCAGCAGCACCAGACCTGCGGTGATCAGCGTCAGGCCGAGGATCACCGAGCCGATGTGCATCTGCCGTGAGGGCGCATCGACCAGGTACTTTTCGATCTCGCCGCTTTCGACCAGGCGTTGATACTGGGCCGGGTGTTCGTGGCGGAACTCGTCGATCGATTGCGTGCCGGTGAACATCACGACATCCGGCGGCGGCAGCTTGTCGGGGCGGAAGTGGTTGTTGAAGAAGTGCACCGTGAAGAGGAAGACGGCGGCCAGGAAGGCTTCCTCGCCATGCACCAGCGTGGCGACGTTGAATATCCAGCCCGGCAGGTATTTGGCAGTGACGTGCGGGAAGGCCAGCATCAGGCCGCTCCAGCCGATGATGTTCACGCCCCAGAAGACTGCCCAGTAGTCGAACTTCTCGAAGTAGGTCCAGCGGTCGAACTGCGGCCGCGGGCCCTTGCCGAGGAACCACTTGAACATGTTCCAGCAGTCGGTGAAGTCCTTCCAGTTCGGGACCAGCGAATCCGGGCCGAACCAGCGGAAGTTCCTGTCGCGCAGCAGCTTCTGCATGACGTAGATGAAGTGGATCATGAAGATGCCGACGAAGCAGGCGGCCGCGATGCGGTGGATGAGGCCGAGCACCTTCGGTCCGCCGAGCGCGCCGGCCACGACCGGTGCCCACGAGCTGTTGGCGAACATCACCGTGGTGCCGGTGAGCACCAGCGTCATCGTGATCAGGGCGAAGAGCAGATGGGCCACGCGCCAGCCCCAGGCAAAGCGGACGAAGTGCTTGCCGGCATAGGGGCCGAGGGCCGCTTCGGCGTGGATGCGGGTTTCCGTTTTTCGTGCCTTGCGTTCCTGCCATTCGCGGTAGTACCAGAGGAGGCAGTGCAGCCAGAAGAAGGTGAAGACGGCGATCAGCAGGCCGACCATGAATTTGGTGGTGATCCACATCTGCGGATACTTTTCGAAGTCGTGGCTGTTGGCATGCGGGCCGAAGGAGAGAAAGCCTTCGGTGGCCAGCGGCAGGCCGTCCTTCTTGCCGTTATGGCAGCTTTGGCAGGTCTTCAGGCGGTTGTCCGGGTGAATCTTCGAGTCCGGTTCGTTGACGCCGAGAATGCCATGGCTGCCGTGGCAGTTCGAACATTTTGCGGTGTAGGTGAAACCGAGTTTGTGCACCTGGCCGTGGTAGGTGTCGCGGTAGCTCTTCAACTTGTCCTTGTGGCAACCGCCGCAAGCCTCGACGTTCTTCAGCTTGAATGGATCGGATGAGGCACCGACGACTTCGTGTGCGGTGTGGCAATCGGTGCAGATGGCGCCGCGCGGATCGCCTTTGCCCATCACCAGCTTGCCGTGCGCCGATTCCTCGAATTCTTCGAGCTGGTCTTCGTGGCACTGCGCGCCGCAGGTCTGGGGAATGGTCAGGCGCCACTGATCGCGCGCCGGCCCGCCCTGCGGCGGTACCGCGAATTCGTGCGTGGCGTGGCACTGGTGACAGAGCGCCTTCGGCTGGTCCGGGTTGTCGGCGTCCGGGCGGGCGTGGAAGGAATTGCGGTAGGCGACGATGTTGTCGACGACGATGCCCAGACGCGGCCGCGTCTTGTCCACGCCGGTCTTCCTGGCGTCGTCCCAGAGCTGCTCGTGACAACTGATGCAGTCGGGCTTCGCCACGCCGGCGGCCTTGGCGTGGTTTGCCTTGGCGTCGACGATGTCGGTGTGGCAGGACACGCATTGCTGCTTGGCGTGGACGCTCTTGTCGAGCTTCGCGGGATCGACGTGGGCGAGGGCGCGTTCGTCATCGCCGTCGCTGATTTCGATCCTGGCGCTGCCGCTTTGATGGCAGCTCAGACAGGTGGCGTCGTCGAGCTGCGCTGGCGAGGCGCCGGCAACGGGATTTTTGTCGGTTGCCGCAGCCGCCGGCGCGGCGAGCAGAAAGGCGCAGACGGCGAAGGCGAAGGTCCGCGCAGCCAGGTTTTTCAGATGAAGCATGGTCTTTTCCCTCGAAAGATCGGAGCGCCTGCCGCCGCTTGCTCGCCCTTCACGCCGATGGGCTGCCGGCAGCAGGCGCTCGCTGGCCCCGTGTTCCGGAAAACGCTGCGCCGCGAAGGCCGGGGCGCAGCGTCATGAACGTCGCAGCGTATCGTGTCGTGAAGAGGCGCATGCTCGTGTTTTTGTTCGGTTCGTTTACTGGAACCTGTAGATGTAGCGCGCGCCGATGAAGCTGGTCGACGACTTCGGATCGACGATGAAGGTGGTGCCGTTGTAGGAGAAGTCCTGGCCGTTGGCGAAGGTCCAGCTCCAGTCGTCGGTCTTCCAGCGTTCGTGGATGAGGTCCAGGCGCAGGTCGGCATGCTTGTCCAGGGCGTAGAGCGAGAAGAGGCCCAACCGCAGGTGGGTGTTCTGGATGTCCGGCACGCCATAGGTGAAGTTGGTCTGGGGGCCGGGCGGGTTGGTCAGGGCCTGCTGGTACTTGCTCCGGCTGTTGAACCATTCCAGATCGGCGCCCAGGTTCAGGCGGGAACTGGCCTCCGCGCGCAGGCCCAGGCCGAAGGCATGTCCGGTTTCTTCCAGGTCGTAGTCCTTGGTGGTCGATGAGTCGACCCGGTAGGCCAGTTGGTCGGCCTTGCTCTGATCGTAGGCGTACCAGGCGTTGAACTTGAGCTTCTCGCTCACCGTGTAGGCCGCATCGACGCTGTAGAGCCGGGCCGTGCCCTGGTGCAGGCCGAAGGGGCGGGCGGCGCTGTTTTCGTAGCGGTCCCGGCTTTCCTCGGCGCTGAACTGGAGGGCGAGCGCGTCGGTCGGCGCCCAGTCGCCGGCGAGGCGCAGCCTGTCCCGCTTGCGGTCGGCGATGTGCAGCGGGTTGACGCTGTTCCTGTAGTCCGTCAGACCGCCGCCGGCGCTGACGTTGGCCCACACGTCCCCCTTCCCCGTGCGGCGGGTGTTGAGATAGGCGATGCTGCCGTTGAGGGTGTCGGAGAGCGAGTGGCGCAGCTCCAGGCGGCCGGTGAGCTCGTCGAGCTGCTTGCGCATGGGCACTACGAACTGTTTCGTCGCGCCGTTGACCAGCACCGGCAAGCCCCGGTCCTGGCGCTTGTCTTCCAGCCCGGCGCTCAGGCTGTAGTTCTCGTCGAGACGGTAGGTGCCTTCCAGCTTGCCGGTGAGGGTGCGGTAGGAGAAGGCCGCGTAGTCCGGCGACGTGTTGTTGGTGCTGAAGGTGGCGACGGGTGTCTTGTCCTTCAGGTCGTGGTAACGCAGGTTGGCGTTGAGCGTCAGATCCTTGATCGGCCGGGAGGTCAGGCCGAGCTGGGCGAGGGTGGTGACCACCTTGGCATCCAGCTTGTCGGGCGCGCCGGCGATCGTGTCGGGAGAGCGGAGCAAGGTGTCGTTCTGGCTGGCCCGCGAATACTCCAGCTTGAAGGTGCCGCGCGTGCTCTTGGTGAAGTTGTAGCCGCCGTTCAGGAAAAGCTGGTGGGCCTGGTTGTCCAGCGGCACCGACATGTAGTTGTTGGTGTCGACGACGACCTGTTTGTACTGGTTGTCGTACCAACTGCCATAGTAGCCGCCCTGGATCTGGAATTCCTGGGTGGCGTAGCCCAGGCTGGCTTCCAGTTGGCGCGTGTTGGCGTCGATGGGCTCGACGGTGAAGTCGATGGCCGAACCCTTGCTCCACTGGCGCTGGCCGGTTTTCTCCTCGTTCCTGAAGTTCAGGTTGAACTCCAGGCCGGGCAGCAGCTTCTTGTAGATGGACAGGCCGGTTTGCTCGCGCACGGTGCCCAGTTTCGGATCGTAGATGGCGCCGCCGGTGTTGGTGGTCTGGACGGCGGTGCCGGCTCCCCGGAGGTTGGTGAGGATGGTCTTCGGATCGTCGCGGGAAATGCGGTCATAGTCCAGCTTGATGCCGAGGTTGCCCTGGCGCAGGTATTCGGCCGAGATTTCGCGGTTGTCGAGGCCCAGGTCGTCGATCGTGAGCCTGTACCAGGTGCCGGTTTCGTTGTCCCGCTTGACGATCTCGGCGTCGATCAGGCCATACGTTTTGCCCGCCTGCATGCCGTCATAGACGCCCGGCTGCTTGCGTTCGCCCGACCAGTTGCCGACGCCGATGGAAATCGTGCTCTCGGGTTCGATGAGTTCGGTCACTTCGTCGTCGGCCAGCGCGCCGCCGGACATCGCCGTCAGCGCGGCGGCGACGGCGGTCAGGCGGAAGTGTCTGTGTTTGATTTTCATGATCGCCTCCTGTGTTTAGCGACGGAAGTGCTGCACGGTTGCGGAGTTCGACGTGCTGTTGCTGCCGTGGATGTTGGTGTGGCAGTTCGTGCAGCCCCTGCCCACGGTCTGGAACTGGCTGCTGCCGGGTCCGGTCGGCAGACCCACGAGCTGGCCGTGGTGCGAGGCCGGGTCGTGGCAGCTCTGGCACAGGAAGGGCGGTCGGGTCTTCAGCAGGTTGGCCGCCGTCGTGCCGTGCGGCTGGTGGCAGATGCCGCAATCCTCGGACACCGGCTGGTGGGGATGCACGAACGGGCCGCGCTTTTCCATGTGGCAGGTGTAGCAGGTGGCGTTGGTGCTGCTCTTGATGAGCGCCTTCGGATTGTCGTTATGCACGTCGTGGCAGGAGGTGCAGGCCATCTGTCCTTCCGGCACCGGGTGGTGCGACGGACGGTTCATCTGGTTGCGTTGTTCCTTGTGGCAGGTGTAGCAGACTTCGGTCTGCGTCTTCTTGTCGCGCACCTTGTCGTGGGCCGAGTGCACCGTGTGACAGGAGGTGCAGGCCACGTCGCGGTTGGCGTGCGTGCTCGACAGCCAGTTCATGTGCTTGCCGCTTCGCTGGTGGCAGGTCAGGCAGGCGCTGTTGCGGGCTTCGACCGGCGTCTGGCTCTGCTTGCCGAAAGTGCGGTCGGCCTTGGGCGGTTTGCCGCTGCCCTTGTGGCTGACGTGCTGTTCGCTTTCGCCGTGGCAGTCGGTACAGGTCGGCGTGCGGCCGTCGGCACGGGTGCCGTGCTTGGTTTTGCCGATCGCGAGTACGGACGGCTTCAGGTCGAGCATCGTCGGCTTGGTGTCGTCGGCCTCGTCGTGGCAGCCGGTACATTTGGCGTCGCCCTTCAGAATCAGATCCTTGGGCGTTTCCTTGGCGTCGTCCGCGTCGGCGGCGAAGGCGGCGCCCGAGAGGCCGCTTCCCAGCAGGCCGAGCGCTGCCGCCAGCGCCAGCAAATGTCTCAGAGACTTCATCATTTCCTCCCCCAATCCCCTGTGTGTTCGGTTGGGAGCGACGGCCGGTGGCTGCGCCCCGTTGTCGGTTTCTGCTGCCGGTGCTTGGTACTTAAAGCGAAAGAATCCAGTCGATCAGATTCTTCATTTCGGCCTTGTCCTTGGTTTCGATGATCTTGTGGTCTTCTTCGGAACCGTCTTCAAGCTTCACTTTCGGGCCGGTGGTAATGTTCAGAACGATTTTTTCTTCCGCATCGGCACGTCCCTTGTATTTCGCGGCGATCTTCTTGTACGAGGGGCCCTTCTTGGTTTTGTCGACGGCGTGGCACTTGAAGCAGTCGTTCTTCTTGGCCAGCGCCCTGGCGGCGTTTTCGTCGAAAGCCTGAGCGGACGAGACCATGAAAATGGCGCTGACGGCGGCGCCAAGCAGGGTGTTGAATGCGGGTTTCATTGGAATTTCCTTTCCTGAGAGCTGAATGTGAAACAAAAACGGGCAACCACTGCCTATCTCCTCTCTATGTATAGAGCAAGACCATTCTTATAACATGGTATTTGTGTCTCGCGGTGCCCAAATTGGGCAGTGGTAAGCCACCCTTGGCGGGTGCCGAACATTGCTCGCCAAGGGGGGCGCTCGCTTGTCAAGCCACCGGGAGGCGGGCAGAATGATGGGCTCGAGCAAACAATCTGCTTTAAAATATCGTTAAACATCAAATAGTTGGTTTCGATGCGCGGTTGTCTTCAGCCGCGCCATGTGCCCCTCGTCGATGAGAGGGACGGAGTTGCCATGGACAGTGCTTCGGCCATGAAAGATTTGTTTCCCGGACTGGATGCTTCCTGGATCGGTCCGCTGACGCTCGGCGTTCAGATCGTCCTCATCATTTTTCTCGCGGTGCTGCTGCGCGCCCTGGTGCATCGCCTGATTTTTCGTCTGGGTGAAGTGCGCAAGTTGCCGCTGGAGCTGGTCATCGCCGGCCGCCGCACCAGCACCTTCCTGATTTTCGGCAGCGCGGTACTGCTGATACTCGAACGCTTCGGCGTTTCGAGCATGGTGTTCTGGTCGGCCATCACGGGCTTCGTGACCGTCGCCGCCGTCGCCTTCTTTGCCGCCTGGAGCGTGCTGTCGAACATTTTCTGTGCGGCGCTGATCTATATCACGCGGCCATTTCGTCTGCATGACCGCATCGAAATTCTCGAAAATGGCGACAAGGCCGGTCTGGGTGGCGAGGTGCTGGACATCAACCCGATCTACACCACGCTGCAGGAAACCAGTGCGGCCGATGCCGGCGGCCAGCCGAGCCGGCTGAAGGTGCCGAACAGCCTGTTCTTTCAGCGCATCATCCGGGTCAGGCCGTGTGACGAAGCCTGAATCTGGTACGGCGGCGGCCTGACCCGCCGTCGAATCAAGTCAGTTCGTATTCCTCCCGGTAGTCCGGGACGGTGCAGCGCCAGTGTTTCTGTTCCTCGATGCGCCGACGCAGGGTGTCGGCGGCGATGGGTTCGCCGTGGGTGATGAAGGTGCGCCGCGGCGGCTGCCCAAAGCCGTCGAGCCAGCGCAGGATTTCGGCGTAGTCGGCATGGGCCGAGAGGTTGGAGAGGTTTTGCACTTCGGCGCGGATGGGCACGTATTCGCCGTGGATTTTCACGCTCTCGGCGCCGGAGAGTATCGTCGCGCCGCGCGTGCCGGCGGCCTGAAAGCCGGCGAAGAGGATGGTATTGCGCTGCCAGGGCGCAAACGCCTTGAGGTGGTGCACGACGCGGCCGCCGGTGGCCATGCCGCTGGCGGCGAGGATGATCATCGGCCCCGAGCGGGTGTTCAGCCGCCTCGATTCCTCGGCGCTGTTCACGATGCGCACGGACTTGAGCATTGCCTCGCATTGCTTGTGGCCTAGACGATGCTCGCCGGCGTAGTGGTGGAAGATCTGCGTCGCCCGGATGGCCATCGGGCTGTTGAGATAGACGGGGATGTCGGGAATCCGGCCGGCCGATTTGAGCTGGTGGATGTAGTACATCAGCTCCTGGGCGCGGCCGACGGCGAAGACCGGCACGATGACGGCACCTTGGCGCGCCGTGGTGCGAGTGATGATGTCGGCGAGCTTGTCGAGCGGATCGCCGGCTTCATGCAGGCGATCGCCGTAGGTGGATTCGACCACCAGATAATCGGCTGTGCCGATGGCGGCGGGTGGCTGCATGATCGGCGAATCGAGCCGGCCGAGGTCGCCCGAGAACACCAGCGTGCGTTTGCCGTCATGCAGCCGCACGCAGGCCGCGCCGAGGATGTGTCCAGCCGGCGAGAAGCGCAGGCTGATGCCGTCGCCCAGCTCGATGTCACGGTCGAAGGCTTGCGGTTTCAGTTGTTTCAGGCAGTGCCGCGCATCGGCCTCGGTGTACAGCGGCAGTGCCGGCGTGTGCTTGGAGAAGCCGTGCCGGTTGGCGTAGTCGGCTTCTTCTTCGTGCAGGTGGCCGGAATCGGGCAGCAGGATGCCGCACAGATCGGCCGTTGCCGGCGTGCAATGCACCGGGCCGCGAAAACCCTGGCGCACGAGCAGCGGCAGGTAACCGCTGTGGTCGATGTGGGCATGGGTGAGAATGACGGCATCGATCTGGCGTGGATCGATTGGCAACGGCTCCCAGTTGCGCAGCCGCAGCATCTTGAGTCCCTGGAACAGGCCGCAATCGACGAGCAGACGGCGCTTGCCGATGGTGACCAGATACTTGGAGCCGGTAACGGTATTGGTTGCACCGAGAAATTGGATTTTCATCAGCCAGGTTGGACGAATTTTTCGGGAGGTCAGTATCGGCAATGCTACAGGAAGTTGCCGGGCATGGCGGAGAGCAGGCAGCAGGCAGCAGTTTTGGAGTTACACTTGCAAGCCTTGGCCTGCATGGCCTGCCCTGGAAAGCGTAGCGATGAATTCTCCCGACCGCGAAAACTTCTCCGAAGCCGACCTCGATCGGCTCGAGGAACTGCTCGATGCCGACATCTTCGAGGGCGAGGCGATGCTGCTCGACGAGCTGCAGGCACTGCTGTGCGCCGTGATCAGCGGGCCGCAGCCGGTGCCGTCGAGCGTCTGGCTACCCGTCGTTTTTGGCGAGCAGCCGCAGTTTGAGAGCGAGGCGCAAGCCAATGAAATCATCGATCTGCTGATGCGCTTTCATGACGATCTCGCCGCACGGCTGGCCGGCGGCGCAGCGTCGGACTCAGGCGCCGAGGCAGATTCGGATTCGGAGTGGGAGCTGATTCTTTATCCCGTTGCCGACGATCCCGAAGAACTGGATTTCGCCACCTGGGCCGATGCCTATCTCTACGGCAGCCAGCTTGGCTGCAATTGGTATGAGGCCGTGGGCGACCATGCCGAGGAACTCACCGAGTTGCTGCAGCCGCTGTTCCTCCTGAGCGGCATGCTCAAGGAGGATGCCCTGGAGCGCAACGAGCCGTGGATGAGCGCGGCGCAGGAACAGGCGGCGATTGCCAGCGCCGAGGAAGCGCTGCCCGAACTGGTCAAGCAGATCCATGATTTCTGGCGCGCCAAGCAGTCTTCGGATGAGGCCATCGCTGCCGCTCAGGAGCGCAAGGGCCAGCCCGCCGTCGGCCAGGAGCATTGTCCTTGCGGCAGCGGTAAACCGTATCGGCAATGTTGCGGCAGCCCGGAACGGCTGCACTGATCAGTTCAGTTCGCCAGCCTGTCAGCCGGTCGTCCTCTCGCCGCGCAGCGAGTGCGAGCGGGCCTCGGTGATACGCAATTCGATCATCTGGCCGATCAATTCATTGCCATCCATATCCGCCGGCACAGGGAAATTCACCACCCGGTTGTTGTCGGTGCGCGCCGCCAGTTCCCGATCGCTTTTCTTCGAACGGCCTTCGATCAGTACACGCTGCAGGCTGCCGACCATGCTTTGGCTGATGGCGCCGGCCTGGGCGTCGATGAGTTGCTGCAACTGCTGCAGGCGGGCGGATTTCACGGCCGGCGGCGTGTCGTCCGCCAGATCGGCCGCCGGTGTACCGGGGCGGGCGCTGTAGAGGAAACTGAAGCTGCCATCGAAACCCACGTCCTCGATGAGTTTCAAGGTGGCCTGAAAATCCGCTTCGGTCTCGCCCGGGAAACCGACGATGAAATCCGAAGTCAGGGAAATGTCGGGCCGTGCGGCGCGCAGTTTTCTGACGATGCTCTTGTATTCCAGCGCCGTATAGCCGCGTTTCATCGCTGCCAGCACGCGGTCCGCGCCCGACTGCACCGGCAGGTGAAGTTGCGCGGCCAGCTTGGCCACGCGCCCATGGACGTCAATCAGGCGCTGCGTCATTTCGCGCGGATGCGACGTGGTGTAGCGGATGCGTTCGATGCCGGGAATCCCGGCGATGGTCTCGATGAGAAAGGCCAGGTCCACGGTCTCATCGTCTTCGGCCGCGCCGCGATAGGCATTCACGTTCTGCCCGAGCAGGGTCACTTCCTTCACCCCTTGCAGCGCCAGTCCGGCGACTTCGGTCAGCACGTCATCGAGCGGCCGGGAGACTTCATCGCCACGGGTGTACGGCACGATGCAGAAGCTGCAGAACTTCGAGCAGCCTTCCATGATGGAGACGAAAGCCGTCGCGCCGTCGACGCGCGCCGGCGGCAGATGGTCGAACTTCTCGATTTCGGGAAAGGAAATATCCACCTGCGGCCGTCCGCTGGCGCGCCGCGTGTCGATGAGCTGCGGCAGGCGATGCAGGGTCTGCGGGCCGAACACGACATCGACGAAAGGCGCGCGCCGGATGATCGCTTCGCCTTCCTGGCTGGCCACGCAGCCGCCGACGCCGATCACCAATTCGGGCTTGTGCTTTTTCAGATGACGTACCCGGCCCAGGTCATGAAAGACTTTTTCCTGCGCCTTCTCGCGCACCGAACAGGTGTTGAAGAGGATGATGTCGGCCTCCGCCGGGTCGTCGGTGGCCTCCGTCCCCGCGGCGCCGGCATGCTCGGCCAGCACGTCGGCCATTTTCTGCGAGTCGTACTCGTTCATCTGGCAGCCGAAGGTGCGGATATAGACTTTCTTGACCATGAGGTTTGTTGCTTGTGGCGGGCGGGAAGCAGGCGGGCGAGGGCGTGATTATCCCGGAAAGTACGGCGTGCTGCATGGATTGCCTGGCCGGCGTCCAGCCAATTGCCGTATGATGCCGGCTCCGTTCCCGGGCATCCCCGGGAGTTGGGAGTCGTCGTTTTGTAGTTGCTGGTTGTTAGTTGCATCCGCCCCGGGTTTTCCATTCCGTCATGACCACTGCCGCCACGCCCTCCTCGCGCAACCTCGCCATGTTGCGCCAGCTCATTCGTTTCATTGCGCCCTACCGCAGCCGCTTCGCGCTGGCGATGCTGGTGCTGGTCATCGCCTCGGCGGCCGCGCTGGTGCTGCCGCTGGCCGTGCGCCAGGTCGTCGATCTGGGATTTTCCCGGGAAAGCGCGGCGCACATCGACCGCTGGTTCCTGCTGCTGTTCGTCGTCGCCCTGGCGCTCGGTCTGTTCACGGCGCTGCGTTTCTATCTGGTCTCATGGCTCGGCGAACGGGTCGTGGCCGACATCCGCAGCGCGGTGTATCGCCACATCATCACCATGAGTCCGGAATTCTTCGAGCACACACGCACCGGCGAGGTGCTTTCGCGCCTGACCACCGACACCACGCTGATCCAGACCCTCGTCGGCACCAGCATCTCGATGGCGCTGCGCAACCTGTTGCTGCTGGTCGGCGCCACGATCATGATGGCGGTGAGCAGCCCGCGCCTGACCGGCTATACGCTCATCATGCTGCTGGCGATCCTGCTGCCGATCATCGTCTTCGGCCGCGCCGTGCGGCGCCTGTCGCGCGCCAGCCAGGACCGGATCGCCGATTCGAGCGCGCTGGCCGGCGAAAAGCTCAATGCCATCACCACCATCCAGTCTTTCGGCCAGGAAGCGCGCGAATGCCGGCAATTCGACGATTCCGTGGAAACATCCTTTCTCACCGCCTTGCGCCGCACCCGCGCGCGCGCGGCGCTGACCGCCGTCATCATCGTGATGGCCTTCGGCGCCGTGGTGCTGGTGCTCTGGCTGGGCGCGCACGACGTGCTCGACGGCAGCATGAGCATGGGCCAGCTCGGCCAGTTCGTCCTCTACACCGTCCTGGTGGCCTTCAGCCTCGGCGCCCTGTCGGAAGTCTGGGGCGACGTGCAGCGCGCCAGCGGCGCGACCGAGCGTCTCATGGAACTGCTCGCCGCCCAGCCCAGTATCCGCGCGCCCGAGCGGCCGCTGGCGCTGCCGCCGCCACGCGGTGAAATCCACATCGAAGGACTGACCTTCCATTACCCGTCCCGTCCCACGCAGGCCGCGCTGGCCGACTTCGATCTGAGCATCCGGCCGGGTGAAACCGTGGCCTTGGTCGGTCCTTCGGGCGCGGGCAAGAGCACCCTGTTCCAGTTGCTGCTGCGTTTCTACGATCCGCAGCAGGGACGCATCCTGATGGATGGCGTCGATCTGCAACAGGCCGATCCGCATGAAGTGCGCAGCCGCATCGGCGTCGTCCCGCAGGACAGCGTGATCTTCTCGGCCAGCGCCCTGGAAAACATCCGCTACGGCCGCGCCGATGCCACGGATGCGGAGGTCAAGGCCGCCGCGCGCGCCGCCGTCGCCGACGAGTTCATCGAACGCCTGCCCGAAGGCTGGCACAGTTTTCTCGGCGAGCGCGGCGTGCGCCTGTCCGGCGGCCAGCGCCAGCGCATCGCCATTGCCCGCGCCATCCTCAAGAATCCGCCGCTGCTGTTGCTCGACGAAGCCACCAGCGCGCTGGATGCCGAAAGCGAACAGCTCGTGCAGACGGCGCTGGAACACCTGGTCGAAGGTCGCACCACCCTGATCATCGCCCATCGCCTGGCCACGGTGCGCAAGGCCGACCGTATCATCGTTCTGGATGGCGGCCGCATCGTCGCCAGCGGCACGCACGACAGCCTCAGCCGCGAAGGCGGTCTTTACAGCCGGCTGGCGGAGCTGCAGTTCGCTGTGCCAGGCTGACGCCCGGCAAGTCCGGCGCTCTACGCAATGTCGATGTCACGACGTTGCATATAGAATCAACACCTGAGCGGGAGAACTCCCTGCTTTTTGCCCGCGTGCCCGCAGCGACTACACCGCGGGCACGAAACTCAGGAGCCGAGCGTTGATGATTGATGAGGCCGACCCACCTCCTGAAGCCGCGCGCTTCTTTCTCGGTCGCCAGCCGATCCTTGACCGGCAAGGCGCGATCCACGGCTATGAGCTGTTGTTTCGTTCCTGCGGCGACAACGCGGCCCATTTCGTCGATGAACATCATGCGACGGTGCAGGTCATTGCGCGCGCCTTCAGCGAACTGGGCATCCAGTCCGTCGTTGGCGATGCACTGGGCTTCATCAATCTCGATTCGCGGCTGCTCAGTTGCGACATCATCGACATGCTGCCGGCCGAACGCATCGTGCTGGAGCTGCTCGAAACCACCCGCTTCGAAGCCGAAGCCGTCACCTGTTGCCGCCTGCTGTTCGAAAAGGGCTATCAACTGGCGCTCGATGATGTCACCGCGCTCAATCCGGCGTATTACCCGATCCTGCCCTATGTGAGCTACGTCAAGATCGACCTGCTGGACATGCAGGAAGACGCGCTGCGCAAACTGGTGAGGCATTTCAGGCCGATGAAACTCAAGCTGCTGGCCGAAAAGGTGGAAACCCGGCAGCAGTGCCGCTTGTGCGAGGAACTCGGTTTCGAGTTGTTCCAGGGCTACCACTTCGCGCGTCCCGAAATCCTTTCCGGACGCAGCATCGACCCTGCGCAGCGGCAGATGCTGCGGCTGTCGCAACTTCTGAGCGGCGATGCTTCCGACAGCCGGATCGAAGCGGTTTTCAAGGAAGACTCCAAGCTCACCTACAACCTGCTGCGCCTGGTCAATTCGGTTGCCATGGGGGTGCCCACCCACATCAATTCCGTGCACCATGCCATGCTGCTGCTGGGCCGCCGCCAGTTGCAGCGCTGGCTGGCGTTGCTGCTGTTCGCCCATCGGGACGGCGCGAAATTTCCCGATCCGCTCGCCATCATGGCCGCCAACCGGGGCCGCCTGATGGAATTGCTGACCCGCGAAACCGGCGCATCGGCCGAAGAAGCCGAGCAGACCTTCATGACCGGCGTCATCTCCTTGCTCGAAGCCGTGCTTGAAATCCCCATGTCGCGCATCGTCGACGAACTCAAACTGGCCGCACCCATCCGTGCCGCGCTGCTCGACCATGACGGTTACGCCGGCCAATTGCTTACGCTGATCGAATGCATCGAGCGCTGCGATACCACCCATCTGAACGAGCAACTGAGCGCCCTCGGTCTGACGCTCGAGCAACTGACCACGGCGGAAATCGCCTCGATGAACTGGGCCAATGCCATCGGACAGGAACGCTGAAAGCCTCTCGGCAGGCCGGTTTCGCCGCTCCAGCGCAGGCACGGTTTTGCAATATGCCGTGCGTTGCCCGGACTTGCGCGGCAGCGTGACGATACTTTCCAAAATCCCGGGTGACAATGCTATTGTTGCCCGACTGCATCCGCGATTGCCCCCATGATTGCACCCGCGAGTATTGCCAGAATCAAGCGATAACGACACCAGAAAGATGCGCTGCGGATTTGTGGATGGCCGGCCGTGTCCGTTGCCTGCCGGCGACAGGGCGGCGCTTGCGCACGGCTTTCGTGGCGCCGGCAGGTTGGCTGCAATGGCTTGTGCTCCGCTGCGTCCGGCAAGTCATGCAGGCAACCGGTGGGCGCGGGCGGGCGGTCTGCGCGTCGCGCTCGTTGCGCTGTTGCTCTGCGTGGTGGCCGTGGCCAGTGCCGTGCTGGGGCAGGGGTTCGATTTTGAACACCAGATCCAGTTGGCCGCAAGCCGCCACGGGCCGCGGGCGAAGCAGACGATGGTGCAGTGGCGCGATCTGCTCGTATCGCTGCCGGCGGCCACGCAGGAAGAGCGGGTCAGGAAGGTTCATGAATTCGTCAATGATCACGTGAGTTACGCCGAAGACAGCGTGGCGTGGCGTGTCAGCGATTACTGGGCCACGCCGCTGGAAACCCTGGGGCGCGGCGTGGGCGATTGCGAGGATTACGCGATTGCCAAATATTTCTCGCTGCTGATCGCCGGCGTGCCGAGCAAGCAGCTCAGAATGACCTACGTCAAGGCCAGACTGGGCGGAGCGGCGGGCGGCAGCGTCGGTGGCAGCAGCATCGCCCACATGGTGCTCGCCTACTATCCCACCGTGACGGGCGAGCCCTACATTCTCGACAGTCTGATCGACGATGTACGTCCCGCTTCGCAGCGCCCCGATCTGACGCCGATTTTCAGCTTCAACAGCGATGGCCTGTGGGTGGGCGTCGCGCCGGGGACGACGTCCAGCGGCAGCTCGACGGCACGCCTGTCGATGTGGCGCAATTTGATTGCAAAAATGCAGGCGGATGGATTCGAATGATGTCCGTCATGCCTTTCATGTATCGAGGAATTCAGTAATTCAGTAATTCAGTAATTCAGGACTTCGGGAGAACTACATGTCCATCTATCGGCAATTTCTGCTGGCGATCATCGGTCTGACCGCGCTTGCCTTCATCGGCAGTTTCGTGGTTAGCGTTCATACTGCCCGCAAGTACATCGAGCAGCAGTTGTACATGAAGAACGTCGACAACGCCGCGTCGCTGGCGCTGGTGTTGTCGCAATTGCCGGGCAAGGATCCGGTGACCGTGGAACTGGTGGTGTCGGCCCAGTTCGACACCGGGCATTACCAGCAGATCGTGCTGACCGATCCGACGGGCGCCGTCCTGATCGAGCGGCATTTCACCGGCAATGTCGAGGGCGCGCCCGAGTGGTTCAGGAAGCTGTTTCCGCTGCAGGCCGAGGCCGGCGTTGCCCAGGTCCAGGATGGCTGGAAGCAGTTCGGCACGGTGCAGGTGGCCAGCCATAGCCGCTTTGCCTACCAGTCGCTCTGGCTCGGCATCAAGCAGCTTGCGCTCTGGTTCCTGCTGGCGGGACTGGCGGCGGGCGCTTTCGGCACCTGGCTGCTGCGCCTGGTTTTCCGGCCGCTGGGCAAGGTCGTCGAGCAGGCGCAGGCCATCCAGGAACGGCGCTTCATCACGCTGCCCCTGCCCGGCACGCCGGAGCTCAAGGCCGTGGTGGTCGCCATGAACAGCATGACCGACAAGGTGAAAAGCATGTTTGCCCAGGAGGCCGCGCGACTCGACGTCCTGCGGCGCCAGGTCAATCATGATCCGCTGACCAATCTGCCGAACCGGGCTTTCTTCATGACCTGGCTGCAGGAGAGCCTGCAGAACGAAGAATCCCCGGCGGGCGGCGCGCTGGCACTGCTGCGCCTCACCGAGCTGGAAAAACTGAATGTCCTGCTGGGGTACGCGGACGCGGACCGGCTCATACGCGACATTGCCCAGGTTCTGCAGGGCATGGCGGACAAGGACGACAACAAGTTTGCCGCCCGGTTGAATGGCGCGGATTTTGCCGTGCTGGCGGGCGGCGAACAGGAGGCCGAGCGGTTGGCCGCAAGTCTGCTGGACGGTCTTGGCAGCATGCTTGGCGAGCGCTGGCCGCAAATCGGCGATGTCTTCCATCTCGGCGTCGTTCCCTATCAGCGCGGCGACCAGCCCGGCCATCTGCTGGCGGCTTCCGACAAGGCCCTGGCGATTGCGGAGAGCAAGGGGCCGAACTGCGGACACACCTTGCAATCCGCCGCGCAGGCGGTCGAGCTGCCGAACGGCGAAGCCTGGAAGCTCGCCCTGACGGAAGCCTTGAGCGACGGGCGGATCAGGCTGGAGCGTTATCCGGTGATGACTTCCGGCGGCCGCGCCATGCACGAGGAAGCGGTGACCCGACTGCAGGCCACGCCCGGCGGCAAGTGGCTGTCCGCCGGAGATTTCATGCCGATGATGCTGCGCCTGAAGCTGTATTCGGAACTCGACATGAATGCGCTGCAGATCGCGCTCGATCAGCTCGACGAGCAGTCCATGGAAATCGCCGTGAATCTGTCGGCCAATTCCATTACCGACTGGCGTTTCCGGGACACCATGCAGGCGCTGCTGGTCAAGAACGTCGGCAAGTGTTCCCGGCTCTGGATCGAAGTGCCGGAGTATGGCGCATTCAGGAATTTCGATGCGTTTGCAAGTTTTTGCAATGGTCTCGCGCCGCTCGGCTGCAAGATCGGCATCGAACATTTCGGCCGGCATTTCGGCGAGATCGCCAAGCTGGCGGAACTGGGGCTCGACTATCTCAAGGTGGATAGCAGCTACATCCGGGACATCCAGGAAAACACCGGCAACCAGTCCTTCCTCAAGGGACTGTGCCAGATGGCCCATACGGTCGGGATACTGGTCATTGCCGAAGGCGTCATGAACGATGCCGAGCTCGATACGCTGGTCGCCATCGGCTTCGATGGCATCACCGGACAGGCGGTGACGCGGCCGGCTGCCTAGGCCCTAGGCGCGCGCACTGTCTGCTGCCTGCGGAAAAACCGGCCCAGGATCAGATGACATCGTTTTCTTCGCCCATGAGCTTGAGCGACGTCATGCCCTGACGCAGGGAGCGCCGCTGCATCAGTTTTTCCTGCACCGCGACGGGCAGGTCCGTGAAGCGCAGCATGTTCTGATCGATCAGCAGGTCGATCAGATCTTCGACCACGCGGATCAGCGCCAGATCGGATTCGGTCAATGCCTGGGCGGCGGTTTGCTCGCCGGCAGGATTTTTCGGCGCGATTTCATGCATGAACGCAGCGAGTTCGGGCGTTTGCTCTGCCAGCCACTCGGCCGCCAGCGGGGTCTCCAGCGTGGAAATTGCAACGATCCTGCCCTGGGCGTTTCTCTGGACGTACGGCATGACGCGCTCCGCTAGAAAGAATGTCGGGTTGATTCGGTCGAGACGGGATTGCCTGTCCGCATGATCTCAGCGTTCCGTCATCGCACGCTGGTGGGCGCGCAGGATGGGCTTGAGCAGATAGGAAAGGATGCTCTTCTTCCCCGTCAGGATGTCGACCTCGGCCTGCATCCCCGGCAGGAGCGGCAAGTCTTTACCCAGGCTCGACTTGAGCGTATGCACCTGGACGATGTAAAAAGAATTTCCCTTGTCGTCGGTTACGGTATCGGCGCCGACATGATCGACCACGCCTTCCAGGCTGCCATAGATCGAGAAATCGTAGGCAGTGAAGCGCACCATGGTCTTCATGCCGGGACGCAGGAAGGCCACGTCCTTGGGCTGGATGCGCACTTCGAGCAGCAGGGCGTCTTCCGTCGGCACGATTTCCAGCAGTTCCGTTCCCGGCTGGACCACGCCGCCGACGGTGTTGATCCGCATGCGTTTCACCGTGCCCTTGACCGGAGAAACGACATTCGAATGCTTGACCCGGTCGGACAGGGCGGCGCTGCCCGCCGAGAGACTGTTGATCTTGGCCATCGTTTCGGCCAGCTCGACGCTGGTGGTGTTTTTGAAGTTCAGTTCGACGTCCTGGATTTTGTGCCGCGCTTCGTTGATGCTGGCCTGCACCCGCACCAGTTGTGCCGAGGCTTCATCCATGTCGCCGCGGAAACGGGCGACATCCCGCTGCAGGCGCAGGAGTTCGACTTCCGAGACCGCGCCCTTGCTGACCAGCGGCTTGGTTACGCTCAATTCCTGGTTGGCCAGTTGGTAGGATGAGGTGGCCTGCTCCTTGCGGGCCTGTACTTCGTTGAGTTCCTGGTTGCGTTGCGCCAACTGCTGACGCGCGATGCTGAGCTGGGCATCCAGCTCCGAGCGCTTCGACATGTAGAGGGCGCGTTCCTGGGCGACGATCTGCGGAACCTGCTGCTCGATGTCCGGCGGCAATTCGAATGACTGTCCCTCGGCAATCGCCCGAAGCCGTGCCGCCTTGGCCTGCAGGGCAAGATATTGCGACTGGTTTTCCTGCAGGGAAGAAAGGAAGCGCGTCTGGTCGATTTTCATCAGCAACTGTCCCTGTGCGACGGACTGACCATCCTTGACGGCGATTTCCGAGACCACGCCCGGATCGACCGCCTGGATGACCTGCAGTTGCAGGGATGGCGTCACCTTGCCCGTACCGCGCGTCACTTCGTCGATCCTGGCGAATCCCGCCCAGATCAGCAGCACGAGCAGGACGCCGCCTATCCAGCGCAGCAGGAAGCGGGCGCGCAGCGGTTCCTGTTGGATGTGCGCCCAGTCGGCATCGCTGACCCAGTCGAGATCTTCCTTCGTTTCATGCGGGATCCAGCGCGACAGCAGGCGATCCAGGCGGGTTCGCAGCCGGACCATCCAGGATGGCAGGGGCAGTGATGTCGGCAGGCTATCCATTTTCCAGTTTTTGTTCATTTTGCACTCTCGATACGGCCCTGCTTGAGTGCTTCGATGACGTTGGCCTTGGGGCCGTCCGCCACGATCTTGCCACGATCGATGACGATCAGCCGGTCAACCAGATCCAGCAGCGAAGTACGGTGGGTGATCACGATCATGGTCCTGTCCTTGGCGTGTTCGCGCAATCGGGACTTCACGCTTTCCTCGGTGGAAAAGTCCATCGAGCCGGTCGGCTCATCGAGCAGCAGGATGGGAGGGGAATTGACGAAGGCCCGCGCAATCGCCACGCTCTGGCGCTGGCCGCCGGAGAGCGATTCGCCGCGTTCGCCGATGATCATGTCGAATCCGCGCGGATGGCTGTTCACCATGTCGAGCAGCCCGCCGACTTCGGCGGCAGCGAGCAGCGCGCTGTCATCCGCCTCCGGCGAGGACATGGCGATGTTTTCGCGCAGGCCGCCGAAGAACAGCGTCACATCCTGGGGCACGTAGCCGATGTTGCGGCGCAGCTCGGCCGGATCCAGCTGGCGGATGTCGATTCCGTCGATGCGGATCGAGCCGGCGGTCGGCTTGTACAGCCCGAGGATCAGTTTCTGCAGCGTCGTCTTGCCCGAGCCGATGCGGCCGAGGATGGCGACGTGCTCTCCGGGTTTGATGCGGAAGGAAATATTGCGCAAGGCCTCCGCTTCCTCGCCGGGGTAGGTGAAACTGACGCCGTGGAATTCGATATCGCCCTGGAAGTCGGGACGTGAGACGAAACTGGCATTGCTCGGCCGCTCGATTTCGGAATCCATGATCTTGTTCAGGGAAGTGAGCGCGGTCGATGCGCTGTGGTACTGCGTCAGCAGACCGGCCACCTGGCTGAACGGCGCCATGGCGCGCGAAATCAGCATGGAACTGGCAATCAGGCCGCCCATGGACAATGCACCATCGCCGATGCGATAAACCCCCAGGACGATGACCGCCATGTACGCCAGTTGGGAGATCTGAAAGGCGCTGTTGACCGTGGTGGCCGACAGCAATCTCAGTTGTGTGGAGATGCGCGCCAGAAAAGTCGCGCTTTGCTCCCATTTGCGCTGCATGATGTTTTCGGCGCCCTGGGCCTTGACCGTTTCCAGGCCGACCAGGCTTTCCACCAGATGGGCATTGCGCTGGGCGCTGGCGCGATAGGTGGTTTCGGAGAGTTCATGCATGCGATCCTGAACCAGCATGGCATAGCCGATGATCAGCACCATGCCGACCAGGCCCGGAATGACCAATGGCAGGTCGATCCAGGCAATCACGACCAGGAAGAGCAGCGCAAACGGCAAATCGATCACGGCCGTCACGGTTGCCGAAGTGATGAAGTCGCGCACCGTTTCAAAGGAGCGCAGGTTGGCGGCAAAGGCGCCGGTGGACAGCGGCCGGTTTTCCATGCGCAGGCCCAGCACGCGCTCCATGATTTGCGCGGACAGGCCGACATCCACCCGGCTGCCGGCAAGGTCGATCAGATAGCCGCGCATCAGCCGCAGGCCGATGTCCGCCATCATGATGATCAGCAGGCCGGTAGCCAGTACCCACAAGGTATCCGTGGCCTGGTTGGGCACCACGCGGTCGTACACGTTCATGGTGAACATCGGCAGGGCGACCGCGAACAGGTTGATCAGCAGGGCGGCAAGCAGGATGTCCTTGTAGACCGGCAGGTTTTGCATGATGGCATGCCAGAACCAGTGGCGTCCGCGCAGATCCTGCTGTTCCGGCGCGCGTTTGTCGAATCTGAAGCGCGGCCGGCAGAAAATGGCCAGGCCAGTGTAGCGGCTTGCCAGCCGTTCACGCGACAGCACTTCCGCGCTTTCGGACGACTCCGGAAAGACGACCCGGGCCGATCCGTCGGTCTCCCAGCCGACCAGCAGGCAGGCATCGCGCTCGTTCAGCAGCAGGATCACCGGCAGCAGCGGTTCGGGAAACTCATCGAGCGTGCGGCGCATGACCTTGCTGGCCATCCCGGCACGGCGCGCGGCACGGTCGAAGATGGAGGGCGTCAAGGTGTGATCGACCAATGGCAAGCCGGAAATCAGCGCGTCCCGCGTGCGCGAAATACCATGAATGCGGCTCAATGCCACCAGGCATTCGAGCAGCGGATCATGTTTTTTTCCTGTTTCGTGTGAAGTTTTCCACACGGTATCCGAATTTGTGCTTGATTCAGTCATTGGCGTCTATACCATCAATCGGCTATGTGCGTTATTCATTGCGGTTCGGTTCGCTTTTTCGATTTTGCCGATATCGACACTGCCGCGCACCACCAATTTTCCACATTCCATGTATTGAATGCCGGCCACGACATGACGACATTGCTTTCATCGTTGGCAATATATCCTTAAATCTGGCGGCTTGCCTCTGATCCCGATACGGCCTGCACCCGACCTGACCGCTTGCCCCATCATGGCGCGGGATGCTGACAGGCAGTATGCGGCAATATATTTCAAGCTTGAAAAAATGACGACTAAAAAACCAAGAAATAATCGTCTATAATATTAGGGTTAAACAAATTTTTAATTAGGCAGCACTTTTATTCGGGAGCAAGAAATGGCTACAACAACCATCGCAACCGCTACTTCCATCAAGGGTACGGTTTTTGTTCGTGATGCCCAGGGGAACGAGCGCGTCCTGCACCAGGGCGATGTCATCAACGCTGAAAGCAAGCTGGTCGTAACGGCGGGCGGGCGTGCCAGTCTCAAGTTCGCCAATGGCGAAGTATTGGTATTCGGCCCGGGCGACCACATGGTCGGCGCCAACATGCAGCCTGCCGATGCATTTGCGGCTGCTCCCGGCGACGTTGCCGGCATGGCCGAAGGTTTGTTGACTGCCGACGCCGCTGCCGCGCGGATCGCCCAGGCGATCCGTCAAGGGCAGGATATCGATGGCCTGCTCGAGGAAACCGCGGCCGGTGCGGCCGGCGGCGGCGCATCGGAAGGCCACGGCTTCGTGCGCCTCGACCGGATCTCGGAAGAGCTTGGCGCTGGTTCAGGCAGTTATCGATTCTCCTCGGGTTCTGCCGATACCGACGACGACGGTTCCGGCGAGCGGGATGCCTATCTGATGTCTCCGCTCGGTGGCGCGCCTTCTGACACTACGCCGCCGGGCCAGCCGACGGTCACCATCATCAGCGACGCCGATAACAACGGCTATCTCACCGCCGACGAACTGAACGATGGCAAGGTCGAAGTCCGCATCGACCTGCCGGCAGACGCCCAGGCCGGTGACATCGTCGAGGTGACCGATGGCAACACCACGCAGGAAATCACCCTGACGCCGGAAATGATCGAAGACGGCGGCATCACGATCGAATTCGACGCCCCGGGTGAAGGTGAAGAAATCACCATTACGGCAACGATCACCGATCCGTCGGGCAATACCTCGCCTGCCGGTGAAGACAGTGTCCGCGTTGATACGGTAGCCCCGGACGCGCCGACGGTGACGTTGACGAGCGATGCCAACGACGACGGGTTTCTGAACGGCGACGAACTGGCGGGCGGCAAGGTGCAGGTGCAGATCGACCTGCCGCCGGGCACGCAGCCGGGCGACAAGGTCACGGTGACCGATGGCACGACGTCGCAGGAAGTCATTCTGACGCCGGAAATGATCGGCGAGGGTCAGGTCACGGTCGAATTCGACGCGCCGGGCGAAGGCGAACAGATCACGGTGACGGCGACGATCACCGATCCAGCGGGGAATGTTTCTGATCCGGCGACTGACAGCGCCACGGTAGACACCACGCCGCCGGGCACGGACCCGGAGGACCCGACGGGCGGCGACCCGAAGGCGCCGACGGTCACGCTGACCAGCGATGCCAACGACGACGGCTGGCTCAACGCGGCGGAATTGGCGGGCGGTCAGGTGCAAGTGCGCGTTGACCTGCCGACCTCGCACGTGCAGGCGGGCGACAAACTGACGATCACGGACGGCACGAGCACGCAAACGATCACCCTGACGGCCGGCCAGATCGCGGCGGGCAGCGTGACGGCCAGCTTCGCGGCGCCGGCCGAAGGCGAACAGATCACGGTGAAGGCCACACTGACCGACCCGGCGGGGAACGTCTCGCCGGAAGGCAGCGACAGCGCGCGGGTGGACACCACGGCGCCGTCGTCGACGGCCCCGACGGTCACGCTGACCAGCGATGCGAACGACGACGGGATCCTGAATGGTGCCGAGCTGACGGGCGGCAAGGTGCAGGTACAAGTTGACCTGCCGGCGGGCACGCAGGCGGGCGACAAGGTCACGGTGACGGACGGCACGACGCCGCAAATCATCACGCTGACGCCGGAAATGATCAACGAAGGCCACATCACGGTCGAATTCGACGCGCCGGGCGAAGGCGAACAGATCACGGTGACGGCGACGGTGAGCGACCCGGCGGGGAACACCTCGCCCAGCGGCAGCGACAGCGCGGTGGTGGACACCACGGCCAGCGCGGCGCCGAAGGTCACGATCACGGAAGACGCCAACGACGACGGCTACATCAACCAGGCGGAACTGAACGGCGCGATCGACGTGAAGATCGACCTGCCGGCGGGTGCGCAGGCGGGCGACAAACTGACGGTCACGGACGGCACGAACACGCAGACCATCACCCTGACGGCCGGCCAGCTCACGACGGGCAGCGTGACGACCAGCTTCGCGGCGCCGGCCGAAGGCAGCACCGTGACCATCACGGCGACGGTCACGGACGCGGCGGGCAACGTCTCGCTGCCGGGCAGCGACAGCGCGATCCTGGACACCACGCCACCGGGCACGGACCCGGAGGACCCGACGGGCGGCGACCCGAAGGCGCCGACGGTCACGCTGACCAGCGATGCCAACGACGACGGCTGGCTCAACGCGGCGGAATTGGCGGGCGGTCAGGTGCAAGTGCGCGTTGACCTGCCGACCTCGCACGTGCAGGCGGGCGACAAACTGACGATCACGGACGGCACGAGCACGCAAACGATCACCCTGACGGCCGGCCAGATCGCGGCGGGCAGCGTGACGGCCAGCTTCGCGGCGCCGGCCGAAGGCGAACAGATCACGGTGAAGGCCACACTGACCGACCCGGCGGGGAACGTCTCGCCGGAAGGCAGCGACAGCGCGCGGGTGGACACCACGGCGCCGTCGTCGACGGCCCCGACGGTCACGCTGACCAGCGATGCGAACGACGACGGGATCCTGAATGGTGCCGAGCTGACGGGCGGTCAGGTGCAGGTACAAGTTGACCTGCCGGCGGGCACGCAGGCGGGCGACAAGGTCACGGTGACGGACGGCACGACGCCGCAAATCATCACGCTGACGCCGGAAATGATCAACGAAGGCCACATCACGGTCGAATTCGACGCGCCGGGCGAAGGCGAACAGATCACGGTGACGGCGACGGTGAGCGACCCGGCGGGGAACACCTCGCCCAGCGGCAGCGACAGCGCGGTGGTGGACACCACGGCCAGCGCGGCGCCGAAGGTCACGATCACGGAAGACGCCAACGACGACGGCTACATCAACCAGGCGGAACTGAACGGCGCGATCGACGTGAAGATCGACCTGCCGGCGGGTGCGCAGGCGGGCGACAAACTGACGGTCACGGACGGCACGAACACGCAGACCATCACCCTGACGGCCGGCCAGCTCACGACGGGCAGCGTGACGACCAGCTTCGCGGCGCCGGCCGAAGGCAGCACCGTGACCATCACGGCGACGGTCACGGACGCGGCGGGCAACGTCTCGCTGCCGGGCAGCGACAGCGCGATCCTGGACACCACGCCACCGGGCACGGACCCGGAGGACCCGACGGGCGGCGACCCGAAGGCGCCGACGGTCACGCTGACCAGCGATGCCAACGACGACGGCTGGCTCAACGCGGCGGAATTGGCGGGCGGTCAGGTGCAAGTGCGCGTTGACCTGCCGACCTCGCACGTGCAGGCGGGCGACAAACTGACGATCACGGACGGCACGAGCACGCAAACGATCACCCTGACGGCCGGCCAGATCGCGGCGGGCAGCGTGACGGCCAGCTTCGCGGCGCCGGCCGAAGGCGAACAGATCACGGTGAAGGCCACACTGACCGACCCGGCGGGGAACGTCTCGCCGGAAGGCAGCGACAGCGCGCGGGTGGACACCACGGCGCCGTCGTCGACGGCCCCGACGGTCACGCTGACCAGCGATGCGAACGACGACGGGATCCTGAATGGTGCCGAGCTGACGGGCGGCAAGGTGCAGGTACAAGTTGACCTGCCGGCGGGCACGCAGGCGGGCGACAAGGTCACGGTGACGGACGGCACGACGCCGCAAATCATCACGCTGACGCCGGAAATGATCAACGAAGGCCACATCACGGTCGAATTCGACGCGCCGGGCGAAGGCGAACAGATCACGGTGACGGCGACGGTGAGCGACCCGGCGGGGAACACCTCGCCCAGCGGCAGCGACAGCGCGGTGGTGGACACCACGGCCAGCGCGGCGCCGAAGGTCACGATCACGGAAGACGCCAACGACGACGGCTACATCAACCAGGCGGAACTGAACGGCGCGATCGACGTGAAGATCGACCTGCCGGCGGGTGCGCAGGCGGGCGACAAACTGACGGTCACGGACGGCACGAACACGCAGACCATCACCCTGACGGCCGGCCAGCTCACGACGGGCAGCGTGACGACCAGCTTCGCGGCGCCGGCCGAAGGCAGCACCGTGACCATCACGGCGACGGTCACGGACGCGGCGGGCAACGTCTCGCTGCCGGGCAGCGACAGCGCGATCCTGGACACCACGCCACCGGGCACGGACCCGGAGGACCCGACGGGCGGCGACCCGAAGGCGCCGACGGTCACGCTGACCAGCGATGCCAACGACGACGGCTGGCTCAACGCGGCGGAATTGGCGGGCGGTCAGGTGCAAGTGCGCGTTGACCTGCCGACCTCGCACGTGCAGGCGGGCGACAAACTGACGATCACGGACGGCACGAGCACGCAAACGATCACCCTGACGGCCGGCCAGATCGCGGCGGGCAGCGTGACGGCCAGCTTCGCGGCGCCGGCCGAAGGCGAACAGATCACGGTGAAAGCCACGCTGACCGACCCGGCGGGGAACGTCTCGCCGGAAGGCAGCGACAGCGCGCGGGTGGACACCACGGCGCCGACGACGGCGCCGACGGTCACGCTGACCAGCGATGCCAACGACGACGGGATCCTGAATGGTGCCGAGCTGACGGGCGGTCAGGTCGCGGTACGGATCGACTTACCGGCGGGCGCTCAGGCGGGCGACAAGTTGACGATCACGGATGGCACGAGCACGCAGACGATCACCCTGACGTCGGGTCATCTCACGACGGGCAGCGTGACCACCAGCTTCGCGGCGCCGGCCGAAGGTGAAAAAATCACCGTGAAGGCCACGGTTACCGACCCGGCGGGCAATGCCTCGCCGGAAGGCAGCGATAGCGCCATTGTGCGCATCATGGGAAGCGCGCCGGTCATTGATGATACTGGCGGCATCCATAGCGTGCTGGAAAAGGCGCTGGCTTCCGGTTCGACCGCTATCAGCGGGGATATCAGCATCAGCGATCCGGACGGCGATGCAATCGCCTCGATCAGCGCCAGCGCGCCGGGCGGTCTGACTTCCGGTGGTGCCCTCGTCACCTGGAGCGGCAGTTTCAACGCTGCCACGGGCGTCTATACCCTGACTGGGGCCGCAAATGGTGCAGAGGTGGCAAAGCTGACTGTGGGTACGAATGGCCACTATGACTTCACTCTCAGCAAGCCGCTGGATCATTCCGGCGCCGGGGCCGACACGCTGCCGCTGACATTCACGGTGGCGGCGTCCGACGGTACCAATACCGGCTACGGTAATCTGACCATCAATGTGGTGGATGCCGTGCCGACAGCGGGTGAAGCTTCCCACATCGTCACGGTGCCCAACGGGCAAGGCAATGTCGCACCGGAGGCGGGGCTGCACAGCGGTCACAACATCCTTGGTCTGGTTGGTCTGACCCTCTTCGACAAGTTCATTGACCTGGGTACGCGCCAGGCCTTTGGTGCTTTCGACATCAACAACAACATCAAGAGCGTCGAGATTTCCTATCAGGCCTTGATTGGTTTGGGCTTCCACAAATTGACCGCCTCCCAGACGCTGGCGGCCGAACTCGGTCTCAATCTGGAAATCAAGAATGATTACGGCTTTTTGGGCTTGATTCTGCCGTCTTCAAAGATTGTGATCACTTCGCAGGACGGTGGCCCGATCGATAACATGGTGATCAATGAGTTGTTGAGCACGGTGCACTTCGAGGACTCCCTGATCAACCTGGACGTTCTCAACGCGACCCGGATCAAGGTGACCGATACCAACGGGCTCAGCGATTCTGCCGTGGTGGGCACGCTGGCCGATGCCGGCATCTTCAACCTTTCCAAGCCCTCGAGCTACGTCACGGAAGGCGGCTCCGGCAACGATACCCTGGTCGGTGGCAATGGCGGCGTGCAGATTTATGGCCATGCCGGCAACGATAAATTGACGGGTGGCAAGGGCAACGACATCCTGCGTGGCGGCAACGGCAATGACACGCTGGATGGCGGCGCCGGCAGCGATATCGTGATCGGTGGCAAGGGCAACGACACGCTCACTGGCGGCGCGGGTTCCGACATCTTCCGTTGGGAACGCGGCGATGCCGGTACACCGGGGAATCCGGCCATCGATACCGTCACCGACTTCAAGGCTGCGGCCGTGACCTCGGGTGGCGACATCCTCGATCTGCGCGGCTTGCTGCAAGGTGAAAATTACGCCAACCTCTCGAACTACCTGCATTTCGAGAAGGTCGGCGCAGATACCATCATTCATATCAGCAGCACGGGCGGTTTTGCCGGCGGCTATTCCGCCAGCCTGGAGGATCAGACCATCGTGCTGAAGAAGGTGGATCTGGTCAGCGGCTATGGCGGGGATCAGCAGATCGGCATGGCCCTGCTGAAACAGGGCGTCTTGCTCACCGACGCACCGCCTTCTTCGGTGGCGGGCAGTTTGCCGGGCAGTTTTGGCGCCGACGGCGGCTATGTTCAGTCCATCGGCATCGGCGGCAATACCTACCTGTACAACGATGCCACGAACAGCGTCAGCCAATCCGGCAGTTCGTCACAGGTGACGGGCTATAGCTATGACGCGGGCAGCCACTGGTTGACGGTCACCACCGCGCGCGGCGAAACCATCAAGGTCAATATGGCCGACGGTGGCTATGTCTATTCGGCAGGTGCGCCCATACCGGCAGGGAAGGAGACAGTGCTGGCGTATACCTTCACCGACCGCGATGGTGACACGGCAAGTTCCAGCGTCAGGTTCACGTCGGACGGGGTGATGAACAACGTCGCGCCGGATGCGACCGCCAGAAATCACCATGGTCTCTTCGGCCTGGTCGGAGTTTCCCTGTTCGATCTGATTGATTTCGGCAACCACCAGTCATTCAGCGCCTACGATGCCAACAACAACATCGCCAGAGTTGAAATCAGCTACACGCCGCTGCTTGCCCTGGGCCAGCACAATCTGACCGCCTCCAAGCAACTGGCGGCCAGCCTGGGACTCAAGCTTGAATTCCAGGATGAGTACGGCCTGATCAGTCTGTTGCCGACTTCGCATCTGGTGATCACGGCAATCAATGGTGGCCCGATCGACAATCTGGTCATCAATGAAATGCTGGGATCCGTGCGCTTCGACGATACGGCAATCAGTCTGAACCTGCTCAACGCAACCAAGATCACGGTGACTGACACGTATGGACTCAGTGATACCTCATACGCCGGCAAGTTGATCGACGCCAGCCTGTTGAGCTCGCCGGATACGCACGCCAATATCCGTGAAGGCTCCGCCGCCAGCGATACCCTGACTGCTTCCAGCAAATATGGTGAGCGGCTCTACGGATTCGATGGCGACGATACGCTCAACGGCGGTCGCGGCAACGATCTGTTGCGCGGTGGCGACGGCAACGACAAGCTCAATGGCGGCGAGGGCAATGACATCCTGATCGGTGGCAGCGGCAACGACACGCTCACCGGCGGTCTGGGTTCCGATATCTTCCGCTGGGAGCTGGGCGATGGCGGCAGGCCGGGTACGCCGGCCATCGACACCGTGACCGACTTCAATGCGGCTGCCGTTTCCGCGAAGGGCGATGTGCTTGATTTGCGCAGCCTGCTGGTTGGCGAGAATCACCAACTGGGTATTGGCAACCTCAATAACTACATCGACATCAGCGTATCAGGCGGCAATACGACGATACGCATCAGCTCGCACGGTGACTACACCAATGGCCACTATGCGGCAGGTGCCGAAGACCAGCGGATCACGCTCAACAACGTGAATCTGTACTCGGAGTTCGGCATTGCAGACGGCAACAATACGGCCCTGCTCAAGAGCCTGCTGGACAGCGGAAAACTGCTGGTCGATTAAGCTCTGAAGCCGAAGGGCAGGCATCCATGGAATCTGGGATGCCTGCCAGCCAAACGATACAGCCACCGACCCCGGACGCTACGCCGAGATCGGTGGCTGTATCGTTTGCGAGGTAGCCGCTGTGAGATAGCCGCTATTGAGGATGGTCGAGGATAACCGTCCGAGGATAGCTGTTATTGAGCCGAGCGGCAGGCGACCAAGCAGGTCAGACAGGCAATCAAGAAGGCCAAGCAGGTCAGGCGTAGGCAACCAAGAAGGTCAAGAAGGTCAGAAGGCTTGGTCGTCATCCCTGCGAAGGTGCGGGGAGCTACCCTTCCGATTCCCGTCTTTGCGGGAACGACGCAAATCCGTAACCGCAACTCGCAGCTGTTTGCTGCCTGGTTGGCCTGGTCAGTGGTGATTTACGGTTGTTATTTATGCGCACTGCCACCAGGCAAGCTTCAATCGGCTCACCTAGTGGCAGTGGAGGCAGTGGAGGAAATGCGTCTTCAGTTCAGAATGCGCAGCTCGACACGGCGGTTTCTGGACTGTCCATCCGCCGTCGAGTTGTCGGCAACGGGCTGGGTCTCGCCATAGCCCCTGGCCGTCAGGCGACTGGCGGAGATACCGCGCGATACCAGATACTCCTTGACCGCATTGGCGCGTTTCTGCGAAAGCTTCACGTTGAGTTGCGGATCCTGGCTGCGGTTCTGATTGTCGGTATGACCGGCAATTTCAACCTTCAGATCGATGTTCTTCCTGAGCGTTTCGGCAACCTCGTTCAGCACGGGCAACGACTCCTGACGCAATTTCGCCGAATAGTATTCGAAATTCACGCCTTGCAATTCGGTCACGTTCTTGAGCGGGCATCCACGCACATCGACACGCGTGCCAGCCGGCGTGTCCGGGCAGGCATCCCGGTCATCCGGAATGCCGTCGCCATCCGAGTCCTTCGTGACCGGCATGTAGGCGGCATAGAGCGCCTCCTTGTCATCCAGGATCATCTCGGGCGCATCGGCCGGGCAGACGGTATTCGGATCGAATTCTGCGGAATCCTCGGTCTTGGCCAGTTCCTCGGTGTCGAGGTGGGTGACATCCAGCGCCTTCACCAGGCCGCCCATGGCGGCATGGGTACGTCCCATGGCCAGCAGGTAATCGAAACGGGCGTTCTGGTAAGCCCGCTTGGCCTGGAACACTTCATTTTCCGCATCCAGCAAGTCAAGCAAGGTCCGCTGGCCGATGTCGAACTGGCTGTAATAGGCCGACAGTGCCTTTTCCTGGGAGTTCATGTGCTGCTCAAGATAGCCAAGCTGCTGTTTCAGACGCTTGACATCATTGTGCGAAACGTAAAGCGTCTGGCGCACATCGCGGCACACCTTGTCGCGCGTTTCCTTGGCAGCATAGCTTTGTTCAATGGCCTGGCGCTGTGCAGCCTGGTCCGAGCCGCCATTGTAGAGGTTGTAATTCAGTTGCACGCCGATGCTGGTCGCATCCCTGCGGCCGATCTGTCCTCCCAGGTTCTTGCCCACGCCTTGCTGGGCGAGCAATGAAACCCTGGGCAGAAAACTGGCGTCATGGGTTTTGGCATCCAGTTGAGCGGCCACGATGCTTTCCTGCGCGGCCAGCAATGACGGGTTCTGTGCATATGACTTGCGCAGGGCCTCATTCGAGGCATCCGGTATGCCGTTGCTCAGTTCGGGCACGTCAGCCATCTGGGTGGGCGGCAGATTGCCGACGATGCGCTGGTAGCGCGCGCTGACATCATGCAGGTTGCTGGATTCCGTCAGCAGGTTCGATTCGGCAAGCGCCAGGCGGCCTTGCGCCTGCTGCTGGTCGACCTTGCGTCCGACGCCGGACTGGGCGCGTTGCTGGATTTGCTCGAAAACCGTGCGGTGGTGCGTATAGTTTTCCGCCGCCAGATTGTGCAGGGTGCGGTAGCGCAATACGTCGAGATAGGCCTTCATCGTCTCCATGGCCTGATTTTCGGATGCCTCCATCAATTCGGCATAACGCACACGCTGCACATGGCTGAGCTTGCCGACCTGGTTGCTGGTGCGGCCGCCATCGAAAAGCATCTGCTCAAGCGACAGGGACAGGTCGCGCTGGGTGTAATCCGTGCCGATATTTCCGGTGATGGGCGCTTTCAGCCTCTCGCGCGAGAGATCGCCCGTCAGATCGACCCTCGGGCGATAAGCGCCGCCTGCCACGTCGATCTCTTCGGTTGCGGCCTTGAAGGCATGCCAGCGTGCCACGACTTCAGGATTCTTTTTGACGACCTGCTGCACCGCCTGCTGCAAGGTGACGTCCTGCGCTTGCGCCGACAGTGGAAGGAGCGGAAGGACGGCGCCTGACAGCATGCAGGCCAATACGGGAACAAGCCTGGTTGGATGGCTTTTCATGTTTTGACTCCTGAAGATATTGAAAATGAATGGGCAGGAATTTTACCTTGAAAATATTCAAACAGCAAACAGGAGGATTCATGTCTGGACGAATGTTGTTCAGATACAACAAAATGTCGTGGCCCGAACCGTCGAGTCATTGACGGCAATTGCAGCAGGTCATGTCTGTGCAAGTGCGGTGAAATACATCGGCATTCAATGAATGTCGGTAATCCTGTCTGGCGCCATATCGTGAATACAGGATGTCCTGTCTCATTTATTGCATTTGCCCAGGTAACCTAAAGTGATAAAATAACAACGTTTCACCTCTCATGAAATACTGATTCAGCAGTCTCGAAAACTAAGACACTAAGTTGATTGACGCTGAATCGAAGTCATGTAGTCCAATCTCGATACGAATGGAGGTAAATGCCCATGAGCAGCAATGATGAAATCAGTCTTATTGAACAGCAAATCAGAGAACTGGCCGCCAAAAAACAGGCTTTGCTCAACAAGGGCCGCCAGGAAGTTATCCAGAAAGTCAAATCCATGATTGCCGAGTATTCCCTGACGGCCGGCGAATTGGGCCTGTCGGGCAGAGGCAAGGTGGTGGGTGGCCGCAAGGTCGCGCCGAAATACGCCAATCCGCAGAATCCCGCGCAAACCTGGTCGGGACGCGGCCCCCATCCCAAGTGGGTCAAGGCGCATCAGGCCAAAGGCGGCTCATTGGAAAGCCTGCTGATTGTCAAAGGCTGAATGTTCGAGCCCGGGAATTCGGGTTTGAGTGCGAGCCTGAATCCGGCAGCGGGTGTTCGAGTAATTGAATTGCCGAGTACCGGCGTACTCGAGTATCCGGGTACGCATTGCTGACTGCGGGTATTTACCGGATGTCGGTTGATTCATCCTGCAAAGCCCGGCCACGCGCCGGGCTTTGCGCTGGAGGGCCCGGCGCGTGCGCATGCTGGCGCATGGCTCGACGAGGCGACGGTGCGCCGATGGCTTCATTCTGACCGTTTATCCGCAAGCCGATACGTGCGAAAATGGCCCGCTTGGGGTTGGCAGTCCCAGACCAGGTGCGTGGGGTATCGAACGAAAATTGGGTCGCCAGGCGCCCGTCAAGTCCGGCAGGCTGAGATATACCTTGTAAATCAATAGGATGTCCTCTTTATGCTGCTGATGATCGACAACTACGATTCCTTCACCTACAACCTCGTCCAGTATTTTGGCGAGTTGGGTGAGGAGGTGCGGGTGTATCGCAACGATGCGATCACGCTGGCGGAGATTGCCGCGTTGCGGCCGGCGCGCCTGGTCATTTCGCCGGGGCCCTGTTCGCCCGAGCAGGCGGGGGTGTCGGTTGCGGCGATCAGGGAATTTGCCGGCAAGATTCCGCTGCTGGGCGTCTGTCTCGGTCATCAGAGCATCGGCGCGGCCTTTGGCGGCGAAATCGTCCACGCCCGCCAGTTGATGCACGGCAAGACTTCGCCGGTGCATCATCGTGATGCGGGCGTGTTCCACGGCTTGCCCAATCCGCTGACGGTGACGCGCTATCACTCGCTGGCGATCAGGCGCGAGACGCTGCCCGAGTGCCTGGAAGTCACGGCCTGGACCGAGGATGGCGAAATCATGGGCGTGCGCCACAAGGTCCTGGCGGTCGAGGGCGTGCAGTTCCATCCCGAATCGATTCTCACCGACTGCGGCCATGCGATGCTGCAGAACTTCCTCGAGCAAACCCGGGCGGCGGCCGCCGAAGCAACGAAAGCAACGGAAGGAGCGTGCGCATGATCACGCCACAGCAGGCGCTGCAGCGCACCATCGAGCATCGCGAGATCTTTCACGACGAAATGCTGCATCTGATGCGGCAGATCATGCGGGGCGAAGTCTCGCCCTTGATGGTTGCCGCCATCCTCACCGGACTGCGCGTCAAGAAGGAAACCATCGGTGAGATTTCGGCCGCTGCCCAGGTGATGCGCGAACTGGCCACCAAGGTGGAAGTCGCCGACAACAGCCATTTCGTCGACATCGTCGGCACCGGCGGCGACAGCGCGCATACCTTCAATATCTCCACGGCCTCGATGTTCGTTGCCGCGGCGGCCGGCGCCAAGGTCGCCAAGCATGGCAACCGCAGCGTCTCTTCGAGTTCGGGTAGCGCCGACGTGCTGGAAGCGCTCGGCGCCAACATCCAGTTGACGCCGGAACAGGTCGGCCGGAGCATCGAGGCGACCGGCATCGGCTTCATGTTTGCGCCGGCCCATCATGCGGCGATGAAGAACGTCGCCGCGGTGCGCCGCGAAATGGGGGTGCGCACCATTTTCAACATTCTCGGTCCGCTGACCAACCCGGCCGGCGCGCCGAATACGCTGATGGGGGTGTTTCATCCCGACCTGGTCGGCATCCAGGTGCGCGTCATGCAGCGCCTCGGCGCGAAGCATGTGCTGGTGGTGCACGGCAAGGACGGCATGGACGAGATTTCGCTGGGCGCTTCGACGCTGGTCGGAGAACTCAAGGACGGCGAGATCCGCGAGTACGAGATTCATCCCGAGGATTTCGGTCTGACCATGTCTTCCTACCGGCGCATGCGGGTGGTGAACGCCGAGGAGTCCAAGGAGATCGTGCTGCGCGTGCTGGCCAACAAGCCCGGCCCCACGCAGGACATCGTCCTGATGAACGCCGGCGCGGCGCTGTATGCCGCCAACCTTGCCGATTCGATACACGCGGGCATCCAGATGGCGCGCGACGTCCTGGCGAGCGGCGCGGCGCGCGAGAAGCTCGATGCCTTCGTCGCCTTCACGCGCGGCTGTGCCGTATCGGCGTGAGTGGGGAAGCAATGAGTTCGAGTTCCACACCGGACATTCTGCAGAAGATTCTGGCGGTCAAGCACGAGGAAGTCGCCGCCGCGCAGGCGATTGCGCCGCTGGCCGCGGTGCAGGCGGCCGCTGCCCGCCAGGCGTCGCCGCGTGATTTCGTCGCGGCGCTGCGCAAGCGCATCGTCGTCCGGCAGCCGGCCATCATTGCCGAGATCAAGAAGGCCAGCCCGTCGAAGGGCGTCATCCGCGCCGATTTCGATCCGGCGGCGATTGCGGCGGATTACGCGCGCGGCGGTGCGGCCTGCCTGTCGGTGCTGACGGATCGCCGATTCTTCCAAGGGGCGCCCGAGTATCTGCGGCAGGCGCGGGCGGCCTGCGAATTGCCGGTGCTGCGCAAGGATTTTCTGGTCGATCCGTACCAGGTTTATGAAGCGCGCGCCATGGGCGCGGATGCGATCCTGCTGATCGTCGCCGCGCTGGAGCTGGCGCAGATGCAGGAGATGGAGGCGATTGCCGACAGCCTGGGCATGGCGGTGCTGGTCGAGGCGCATGATGCCGAGGAAACCGCGCTGGCGCTGCGGTTGCGGACGCCGCTGATCGGCATCAACAATCGCGATCTGCGCAGTTTCGAGGTCAGCCTCGACACCACCTTGCAACAGATCGAACGCATTCCGCAGGATCGGATCATCGTTACCGAATCCGGCATCCTCACGCCGGCCGACGTGGCGCTGATGCGCAGCCACCAGGTGCATGCTTTTCTGGTCGGCGAGGCCTTCATGCGCGCGCCCAGTCCGGGCGACGAGCTGGCGCGGCTGTTCGGCTTGCAGGTTTGCCGTTCGCAGCTTCCGTAGCTCAGCACTCGGCGCTCAGCGTATTTCGACGGGCCGGGTGCCCGGCAGGCGGCTGTCGAGCAGGGCCTGACGCATCAGGTCGATGGCCCCGTGGCGCGGAAAGCTGGTGCGCCAGGCCAGGCCGACGCAGCGGGTTGGCGTCGGCTCGGCGAATGGTCGCACGCGCAGCAGGGCATCGTCCGGTGGGATCCGGTCGGCAGACGACGCCGGCATGACGCTGATGCCCAGGCCCGAGGCGACCATGTAGCGGATGGTTTCCAGCGAGCTGCCTTCGAGCACTTGCGGACTCTCGGCGCCGGCAGTGGCGGCGGTCGTGGCGGCATTGGCATGGGCGCAAAGATCCAGCACCTGGTCGCGAAAACAGTTGCCGGCACCGAGCAGCAGCAGGGGCTCGCCAAGCAGCGCGGTGGGCGCTATGGTCTGTTGCCCGGCCCAGGCGTGCTGCGCCGGCAGCAGCACGCGAAAGGCCTCCTCGTACACCGGCTGGCTCACCAGGCCGGTTTCGTTGAGCGGCAGGGCGATGACGATGACGTCGAGATCGCCGGCCTTGACGGCGGCAACCAGTTTTTCCGTGAAGCCTTCCTGTATCACCAGCGGCATCTGCGGCGCCCGCTCGCGCAGCAGGGGGACCAGTGTCGGCAGCAGATAGGGCGCAATGGTGTAGATGACACCGATGCGCAGGGGGCCGCTCAGGGCGTCGCGTCCCTGCGCGGCCAGCTCGGGGATGCGTCCGGCTTCGGCCAGCACGCGCTGCGCCTGGGCGACGATCTGTTCGCCGATGGGGGTGAGACTGACTTCGGCTCCGCGCTCGAACAGCACCACGCCGAGCTGTTCTTCCAGCTTCTTGACGGCGACCGACAGGGTCGGCTGGGCGACGCAGCATTTCTCGGCGGCGCGACCGAAGTGGCGTTCGCGCGCCAGGGCGACGATGTAGCGCAGATCGGTCAGGGTCATGGCGGGATGGATCAGGTGATGCCGGCCGGGTCGAGCGGCTGGAACAGGATGTCGAGATCCTCGGCAGTGATCAGGTGCTGGTTGGGCGCGGCGCCGGCGAGCAGATTGTCGGCGAGGTTGCGCTTGCGTTCCTGCAGGGCGAGGATTTTTTCCTCCACCGTGCCCTTGGTCAGCAGTTTGTAGGCGAACACCGGCTTGTCCTGGCCGATGCGCCAGGCGCGCGATGAAGCCTGTTCCTCGACGGCCGGGTTCCACCAGGGATCGAAGTGGATCACGCTGTCGGCCGCCGTCAGGTTGAGGCCGGTACCGCCGGCCTTGAGGCTGATCAGGAACAGCGGCACCTCGCCATTCTGGAAACGGTTGATCGGCGTTTCGCGATCCTTGGTCTGGCCGGTGAGCTTGACGTATTCGATGCCGTGGCGCGCCACCGCTTCCTCGATCAGGCTCAGCATGCTGGTGAATTGCGAGAACAGCAGGACGCGGCGGCCTTCGTCGATCAGCTCGGGCAGCATACCCATCAGCAGCCCCAGCTTGGCCGAATCGGGGGCTTCGTTGCCGGTCGCATCGACCTGTCTTTTCTGCGGTTCCTGCTGCTCCTGCTGTCTTGCGGCGGCCGCCGGCAGCTTGACCAGGCGCGGATCGCAGCAGACCTGGCGCAACTTGAGCAACGCGTCGAGGATCATGATCTGGCTTTGCGCCACGCCCTTGGTGGACAGCACCTGACGCAGCTTCTTGTCGAAGGCCAAGCGCAGCGATTCGTACATGTCGCGCTGCGCGCCGGTCAGTTCGACCCAGCGGATCACCTCGGTCTTGGGTGGTAGTTCGGTCAGCACCTGCTCCTTGGTTCGCCGCAGCAGGAAAGGGCGTACGCGCTCGGCGAGCTGCTGGCGGCGCTCGGCGTCGTTCTGCTTCTCGATCGGGGTGCGGAACACCGTGGCGAAACGGCGCACGTCGCCGAGCAGGCCGGGCATCAGGAAGTTGTATTGCGCCCACAGCTCGCCGAGGTGGTTTTCCAGCGGCGTGCCGGTGAGCGACAGGCGATGGCGTGCCTTGAGCTGGCGCGCGACGCGGTGCGAATGCGCCTTCGGGTTCTTGATGAACTGCGCCTCGTCGAGCACCAGCAGGTGGTATTCCTGTTGCAGCAGCACTTCCTGGTCGCGCACCAGCAGCGGATAGGTGGTGAAGATGAGATCGGCCGCGGCAATATCGGAAAAGTGGGCGGCGCGATCGGGCCCGTGCAGCGTCAGCACCTTGAGATCGGGCGCGAACTGCTCGGCTTCGTTGCACCAGTTGGTGATCAGGCTGGTCGGCATGACGATCATGCTCGGCAGGTCGGCGCGGCCGCTGGTTTTTTCCAGATGCAGATGGGCCAGGGTCTGGATGGTCTTGCCCAGTCCCATGTCGTCGGCGAGGATGCCGGCAATGCCGTAGCTGCGCAGGAACTGCAGCCAGTTGAGGCCGACCTGCTGGTAAGGGCGCAGCGTGGCCTTGAAGCCGGGCGCGGGCAGCGCTTCCTCGATGCCGGAGAAGTCGCGCAGCTTGTGGCCCAGTTCGCGCAGCTTCGTGCCGCCGTACCACTGCCCGGGCAGCGCTTCGAGCTCGACCAGGGTGCCGGCATTGAGGCGCGACAGGCGCGGCCGCTCATGCTCATTGTCGCCGGCAAATTCGAGCAGCGGCCCCAGCCAGGCGCGCAGGCGCTTGACCGGCACCGGCAGGACGTGGCGCGTATCCAGCGGCAGCGGCACACGTTCGTCATCACCGAGCTGGCGCAGTTCGTCCATCAGTTGCGGCCGGTTGGCGATCAGCCGCCCCAGCGGTTCGACCAGGCTGACGCGCTTGCCATCGACGACGACACCGAGATCCAGATCGAACCAGTCGTTGTTGGTATTGAATTCATCCTCGAAGACTTCGACGAACCAATCTTCGGCTTCTCTCAACTGGAAAGGGAAATCGTCGTCGATTTCGATGACGATGCCGGCTTTTTCCAGCGCCGGCCGGGTCTGTTCGAGAAACAGCAGCCAACTGTCGGGATCCTGCAGCACGGGCAGCAGGCAGTCGTTGCGGGCGGCGGCATCGGCGTCGATGCGTTCGGCTTTCGGCAGACGCTGCTGATAACTTTCCAGGCCATGCGCACGGAACAGCGCCCAGGCGGCGGCTTCGGCCTCCAGATCGCGCATGACCGTCACGGCGATGCCGCCGCGCTCGCTGCGCAGCAGCGGTGGGGGGTTGGCGAGGCCGGCCGTGCGGGCCAGGCCCGGATATTCAAACCAGGGCGTGGCAACGGCGAAGGTTTCTTCGGTACGCAGCGGCGCCAGGAGGAAGCGCGCCGCCTGCAGGCGCAGGATCACGCGCGGCTTGCCGCTGGGCTGTTCGGGCGCGGCGGCATCCGGCAACGGCAGCACGAGATTGTGCCGGGTAGCGAACTCGCCCAGCCGCAGCCGGGTCAACAGCGCGTCGATTTCGTCGAGAGGCGGCGCGGCCAGCAGGCGACGCGCCAGTTCGTCGGGCAGATCGAGGCTGACCGGTCCGATTTCGTGACGTTGCGGATGAACGTACCAGGGCGGCCAGGTCGGCAGCAGCTTCAGTGTTTCAGTGCCTTCCGCGCCTTCTTCACGGCAGGCGATCTGCAGTTGCTGATGGCCCTCGGCATTGCGTCGCCAGACCAGATTCGCCGGCAGCGTTTCGCCCGGCTGCAATCCCGGCTGGTCGAGGCTTTCCAGGTGCAGGCGGCCGGTGCGCAGCGCCATGCGCAGCAATTGCGCGCCTTCTTCGCCATTCAGTTGCTGCGAGGATTCATAGACGAACATGACGTTGTCCTGGAGCGCGAGGAACAGGCGCAGGATCGGCATGTCGTCGGGTTGAAACCAGGCGGGCACGTTGCCCCAGGTCAATTGGTGCAGGTCGGGGCGCAGGGGTTCCGGCTTGCCCTGGCTGCCGTCTTTCAACTGGCGAATCTTGTAGAGCGCCAGACTGCCATCGGCGGGAGTGAGCACATAGCGGATCTGCTGGCCGCTGCCGGCGCGGGCCGGCTCGGAGCGCGCGACGGGCTGTTCCAGCGCCTGTAGCCAGGCCAGGGTTTCACTGGAAGCGGCCTGTGCGTTGTCGATGGCCGTGGCGACAATCTCGCTGTGCCGCTTCTGGCTCTGCCAATGCGTCAGCACCGCGACGACATGGGCGCAGTTGAAGCCTTCGGCGCACGAACAGATACCGGTGACGTGAGTGATGCGCTTGCCGTCGTTGGACAGCTGGATGTCCTGTTTGTACTGCTTGCCGCGGCTGCCGTGGCAATTGCCGGTGATGCGCACCTTGCCGGGCGCCGTCTTGAGGCCTTCGATGCTGGCATGCCCGGCCTCGGCCAATGTCTGGCCCCGAGTGATCGGCGTGGTTTCGAAATAGTCGTCGAACCGAAATTGCAGGAGTCGCGCGTCTGCTGGCATCTCGTTTGTGGAATCGCGCCGAAGCAAACCGCATAGATTACCAGAGTCCATAGCCTTGTGTCGGGTTTTGGACAGTCTGGCGGAAGCGGAAGGGGGATATCCTCAGGTAGACGGTACCCTGACGGCGCGCGGCGGAATGTGCCGATGCATGCCGCGCCGCGCGGTTCATATTCTTTGCAGCACGACGCTGCCGATCGAATAGCCGGCGCCGAACGAGCAGATGACGCCGACATCGCCGGCGGCCAGATCGGCGCGATGCTGATGGAAGGCGATGATGGAGCCGGCCGAGGCGGTGTTGGCGTATTCGTCGAGGATGATCGGCGCTTCTTCCGGTAGCGGATCGCGGTCGAGCAGTTTGCGGGCGATCAGTTGGTTCATCGACAGGTTGGCCTGGTGCAGCCAGTAGCGGCGTACGCCGCCGGCCGGGGCAATCTCCAGGCTTTCCAGATGGCTGGCGATGTGGGCGGCGGCCATCGGGCAGACTTCCTTGAACACCTTGCGCCCTTCCTGCATGAACAGCTTGTCGCGCGCCTGCGGATCGCTGTCCTCGCAGCGGTTGATGAAGCCGGCATTGTTGCGGATGTTGTTGGAGAACTGCGTCGCCAGTTTGGTGCCGAGCACTTCCCAACTGCCGGCGCGGGCCGTCTCGGCGCGTTCGAGGATCACTGCCGTGCAGATGTCGCCGAAGATGAAGTGGCAGTCGCGGTCGTGCCAGCAGTGATGGGCCGAGGTGATTTCCGGATTGACCAGCAGCACGGCGCGCGCGCTGCCGCTGCGGATGGCATTGGCGGCTTGCTCGATGCCGAAGGTCGCCGAGGAGCAGGCGACGTTCATGTCGAAGCCGTAGCCGCCGATGCCCAGCGCGTGCTGAATCTCGATCGCCATCGCCGGGTAGGCGCGCTGCATGTTGGAGGCGGCGCAGATCACCGCGTCGATGTCGGCGGGCGTCTTGCCGGCGTCGGCCAGCGCGGCGCGCGCCGCGGCGACGGCGATCTCGGCCATCAGCGAAATTGCGTCGTTGGCGCGGGGCATGAAGCGCGGGCGCAGGCGCTGCGGATCGAGGATGCCGGTCTTTTCCAGCACGTGGCGGTTCTTGATGCCGGAGGCCTTTTCGATGAATTCGACGCTGGATTCGGACAGCAGCTCGGCCGTGCCGGCGGCGATGGCCGCGGCGTTGCGCTGGTTCTCCTGCGCAACGTACTGGTTGAATGCGGCGACCAGTTCCTGGTTGCTGATGCGGGCTTCGGGAACGAACAGGCCGCTTCCGCTGATGGCAACACGTTTCATGGCTGAACTTTCGGAAATTTGGAGGTCGGGGATGAAAAGCGGGGATGTCAGGTGCCGATACTGTAATTGCGCAGGAAACCGCTGACCGCCGGTGCCGGCATCGGGCGGGCGAACAGATAGCCCTGGAAACGATCGCATTTCAGGTCGCGCAGCCGGTTTGCCTGGGCTTCGGTCTCGATGCCCTCGGCGACCGTATCCAGTCCCAGGGTATTGGCCATGCTGATGGTGGTCGCGCAGATCGTGGCATCGTTGTCGTTCGTTTCGATGTCGTGGACGAAGGAGCGGTCGATCTTGAGGGTGTCGATGGGCAGACGGCGGAGGTAGGACAGGGAGGAGTAGCCGGTGCCGAAATCGTCCATCGCCAGTTTGATGCCCAGCGCGCTGAGCTGGCGCAGTTGCTCGATGCAAAGGTCGGGATCTTCCATGACCATGGATTCGGTGATTTCCAGCTCCAGGTCGTTGCCCGTCAGGCCGTGGCGGTCGAGCGCGCCGCGCACGGTGTCGATCAGTTCGGTCTGGTGCAGTTGCTGGGCGGAAAGATTGATGGCCACGCGGATGTCGTGAATTCCGGCTTCGCGCCAGTCGGCCAGGATGCGGCAGGCCTCATCGATGACCCAGGCGCCGACTTCGCCGATCAGATGCATTTCTTCGGCAACCGGAATGAAACGGCCGGGCTCGATCAGGCCGCCTTCGGGGTGATGCCAGCGGATCAGGGCTTCAAGGCTGGTGATGTGGCCATCCCGGGCATCGATCTGCGGCTGGAAGTAGAGCTCGAACTGCTGCTCGGCGAGCGCCATGCGCAGGGCATTGCCGACGTGCAGGCGCTCGCGGATCGCATCGTCCAGTTCGCGGCGGAAAAAGCGGGTGCAATTGCGTCCCTGGCGCTTGGCTTCGCGGGTTGCCAGGTCGGCGGCGACGAGCAGGGCCTCGGCGTTGTCGGCATCGTCGGGATACAGTGCGATACCGATGCTGGCGGTGACGTGCAGGGTGTGCTCGTCGATTGCAAAAGGTTCGCGCAGGAGTTCATGCAGCGTGTCGGCAAAGCCGATCGCCGCTGCCGCTGCCGGCTGTCCATTGATGACGACGATGAATTCGTCCGCGCTCATGCGCGCCGCGAAGTCCTCACCCTGGATGCGTGACTGCAGGCGCCGGGATACCTCCTGCAGCAGCCTGTCGCCGACGTTCGGGCCGAGCGTGTCATTGATGACGTCGAAGCGGTCGAGATCGATGTGCAGCATGGCGAACTGGCTGTGCTGCCGCTGCGCCTGCTCGATGGGTTTGCGGATCAGGTTGAACAGGCCGGCGCGGCTGGGCAGATCGGTGAGGCGATCGTTGAAGGACAGGTGATGGACCACCTTGCGGGTTTCCAGGTGGCTGTCGAGCTCGTTGTGCAGTGCTGCCGTCATGCGCTTCAGGCGCGCATTGCTGGCGAGCAGTTTGCGCACCACCAGATACAGCACCAGCAGCACCAGGAAGATGTAGCCGTAGTTGCCGAAATAGACGAATGCGATCGTTCCGGTTTCGACGAGCCCGCCGAGGGCGGTCGCCAGGATGAGTATGACCAGCCCCAGGCTGATGACGATGCTGCCGGTGCGATCCTCCCTGGCGTAGGGAATGGCCACGCGGTACAGACCCCAGAGAAACAGGCCGAAAAACCCGGTGCGTCCGATGAGCGACGACCTGCTGAGTTCCCCATGCAGCATCTGCAGGCGCTCGCCCCAGGGAAATTCGAGGATCACCGATTTGTACTCGCCGGCAAAGCGGCCGCCGGGGGGCATCTGGAAGGCCATGGCGATCATGCTTGCGAACAGCACGCCCATGATGATCAGAAAGCCGCGCCGGTGGCGGTGGCGCGTATAGATGGCGAGAAAACCGGTCAAGGTATACAACTGTCCGGCGGACCAGGCGTTTTGCCAGCGCTGTGCATCGGTGGCGGCCAGCAGGTTGGGTGCGACGTGAAAATCGGCATTCGCCAGTTGGCTGCCGACCGAGGCCACGCACATCGCCGCCAGCCACCAGATGCCGCGTATGCGGATACCGGACAGGGCAACCGCAGCACACACCAGCGCAGCGAAAGCCGCAAAACCGGCGGAAAAATGATACGCAGTGATCAGCGGCCCTGGAACAATGCCGAGTGTCGTCACTTGATGAGCTTTCCGAAAACTATCGCCTTGAGGGTGTGTGAGGATACGTGAAGCGGGGGATTTCGCCAATCATCGACGCAGCCAATCCGGTATTTTCAGCGCTGCATGGGCTGCCGGCAACAGGCAGCAACGAAAACGGCAGACCCGAGGTCTGCCGTGGGCAGGCTGCATCCCGACACATGCGGGATGCGGGATGCGCGCCGGTTCAGTGCAGCGGGGAAGGACGCTTGGTGCGCACGATCTGGTAGGCCCGCATCAGGTAGCTGATGGGCGCGCTCCAGACATGCACCAGGCGAGTGAAGGGGAAGAACAGGAACACCGACATGCCGAGGAAGATGTGCAGCTTGTAGACGCCATCGACCTCCAGCAGCAGTTCGGGCTGCGGATGCAGGTAAACGATGCTTTGCACCCAGTCGGCCAGCTTGATCATCACTTCCGCATTGCCGTGGTTGGCATGGCTGATGGAGGTGGGGATGGTCAGCAGGCCGATCGCCACGGTGAGCAGCAGCCAGCCGATGATCCAGGTGTCGCTGTGCCGCGAGGTGACGCGCACGCGCGGATTGCTCAGGCGGCGCAGGAAGAGCATGGCCGCGCCGATCACGCAGAGGCCGCCGAAAACGCTGCCGGCGAGGATGGCGATCCATTGGTGGGCCAGATCCGACAGGCCGATGCCGGTGAATACCGCATGCGGGGTGAGCAGGCCGACCAGATGGCCGCCGAACAGGCCCAGCACGCCGTAGTGGAAGAGGTTGCTGGCCACGCGCATGCCGCCTTTCGAGAGCAACTGGCTGGAGTCGCTTTTCCAGGTGTATTGGGCGTAGTCGAAACGCAGCCAACTGCCGAGCAGGAAGATGGTCAGGGCGAGGTAGGGGTAGACGCCGAAAACGAGGTTGTGCAGATAATTGTCCATGGAGTTCTCCGTGATGTTTGCAGTTGGGTTCAGGTTCAGGCTGAACACGGACGATTGAGGGCGGGCGGGCTGCTCCAATCCACCGGGGGATCGAAATCGCCATCGTCCTGCAGAGGATCGGTCTTCGTTTCCGGCAGCGGATCGTTCAGTCCTTCGGCCGCGACCAGCAGGCTACGCGCTTCGATCAGTTGCAGCAGACTGGCGTAGCGGCTGCCGGCTTCTTCCAGATTGACGCGCAACTGGCGCAATACCTTGGTCCAGCCGGAAAGGAACAGCCGCGCCTCGTCGGCCTCCAGCAGGCTGATGAATTCCAGTATCAGCGGCAGGTAGTCGGGAATTTCCTTCGCCTCCTCGCTGATGTCCAGGCCATATTCCTTGTAGTACTCGCCCAGGTCGATCAGCGCCGGGCCGCGGTTCTTGTCTTCGCCGATCAGGTGATGGGTCAGGTGCAGACTGTGCTCGGGCACCATGTCGAAGGTGCGGACGTACTCTTCTTCCAGCGCCAGCGGCTGCTGCAGCACCTGGGCATCGAGCTGGTCGAGAAATGCGTTCAGCGCGCCGCGCTCCTCGGGTGCGACATCGTCCGCGCCAACCACGGCGGCGCGGATTTCCGGCAGGGCGGCGCGTAGTTCGGCGTCCGGGTATTCGAGCAGGGCAGAAGCGATGCGATAGAACATCATGGCTTTCTCCTTGGCGATTCTCAACGTTCGTCGGCCAGCGGCGCCGGCTCGCGCGGTTCCATCGACTCCTTGCGACGGCGCGGGAAGAGGGTGATCTTGCTGACGCCGTTCGATGCGCTGTTGCCGAAAGTAAACCCGTTCTGCCCCTGGAAGCCGTGGTAGTCCTCCTCGGTCAGTTCGGCGTGTCCCGTGGGAATGACGAAGCGGTCTTCGTAGTTGGCAATCGCCAGCAGCTGGTACATGTCCTGGGCCTGTTGCGCGCTCAGGCCGACCTTGGTCAGCGCGCGGGTGTCGGGCTGACCATCGACGTGGATGGAGCGCTGGTAGGAACGCATCGCCATCATCTTGGCGATGGCATCGAAAATCGGCTGCTCCTTGCCGGCGGTGAGCAGATTGGCCAGATACTGCAGCGGCAGGCGCAGCGCATCGGCGCGCGGGATGACGCCGTCCGGCTCGGTCGGCAACTGGCCCTGGTCGATCGCCGACTGCACCGGCGAGAGCGGCGGCACATACCAGACCATCGGCAAGGTGCGGAACTCCGGGTGCATCGGGAAGGCGATCTTCCACTCCATGGCCATTTTCCAGATCGGCGAGCGGCGCGCGGCCTCGATCCAATCCTCCGGCACGCCGTCGCGGCGCGCGGCCTGGATCACTTCCGGATCGTTGGGATCGAGGAAGATGCTGCGATGCGCTTCGTAGAGATCCTGCACGTTCTCCTTGGAGGCCAGCTCCTCGATGCGGTCGGCGTCATACAGCATGATGCCGTTGTAGCGGATGCGGCCGACGCAGGATTCGGAGCAGACGGTGGGCATGCCGGATTCGACGCGCGGATAGCAACCGATGCACTTCTCGGCCTTGCCCGATTCCCAGTTGTAATACACCTTCTTGTAGGGGCACGACGAGATGCACTGGCGCCAGCCGCGGCACTTGTCCTGGTCGACCAGGACGATGCCGTCTTCCTCGCGCTTGTAGATCGAGCCGCTCGGGCAGGCCGCGACGCAGGCCGGGTTCAGGCAATGGTTGCACATGCGCGGCAGATACATGTGGAAGGTGTTTTCGAACTGCGAATAGATCTGCTTTTGCAGACCCTGCATGTTCACGTCCTTGGCGCGCTTGTCGTATTCGCCGGCCAGGTCGTCTTCCCAATTCGGGCCCCACTCGATCTTGTCCATCTTCTCGCCGGTGATCTGCGAGATGGGACGGGCGGTCGGCGCGGCTTCCGACAGCGGCGCGTTCTGCAGGCGGGCGTAGTCGAAGGTGAACGGCTCGTAATAGTCGTCGATCTCCGGCATGTCGGGATTGCTGAAGATGTTCGCCAGACGCGACAGCTTGCTGCCGGAGCGCAGTTGCAGCTTGCCGCCGACCAGTTCCCAGCCGCCTTTCCAGATTTCCTGGTTTTCCCAGTTCTTCGGGTAGCCGATGCCGGGCTTGGATTCGACGTTGTTGAACCAGGCGTACTCGACGCCCTTGCGGTTGGTCCACACGTTCTTGCAGGTGACGGAACAGGTGTGGCAGCCGATGCACTTGTCGAGGTTGAAGACGAGCGCGAATTGTGCGCGGACTTTCATGTGATTCTCCTTGCGGATCTTGGCTATTCGGTCGGAGGGGAAAACAGCTTTCCCCTCCCTTTCAGTTCATCTCGATTCGGCGTGGCCTCAGCGCGGACCGATGCCCGGCGGGTTGCGCTCGCCTTCGCGCTTGGCGGTCAGCGGACGCTCCAGCCAATCGACATCCTTGTCCTCGATCTTGTGCACCACCACGAACTCGTCGCGCTGGGTGCCCACCGTGCCGTAGTAGTTGAAGCCATAGGCGAGCTGGGCGTAGCCGCCGACCATGTTGGTCGGCTTGACCACCACGCGCGTCACCGAGTTGAGGATGCCGCCGCGCTTGCCGGTAGACGGCGAGCCGGGGACGTTCACGATCTTTTCCTGGGCGTGGTACATCAGCGCCATGCCGCGCGGAACGCGCTGCGAGACGACCACGCGGGCGACCGTGGCGCCGTTGCCGTTCACCGCCTCGACCCAGTCGTTGTCCTCCAGGCCGATGCTCTTGGCGTCGTCCTCGGCGATCCAGAAGTACGGGCCGCCGCGGAACAGGTTCAACATGCGCAGGTTGTCCTGGTAGCTGGAGTGGATGCCCCACTTCGAGTGCGGGGTGATCCAGTTGAGCACCAGGTGCGGCTTGGCCTTGACCGCTGCCGGCGCGGCTTCGATGGCCTTCATGTCGAGACCCGGACGGAAGGCGCAGAAGCCCTCGCCGAAGTCCAGCATCCACTCGTGATCCTGGTAGAACTGGGCGCGGCCGGTGAGCGTGCGGAAGGGGATGTGCTCGTGGATGTTGGTATAGCCGGCGGTGTAGGAGACGGTTTCCGACTCGATGCCCGACCAGGTCGGCGCGGTGATGATCTTGCGCGGCTGGGCCTGGATGTCGCGGAAGGTGATCTTGTCCTCGTGGCGGCCGGCATACAGGTGGTGGTGATCGATGCCGGTCTTGACCGACAGCGCTGACCAGGACTTGTGCGCGACCTCGCCGTTGGTTTCCGGCGCCATGCGCAGCACGGCGTCGCAGGCCGCGATGTCGGCGGCGATGCTGGGCAGTCCTTTGCTGATGCCTTCCTCGCGGATGGCACCGTTGAGCGACTTGAGTTCCTCCAGCTCCTGCTCGGTGTTCCAGTCGATGCCCTTGACGTTGTTGCCGAGCTTCTTCATCAGCGGGCCGATGGCCTGGAACTTCTTCAGCGTGTTCGGGTAATCGCGCTCGACCACTTTCAGCAGCGGCAAGGTCTTGCCCGGCACCGGCTCGCACTCGCCGCGCTTCCAGTCCTTGACGCCGGTGGCCTGGGCCAGCTCGAACGGCGAGTCGTGGTGCATCGGCAGGGCGACGACGTCCTTCTTCGTGCCGAGATGCTTCTCGGCCAGCCTGGAGAAGGTCTTGGCGATGTTCTGGAAGATCTGCCAGTCGGACTTCGATTCCCAGCCCGGATTGACGGCCTCGGACAGCGGATGCACGAAGGGGTGCATGTCGGTGGTGTTGAGGTCGTGCTTCTCGTACCAGGTCGCCGTCGGCAGGATGATGTCGGAATAGGCGCCGGTGGAGTTGAGGCGGAAGTTGATGTCCACCATCAGGTCGAGCTTGGCGGTGGGGCCGTTCTCGTGCCATTTGACTTCCTTGCAGGCGCGTCCGTCCGTGCCTTCCTGCAGCACGCCGTTCTGCGCGCCGAGCAGATGCTTGAGGAAGTATTCGTGACCCTTGGCCGAGCAGCCGAGCAGGTTGGAGCGCCAGACGAAGAGATTGCGCACGTGGTTTTCCGGCGCGTCGATGTCCTCGTAGGCGAAGTTGAGCTTGCCCGACTTGAGCTGCTCGACCATGTGCCTGGCGATGCCGGCCTCGTCGATGGCGCCGGCCTTCTCGGCCTCATTGACGATGTCGATCGGGTTCTTGTTGAAGTGCGGCGCCGAAGGCAGCCAGCCGAGGCGCTGCGAGACGACGTTGTAGTCGGCCAGTTGATAGCCTTTGTAGGCGCCCTTGGCGTTGTCGGCGAGCAGGCCGTCCGCCGAGACTTTTTCGTAGCGCCACTGGTCGGTGTGGAAGTACCAGAAGGTCGTCGAATTCATGTGGCGCGGCGGACGGTGCCAGTCGGTGGCGAAGGCGATCGGCGCCCAGCCGGCCTGCGGACGCAGCTTTTCCTGGCCGACGTAGTGCGCCCAGCCGCCGCCGGTCTGGCCGACGCAGCCGCACATGTGCAGCAGGTTCATGATCGAGCGGTACGACATGTCGTTGTGGTACCAGTGGTTGATCGCCGCGCCCATGATGACCATCGACTTGCCCTTGGTCTTCGAGGCGTTCTCGGCGAACTCGCGGCCGGTGCGGATCAGGTCGGCACGCTTGACGCCGGTGACCTGCTCGGCCCAGGCCGGGGTGTAGGCGACCTTGGCGTCGTCGTAGGAGTCGGAGACGTTGCCGCCGCCCAGGCCGCGGTCGATGCCGTACTGGGCGATCTGCAGGTCGAAGACGGAGGAGACCAGCGCCTCTTCGCCGTTCGCCAGCTTGAGCTTGCGCACCGGTACGTTGCGATACAGCAGGCCCGGCTCGCCGGCGGTGAAGTGCGGGAAGCCGACGGAAACCACGTCGTCCTTGCTGTCGATGCAGGTCAGCTCGGCGATGATCTCTTCCTGGTTGGCGGCGTTCTTCGGCAGCAGGTTCCACTTGCCGTCCTCGCCCCAGCGGAAGCCCACCGAGCCGTTGGGTGCCACGTAGGACTTGGTCTTCTCGTCATAGACGATGGTCTTCCATTCGGGATTGTTGGCTTCGCCGAGGTTGCCGTCGAAGTCGGAGGCGCGCAGCGTGCGGTCGCTGGCGTAGCCTTCGCCGGCCTTGCGCAGCAGTACCAGCATCGGCATGTCGGTGTATTTGCGCGCGTATTCCTGGAAGTACGGATCCTGCTTCTTGACGTGGAATTCCTTCAGCGCGACGTGGCCCATGGCCAGGAAGGCGGCCGAGTCGGTGCCCTGCTTGACCGGCATCCAGAGGTCGGCGAACTTCACGAACTCGGCGTAGTCCGGCGCCATCGAGACGACCTTGGCGCCCTTGTAGCGCACCTCGGTGGCGAAGTGGGCGTCCGGCGTGCGCGTCATCGGCAGGTTGGCGCCGCAGATGATCAGGTAGGTCGAGTTGTACCAGTCGGCGGCTTCCGGCACGTCGGTCTGCTCGCCCCAGGTCTGCGGGCTGGCGGCCGGCAGATCGCAGTACCAGTCGTAGAAGGAGCCGCAGGCGCCGCCGATCAGCGACAGGTAGCGCGAGCCGGCGGCATAGGAGAGCATCGACATCGCGGGAATCGGCGAAAAGCCGTAGATGCGGTCCGGCCCCCACTTCTTGATGGTGTAGATGTTGGCGGCGGCGGAGATTTCGGTGACTTCATCCCAGTTGGTGCGGACGAAGCCGCCCAGGCCGCGCACGGCGGTGTACTGGATGCGCTTGGCCGGGTCGTTCTGGATGGCTTCCCAGGCTTCGACCGGATCCTTGCCCTTGGCGCGTTCGGCGCGGTACAGATCGAGCAGGCGGCCGCGCACCAGCGGATGCTTGATGCGGTGCGGGCTGTAGAGGTACCAGGAGAACGAGGCGCCGCGCTGGCAGCCGCGCGGTTCGTGGTTGGGCAGATCGTCGCGGGTGCGCGGGTAGTCGGTCTGCTGCATCTCGAAGGCGACCAGGCCATTCTTGACGAAGATCTTCCACGAGCAGCCGCCGGTGCAGTTCACGCCGTGCGTCGAGCGCACGATCTTGTCGTGGCGCCAGCGGTTGCGGTAGGCGTCTTCCCATTGACGATCCTCGTCGGTCACGATGCCGTGGCCGCCGGAGAAGGTGCTCTGGATGCGCTCGAAGAATTTCAGTCGGTCGAGAAAATGACTCATGGTGATTGCTCCTGGTGAAAATCTGTGAGTTGGGTTTTATGTGTCGCCGGTATTCGGCGGTTCAGGGATTCTTGATGTAGGCGTCCTTGCGCAGGTAGAACCACCAGTTCATGACCACGCAGATGGCATAGAAAACGGCAAAGCCGTACATCGCATATTCCGGCGTGCCGGCCTTGATCTGGCCGCCGATGATGACCGGCGCGATGAACGAGCCGTAGGCGGCGACCGCCGAAGTCCAGCCGAGCACCGGGCCGCGCTGGTCCTGGTCGAAGACGAAGCCGACGGTGCGGAAGGTCGAGCCGTTGCCGATGCCGGAGGCGGCGAACAGCACCACGAACAGCGCCATGAAGAGCAGGAAGTACTGTTCCGGCGTCGCCGAGTGATAGGCCTCGAACATCACGTAGCCGGTGGCGGCCGAGGCGATCACCAGCACGATGGAGATGATCTGGGTGACGATGGAGCCGCCGACCTTGTCGGAAATCCAGCCGCCGATCGGGCGGATCAGCGCGCCGACGAAGGGGCCGATCCAGGCGTACATCAGCGCCGACGGGGCGTTCGGGTTCTTGGCATGCACCCAGAGGCCGCTGTCGTCCATGACGTGCGTGTTGCCGAAGATGACGGTGATCGACAGCGGCAGCGCCATCGAGAAGCCGATGAAGGAGCCGAAGGTGACGACGTACAGCGCGGTCATCGACCAGGTGTGCTTGTTCTTGAAGATGGCGAACTGCTTGGTCAGGTTGGCCTTCATCTCGCCGGTGGCGGTGAGCTTCATCGCCAGCAGCGTGCCGAACATGACGCCGATCAGCATCACCCACATGCCTCCGCCCGAGAGAACGCCGATGCCGGTCGGCGCGGGCAGGTAGAGGTAAAGGGCGACGGCGGAAATCACCAGCGCCAGCAGATAGAAGAAGAACACCTTGAACAGCGCGGCGGCGGTCGAGCCGATGTTGGGCGAGACGGTCAGCAGGTTGTTCATGCCGAACCAGCCGAAGAAGGCCAGCGGCACCAGCAGCAGCAGCCAGACGAAGCCGGCGTTCTGCACGTAGGTCGGCGTGCCGGCGACGATCTTGCCGACCAGCGAGGCGGAGTCCTTGACCAGCGGGATCGGCTCGCCGCCGATGGCGCCGAACAGGCCGACGGTCATCACCAGCGGAATCAGGATCTGCATGGTGGTGACGCCGAAGTTGCCGAGGCCGGCGTTCAACCCCAGCGCGGTGCCTTGCAGGCGCTTGGGGAAGAAGGTGCTGATGTTGGACATCGAGCAGGCGAAGTTGCCGCCGCCGATGCCGGAGAGCAGCGCGCAGAGCTGGAAGAACCACAGCGGCGTGGTCTTGTCCTGCAGCGCGATGCCGGTCAGCACGGCCGGCACCATCAGCAGCGCGGTGGTCAGCCAGACGGTATTGCGGCCGCCGCAGATGCGGATGAAGAACGATGCCGGGATGCGTAGGGTGGCGCCCGACAGACCGGAGATCGCCGCGATGGTGAACAGCTCTTCAGGGCCAAAGGGGAAGCCGGCGTTGGCCATCTGCACCGTGATGATGCCCCACATCAGCCAGACGGCGAAACCGCAGAGCAGGCTGGGTATGGAAATCCACAGGTTGCGGTTGGCGATGCGGCGGCCGCGGTTTTCCCAGAAGATCGGGTCTTCGGGGCGCCAGTCGATGATGTCGCAACCCGATGTCACTTGCGGTGTTTTTACATCGTTGGCATCGCTGCCCAGCGTTGCTTGGGATGCGGAGGTCATGTCGTTCTCCAGTGAAGTTTGAGTCGTTCAGGCGACGAGCTGATGCTTGCCGCTCATGGTGTCCATGTTGCGCACCTCGGTCCAGTACATCCAGATCAGCGAGACCCAGACCACGCCGTACATCAGCATGAAGCAGCTGGAGCGGACGCCGGTCCAGTCGACCAGGGCGCCGAACATGATCGGCAGCAGGAAGCCGCCCAGGCCGCCGGCCAGGCCGACGATGCCGGAGATGACGCCGATGTTGTGCGGATAGTCGTCGGAGATGTACTTGAAGACCGAGGCCTTGCCGATCGCCCAGGCAATGCCCATGCCGAACATCAGCGCGGTGAATACCCAGACGTTGAGGCCGATATGGAAGTTTTGCGGGCCGCTGACCGTCTGCACCACCAGGTCGGTCTGCGGATAGGAGAGGATGAACAGGCAGATCCAGGAGAACCACAGCACCCACCAGGTCACCTTGTGCGCGCCGAACTTGTCGGAGAAATAGCCGCCCAGCGCGCGCAGCACGCCGCCCGGCAGCGAGAAGCAGGCGGCGAGGAAGGCGGCGTCCTTGATGTCGAAGCCGTATTCCGCGACGTAGTACTTGGTCATCCACAGCGACAGCGCGACATAGCCGCCGAAGACGATGGAGTAGTACTGGGAATATTTCCAGACCCTGGGATCCTTCAGCGCGGCGAGCTGCTCGGCGACGGTGACCTTGGCGCCGGCCTTGTGCGCCGGATCGTCGAAGGTGAACAGCCAGAACAGGATCACGGTGCCGAGCATCACCGCCGCATAGACCTGCGGCACGTACTGCCAGCCGTAGGCCAGCACCAGCGACGGCGCGACCAGCTTGGTCACCGCCGCGCCGGAGTTGCCGGCGCCGAAGATGCCCATCGCCAGGCCCTGCTGGTTCTTCGGGAACCAGCGCGCGCAGTAGGCGATGCCGACGGTGAAGGAGCCGCCGGCGACGCCGACGAACAGGCCGGTCACCAGGAAGTGCCAGAACTCCGTGCCGTACGAGATGAAGTAGATCGGCACGATGGTCGAGGCCATCAGGATGACGAAGACGATGCGGCCGCCGAACTTGTCGGTCAGCATGCCCAGCGGCAGGCGGATCAGCGAGCCGGTCAACACCGGCATGGCCACCAGCAGGCCGAACTGGGTTTCGTTCAGTTCCAATGCGTTCTTGATCGGGATGCCGATGACGGCAAACATCATCCAGACCATGAAGCACACGGTGAATGCAATTGTGCTCATGGCGACGACCGACCATTGCTTCGTCTTTTGCGATGCCACGATGCTCCCCTTTACCAAAGTTGTGAAACCGGCGCTGCGGACCGTGAATCGGGTTCTCCGCGATATTGGGCAGTCTAGGGAAGCGCGTCGCCCTGCAACATCCGCCAGTGGTTTAAGTGTCCGCACGCATGGGGAGGATGTCGAGCTTCGGTCAAAAGAACTAATTCACCTCCCGCGACTAGTTCGAAAGAACTAGTCGCGGGAGGTGTCGGCAGCGCCGCCGAAGGTGAATGTGAGTGCGAATGTTTCTTCATCCCTCGCAAAAACAACGCTCTCGTTGCGCTTGGAGGGGGCGGTGCCGCTTGGGCAGGGCGTCGATTCTTGCAGCACACTGATGATCAATTTATCCTTGAAGAGTCGACGCTTTCCCCAGCAGGCTCCGGCAATCCATTTTCTGCAGATCATCGCCTACCCATGGAGGTCCGAGTTGCTGCTCACTGACATTGTCCGTTTGCCTCGCATGATGGATCGTCTGGACCGCCGCCTTCCCCGTTCCGGCCAGCGCGGCTTCATCCTTGGCGTGCTGACCCTGGCGCTGGCGGCCTGCACGTCGCTCGTTCCACATGGTGAATTGCCCGCGCCGCCGGTGGCGCAGCGCTGGCCGGGCGATGCGCAAAGCGGCAATGCCCAGGGATCGGTCGCGGCCGAGCTGCATTGGCGCGACTACTTCGCCGCGCCCGAGCTGGTGGCCTTGATCGACACCGCGCTGCAGAACAATCGCGATCTGCGCCTGGCCCTGTTGCGCGTCGAGGAAGCGCGTGCCGTCCATGGCATCCAGCGTGCCGGCCAGTTTCCGTCCATTGGCGCCGGCGCGCAGGGCGCGCGCAGTCGGCTGCCGGGCGATCTCAATGCCAGCGGCCGCTCCATGGTTGGCAGCGATTACGAGGTTTTCGTCGGCCTGAGCAATTGGGAGCTCGATCTGTGGGGGCGGGTGCGCAGCCTCAAGGAAGCCGCCTTGCAGGAATATCTGGCCACCGAAGCCGCCCAGCGCGCGGCGCGCGCCGCGCTCATCGCCGTGGTGGCCGACGCCTGGCTCGGTCTGCGCGAGCTCGACGAGCGCGTGGCGCTGGCGCAGGAAAGTCTCGCAACCCGCGAAGAAGCCTGGCGCATCTTCCGCCGCCGCAATGAAGTGGGCGCTGCCTCGAAGCTGGAACTGACCCAGGTGGAAACCTTGCTCAATCACGCCCGCGCCCTGACGGCCCGGTTGCAGCAGGCGCGCGCCGCCCAGGCGCATGCCCTGACGCTGCTGCTGGGTGCGCCCACGGAACTGGCGTCGGCCGCCAACACGCGCTTGCGCGACGAGGACGTGTTCATGCCCTTGCGCGCCGGCTTGCCGGCCGATTTGCTCACGGTCCGCCCCGACATTCTTGCCGCCGAGCGGCGGCTGGCCGCTGCCCGGGCCAATGTCCAGGCGGCGCGGGCGGCGTTCTTTCCCCGCATTGCCTTGACCGGCAGTCTGGGCAGCGCCAGCGCCCAGCTCGACGGCCTGTTCGCCGCCGGCAGCCGCGCCTGGACGTTCGTGCCGACGCTTTCCCTGCCCATCTTCGACGGCGGACTGCGCCAGGCCAACTTGGATCTGGCCGCCGTGCGCAGCGACATGGCCGTCGCCGACTACGAGCGCACCATCCAGCTCGCCTTCCGCGAAGTGGCCGATGCGCTCTCGGCCCGTCAATGGCTGGCGCAGCAGGTCGCCATTCAGCGCCAGTCGCTCGACACCCAGATGCAGCGCGCGCGGCTGGCGCAATTGCGCTACGACCACGGCGCGGCCGCCTATCTCGAAGTGCTCGACGCCCAGCGCGACCTGCTGGAGGCGCAGCAACAGTGGGTGCAGGTGCGCCGCAGCCTGCTGTCCAGCCATATCGCGCTCTACACCGCCCTGGGCGGCGGCAGCGAGCACGTCCCGGTCGTTACGTCCATTCCTTGAAAGCATGTCAATGGCATTCACTTCGTCATCGAATAAATCCATTTTTATCATTGGGGCGCTTGCCGTCGCCGCCCTGGTGGCCTGGTACGGCTGGTCGCAGTACGCCAGCCAGGGGCCGGGCGAGGGTTTCATCAGCGGCAATGGACGCATCGAAGCCACGGAAATCGACGTCGCCGCCAAGCTTCCCGGCCGCGTGAGCGAAATTGCCGTGCGCGAGGGCGATTTCGTCACCGCCGGACAGGTGCTGGCCAGAATGCAGGTCGATACCCTCGAAGCACAGCGCGAGGAAGCGCTGGCCGGCCATCAGGAAGCCCTCCATGCCGTGGCCGCCGCCAAGGCGCAAATCAGCCTGCGCCGGAGCGACGTTGTCGCCGTGCAGGCACAGGTTGCCCAGCGCGAGGCCGAGCTCGATGCCGCCCAGCGGCGTCTGGCGCGCTCGGCAACCTTGAGCCAGGAAGGCGCTGCCTCGCAGCAGGAACTGGACGACGACCGGGCGCGCGTGCGCAGCGCGGAAGCCGCGCTCGCTGCCGCGCGGGCGCAGGTCGTCGCGGCCCAGGCGGCGGTCGAGGCGGCCCGGGCGCAGCAGACCGGCGCGGAATCCCGCGCCAGGGCGGTGCAGGCGACCATCGAGCGGATCGACGTGGAGATCGCCGACAGTGAACTCAAGGCCCCGCGCGACGGCCGCGTGCAGGTGCGCGTGGCGCAGCCCGGCGAAGTGATCGGCGCCGGCGGGCGGCTGCTCAACCTGCTCGATCTGTCCGATGTGTACATGACGTTCTTCGTTCCCGAAACGGCGGCGGGGCGCATCGCGCTGGGCAGTGAAGTCCGCATCGTGCTCGATGCGGCGAAGGGCGTCGTGATTCCGGCCCGGGTGTCCTTCGTCGCCAGCCAGGCCCAGTTCACGCCGAAGACGGTGGAAACCGCCAGCGAACGGCAGAAGCTGATGTTCCGCGTGCGCGCGCAGATTCCTCCAGAGCTGCTGCGCCGTCATCTGGAGAAGGTCAAGACCGGCGTGCCGGGCGTGGCCTGGCTCAAGCTCGATGCGCAGGCGGCATGGCCCGCCGCGCTGGCGGTGACGCCGGCGCTGCAGACGCCAGCGGTGGACTGAGCCCGTGCAGCGCGCACCGTCCTTGCCCGTGGCGCGCCTGCGCGGCGTGCGGCTGCGCTATGGCAAGGTCGAGGCGCTGGCCGGCATCGACCAGGAGATTCCCGCCGGCTGCATGGTCGGCCTGATCGGCCCCGATGGCGTCGGCAAGTCCAGCCTGCTGGCCTTGATTGCCGGCGCGCGCAGGATCCAGGAAGGCCGGGTCGAAGCGCTGGGCGGCGACATGGCGAGCCGTCGCCACCGCAACACGGCCTGCCCGCGCATCGCCTACATGCCGCAGGGCCTGGGCAAGAACCTCTATCCCACCTTGTCGGTGGAGGAGAACCTGCAGTTTTTCGCCCGCCTGTTCGGGCATGACGCCGCCGAACGCCGCCGGCGCATCGACGATCTCACCCGCGCCACCGGCCTGTATCCCTTCCTCGCCCGCCCGGCCGGCAAGCTGTCGGGCGGCATGAAGCAGAAGCTCGGCCTGTGCTGCGCGCTGATCCACGATCCGGATCTGCTGATTCTCGATGAACCGACCACCGGCGTCGATCCGCTGGCGCGCGCGCAGTTCTGGGACTTGATCGCGCGCATCCGCGGCGAACGTCCGGGCATGAGCGTGCTCGTCGCCACCGCCTACATGGACGAGGCGCAGCGCTTCGACTGGCTGGTGGCGATGGATGCCGGCCAGGTGCTGGCGACCGGCTCGCCGCAGGAATTGCTGGCGCGCACCGGCACCGACTCGCTGGAAGCCGCCTTCATCGGCCTCTTGCCGCCGGAGAAGACCCGCGGCCACCGGGCGGTCGACATTCCGCCGCTGCAGGTCGATGAGGACGACATCGCCATCGAGGCCCGGGATCTGACCATGCGCTTCGGCGATTTCGTCGCCGTCGATCACGTCAGCTTCCGCATCCGGCGCGGCGAAATCTTCGGTTTCCTCGGCTCCAACGGCTGCGGCAAGACCACCACGATGAAAATGCTCACCGGCCTCTTGCCGGCCAGCGAGGGACAGGCCTGGCTGTTCGGCCACGCGGTCGATCCGAAGGACATCGACACCCGCCGGCGCGTGGGCTACATGTCGCAGGCCTTCTCGCTGTATGGCGAATTGAGCGTCCGCCAGAACCTGGTATTGCATGCCCGTTTGTTCAACGTGCCCGAGGCGCAGATTCCCGCCCGGGTGGCCGAGATGATGGAACGCTTCGGCCTGGGCGAAGTGCAGGATGCGCTGCCCGAGAGCCTGCCCCTGGGGGTGCGCCAGCGGTTGTCGCTGGCGGTGGCGATGGTGCACCGGCCCGAGATGCTGATCCTCGACGAACCCACTTCGGGCGTCGATCCGGTGGCGCGCGACGCTTTCTGGCGGCTTTTGGTGGAGTTGTCGCGGCGCGACCGGGTGACGATCTTCATTTCCACTCATTTCATGAACGAGGCCGAGCGCTGCGACCGCATGTCGATGATGCACGCCGGCAAGGTGCTCGACAGCGACGTGCCGGCCGGACTGGTGGCCAAGCGCGGCGCGAAGTCGCTGGAGGACGCCTTCATCGGCTACCTGCTCGAAGCCGACGGCAGCGTGCCGGCTGCCGGGGAGGGCGAGTCCCCCACCGCAATGCAGAGCGGGCGCGCGGCGCACGATTTCACTGCCGGACAGCACCGGCGCTTCAGCCTGCGGCGCATGATCGCCTACCTGTGGCGGGAGACGCTGGAATTGCAGCGCGATCCGGTGCGGGCAACGCTGGCGCTGGCGGGTTCGGTGATCCTGATGCTGGTGATGGGCTTCGGCATCAGCATGGATGTGAATGACCTGCGCTACGCCGTGCTCGACCGCGACCAGACCACGCTCAGCCGCGACTACGCCTTGCAGTTGTCCGGCTCGCGCTATTTCGTCGAACGACCGCCGATCGCCGACTACGCCGAGCTGGATCGGCGCATGAAGAGCGGCGAACTGAGCCTGGCGCTGGAAATCCCGTCCGGTTTCATGCGTGACGTGCTGCGCGGCAAGCACGTGCAGATCGGCGCCTGGATCGACGGCGCGATGCCGCAGCGCGCCGAAACCGTCGGCGGCTACGTGCAGGGCATCCATCTGCACTGGCTGGCCGCGCAGATGGCGCAGCGCACGGGCGGCACGGCCGGCGGGCTGGCCAGCATCGAAACCCGCTTCCGCTACAACCCGGACGTGAAAAGCCTGCCGGCCATGGTGCCGGCCATCATGCCGCTGATGTTGCTGATGCTGCCGGCCATGCTCACCGCGCTGGCGGTGGTGCGCGAAAAGGAAACCGGCGCCATCGTGAATCTCTACGTGACCCCGGTCACCCGCAGCGAGTTCCTGCTGGGCAAGCAACTGCCCTATGTGGCGCTGGCCATGCTGAACTTCGCGACGATGACCTTGCTGGCGGTGACGGTCTTCGGCGTGCCGCTCACCGGCAGCGCACCCACCCTGGTGCTGGCCGCGCTGCTCTACAGCATCTGCGCGACCGGCCTGGGCCTGCTGGCATCGAGCGTCACCCGCAGCCAGATCGCGGCGATGTTCTTTACGATGATCGGCACGATGATTCCGGCTTCGCTGTTTTCCGGCTTGATCGATCCGGTCTCGTCGCTGCAGGGCGCCGCGCGCTGGCTGGGCGAGGTGTATCCGGCCACCCACATGATCGACATCAGCCGTGGCGTGTTCAACAAGGCGCTGCGTTTTTCCGATCTGCACGCCTCGCTGTGGGCCATGCTGGTCGCTGCACCAGTGATCGTCGGCGCGGCGATTGCCCTGCTGCGCAAACAGGAGCGGTGAGGGATGGGGCAACCTCGAACCGGCGCCTTCCTGCTCTTCCTGGCCAATACCTGGCGCCTGGGCATCAAGGAATTGTGGAGCCTGTGGCGGGACCCGGCGATGCTGGTGCTGATCGTCTACGTGTTCACCATCGGCGTGTATACCGCCGCCACGGCGATGCCGGAGACGCTCAACAATGCGCCCATTGCCATCGTCGACGCAGACCGTTCGCCGCTGTCCCGGCGCATCGCGGCGGCCCTGTATCCACCACAGTTCAGCCCGCCGCGGATGATCGACTGGCCGCAGATGGATCCCGGCATGGATGCCGGTTTGTATACCTTCGTGCTGGTGATCCCGCCGGGTTTTCAGCGCGACGTGCTGGCCGGGCGCTCGCCCGGCATCCAGCTCAACGTCGATGCCACCCGCATGAGTCAGGCTTTCGTCGGCAGCGGCTACGTGCAGCAGACCGTGATGGGCGAGATCGACGAATTCGTGCAACGCCAGCGCGCCGGCGCCGTGCCGCCGGTGGAGCTGGTGCTGCGGGCGCGCTTCAACCCGGCGCTGGAACCGGCCTGGTTCGGCAGCCTGGTGGAGGTGGTCAACTACATCACCATGCTGTCGATCATCCTCTCCGGCGCGGCGCTGATCCGCGAACGCGAGCGCGGTACGGTCGAGCATCTGCTGGTGATGCCGGTGACGCCGGCGCAAATCATGCTCGCCAAAACCTGGTCGATGAGTCTGGTGGTGGTGCTGGCGGCCTGGGCATCGCTGACTTTCATCGTGCAGGGCGTGCTGCAGGTGCCGGTGGCCGGTTCGCTGCTGCTGTTTTTTGCCGGCACGGCGCTGTGCCTGTTCGCCACCACGGCGATGGGGATCTTCATGGCGACGCTGGCGCGCAACATGCCGCAATTCGCGATGCTGATGATACTTATCATCATGCCTCTGGAGATGCTTTCCGGCGGCAGCACGCCGCGCGAATCCATGCCCGGCATCGTGCAGAACATCATGCTGGCCGCGCCGACGACCCACTTCGTCGAGATCGGCCAGGCCATCCTGTTCCGTGGCGCGGGACTGGACGTGGTGTGGCGGCCCTTCCTGTGGCTGGGGCTGATCGGTGCGACATTGTTCATGCTGTCGCTGGCGCGCTTTCGCAAGACCATCAGCCAGATGGCTTGATGGAGTGTTCTGGAGATGTTTTTTTACTTGCGCAACCGGGTTTCATTGCCATTGGCCATTGCGACATCCTGTTTGGCCGGTCTGCCTCTTGCCGCAACCGGACAGGAAGCCTCCCAGGCCGCATGCAGCGAGAGGACGCTTTTGCACGCCAAGGGCACGCTCAACCTGCGCATCGACAACGACATGTTCGGCGGCCTGGACCAGGACCAGGGCTATTCCAATGGCTTTCTCATGAGCTGGGTGTCTCCCAACCTGGTGAACTATCGTGATGATCCATGCCTGCCCCGCATCGTGCGCGGCTTGAACCGGTATCTGGAATTCCTGCAGCCCGGCGGTTTCGACGAACAGAACATGATCATCGGCCTGGGACAGATGATGTACACCCCGAACGACCGCCGGCCCAGCGATCTGATTCCGGATGACCGGCCTTTCGCGGGCGCATTGCTGCTGAGTCTGGGCTACAACGCCCGGCGTGGGGACAGCCTGCGCACTTCCCAGATCCGTTTCGGCATGGTCGGGCCGGCGGCGCGTGCCAAGCAGACGCAGAACGCCTGGCACGACCTGATCGGCGTGGATCGGTTCCACGGCTGGGATCACCAGTTGCGCAACGAAGCCGTGGTGCAGTTGCTCCACGAGCGCCGTACCCGCGTCACCCGGCAGGCAGGGGCGGATGGCTGGGGCTGGGATCTCACGCGGCATTGGGGGGCGAGCCTGGGCAACTTCGCGACCTATGCCAATACCGGCGGCGAGTGGCGCTTCGGACTGCATCTGCCGGACGACCTCGGCACCGCGCCGCTGCGCCCGGCCGGCGAGAACACCTCCCCGCTGCATGCGGCAAGGAATGGCGACTGGAGTGGGCACTTGTTCGTCGCCCTCGATGCCCGCTGGGTACTGCACGACATCACGCTCGACGGCAATGCCTTCAAAGCCAGCCACAACGTGGACAAACGGCCTTTCGTCGCGGACATTGGCTACGGCGCTGCCGTGTACCACGGCGCCTGGCGCATCGCCTTTGCGCGCTACCACCGCAGCCGCGAGTTTCGCGGCCAAAAGGACGTGCCCGTCTACGGCACCATCACGATTGGCAGGCGCTTCTGAGCGCTGCGGAAACACATCCCGGGCAACAGGCTTACAATGTACACTTTTGCTTGGGGCTAACTATGACTATGGAAGCCGAGCCGCAACAATTCGACGTCATCGTGGTCGGCGCCGGGCCGGCGGGGGCGACGGCGGCCTATTACCTGGTGCAGGAGTCGCGCCGGCAAGGCCTGCCGCTGACGGTCGCCCTGCTGGAAAAAGCCCGCTTCCCGCGCGACAAATACTGCGGCGACGCCTGGTGCGCGCCGGCGCTGGACATCCTCGAAGACATGGGCGTGTTGCAGCAGATCGTCGCCGACGGCCTGTACCAGGACACCACCTCGGGCGGCTTCGTCTCGCCCAGCGGCGAGAACTACATGACCAGCGAAGGCGGCGATGCGCAGGTGGCCAAGGAGAACCGCACCTTCGCCATCAAGCGCATGATCTGCGACGAGCGCATCGCCCGGCGCGCCGCCGAAACCGGCGCCGCGCTGATCGAGGAAGCGAATGTCGCCGGCGCCGAGCTCGGCGCGGATGGTCTGTGGCGGGTACGCTGCGTCGACCAGCGCGAGCTCCGCTGCAGGATGCTGATCGCCGCCGACGGCGCGACCAGCAAGCTGGCGCGCGCGCTCGGCGTGGTCAAGGATGCGCCGAGCGCCGCCGCCGCGCGCCAGTACGTCAAGGGCGGCACGCACAACTTCAAGGCCGGCGGCGTGCTGCTGTTTCCCGAGTATGTGCTGCCCGGCTACGTCGCGCTGTTCCGCCACTACAACGACGACATCGATCTGGGCGCCTACATCATTCCCGGCGGTGCCGCAAAGGTCGAGGATGCGGCGCGCATCTATGAGGACAAGATCCTCAACGACCCGTTCATCCAGCGCGTGCTCGGCCCGCGCGTCGAGTTTCTCGAACCGGTGCGCACCGCCTCGCTGCGCATGGGCGGCGTCGAGCGCAGCACCATGAAGCAGTTCATGGCCGTGGGTGATGCCGCCGGCCAGACCGATCCGCTGACCGGCGAAGGCATCCACACGGCGATGATCGGCGGCCGTTTAGCCGCGCGGCGCGTGCTGGAGATGTTTGCTGCAAATACTTTCGACGACGGCGCGGCCGCCGTGTATCACCAGCGCTGGATGGACGCCTTCGGCAAGGACTTCAAGTCCTCGGCGCTGTCGGCGAAGATGTCCTACCGTTACCCTTACTTTCTCGACGCCGCCGCCAAGTTGGCCGAGCGCGCCGGCGACAGCTTCATGAACGAGTTCGGCGCCATCATGACCGGCGTCAAGCCGAAGTCGACCTATGCCCGCCCCGACATCGCGTTTCCCCTGACCTGGGAAGTCAGCAAGCAATTCTTCAGGCAGAAGATCCTGCGCCAGGCCGCAGGCGATGCCGCCTATCGCCTGCGTGCCGAGGAGAACCCGGCGCGCAGGAGTTCGTTCAGCGCGGTCTGCTTGCGCGATCCGCAGATCTCCGCCAAGTCGGTGCAGGAAGCCTGGGCGCAGAAGAGCCGCCTCAATCCGGCCGAGGAGCTGTTCCAGTTCGCCAACGAGGCGCCCGGCGCGCGGCCCGTGCTGATCCTCTACGGTTCCGAGTACGGCTTCTGCAAGGGCGCCGCGCTGCGCCTGGCCGAGGAGCTCGCCGAAGTGACCATCGAAGATGTTCCCCTCTCGCCGCGCGTGCTCGACCTCGCCGCGCATCACCTGATCGACTGGTCGCGCGAGCCGCTGGTGTTCGTCGTCTGCGCCACCGCCGGCGACGGCGAGTTTCCGGAGAATGCCAAGTCCTTCGTCGAATGGCTGGAGCAGGCGGGCGATGCTGCGCTCAAGCAGACCGCCTACGCGCTGCTGGCCTGCGGCGACAGTTCCTACCCGAACTTCTGCCGCGCCGGCCACAATCTGCATGCGCTGCTGGGCAAGGCCGGCGCGCGCGCCGCGTGCCGCGTGCACGAAGTCGACCAGGAAGACGAAGACCAACTCGGCGCCTGGTTCGATGCCGTGCACACCATCCTCGAAAAGTCGCCGCCGCTCGCCACGCAGGACGCCGCCGGCGACTACCTGCTCGCCGCCGCCCAGGCGCACTATGCCGGCCAGGACAGCAACGCGCAGATTTCGCGCAAGCATCCCTGCCGCGCGCGCATCGTCGCGCGCACCCTGCTCACCCAGGCCGACGACGCGGCAAACGATGGGCAGGAAACCGTGTCGCTGGAACTCGACCTGCGCCACTTCCCCGATCCGCGCCGCATGGACTGGCAGCCGGGCGATGCGCTGGGCGTGCTGCCGCACAACTCGCCGGTGCTGGTCGCGCGCATCCTCGAACTGATGGACCTGGACGGCGACACGACGGTCGACCTCGGCCCGGGCGGCCAGGATAGCCTGCGCTTCGAAGACGCGCTGCTGGCGCGTCTCGACATCAAGCCGTTGAACCGCGCCCGCGTCGAGAAGTTCGTCGCGCAGATCGACGACGATGAAGAGCTCGCGCAGTGGCGGAAAATCGTTGCCGCGCACGGCGGCGATGCGGCTGCCGCGGCGCGCGAGTATTCGCACGGCCGCGAACTCGTCGATCTGCTCGAAGACTTTCCGCAGACGGCCCGCCAGCTCGGTGCCGAGGATTGGGTCAAGCTGTTGTCGCCGATCCAGCCGCGCTTCTACTCGATCGCCTCGTCGCCGCTCGTCGAAGCCGAGCAGATCACGCTGTGCGTCTCGCGCGTGCGCTTCGAGACCCACGGCAAGCCGCGCGAGGGCCTGGCCTCGAACTACCTCGCCGCGCATCTCGACATCGGCGCCGAGTGCGACGTGTTTCTTCAGGCCAACCAGGCTTTCCGCCCGGTCGCGCTCGATGCGCCGGTCGGCTGCGTGATGATCGGCCCGGGCACCGGCGTGTCGCCGTTCCGCGGTTTCGTCCAGCACATGGCGAAGCAGGCGGAGGCCAGCGGCAAGACGCTCGCCCGGATCTGGCCGGACGGCGACGTGCCGCTGCTGTTCTTCGGTTGCCGCCATCCCGAGCGCGACTTCCTCTACCGCGAGGAATGGCAGGCGCTCGATGCCGCCGGCGAGATTCGCCTGATCACGGCTTTCTCGCGCACCCAGCCGGAGAAAATCTACGTCCAGCAGCGCCTGCGCGATGAGGCCGCATTGATCTGGCAGCGCCTCGAGCGTGGCGCCAGTTTCTATGTTTGCGGCGACGCCACGCACATGGCCGGCGATGTCGAGCAGGCGCTGCTGGACATCATCATGCAGCAAGGGCGGAAAACGCCGGAAGAAGCACGCAGCTATCTCGATGCCGTGGCCCGCGCCGGGCGTTATCTGAAGGATGTCTGGGGCTGATCGGTTCGTCGGCGCGTCGGCTGCCGGGGAACGGCGAGTGGGGAGGGAGAGCAGAACGGCCTGGGTTATGATGCGCCTTTTGCCATCTTTGCCGTCCGCAGCGAGGAGTCCATCATGATCGATCTGGAAATTCTGCGCCGTGTGCAGGCCACCCTGGAAGAGCGCAGGAAGGCCGCGCCGGGCACGTCCTATGTCGCCAGCCTGTACGCCAAGGGCACCGACAGCATCTGCAAGAAAGTCGCCGAGGAAGCCGCCGAAGCCATCATGGCGGCCAAGGACGGCGATCGCCTGCACCTGGTGCGCGAAGTCACCGATCTGTGGTTCCACAGCATGATATTGCTCAGCCATTTCGGCGTCAGCGTCGATGATGTGGCTTGCGAGCTGCGCCGCCGCGAGGGTATTTCCGGCATCGACGAGAAGAAATCCCGCACGCAGGAGCACGGTCATGAGTGATTGCATTTTCTGCCGGATCGTTGCCGGCGAGCTGCCTTGCCGCAAGGTGTATGAAGACGAGGACGTCTACGCCTTTCACGACATCCGTCCGGCCGCTCCGGTGCATTTCATGATCATCCCCAAGCGGCACATCGCCTCGCTGGCCGAGGCCGGACCCGCCGATGCGGCGGTACTCGGCAAGATTCTCGCCCTGGCCGGGCGCCTGGCGCGCGAGCAGGGATTGGAGGAAGGCTTTCGCACCATCATCAATACCGGCCGGATCGGTTGCCAGGAGGTGTATCATCTGCACGTTCACATCCTCGGTGGTCCGGAACCGCTGGGCGGCATGTTGGCCAAACATGGTTGATGCAGATTTTGCTGCGGAATTCGATTCGCAAATCAGGAGAATGAAATGGGTAGCTTGAGTATCTGGCACTGGCTGATCGTGCTGGTCATCGTGATGCTGGTCTTCGGCACCAAGAAGCTGAAGAACATCGGTTCCGACCTCGGTGGCGCCGTCAAGGGTTTCAAGGACGGCATGCGCGAGGCGACGGATGAAACTTCGGTGCCGCCCCAGCAGGTGAGCAACGGCCAGACCATCGAGGGCGAGGTCAAGGAAAAGGTCAAGAGCTGATCTGCATGAAGCACGCGGACACGTGCGGCCGGGCTGCAGCGCGTCCTTGATGCCGGAGTTTCCATGCTCGATATTGCCTTTTCCGAACTGATCGTCATTGGGGTGGTGGCGCTGGTCGTCATCGGGCCGGAAAAGCTGCCCAAAGTGGCGAAGACGGCCGGCATCCTGCTCGGCCGCGCCCAGCGTTACGTGAACGACATCAAGACCGACCTCAACCGGCAGATCCAGTTCGAGGAGTTGAAGGCCCTGCAGGCGCAGATGGCCGAGCAGGCGCGCGATCTGGAAAACACGGTCAAGAAGCAGATGCTGGAAACCGAGGCCGCGCTGACCCAATCGGCGGCCAGCCTCAAGTCGACGGTGGAAGAAGCCGGCAAGGAAATCGACGGCGCCGGCAAGCGTCTGGCCGCCGAGGTGGAGACATCCGTGCAGGCTGCGGGCGAGTCGGCTGAAGCAGTGGAAGCCGTGGTGCCAACCGAGTCCGTCGCTGAGTCTCCGGCCCAGCTTGCCAGCGTCGAGGATGAGCTGTATCGCGGCGAGCCGGCCTATATTCCTCCCAGGCCATCGGCATGAGCGCTTCCTCCCCGCCTTCCTCCGAAGAAACTTTCATCTCTCATCTGATCGAGCTGCGCACGCGCCTGATCCGGGCGATCATTGCCGTGCTGGTGGTTTTTCTCTGTCTGGTGAACTGGGCGCGCGACATCTACACCCTGCTGGCCCAGCCGATGCTTGCCGCCCTGCCGCATGACGGCCACATGATCGCCACCGACGTGGCCGGCGCATTCTTCGTGCCGATGAAAGTTACCCTGATGGTGTCCTTTCTGATCGCCCTGCCGTATGTGCTCTACCAGGCCTGGTCCTTCGTCGCGCCGGGCCTCTACGCCAGCGAACGCAAGCTCACTGCGCCGCTGCTGTTTGCCAGCGTGGTGCTGTTTTTCATCGGCATGGCTTTCGCCTTCTTCATCGTCTTTCCCACCGTATTCACTTTCGTGAATGCGTTCGCGCCCAAAGGCGTGGCGGTGATGACCGACATCGACAAATATCTGAGTTTCGTGATGACCACCTTCCTCGCCTTCGGCGTGACCTTCGAGGTGCCGGTCATCGTCGTCGTGCTGGTCAAGGTCGGCATCGTCAGCGTCGCCAAACTGAAGGAAATCCGTCCCTATGTGGTGGTCGGCGCCTTCGTGGTCGGCGCCATCTTCACCCCGCCGGACATCCTCTCGCAGTTCCTCCTGGCCGTCCCGCTGTTGCTGCTCTACGAGGCCGGCATCATCATTGCCGGCCTGATCACCCGGCAGCCGCCGGCTGAATCGACGGCGCTGACCGGCAACGGCAAATAAGCGAAGCGGGAAACGAGACGGCCCTGCCGCGACGGAGGCCGGCAATCGCGCATTATCCGATCACCTCGATTACTCCGGCCGAGGCTTGGGGCGCCGGGCAATCAATACCGCGACACTGCCCTCCCTGCCGTCGCGACGGATCTGGATGACGGCTTTTTGCCCCGGCGTCTGGCTGGCGATCTGCTCCAGCATGCTCTGCGGATCCGTGATTCGCGTGCCGGCGACGGCCAGCAGCACATCGCCGGGGCGGATGCCCGCCAGATCGGCCGGTCCGCCGCGCATCACGCCGGCGATCAGGGCGCCTTCGGTATTCGGCAGTTTGAATGACTCGGCCAGCTCCGGCGTGATTTCCTGGACTTCGACGCCGATCCAGCCGCGCGTCACCGTGCCGGTCTGGATGATCTGCTCCATGATGGTCTTGGCGAGCGAAACCGGGATGGCGAAGCCGATGCCCATGGAGCCGCCGCTTTGTGAATAGATCGCGGTGTTGATGCCGACCAGGTGGCCGCGCGCATCGACCAGCGCGCCGCCCGAATTGCCGGGATTGATGGCGGCATCGGTCTGGATGAAGTTTTCGAACGTGTTGATGCCCAGATGCGAGCGTCCCAGGGCGCTGACGATGCCATGCGTCACCGTCTGGCCGACGCCGAAGGGATTGCCGATGGCCAGCACCACGTCGCCGATGCGCAGCGATTCCGGCGGCGCGAACACCACGGCCGACAGGTGGGTGCCGGACTCGAGGTCGACGCGTACCACCGCAAGATCGGAATCCGGGTCGCCGCCGACGATGCGCGCCTTGTATTTGCGGCCATCCTGCGTGGCCACCTCGATGTCGTCGGCATCCGCGATGACGTGATTGTTGGTCAGGATGTAGCCGTCGCCATTGACGATCACCCCGCTGCCCAGGCCCTGCCGGCGTTGCGGCTGCATTTCCGCGCGGTCGCCGAAGAAGTGGCGGAAAAACGGATCGTTGAGAAAAGGGTTGCGCGGCGTCTTCACTTCCTGGCTGGTGAAGATGTGCACCACCGAAGGCATGGCCCGCTGCGCCGCGCGGCGATAGCCATCCGTCCTGTGCTCGTCCTCTGCCGGTTCCGCCATGCCCGGCGCCGCTTCCTGCACCATGCTGCCGCGATTTTCCGCTGGCGCCTGCGGCTGGGCGAACCAGAGCGGCTGCAGCGTGTGAAAGGCAAACAGTCCGGCGACGCTGATCGTGACGGCCTGTGCAAAAATCAGCCAGAGACGGTGCATACTTTCATCTTTCTGCCCGGTGGGTGTTGAGTATCGCGTGTCGAGTGTCGGCCGCGGGCAACGCCTTGCTCAGAAAATTGTGAAAACTGCTGGAGATCGGACATGCAGCGTGATGAGCTGGCCAGTTATCTGGATGGCTGCCTGGAAGCCGCGAGATTCCGCGATTATTGCCCAAACGGTTTGCAAGTGGAAGGATGCGCCGAGGTCGGGCGCATCGTTTGCGGCGTCACCGCCAGCCAGGCCCTGATCGAGGCGGCCATTGCCGCCCGGGCCGATGCCCTGCTGGTGCACCACGGCTGGTTCTGGCGCGGCGAGGATGGCCGCGTTATTGGTTTTCGCAAGCAGCGCATGGCTCGCTTGCTGGCGCACGACATCAATCTCTACGCCTATCACCTGCCGCTGGATGCGCACGCGGAATGGGGCAACAATGCCCAGTTGGCCCGCCATCTGGGCTGGCGCGTCGAAGGCCGTTTCGGCGAACAGGAACTCGGTTTTTTCGGCAGCCCTGCCGCAAGCAGCCGGACCGCGGCGGAACTGGCGACGGCCCTGGAGCACGTGCTCGGCCGCCGGCCGCAACTGGTTGGCAATGGGCAGCGGACGCTGCGCCGCATCGCCTGGTGCTCGGGTGGCGCGCAGGGTTATTTCGAGCAGGCCATTGCGGCGGGCGCCGATTGTTTCGTCTCCGGCGAGATTTCCGAACAGACCTGGCATCTGGCACAGGAAAGCGGCATTCCCTACATCGCCGCCGGCCATCACGCCACGGAGCGCTACGGCGTCCAGGCGCTCGGCGCGCATCTGCAGGAGCGGCATGGGCTGGAATGCATTTATGTCGACATCGACAATCCGGTATGAAGCAAGGCGGCGGGATAAAATGCGCTGCCATGTCTGCCTCGCGTCCTGCCGCCACCTGGCGTCGTCATTTGCGTCATCCCGCCCTCAGTGCCCGGCAACGCGGCTGGCTGAGTGACGATGGTTCGCTGACGGCACGCCTGCGCGAGCGCAGCAGCAGTTTTGCGGTGCAGGTGCTGCGTCAGCGGATATTGCGGCCGGGTGCCGATGAGTCCGCGGCGCTGCAGATTGCTCCCCGCGAATGGGCCTGGGGGCGGGAGGTGCTGCTGATCGCCGACGGCGTGCCGCGCGTGTTCGCGCATTCACTGCTGGCACGGAAGCATGCGCGCGGTCCCTGGCAATTGTTTGCCCGCATGGGTGAGCGCCCGCTCGGCGCGGCCTTGTTCGCCGATCCACGCATCGCCCGCCAGCCGCTGCGTTTTCGCCGCCTCGATGCGCGTCATCCGCTGTATCGCGCGGCCATTCGGGCCGCCGGCATCGAGGCCGGCAGCGCGCCGTATCTGTGGGCGCGGCGTTCGGTGTTCACGCGCGGCGGCAAGTTGCTGATGGTGTGCGAGGTGTTTTTGCCGGAGGCGTTTGCGACATGAACATGGGGTTGCGCCAACGGCTCGATGCCTACGAAAAACTCATGCGCCTGGATAAACCGATCGGCAGCCTGCTGCTGCTCTGGCCGACGCTGTGGGCGCTGCTGTTTGCCGCCAATGGGCAGCCGCCTTTGCTGCTGGTGTGGATTTTCGCCCTCGGTACTTTGCTGATGCGCTCGGCCGGCTGCGTGATGAACGATGTCGCCGATCGCAATTACGATGGCCATGTCGAGCGCACGAAGGATAGACCGCTGGCCACGGGCGCGGTGTCGGTGAAGGAAGCGCTGCTGCTGGCTGCCGCGCTGGTCGTTCTGGCGGGGCTGTTGATTCTGCCGCTTTCGTCCTCGCTCATCTGGGGACTGGCCGTGCTGGCCGTCTTCCTGGCGGCCAGCTACCCGCTCACCAAGCGTTTCCTGGCGATACCGCAGGCCTATCTGGGCATCGCCTTCGGTTTCGGCATCCCCATGGCCTACGCCGCCGTGCAGAACGCGCTGCCGGCGATCTGCTGGCTGCTGCTGGCGGCCAACGTCTGCTGGGCGGTGGCTTACGATACCGAATACGCCATGGTCGATCGCGAGGACGATCTGAAGATCGGCATCCGCACCTCGGCCATCACCTTCGGCCGCTGCGATGTGGCGGCGGTGATGCTGTGCTATGCCGCGACCCTAATCCTGCTCGCCGCGGTGGGCGCCCACTATCAGCGCGGCGCATGGTTTTACCTGGGCCTGTTGCTGGCCGCCGCCATCGCGCTGTATCACTACACGCTGATCCGCGGCCGCGACCGCGCCGGCTGTTTTGCGGCCTTCCGCCACAACAACTGGTTCGGCGCGGCGATCTTTGCCGGGCTGCTTGCCGACTATCAGTTGCGCGCGCCGTCGTTCCCATGAAGGAAATCTGCCGATGAAATACCATGACCTGCGCGAATTCATCGCCGAACTGGAGAAGATGGGCGAACTGAAGCGCATCGGCGTCGAGGTCGATCCGCATCTGGAGATGACCGAGATCTGCGATCGCGTGCTGCGCGCCGGCGGGCCGGCGCTGCTGTTCGAGAAGCCCAGAGGCTCGAACGTCCCGGTACTCGCCAACCTGTTCGGCACGCCGCGCCGCGTCGCCCTGGGCATGGGCGAGGAGGATGTCGCAGCGCTGCGCGAAGTCGGCAAGCTGCTGGCCTACCTCAAGGAGCCGGAGCCGCCGAAGGGACTCAAGGATGCCTGGGACAAGCTGCCGGTGTTGAAGCAGGTGCTCAACATGGCGCCCAAGGTATTGTCCTCGGCGCCCTGCCAGGACGTGGTGTGGGAAGGCGCCGACGTCGATCTTTCCCGCCTGCCGATCCAGCATTGCTGGCCGGGCGACGTGGCGCCGCTGATCACCTGGGGGCTGGTGGTGACGCGCGGGCCGAACAAGACGCGGCAAAATCTGGGCATCTACCGCCAGCAGGTGCTGGGGCCGAACAAGGTGATCATGCGCTGGCTGGCGCATCGCGGCGGCGCGCTGGATTTCCGCGAGCACTGCGAGAAAAATCCCGGCCAGCCCTTTCCCGTCGCCGTGGTCATCGGCGCTGATCCGGCCACCGTGCTGGGGGCGGTGACGCCGGTGCCGGATACGCTGTCCGAATATCAGTTTGCCGGTCTGCTGCGCGGCGCGAAGACCGAGCTGGTGCAGTGTCTGGGTAGCGACCTGCAAGTGCCGGCCTCCAGCGAGATCGTCCTCGAAGGCGTCATTCATCCGGACGAGACGGCGCTGGAAGGCCCCTATGGCGACCATACCGGCTACTACAACGAGCAGGCAGCATTTCCCGTATTCACCATCGAGCGCATCACCATGCGCCGCGAGCCGATTTACCACAGCACCTACACCGGCAAGCCGCCCGACGAGCCGGCGATGCTGGGGGTGGCTTTGAACGAAGTGTTCGTGCCGCTGCTGCAGAAACAGTTTCCCGAAATTGTCGACTTCTACCTGCCGCCGGAGGGCTGCTCCTACCGGCTGGCCGTGGTCGGCATCAAAAAGCAGTATCCCGGCCACGCCAAGCGGGTGATGTTCGGCATCTGGAGTTTCCTGCGCCAGTTCATGTACACCAAGTTCATCATCGTCACCGACGAGGATGTGAACATCCGTGACTGGAAAGACGTGATCTGGGCGTTGACCACGCGCGTCGATGCGGCGCGCGATACGCTGATCGCCGAGAACACACCGATCGACTATCTCGACTTCGCCTCGCCCGTGGCCAGTCTGGGCAGCAAGATGGGCATCGATGCGACCAACAAGTGGCCGGAGGAAACCACGCGCGAGTGGGGCCGGCCCATCGTCATGGATGAAGCCGTCAGGCGCCGTGTCGATGAAATCTGGCTGGAACTCGGCCTCTGACCGGTATCGCCTGTCATGGCGGACCGGTGAGACTCTCCCGCCATTTCAATCGCTTGCAGGCAAGGAAACCCGCCTTCCGCAGGGCGGGCCAGAAAAAATATTGGCTGGGGATTACCCCTATCCTCTGCGAATGACCCTCAGGTCGAAATCCTAGAATGTTTCCCCGGTAGCTGTCGTCCGGTCACTCCGTTGGCACATCCGATCCAATTTCCGGGATTTCGCCCATGAAAAGCACTACCGATAAGCAGCGTTTTCTGATCGCGCTGGTGGATTACTTCATTCACCCGAGCCTGCGTGTCGATTCGGACATGTTCCATCGCGCCCGCATATTGATTGCGACGATACTGATTTTCCCGGTAGTGTCGCTGTCGGCCTTCCTGGCCGTTCCGCTGATCAATTTCACGCAAACCTCGATACTGATCGCTGGCGGACTGCTGCTGCCGACGACAGGCTGCTTCATCGGCTTGCTGGCTCTCCTGCATCGTCGCGGCAGCTACATGTTTTCTGCCGTAGCGACCGTATGCGTGCTGTTGCTGCTGGTCGTCGGCGGAATCTGCGTTTCCGGCGGCGTCGCACATTCGCCGGTTACCCCGTTGCTCGTCGTGCCGCCGCTGACGGCCTATTTCTTCGGTGGGGTGCGCTGGGGCGGCCATGTCGTTGCCGCGGTCTTCCTGATCCTCATCAGTATGGTCATCCTGCATTATTTCGGGATTGACTTCATACAAACGGTCAATACGCCCGAACAACTGATCATCACCCACTTCCTGGTCAGTTTCGTCAATCTGGCGGCGATCTCCGGCATGGGTTTCATCTATGAATTCACTGCCGCCGCGCTCAAGCGCGAGCGCGACCTGGAGCGTGAAAAATACGTCCGCCTGGCCAAGACCGACCCACTCACCGGCCTGGCCAATCGCCGCAATTTCGATGCCATGCTGCAGGAGCGCATCGATCTGTACGGCATGCAGGCGCCGCCGCGCCGCTTTGCCCTCGGTTATCTCGATCTCGATGGCTTCAAGCCGATCAATGACCAATTCGGCCATGCCGTCGGCGACGAAGTGCTGCGCATCGTTTCCGAACGGTTGCGCGCGGTGCTGCGCGGCTCGGACTTCGTCGGCCGCCACGGCGGCGATGAGTTCATGCTGATGCTCGATGTGGCCGGCGGCGAGCCCGAGGCCATGGAGAAAATGGCGAACCGCCTGTTGACGGCGATCGCCAAACCGATCAAGACCAGTGCGGGTGAAGTCGGTGTGACCGGCAGCCTGGGCTTCGCCATGTTCCCGCTGGATGCCTACGGGATCGAGGCGCTGAAGCAATATGCCGACGAGGCGATGTACGAGGCCAAGAAGGAACACAACACCTGGCGGACGTACAACAAGGCAATTGCCGGCAAGGGCAAGAAATAGGCGCCGCAAGCTGATCGGGCTCGATGCCGCCTGCAGCAGGTGCTTAGACGACCGCCCGGATGCTCAGACGATATCGAGATGCTGGATGCCCGAGGACAGGTCCATGTCCTTGGCGGTCTTGCTGTTCAGCTTGATGTTGAGGCGCAGGTCGTTCAGCGAATCGGCGTTGCGCAGCGCGTCCTCGTAGCTGATGCGGCCTTCTTCGAAGAGATCGAAGAGCGAGGCGTCGAAAGTCTGCATGCCCAGCTCGCGGGACTTTTTCATGATTTCCTTGATGCCCGACACTTCGCCCTTGAAGATCAGGTCGGAAATCAGCGGTGAATTCAGCATGATCTCGACGGCGGCTGCCCGTCCTTCGCCTTCCCTGAGCGGGATCAGGCGCTGGGCGACGATGGCGCGCAGGTTCAGCGAGAGATCCATCAGCAACTGTTGACGGCGGTCTTCGGGGAAGAAGTTGATGATGCGGTCGAGCGCCTGGTTGGCGCTGTTGGCATGCAGCGTGCCGAGCGCCAGATGGCCGGTTTCGGCAAAGGCGATGGCATGTTCCATGACTTCGCGATCGCGGATTTCGCCGATCAGGATCACGTCCGGCGCCTGGCGCAGGGTGTTCTTCAGCGCGGCTTCCCAGGAGTCGGTATCGACGCCGACTTCGCGCTGGGTGACGATGCAGTTGATGTGTGGATGCACATATTCGACCGGATCCTCGATGGTGATGATGTGGCCATGGCTGTGCTCGTTGCGATGGCCGATCATCGCCGCCAGCGAAGTCGACTTGCCCGAGCCGGTGCCGCCGACGAAGAGCACCAGGCCGCGCTTGGCCAGGGCGACGTCCTTGAGCACCGGCGGCAGCTTGAGATCGTCGAATTTCGGAATATTGGTGGTGATGGTGCGCAGGATCAGCCCGACGCGCCCCTGCTGGATGAAGGCGTTGACGCGGAAACGCCCGATGCCGGCCGGGTTGATGGCGAAGTTGCACTCCTTGGTCGCCTCGAACTCGGCCGCCTGCTTGTCGTTCATGATCGAACGCGCCAGTTCCTGGGTGTGCTGCGGCGTCAGCAACTGCGACGTCACCGGCGTGAGCTTGCCGTCGATCTTCATCGCCGGCGGGAAACCGGCCGTGATGAAGAGATCCGAACCATTCTTGCCGAGCATCATGCTCAGCAACTGACACATGAACTTCAGACCTTCGTCACGTTCCATGATCCGGCGCTATCCTTGCGGGAGTGAGGGTGAGGCAAATGAGGCGATTGCTTGCGGCGTTCGTGCGTTCCTTGGAGCGCACGCCGTCAGAGGGGGATGGAGTCCTTGTTCGCCGCCCGCATGCGTGCTTCGTTGGAGCTGACGACGTTGCGCCGTACCAGATCGGCCAGGCTCTGGTCGAGCGTCTGCATGCCGAGGGCCTGACCGGTCTGGATGGCCGAATACATCTGCGGCACCTTGGCTTCGCGGATCAGGTTGCGGATGGCCGGGGTACCGATCATGATTTCGTGCGCGGCCACCCGGCCGTTGCCGTCCTTGGTCTTCAGCAGCGTCTGTGAAATCACCGCACGCAACGATTCGGAAAGCATGGCGCGGACCATTTCCTTCTCGTCGCCGGGGAAGACGTCGATGATGCGGTCGACGGTCTTGGCCGCCGAGGAAGTATGCAGGGTGCCGAATACCAGGTGACCGGTTTCGGCGGCCGACATTGCCAGGCGGATGGTTTCCAGGTCGCGCATTTCGCCGACCAGGATCACGTCCGGATCCTCGCGCAATGCCGAACGCAGCGCGTTGGAGAAGGACAGGGTGTGCGCGCCGACTTCACGCTGGTTGATCAGCGATTTCTTCGAATCGTGCACGAATTCGATCGGATCCTCGACGGTGAGGATGTGGCCGTAATCGTTTTCGTTGATGTCATTCACCATCGCTGCCAGGGTGGTCGATTTGCCCGAGCCGGTCGGGCCGGTCACCAGCACCAGGCCGCGCGGAAACTTGGCGATCTCGGCGAAGATCTTCGGACAGTTGAGTTCCTCGAGCGAGAGGATTTTCGATGGAATCGTCCGTAGCACGGCGGCCGCGCCGCGTTGCTGGATATAGGCATTTACCCGGAAACGCGCCAGATCGGGAACGGCGAAGGAAAAGTCGGCTTCGAGATTTTCCTCATAGTGCTTGCGCTGGCTGTCGTTCATGATGTCGTAGATCATGGCGTGCACATCCTTGTGCTCCATCGGCGGCAGATTGATGCGGCGGATGTCGCCATGCACGCGGATCATCGGCGGCAGACCGGAGGAAAGGTGCAGGTCGGAGGCCTTGTTCTTGACGGCGAAGGCAAGCAGTTCAGTAATATCCATGAGGATGATTTCCCGTGGGTGAGCGAGGTTGGTGCGCGATTTGCCGCCAGGTGACACTGTATACTACCGCGGCATTATGACAACAATTTCCGACAACTTGCAAGCCGTGGAAGAGCGCATCCGCCGCGCATTGCGCGTGTCTGCAAGGGATGATGGCAGCGTGCATCTGCTGGCGGTTTCGAAGACCTGGCCGGCGGAGGCGGTACGCCAGGCACGCGCGGCCGGGCAGCGATCTTTCGGCGAAAATTATGTGCAGGAGGGCGTGGAGAAAATCATCGCGCTGGCCGATCCCGGCATCGAATGGCATTTCATCGGTCCCCTGCAGAGCAACAAGACGCGCGAGGTTGCCGAGCACTTCGCCTGGGTGCATGGAGTCGACCGCCTGAAGATCGCCGAACGCCTGTCGGCACAGCGTCCCGCCGCACTGCCGCCGCTGCAGGTCTGCATCCAGGTGAATGTCAGCGGCGAAGCCAGCAAGCATGGTGTTGCGCCCGCCGAGGTGCGCGCCCTGGCCCGTGCCGTGGCGCGGCTGCCCCGGCTGCGGTTGCGCGGCCTGATGGCCATCCCCGAGCCGAGCGAAGACGAGTCCTTGCTGCGCGGCCGCTTCCGCCTGCTGCGCGAATTGCGCGACCAGCTCAATGCCGAAGGTCTGGCGCTGGATGCGTTGTCGATGGGCATGAGCCATGATTTCGAGCTGGCCATCGCCGAAGGCGCGACCATCGTCCGCGTCGGCACGGCGATTTTCGGTACGCGCACCCGCGTCGACTAAACTTCCCCACGCTTTTTTCATTCCTCACTCCTCACCCCTCACCATGAAAATCACTTTCCTCGGCGGCGGCAACATGGCCAATGCCCTGATCGGCGGATTGCGCAAGCAGGGCTATTCGGCTGCCGGCATCCAGGTGGTCGAGCCGCTGGCCGACAACCGCGAGAAACTCACCACCGCCTTTGGCGTGCGCTGTTGTCCGGCGCTCGATGCCGCCGCGCTGCACTGCGAGGTGCTGGTGCTGGCCGTCAAGCCCCAGCAGATGCACGCTGCCCTGGCGCCGCTGGCCGGGCAGTTGCAGAACCAACTGGTCATCAGTATCGCCGCCGGCCTGAATCTGGCCGACATTTCGCGCTGGCTCGGCGGCTATCGTCAGTTGGTGCGCTGCATGCCGAACACGCCGGCGCTGATCGGCGCCGGCATCACCGGCCTGTATGCCGATCCGGCGGTCAATCGTGAGGGCCGCGAGATGGCGGACAGGATCCTGCGCGCCGTCGGCAGCACGCTGTGGCTGACGGATGAAGCGCAGATGGATGCGGTCACCGCCATCTCCGGCAGTGGGCCGGCGTATGTCTTCTATTTCATCGAGGCTTTGCAGCAGTCCGGTGCGGCGCTGGGTCTCGATGCGGCTGCGGCGCGCCGGCTGGCCGTCGAAACCTTCGTCGGCGCGGCGCGTCTGGCCGGGCAGAGCGAAGAGAGTGTCGCCGAGCTGCGCCAGCGCGTCACATCCAAGGGCGGGACGACCGAGGCGGCACTGAACTCGTTCGAAGCCGACGGCATTGCTGCGGCCATCGCGCGTGGCGCCCGGGCAGCGGCTGCGCGCGGCCGGGCGCTGGGCGAGGAAATGGGCAGGGATTGAAGCAAGCGGAGAGAGCGCCATGCTGACGCAACTGTTGTTGCAGATACTCGACTGGGTATTTGGTTTTTTCACGGTGGCCCTGCTGGGGCGGGTACTCATGCAATGGGCGCGCGCGCCGTTCCGCAATCCGCTCGGCCAGTTCGTCATCGCCGTCACCGACTGGGCGGTGATTCCGGCGCGGCGGCTGATCCCCAGCGCGTTCGGCCTCGATCTGGCCAGCCTTGCCCTGGCCTGGCTGGCGCAGGCGATGTACCAGGGCCTGCTGCTGGGCGTGGTGGCGGGTTCATCCGGCGCGTTGGCGGCGACGGGGTTGCTCGGCGTGATTCTGCTGGCCTTGCTTGCCCTGCTGCGGTTGGGCATTTACTTGATCATCGGTGTGGTGATCATCGGCGCGCTGTTTTCCTGGATCAATCCTTCCGCCCCGCTGGCGCCGCTGTTCAATATCCTGTCGCGGCCCTTCCTTGCGCCCTTGCGGCGTTTCGTTCCCTTGCTGGGCGGTCTTGACCTCTCGCCGCTGGTGCTGCTCCTGATCCTGCAAGTCATGTTGACGTTGCTGGCGGGCATGCAGCAAGCGCTGCTGCCCATGATCCCGTGGCGATGAGCTGGCTGTGCGCGGAGCGGAGCGGGGAGGCCGTGCTGCTCAGTCTGCACATCCAGCCCGGCGCAAGGAAAACCGCGGTGGCCGGCCTGCACGGCGATGCGCTGAAAATCCGTCTGGCCGCGCCGCCGGTGGATGGCAGGGCCAACGAGTGCCTGATCGATTTTCTCGCGGCGACCCTGGCGGTGGCGAAAAGCCGCATCGAGCTGGTCAGCGGCGCCAGCAGCCGGAGCAAGCGGGTGCGCGTTGACGGGATGAGCGTGGCGCAGGCCGCCGCCCGGCTGCAGCCGGACTGACCCGGGCTGCAGCCTGTGCCTGAGACGGCTCAGGCAAACGCCGTCGAATACGCCAGTTGGCCGTCGATCAGGGTGTAGCGCACGCGACCGGGTAGCGCCTGGCCGAGGAACAAGGTGTTCTTGCCCTGGCTGCGCAGCGTCTCGCGCGTGATGGGGGTGGCTTCGTTTGGATCGAAGATGCAGATGTCGGCTGCCGCGCCAGGCGCCAGCGTGCCGGCTTCGATGCCGAGGATGCGCGCCGGATCGCAGGTGAGGCGCGCCAGCGCGGTGGTCAGCGGCAATTGCATTTCCTCTGCCCATTTCAGCGTCAGCGGCAGCAGCAGTTCGAGGCCGGTGGCGCCGGCTTCGACTTCGTCGAAGGGCCGCAGCTTGGCGTCGTCATCGACCGGCGCATGATCGGAGCACACGGCGTTGATGCTGCCATCGGCCAGACCGCGGCGCAGCGCTTCGCGATCGCTCCGGGCGCGCAGGGGCGGATCGAGGCGGGCATGGCCGTTGAAATGACCGATGTCGTGCTCGCAAAGATGCAGATGATGCACGGATACATCGCAGCTTGCGGCAATGCCGTTGCGGCGGGCGGCAACGATCATCGCCAGACCGGCGGCGCTGGAGATGCGCGTCAGATGCACGCGGGCGCCGGTTTCGCGCGCCAGCTGGAGGATGGTCGCCAGCGCGATGGTCTCCGCCGAGACGGGAATGCCGACCAGGCCGAGCCGCGTCGCCACTTCGCCGTCATGGGCCACGCCACCTCTGGCGAGAAATGGATCCTGCGCCTGCAGCCAGACCGGGAAATCGAAGGTCGCCGTGTACTGCATGGCGCGCAGCAGCACCTGGGTATTGACGATGGCGACGTTGGCCTGGCCAAAGGCGCGGCAGCCGGCTTCGGCCAGCTCGGCCATTTCGGTGAGGCGTTCGCCGGCGAGCTGCAGCGTCAGCGCGCCGATCGGATAGACGCGGGCAAATTCGGGCAGACGCGTCCGGTGCTTGAGCATTTCAACCAGTCCCGGCTCGTCCAGCGGCGGATCGGTATCGGGCGGACAGGCCAGGCTGGTGACGCCGCCGGCCGCCGCCGCCGCCATTTCCGACTCCAGCGTGGCGCGGTACTCGTTGCCGGGCTCGCGCAGGCGCGCCGAAAGATCGACGAGGCCGGGACAGACGATGCAGCCGCGCGCATCGACGATGCCCTCGGCCTCGAAGCCGGCGGGCGCCTTGTCGATGGCGGCGATGCAGCCGTCGGCGATGAACAGGTCGGCCTGCCGGTCGATCTGGTTGGCGGGGTCGATGACGCGGCCGTTCTGGATATGAATCTTCATGTGTTTAACTCCCCGCCAGCATGCTCATCACCGCCATGCGCACGGCGATGCCGAAGGTGACCTGCGGCAGGATCACCGAATGCGAGCCGTCGGCAACCGCCGAGTCGATTTCGACGCCGCGGTTCATCGGCCCCGGATGCATGACGATCGCGTCGGGCTTGGCGAGCGCCAGCTTTTCGGCAGTGAGGCCGTAGGACTTGAAGTACTCCTGCGGGCTGGGCAGCAGGGCGCCGTTCATGCGCTCGTTCTGCAGGCGCAGCATCATCACCACGTCGACGCCGCGCAGGCCTTCGTTCATGTCGTGGAACACGCGCACGCCGAGGCGCTCGACGTCGCTCGGCAGCAGGGTCTTCGGCGCGATCACGCGGACTTCCGGCACACCCAGGGTGATGAGCGCGTGAATCTGCGAGCGGGCCACGCGCGAATGCAGGATGTCGCCGACGATGGCCACGGTCAGTCGGGTGAAATCCCGTTTGTAGTGGCGGATGGTGTACATGTCGAGCAGGCCCTGCGTCGGATGCGCATGGCGGCCGTCGCCGGCATTCACCACGTGGATGTGGTCGCGCTGCGTCGCGGCGAGGTGCTCGGCGATCAGGAAAGGCGCGCCGGAGGAGGCATGGCGGACGACGAACATGTCGGCCTGCATCGCCGCCAGGTTATCGACGGTGTCGAGCAGGGATTCGCCCTTCGAGGCGCTCGAAGTGTTGATGTTGAGATTGATGACGTCGGCGGACAGGCGCTTGGCGGCGATTTCGAAGGTGGTGCGGGTGCGCGTGGAGTTTTCGAAGAACAGGTTGAACACGCTCTTGCCGCGCAGCAGCGGCAATTTCTTCACTTCGCGTTCGGCGACTTCGGTGAAGGGCGCGGCGGTGTCGAGGATGGCGCTGAGGATTTCGCGCGGCAGGCCTTCGATGGTCAGCAGGTGTTGCAGCTCGCCATGCGGGTTGAGTTGCGGATTATGGTTATGGTTAGGCATCGCCTTGTTCCCCCTGTTCCTGGAGCGTCAGACCGAGGGGCGCATCGGCCGCATCGCCGCGGCGCGCCAGGACCAGTTTCTGGGTCGCCGGCAGCGGTCGTTCCAGCGTATGCGCGCAGTAACGCGCGAAGATCGGCAATTCGCGACCGCCGCGGTCGACCAGCACGGCGAGGTCGAGGCGGCCCGGCCGGCCGTGGTCGAACAGCTCGTTCATCGCCGCGCGGATGGTGCGGCCGGTGTAGAGCACGTCGTCGACGATGACGATGTGCGCGCCTTCGACTTCAAAGGGTATCGAGGAAGCCTTGTTGCCGCGCGGCAGATTGCGATTGCCGCGGCTGGCGTAATCGTCGCGATGGTAGGAAACGTCGATGCTGCCCAGTGGCATGGCGAGTCCCAGGGCGGCATGCAGGCGTTCGGCCAGCCAGACGCCGCTGGTGTGGATGCCGACCAGCGCCATGTCCGGCGTGGCATCGGTGCGCAGTTTCTCGACGAGGATGGCGAACAGGCGTTCGGCGTCAGGAAGGGAGAGGGGAGTCGGCGGCATCGAAATAGTCCTGCAGGATGATTTGTGCGGCGACGGCGTCGACCTGTTGCTTGCGCGCGCGCCAGTCGAGGCCGTCGGCGGCGAGGCGGGCATCGGCCTCGCTGGAGGAAAAGCGCTCGTCGACCAGTTGCACGGGCAACCGGTAGCGATCTTCGAGCTGTTCGGCAAAGCGCCGGCAGCGCGCGGTCATCTCATGCTCGCCGCCATCGACGGCACGCGGCAGGCCGACCACCAGCAGCGCCGGCTGCCAGTCGCGGATCAGTTCGCCAATGGTCTTGAAGCGGGCTGCATTGCTTTCGGCGTCGATGACCGTCAGCGGCCGCGCCTGGCCAAGCAGGGTTTCGCCCAGGGCGATGCCGATACGCCGCAAGCCGAAGTCGAAGGCCAGCACCGTACCGGCGGTGCGCTCAGGCATGACCGGCGACGTCCGACAGGTTGGCGAAGTCGACGCCCAGCAACTGCATCGCCGCCGACAGCCGCTCTTCCGGCGGTAGCTCGAAGATGATGCGCGGATCGGCGGCGACGTTCAGCCAGGCGTTCTGAGCGAGTTCCCATTCCAACTGGCCGGCCGACCAGCCGGCATAGCCCAGGGAGACCAGGATGTCGGCCGGCTGGCCGTTGGCGCCGATGCCGACGAGGATGTCGCGCGTGCTGGTCAGGCCGATGTCCGTGGCACCCTCCCGCACGGCCAGCGTCGATTGCCATTCGCCGAGCGGGCGGTGCAGCACGAAGCCGCGATCGGTTTGCACCGGGCCGCCGTAATAGATCGGCATCGCCCCCATCTCGCGATGCCGGCCGGTGACGTCGAAAGGAATGTTGACGCGCTCGAAGAGGGTGGCCAGATCCAGATCCATCGGCCGGTTGATGATGATGCCCAGCGCGCCCTGTTCATTGTGCTCGCAGATATAGGTGAGCGTGCGCGCGAAATTCGGATCGGTCATGGCGGGCATGGCGATCAGAAAGTTGTGGGTCAGGCAGACGGTTGCATGCGGCTCGGACATGGCGGAATTCTAATCCCCCGCGCCGGGAACCGCTACCGCCGGCTCGGGTACAATCCAGGCTTTTCAGGAATTTGGAGCCGCTTGTGCAACTCGTCTGTCTCGACCTCGAAGGCGTGCTGGTCCCGGAAATCTGGATCGAATTCGCCCAGCGCACCAATATTCCGGAACTGCGCCGCACCACGCGCGACGAACCCGACTACGACAAGCTGATGAAATACCGCCTGGACCTGCTGGCGCAGCACAGGCTGGGGCTGCCCGACATCCAGAAGGTGATTTCCGACATGGGGCCGATGGCCGGCGCCAAGGCTTTTCTCGACGAATTGCGCCGCCGCTACCAGGTCATCATCCTTTCCGACACCTTCTATGAATTCGCCATGCCGCTGATGGCCCAGCTCGGCATGCCGACGCTGTTCTGCCACAAGCTGGAAGCCGACGCCAACGGCACCCTGGTCAATTACCACCTGCGCATGCCCGACCAGAAACGCGAAGCGGTGAAGCGCTTCAAGGAACTCAACTTCAAGGTGATCGCCGCCGGCGATTCCTACAACGATACGGCCATGCTCGGCGAGGCGCATGCCGGCATCCTGTTCCATCCGCCGGAAAACGTCATCCGCGAATTCCCGCAGTTTCCGGTGACCATGAACTATGCCGAACTCGGCGCCGAGATCGACAAGGCCGGCGGGAAGATCTGATCAGCGAGATCATGCACAACGAACATTTCTATACGCTGACGGCTTCCTGTCCCGATCAGGTCGGCATCATTGCCCATGTCTCCGGATTCATTGCCGAGCATGGCGGCTGGATACTCGAGTCGAGCTATCACTCGGACAATGATTCGGACAGCAACGCAAACCGCTATTTCATGCGCATGGAAATCCGGGCCGCGTCACTGTCCTGCGGCATCGAGGAATTCTGCCGCAAGTTCGCGCCACTCGCCGCCAGGCTGGAGATGGACTGGCAGGTCACCGACAGCGCGGTGAAGAAACGCGTCGTCGTTCTGGTCTCGAAACAGGAACACTGCCTCTACGATCTGCTCGCGCGCTGGCAGGCGAAGGAGCTGAATATCGAAATTCCCTGCGTGATCTCGAACCACGAAACCTTTCGCGGCTTCGTCGAGTGGCATGGCATTCCCTTCCACCACGTGCCGGTCACGCTCGACAACAAACCGGCGGCCTATGCCGAAGTCGCCCGCCTGTTCCAGGAAGCGCGCGGCGACTGCATGGTGCTGGCGCGCTACATGCAGATCATTCCGCCCGAGCTGTGCGCCGCCTATCCGGGCCGCATCCTCAACATCCACCACTCCTTCCTGCCCAGCTTCGTCGGCGCCAAGCCTTACCACCAGGCCTACCAGCGCGGCGTCAAGCTGATCGGCGCGACCTGCCATTTCGTCACGCCCGAGCTCGACCAGGGGCCGATCATCGAGCAGGACGTGATCCGCATCGATCATTCCGATTCGGTCGAAGACATGGTGCGCTACGGCAAGGACATCGAAAAAGCCGTGCTGGCGCGCGGCCTGCGCTATTTCCTCGAAGACCGCGTGCTGCTGCACGGCAACAAGACCGTGGTTTTCCGCTGATACTCACCCGATTCCAGGACGCAAAGGAACTTTCATGCTCAACCAGAAACTGTTCGATGACGTTTCCAGCCGCATTGCCGAATTGCTGGCCAATAGCCCGGCCAAGGATATTGAAAAGAATCTGCGGGCGATGATTTCCAGTGCCTTTGCGCGCCTCGATCTGGTGACGCGCGAGGAATTCGAGGTTCAGGCGGCCTTGTTGTCGGCCTGCCAGGAAAGACTGGCCAGCCTCGAAGCGCGCGTTGCGCAACTCGAAGCCGGCGCGTCGAAGCCGGTCGATTGAACCAGCTTCGGCATCCGCGTCCAGCCAGGCAATCGCCGGGATCCCGCCGCAGGCGACTCGACAAAGATGTCGTCGGGGCTATACTTGTCAGCGGATTTCGGCTGCGGATATCCGCAAGGCATGTCCGGAAAGTAGAAAGTATTTACCAGAATTCCAGGAGGAATCACTCATGACCCGTCCGGCAACCCCATCGACCCGTTACACCGGTTTTGCCATCTTCATGCATTGGCTGGTGGCGCTGGCAATTTTCTGCATCGTGCCGCTGGGCGCCTACATGCACGATCTGCCGCTGAGTCCGACCAAGCTGCAACTGTATTCGTATCACAAGTCGCTGGGCATCTGCATCCTGCTGCTGGTCATCATCCGCCTGCTCTGGCGCTATGGGCACAAGCCACCGGCGCTGCCGGCAAGCATGTCGGCCAAGGAGCAGATGATTGCCCATGCCATGTCGCACGGCATGTATCTGCTGTTGATCACCTCGCCGCTCACCGGTTGGCTGATGAGCTCCTTCTTCGGCAAGCCGGTGGTGGTCTTCGGCCTGTTCCAGGTGCCGGATCTGGTTGCGCCCAGCGAGGACATGGGCAAGCTGTTCGCCACCTTGCACATGCTCAGCAACTTCACGTTGGCAACCATGATCACCTTGCACATCCTCGCCTCGCTCAAGCATCATTTCAAGGACAAGGACGACGTGCTGGCGCGCATGTTGCCTTTCCTTGCCAGGAATCGCTGATGAAGTCGCTTGCCATCGGGAGGCTCGTGCTGTGCGGCGGGTTTGCGCTGTCGGCATTGGTGGCGGCGCCCGCGGTGGCGCTGGAGTACGGCACGGTACAACTCGGCAAAAGCAGCATCCGCTTCGTGGCCAGGCAGATGGGCGTGCCGACGGATGGGCATTTTTCACGCTTCGGTGCGCAGCTTGCTTTCGATCCGGCAAAGCCCGAGAGCGGCCGCGCGCGGATCGAGGTCGATCTGGCCAGCATCGATGTCGGCGGGGCCGAGGCCAATGAGGAAGTGAAAAGCAAGTCCTGGTTCAACATCAAGGAGACTCCTGCGGCCACTTTCGTTTCCAGCCAGCTCAGGGCGCTGGGCAGCGGCCGCTACGAAGCCGTTGGCAGGATGAGCATCAAGGGCCGCACGCAGGAAATCGTCGCGCCCTTCACGGCGAAGCAGGAGGGAGCGAACATGGTGCTCGATGGCAGCATTCCGATTCGCCGCCTGCAATACGGCATCGGCGAAGGGATGTGGTCCGATGTCTCGGTCGTTGCCGATGAAGTGCAGGTGAACTTCCGCTTTGTCCTGTCGCCTTCGGCCGGCAGCAAGAAATGAGCGGCGCACCGAACTCCGGACAGGATGCAACGCAGGTACAGGCTGCCCTGGAAGCCTTTCCGAATGTGCTGAAGAAAATCCAGGGGTTGTGGGCGACCAGGGGCTGCGACACGTATTTCCAGGGACTCTTCATGGATACGCGCGGCGGCACGCGGCGCGGCTTTCCGATGGAGGTTGGCGAGGAGTTGCTTTTCCTCGTGAGATTCAACAAGAACGTGCGCGCACTGCCGCTTGCCGCGGAACTGAACGTGTCGCTCGAAGAGGCGTATCGCCTGATCGACAAGGGAGATCAGGAGAGCCTGGCCAGTGGGGGAAACGGCTGGGGCGATCCGCGCAGCGCGACGGAAACCTTTGCCCATGCGCGGCCTCAGTCCACGCCGCGTGATTTTCTGAACTACAAGGTCGTGCCGCCGCCGAAGAAGAAAAAATCGGGGGCATTGACCTGGATCATCATGATCGTTCTGCTGGCGCTGGTGTACAAGCTGCTGTATCCCGTGTTCACGGGCGGCTAGGCCGGGCCTCAGAATTCCAGCGGATCGACGTCGAGATGCCAGCGCAGTTGGCGCGGGGTCTTGAGTGCCTGCAACTGCGCGATCCAGTTCGGCAGAAAAGCCTGCAAGGCCGGGCGGCTCGCCGATTCGACCAGCAACTGGGCGCGTTCCAGCGCCATCACGCGATACATGCGCATCGGTACCGGATCGTAGAGACTGACGCCGCCGGGTAGCTGCGCATTGGCCAGGCTGGCCGCCTCCTTCAGGAAGCCCAGCGCATCATCGAGCCGGTGCGCTTCGGCGCGCAGCATGGCCTGGAAAGTGAAAGGCGGAAAGCCCGCCTGACGCCGTTCTTCGAGTTGGCCGTGCGCGAAGCTGGCGTAATCGTGGGCGACCAGCGCCTGGTAGAGCGGATGCTGCGGGTATTCCGTCTGGATCAGCACTTCGCCGGGCAGGCTGGCGCGCCCGCTGCGCCCGCCGACCTGCATCAGTTGGCTGAACAGGCGCTCCGGCGCGCGAAAGTCGGCGGCGAACAGCGCCGCATCGGCACCTACCGCGCCGACCAGGGTCAGGCGCGGAAAGTCGTGGCCCTTGGCCAGCATCTGGGTGCCGATCAGGATGTCGGCACGGCCGTCGTGGATGGTTTCCAGCACGCTCCGCCATTTCGCCGGCGTGTTTGCCGAATCGCGGTCGACGCGCAGGATGCGGGCTGCGGAAAAGCGCGTGGCGAGGTGTTCTTCGAGACGCTGGGTGCCCCGGCCGAAGGCGTGGATGTCGAGATTGCCGCAGGTCGGGCAGTTGCGCGGTATCGTGGTTTCCAGGCCGCAGTGATGGCAGCGCAGGCGTTTGTCGGCCAGATGCACGACCAGATTTGCCGCGCAGCGCCGGCAGCGGCTTACCCAGCCGCAGGCTGGGCAGGCCAGTACCGGCGCATAGCCGCGCCGGTTGAGGAAAACCAGGCTTTGCTCGCCGCGTTCGAGGCGTTCGGCAATGGCGGCGAGCAGGGCGGCACTCATCCCGTCCTGCAATTTTTCGCGGCGGGTGTCGATGCAGCGCACGTCCGGCGGCGCCTCGGCTACGGCGCGGCGGGTCAGCTCGATGTAGCGATAGCGGCCGCCGTCGGCGCGCGCATGGTGGAAGCTTTCCAGTGACGGGGTGGCCGAGCCGAGCACGATGGGCAGTTGGCGCTGATGCGCGCGCCACACGGCCACGTCGCGCGCCGAGTAGCGCAGGCCTTCCTGCTGCTTGAAGGAGGCGTCGTGTTCCTCGTCGACGACGATCAGGCCCAGGCGGGGCAGCGGCGCGAATACCGCCAGGCGCGTGCCGAGCAGGATGTCGACGCGTCCTTCGAGCGCGGCAATGAAACCGCGCGCGCGCGCGGCTTCGGCCAGGCCACTGTGGGCGGAGACGATGCGCGCGTGCGGAAAGCGTGCCGCAACGCGGCCTTCCAGTTGCGGCGTGAGGGCGATCTCCGGCACCAGCATCAGCGCCTGCTTGCCCTGCGCCAGCGTTTCGGCGATCAGGCGCAGATAGACTTCGGTCTTGCCGCTGCCGGTGATGCCATGCAGCAGGAATGCGCCATAGCGGCCGAAGCTGGCTGCAATTGCCGCCACGGCCTGCGCCTGTTCGGCCAGTAGTTCGGGCAGTACGGGCGCCGGTATTTCGGCTGGTGGTTTTTCCTTGCGCGGCGCCGGCAATTTCCCGCGCCGCAGATAAGGCGGCAGCGCCAGCGCCATCACTTCGCCGAGCGGATGCTGATAGTAGCGACTGCAGAATTCGCTCAGCGCCAGCCAATCAGGCGGCAGCGGCGGCAACTGGCGAAAAATTTCGCCGGCAGGCTTGAGCTTTTCCGCAGGCTGGTCGCTATGCGCGACGACGTCGACGATGATGCCGGTTTTCTCGCCCCGGCCGAAGGGCACCCGCACGCAACGGCCGATATCGTCGGCCGTCGCCGTGACGTCGCCCTCGACGCGATAGTCGAACAGCCGGGGCAGCGGAATATCCAGCGCGACACGCAGGATGCTCATGGTCGAATCAAGAATCAGGGAGTTTGCGGCGACTTCCAGAGTTCACTTTGTCTATGGAGCCTAATGTATTGCCACAAAAGAGAAAAATTTTCATGATTTTCTGTGGATTATTTTGTGGGCAAGTTCATAAGCAAATTCTTGATCTTATGACTTAGGATATAGAGAAAAGCCGGCTATCAGAAAATTTCTTTTATTATCAGGATGATGGCCGACTATTGGAAGCATAGTCTGAAATAATGGCGCAATTCCCGAGCGCTCGGCCACTGTGCATAAGTCGTGGGTAGATGGAAGGCCGCGCCGCTTGCCAACGGCGCGTCGTGTGTTGTGCACTACGCACCGCCTGCGCCACGTATTACGCGCTGCACGCTGCGCCCGCGCGCCTTAGCTGTTCGCGCGGCGCAATTCGCGGCTGTATTCGTGCACGGTATCGACCAGTACCGTGACGTTTTCAGGTGGGGTGAACTGGGAAATGCCGTGTCCCAGATTGAAGACGTGGCCGCCGCCTGGGCCGCCGGCATGGAAGTCGTCCAGCACCTTGCGGGCCTCGCGCGCCACGGCTTCGGGCGTGGCGAACAGCGTCATCGGGTCGAGGTTGCCCTGCAGGGCGACGCGATCCTGCACGCGGCGGCGTACCTCGGCCAGGCTGGCGGTCCAGTCCAGGCCGATGGCATCGCAGCCGATGGCGGCAATGTCTTCGGCCCACAGCGCGCCGCCCTTGGTGAACACGATGCTGGGCACGCGCTGCCCGTCGCGTTCCTTGGTCAGCCCGGCAATGATGCGCTGCAGATAGGCCAGCGAGAATTCGCGATAGGCGCGATGGGGCAGGATGCCGCCCCAGGTGTCGAAGACCATCACCGCCTGCGCGCCGCTGGCGATCTGCGCGTTGAGGTAGTTGATCACCGTCTGCGTCGTCACTTCGAGCACGTGATGCAGCAGGTCGGGGCGATCGAACAGCATGGTCTTGATGCGGCGGAAGTCGTCCGAGGCGCCGCCTTCGATCATGTAGCAGGCCAGCGTGAACGGGCTGCCCGAGAAGCCGATCAGCGGTACCGAGCCGTCCAGCGCGCGGCGGATTTCGGCCACCGCGTCCATCACGTAGCGCAGATGGTCGTAGGGGTCGGGAGTGATCAGGTTGCGGATTTCCCATTCCTCGCGCAGCGGCCGTTCGAATTTCGGTCCCTCACCCTCGATGAAGTACAGTCCCAGGCCCATGGCGTCGGGCACGGTGAGGATGTCGGAGAAGAGGATGGCCGCATCCAGATCGTAGCGCGCCAGCGGCTGCAGCGTGACTTCGCAGGCCATGCCCGGCGACTTGCAGAGATTCAGGAAGTTGCCGGCGCGTTTGCGCGTCTCGCAGTATTCCGGCAGGTAGCGCCCGGCCTGGCGCATCATCCAGAGCGGGGTGTAGTCGACGGGTTCGCGCAGCAGCGCTCGCAGGAAAGTATCGTTCTTGGGGCGGGCCATGGCGACATCCGGAAGCAAGGTGACAAAGCGACAATTATCTCACTTGTACCGGAATCCGGCAGGAGATCGGGTTGCGGGTCGGGGGGCGGGGGGCGCAGGCTGCCGGCTTGCGGTATTCGTTCATTCCTCCACCGGCAGCCGTTCATCGTCGCGGCGTCCGCTGCGCAGGCCGAGATCCTTGAGTTTGCGGTAGAGGTGGGTGCGTTCCAGGCCGGTTCTTTCGGCCAGCCGGGTCATGTTGTTGCCGTCGTTGCGCAGATGGTGTTCGAAGTAGAGCCGCTCGAACGATTCGCGGGCCTCGCGCAGGGGCAGATCCATGAGTTCGGCGGCGATGCCGGTGGCTGGCGCGAGGTTGCCGTAACCCTGGGCGTCGAGCAGACGCACGACGTCTTCCCCGGAGATTTCTTCTTCGAGCGCGGAAAGCGCCAGGGACTTCACCGTGCTTTTCAGCTCTTCGTAACCCTGGGGCCAACTGTGCTGGCGCAGGGCATTCAGCGCCGCCGTGGAGAGGCGCCGGACCGGCACTTCACCGGCTTCTATGGATTGGGTCAGCAGGTGCGCGGCGATTTCGGGAACTTCATCGCGCAGTTCGGCAAGCGTCGGCACGCCCAGCCAGACGCCGAAAATCTGTTTGAGCTGGACATCTTCCCAGCCCTGCAGGGATAGCGCTGCGGCATCCAGCGCGGTGGCGGCGATCAGGCGCAAGTCGTACTTGGCCAGACGTTCCGCGGCAAAGATCAGGTTCTTCTGCTGGAGGCGGCTGAGGCCGCCGAGTTCATCGGCAAACAGCACGCCGCCGCGCGTCCGTTCGAGCATGTCCAGCGTCAGCGGGGCGCTGTCATGGGCCAGATCGAACCAGGGCTTGCCGGGGGAGAGCAGGGTGCGCGCGGCCAGCTCGGCGATTCCGCCGGGTGCCGAACGCAGCATCACGGTGTGGCTGCTGGCCATCACCTGTTCCAGCCGTTTGCGCAGATCGCGCAGGGGCGCCGAGCGGGTGAAGGCCGCCAGCGAGAGGCCGCCTGCCGCCTGCGGCGTGGTTCGGGTCAGTCCTTTCCTGACGGCGGCGAGCAGTTTCTGCAGGGCGATCGGCTTTTCCAGAAAGTCCAGCGCGCCGATGCGCGTGGCTTCGACGGCGGTGTCGATGGTGCCGTGTCCCGACATCATGATCACCGGCATGGTCAATTGTCCGCTGGCCGCCCATTCCTTGAGCAGGGTGATGCCGTCGGTATCGGGCATCCAGATGTCGAGCAGCACCAGATCCGGCCGCGCCGCTTCGCGTGCGGCGCGCGCTGCCGCCGCATTCTCCGCCAGGCGTACGTCATGGCCTTCGTCGGCGAGAATCTCGGAGAGTAGCTCGCGGATGCCAATCTCGTCATCGACTACCAGTATCTGTGCCATATCACTTCCTCATGTTTCCCGTGTTTCCGGTTTGCCGCGACATCTGCGGTCATGCCGCCAGCGGCAGGCGTATCGTCACCTCGGCACCGCTGGGCGAGCGATTGGCGATGCGGATTTCGCCGTGATGCTCGTCGACGATTTTCTTGACGATCGCCAGGCCCAGCCCGGTTCCTCTGGACTTGGTGGTCACGTAAGGCTCGAAGGCATGCGCCAGCACCTGTGGCGGAAAGCCGCTGCCGTTGTCGCTCACGGACAGCGTCACGCCGCTGCCGGCATCGCCATGCGTCGCGATGCGGATGGCCAGTGGCGTTTCCGGCGCGGTCTTGTGCGCTTCCTCTCCGGCTTCCTGGGCATTCTTCAGCAGGTTGTGGATCACCTGGCGCAGTTGCGACGGATCGCCGGCCACATTGGGCAGATTGGCGCCGAGCCGCGTGTCGATGCGCACGCCGGCATTGCCGTAGAGCTCCAGCACGTCGGTGACCAGCGCATTGAGATCGAGCGCCTGCAACTGGGCCGGCGGCATGCGCGCGTAATCGCGGAATTCGTTGACCATGGTCTTCATCGCCTCGACCTGGGTGACGATGGTCTGCGTCGCGCGCTGGAGCATCTGCCGCCCGTCGGCGTCGAGCCGGTCGGCCAGCTTGTGTTGCAGGCGCTCGGCGGAGAGCTGGATCGGGGTCAGCGGATTCTTGATTTCGTGCGCCAGGCGCCGCGCCACCTCGCCCCAGGCGAGCGAACGCTGCGCGGCGATCAGCCGCGTGATGTCATCGAAGACCACCACGTAGCCGCCGCCGCCGGCTTCCGGCAGGGTCGAGCCGCGAATCAGCAGCACCTGGGTCACCATCATGCCGCCGGCTTCGGTGTTGCCGATTTCGAGCTGCTGCTGCCACTCGCGGGGGGCCGATGGCTCGTGATTTTCCGCAGCCGCAAAACCGTTCAGGATGGCTTCCTTGAGTTCCGTGTGGCCGGACCATGCGGCCAAGGGCAGATCATCGACGTCGAGGGCATCGCCGAGAATGGTGCAGGCGCCGCGGTTGTTGGCGCGCAGGACGAAGTTGCGGTCGAAGGCCATGACGCCCGAGGAGAGGTTGGCCAGCACGCTTTCCAGGTAGGCGCTGGCCGCTTCCACCTTGTTGCGGTGGCGTTCGGTTTCCTGGCGGGCTTCGGAAAGCTGGCGGGTCATGCGGTTGAAGGATTGCGTCAGCACGCCGAGTTCGTCATGGGTCGCCAGTTCGGCACGCGGAGTGAAGTCGCCGGCGGCGACCGCCTGCGTGCCTTCGGCAAGAATCAGCAGCGGCGCGGCGATGCGCCGTGCCAGGAAGATGGCCAGGGCAATCGCGGCGAACAAGGCCAGCAGCAGCGTCAGGGTCAGCGTCAGCATGTAGATGCGGCTGAGTCCCTGCCGGCCGAGGGACAGTTCCTGATAGTCGCGATAGGCGGCTTCCACGCTGCTCGCGCTCTGGGCAACCGATGGCGGGACTTCGCGCGTCACCTGGAGAATGCGCGGTTCGAGCGCATTGGCGCTGCTGGTGACCGGCACCAGAATGCGCAGCACCATGCCGTTGCCGGCATCGCCTTCAAGCAGGGAGAGACCGTCGATTTGCCGCGCTTCGCGCAACTGCGCGGCATTCGGCAGACTGGGCAGCAGCCTGTCGGGATCCAGTGCGCTGTGGGACTGCACCTGGCCGGTTGCCGAGAACAGCGTGGCCGTCTGCATGCCGGCCTGTTCGCGCAAACGGTTGAGGCGCACGCCCACGGCGCGCGGATCCTGGATGTCGGCGAGCTGCAGCGCCATGCCATGCGCTTGCTCGTTCAGTTCGGCGAGCTGGCTGTCGAGGACATTGCGCGCCAGCGACAGGCCGCCTTCGAGCGCGCGGTCGACGCGCACGTCGAACCACGAGTCGATGCTGCTGACGACGAACTGCATCGAGACGCCATACACCAGTGCGCCGGGCAGCACGGCCATCAGCGCGAGCATCAGCAGCAGCCGCGACTTGAGGCGCGAGCCGAACACGCCCTGGCGATATTCGCGGCGCAGGCCGAGCAACTGGATCAGCACGGCGACCACCAGCGCAACCACCAGCACGACATTGAGGCCCAGCAGCAGCGGATAGTTGTGGGCGAACAGCGCGGTATTCGAGCTGGCCGAAGTCAGCAGAAACAGCAGTATCGTGCTGACGATGGAAATCAGCATGGCGGCGATGATGGCGGGCTTGTTCAGCTTCGTCATCATCAGCGGTTCTCCCGGTCGCCGGCGCTGCCTGCGACAAACTGCCAGCGCAGGATTTTTGCATCGACGGTCCAGTCCTTGTTGGCGATGGCGTCGAGCTGCAGGGGTTTGGGCAACTGCTGGCGATCGAGCGACAGACGCAAGGCCGCCTGATACGGCTCACCGGGTTTGAGCGCGCTGCGCTCGGCCACCGGCAACGCGGCAGTGCGGCCCATGACGCGCAGCGCGTCGGCCAGCTTGGCAAAGTCCTGGCTCAGGCCGCTGGCGCTCGACAGACGGTATTGGCGCGATAGCGGCACATAGGCCAGGCGATAGGTCAGCGTGCGTCCGGCAATGTGTTCACCCGGCCAGAACCAGCGGTTGCGGGTGATTTCGAGTTCGAGCTGGAAATACAGCGGCACGCCGCGAGTGACGATTTCTTCGAGATGCGGGCCGAGATCGACGTTGAATTCCGCGCTGAGCACGTAGGCTTCTTCGTTGAGCGTCAGCCGCGCCGAGGTGGCCTCGATGCTGCCTGCCCAGGCTGGGCTGCAGAGCCCCGGCAGACAGAGCAAAAACGCCACGACCCATGTGCGCCAGCGCCGGGACATGCGGTCAAGGTTGTTTTTGCAAAAGGGCATAGAAGAAACCGTCGTGTTCTGCCTGGGGCGTCAATTGCAGGCAAAGGCTGGCAGCGCTGCCGGCGTGACATGGTACGGATGCTGCATCGACGATCTTCTGCGCCAGCGGCAAACACCGTGCATCGGCATGGCGGTGCAGAAAAGCGTCGATCTGCGCGCCATTCTCCTGCGGGAACAGCGAACAGGTGCAGTAGAGCATTTTGCCACCGGGTGCGAGTACATGCCACAAGGCATCGAGGATCTCGCGCTGCGTGCGCGCGAAGCCCGCAATGTCCTTTTCGCGGCGCAGCCATTTGATGTCGGGGTGGCGGCGCACCACGCCGGAGGCCGAACAGGGAACGTCGGCAAGTATGCGGTCGAACGGCCGGACATTTTGGCCGTCGTCGATGCGGGCAATCTGGCGGCAATCGGCGACCTGCACCCGGGCCTGCAGTCCCAGGCGCCGCAGATTTTCTTCGATGCGCGCGGCACGCGACGTTTCGGCATCCAGGGCGAGCAGTTCGACATCGGCGAGTTCCAGGATATGCGTGGTCTTGCCGCCGGGCGCAGCACAGGCATCCAGCACGCGTTGGCCGTCATGTACGTCGAGCAGCCGGGCGGCCTGCTGGGCGCCCCAGTCCTGCACCGAGACGCGGCCGTCGAAGAAGCCCGGCAGTCGTTCCACGGCAACCGGCCGCGCGAGCAGCAGGGCGGCGTCATCCAGCAGGGTCGCGCCGATGCCGTTGGCGGCCAGTTCCTCGCGATAGTCGGCGGCCTTGCCGTGCCGGCGATTGACGCGCAATGTCATCGGCGGATGCGTATTGCCGCTGGCGAGGATTTCCTGCCAGTGGGCGGGATAGGCCAGACGCAGTTTGTCGATCCACCACGGCGGATGTTGATGTCGTGCCACCGGATCGGCGGCGGCAGCGGCGAGCAGCGCGGCGTCCTGGCGCAGCCGGTTGCGCAGCACGGCATTGGCGAGCGCCTTGAATTGACCGCGGCCGATTTGTGCCACGGCGTCGACTGCCTGATCGACCGTGGTATGCACATCCGCCGGCCGCGCCTCGATGCGATACAGGGCCGCCAGCAGCAGGGCGCGCAGCAGGGGCTTGTCGCCCGAGTCATCGAGCGGGGTGCGCAACAGCCGGTCGAGCAGAAAATCGCCGCGTCCATACTGGCGCAGCGCGCCATAGGCCAGATCCTGGATGGCGCCGCGCTGTGCCGGCAGGGGCGCATGCAACTGCCAGCAGGCGGCCAGCGCGGTATCGAGGTTGCGGCCGGCGATGACCTGACGGACGACCTCGGCCGCGCGCAGCAGGGCAAAGGCCAGCGCGTCGCCGGCCGGGACGGGGCGTTGGTGTCCCATCGCTTTATGCCGTATCGGGCACGACCGGAAAGATCGCTTGCCGCCGCGCTACAGCGCGGCTTCGATGGCGGCAATCAATTGCGCATCGCCGGGGGCGACATCCGGCGCGAAGCGCGCCAGCACGCGCCCGTCGCGGCCGACGAGAAATTTTTCGAAATTCCAGGTGATGTCGCTTTCATGCGGCGGCAGCAGATTCTTCTGCGCCAGCCGTTCGCGCAGATCGCCGCCGCCCGTGGCTTGCGGCTGGGCGGCAATCAGCGCGGCATACAGCGGATGGCGCGGTGCGCTGTTGGCGTTCAGCTTGGCGAACAGCGGAAAGCTCACGCCATAGTTGGTCGAGCAGAAGGACTGGATTTCCTCGGCACTGCCCGGCTCCTGGCCGAGAAAATCGTTGCAGGGAAAGCCCAGCACCTGCAGGCCGCGCCCATGGTACTGCCGGTACAGCGCTTCCAGCCCCTCGTACTGCGGCGTCAGACCACAGCGTGAGGCGACATTGACGATCAGCAGGACTTGTCCCTTGAAGCTTGCCAGGGTCAGCGGGCTGCCGTCCAGCAGTTGCAGGGGGATGTCGTAGAGCGCGGCTTGCGTGTTGCCGGCGGGGGCGGCAGGGGCGGCAGAATCGGTCATGGTGGAAGACTCCGGATGATGGAAGTCCGATTCTAAAGAAAGCTCGCACCAACAGCGATCGAATCGGGTATTTCCGGCAGCGGCAGCCGGCCCGTTCGACATGCCGGGTTCGTTCGGCCGCCCTGCGGCTATGCGTCTGTGCGCTTTTCGTGGAGAATCCGGAATCACCAAGCTCACTCGTTTTCCCCGTTTCATTTGTCTGCAAGAGAGCCGCTCCCGCCGTGACCGAAATCACCTCATCCCTGGCCCAACGCCTGCTGCGCGACTGTCGCGAGTTGCTCGAGCGCGATCTTGGCGAGTGGCTGGATGAACTCGGTCCGCAGGTGGCGGAAAAACTGCAGGAGCTTGCCGACAATACGCGCGAACTCGACAAGCGCACCGAGTATCTGCGTCTGCGTGACGAGGTGCAGTTGTTCTGGGACAAACTGACCACGGCATTTCGCGGCCGGCTGGCCTGGGCGCTGGAACACGTCGCGCCGCCCGCAGCGGCCGCTGCCGCGGCTGGCGATGATGCGCAGCCACTGGCCCTGGTTGACGACCAGGAACTGACGGAGCGCATCGTCACCCGCGAATTCATTGCCCGTCTGAGCGAATCCTGCAGCGAAGAAATGTATGCGCTCGACCGGCGTGTCGCCCTGTTGGTCGGCCAGGAGGAAATGGAGCGCTGCGGCAACCGTTTCGGGCCGCAGGCGATTTGCGCTGCGGCGCAGGCCGGTTGCGAGGCCATGCTGGCGGATCCGGCGGCGCGCACCTTGCTGTTGCGTCAACTGGAGCGGGCGCTGCACGGCGAACTGCCGTTGCTCTATCGCGCGCTCAATGAAGTCCTGATCGGCGCGGGCATCCTGCCGGAATTCAAACGCAGCTATCGCCATGCCACGGTCGGCAGCAGCGCTGCAGCGGATGCCGGCAATATTCTCGATACCCTGCAGCGCCTTGCCCGGGCGCGTCTGCCGGGGCTGGTGGCCGGCGTCGGGAGCGGATCGGCCGCCCTGGCCGGCGGCATGGGCGCCGATGTGGCCGGCACTCTGGGCGCTGCCATGCCGCTGTCGGCCGGTAGTCCCGGTGTCGGAGCAGGAACCGCCGCGCCCCTGCTGCCGCCGGGAACGATCGCCGTCAGCGCCGATTTCCTGGCATCGCTGCAGGCGCTGCAGATGGCAACGCCGGAGGACGGAGCGGGAACGGGAACAGGAACGGAACCGCTGACCAATGTCGTGCGTCTGGCGCGCGCCAGCGCCGCCGCGCAGCAGGCCGCACCGCTCGATAGCATCACCATGGACATCGTCGCGACGTTGTTCGACCTGATCTTCGATGACGACAAGGTGCCCGAAGCCGTCAAGGGACTGGTCAGCCGCTTGCAGATTCCGGTGCTCAAGGTGGCGTTGCTCGACCAGAAGTTCTTCGCCGATCGCGGGCATCCGGCGCGGCGTTTCCTCGACAGCATTTCCGGCATCGCCATCCGCTGGGGCGGGACGATCGATATGGGCGATCCGTTCTACGGCAAGCTGTCGGAACTCATCGGGCGCATCCAGAACAATTTTGATCAGGATGTCGCCGTGTTCGGCACGGCGGTTGCCGAGCTGTCCGCCTTCGTCAATGAATGCGAGGCGCTGGAGGAGGAGACCAGCAACAGCGTGGTCGAAGCCGTGCAACGGCGGGAGGCGGCGCAGCAGCGCCGGCTCGCCCGTGAGGCGGCGGCCAGCCAGGCGGCCGAGCGCGTGCTGGCGCAGGTAATCACGAAGAAAACGCCCCTGCCGATCGAGCAGTTTCTGCGCGGGCAGTGGCGCGCCGTGCTGGAACATATCGGTACGGCGGATGGTGCCGATGGCGGCATCGACAGCCCGTCGTTCCAGGCAGCGGAACGCGTTGCCGAGGAACTGGCCTGGAGCGTCACGCCGAAACGCTCGACGGAAGACAGGCAGCGCTTCACGGCCTTGCTGCCGAAACTCCTGCCGGCCCTGCATCAGGGGCTGGATCGCATCGGCATCGGCGCCGATGCGCGCAAGCCGTTGTTCGATGCGCTGATCACGCTGCATGCGGCGGCGCTGCATGCCGATCGGCGGGCGCTGAGAAAAGCGCCGGCGCTGGAAGCGGAGGCGGTGGCCGACGAGGCGTCGACGGATGCGGCAAGCGTTACGCTGCAGGTGACGCATCTGGTCGAGAACGGCATCCAGATCGAGGACGTTGCGCTCGTCGAGCCCGCATCGGCGCTCGACAGCAGCCTGCCGGGCAATCCCTGGTTGCGCCGCGTGAGACAGATGGTGCGCGGCGATTGGGTCGAGTTCATCGACGCCGATGCGAGCGGGCGCGACGGGAGCGAGGAAAGTGATGGATGCGAGGGAACTTCAGGCGCGGCGCGGCGCGAGCGCCTGACCTGGCTGAGTCCGCAGCGCACGGTGTACATCTTCAGCAATCACGCCACGAATTGCGCCATTTCGATCACGCCCGAAGCCCTGGCGCATCGTTTGCAGAATGCGACGGCACGTCTGGTCGAGCATGAAACGCCGTTGTTCGAGCGGGCGCTGGATGGCGCCATCAAGGCGCTCGATCAGGCTGTCCAGGAATAGAAAAAGGGCAGCACAACGAAAATCGCCGCGCCAGAATGATCCGGCGCGGCGGTTTTTCGTTGCTTCGTTTCCGGCCGCGAGAAAAACTCGGCGACCCAGCGGCGTCAGATCACGCGATCGGCACGCAGCTTGTCGAAGAGCTGCTGCGCCACCTCGGCCGGCGAGCCGCTGAGGAATTCGCAGTTGCCCTGGACTTCGGGGACGAACTGGCGGGTCAGAACGACATTGGGCTGCAGTTCGCCGGCAGACAGGTTCAGTGAAGCCAGGCTGATTTCGGTCGGCGTCATCTTGCGCGCGGCCATCTTGGCCTTGGCGCTGGGAAAGCGCGGCGTGCCGAGTTCGTTGCTGACGGTGACGACGGCCGGCAGGGCGCCTTCGACGATCTCATCGCCGTCCGGCGTGGCGCGGGTGACTTTCAGCGTCGTGCCGTTGAGCGCGACCTCACGCGCCAGCGGCGCAATCGCCAGGTTCAGCTTTTCGCCGAGCAGGATCGGCACCACGCCCTGGTCGTCGTCGGAAGCCTGGCGGCCGCAGAGGATCAGGTCGGCGCCGCCGCTGCTGTTGACGTAGGTGGCGAGGATGTTGGCGATGACCTGGCCATCGAGCTCCTTGCCTTCCGGGTCGATGGCGACGATTTCATCGGCGCCGAGGGCGGCGCAATGCTTGAGCAGATCCTTGAGGTCGGTGCCGATCGAGACGGCGGTGATCCTGCAATCGATGCCGGCATCGCGCAGGCGCAGCGCGGCTTCCATCGCCTGCTCGTCGAAGCCGTTGATCAGGCGCGGCACGGCGGCGACGTCGGGCGTCTTGCCGTCGGCGGCCATCTTCAGCTTGCCGGCCAGCGCATAGTTGTTGACGGCGCTCGGATCGAGCACTTCCTTGACGCAAACCACGATACGCATGTTTTCACTCCCTGGCCCATAACAAGAGGGGGGCCGCAAATCACTTGTTAATCGATCCGTCATTCCCGCGAAGGCGGGAATCCAGAAGGTGCCGACTCATGGATTCCCACCTTCGCGGGAATGACGGTGTCTTGAGTCGCCAGTCTCGCTAATCGGCCATGAACAGGCTGTCGGCATCGCACCAGACGGCCTCATGCACATAGCCTTCCGGCTTCTTCGTCAGCTCGGCCAGCAGATACCAGCGCCAGGCGTATTTGCCATAGTCGCGGTAATGGCCGGTCAGCGTGCCGGCAAAATCCTGGCGGCCGGCGTACCTGGTGCCGACGATGGGCGCGCCGCCGTCGCATTCGGCGCGCCGACCCTGCATTTCGGGAGCGAAGCCGCTCTCGTAGGGCAGGGCCGTGCCGGACTCAGGCACTGGCGAAACGATCGAAGACATCGAGCGCTTCCTCGACGATGTCGGAAAGGATCTGCCGCGCCGGCTTCATTTCCTTGACGTAATGGATGCCCTGGCCGGCGGCCTCGGTCATCAGATCCTTGCGCTGGTAGTCGAGCGAACCCTGGATGTAGTTCGACGACAGCATCATCTGCAATGGCGGCTTCAGCGGCTCGGGCGCGCCCGGCGCCAGCCACTCGTCGTGCCACGGGCAGCGCGTGGTGCGCATGGTGTAGCCGGAAATGCAGTTGGAGTACATGGTGTCGTCGGTCTCGGCTTCGATCAGGCGCTCCTTGAGCGGCAGATTGACGTCGGATTCGCGCGAGGCCAGCCACAGCGAGCCGGTCCACACGCCCGCGGCGCCGAGCGCCAGGGCGGCAGCGAGGTGACGGCCGGTGGTCACGCCACCGGCGGCGAGCACGGGGATGCCGGCGGCGCGCGCGGCGTCGACGACCTGCGGGACGATCGAGAAGGTGCCGATGTTGCCGGTGTGGCCGGCGGCGTCATAGCCCTGGGCGATGATCACGTCGGTGCCGGCCTCGATCTGCTTCTTGGCCTGGCGCGGCTTGCCGACGAGGCCCCAGACCTGCATGCCGAGTTCATGGGCGCGCTTGAGGATGAAGGCGGGCGAGCCGAGGCCGGAGGCGAAGACGGGCACGCGCTCGTCGAAAATCACTTCCAGTTGGGCCAGGGCGCGCTTCTGGTCGAGGCCGCCCCACTGGTGCAGGTTCGGCGCGACCTTGGGATCGGGCACGTTGTACTTCTGCTTGATGTACTGCTCGAAATCGCGGTGGGACTGCGGGATCATCGCCAGCAGTTCCTCGACGGTCTTTTCTTCGGGTACGGAAGCCGGCAATACCAGGTCGATGCCGAAAGGCTTGCCGTCGATGCGGTCGCGGATCCACTTGATGTCGGCAGCGATTTCATCGGGGGTGTGCATCGCCTCGCCGAGCACGGCGAAACCGCCGGCGTTGATGACCGCCACGGCGACGTCCTTGCAGTGGGTGAAGGCGACGACGGGATACTCGATGCCGAGTTTTTCGCACAACTGGGTATGCAGGGGACCGCTCATATACAACTCCTTGGGAATAACGGGTTACTCTGGCTGCGTGCTCCGGACGCTCCCGTGCCAACCCTGGCGGGCCGGACTCGAACGACCGCATATCAAACGGCTTAATCTAACTTTTCCCCACTTTAAAATAAACCCCCTGCGGTCGCGCCGGCGATAAGTTGGCCCGAAATGAGACTCTGTAGGCCGGATCAGAATGGGGCGCGCTTGCCTTAGTCTCGATGCGGTTTTACACTGCCGAGTCCCGCGCCGGCCGTTCGTGGCCGGCGCTCGTGCGCTGATATCTGGCCATGCTCGTCCGAATGTCGCCAGTATCGCCTGCATGTTGCCAGGCCTCAGGCTGGATCGACCAACCTCACTGGAAATCACCATGAAATCGGCTGCTTTCGCATATCACTCACCGCAGACGCTGGAGGCTGCCGTGAGTCTCCTCGGCACCCTGGAAGACGAAGGTGTCGACGTCAAGATCCTGGCTGGCGGCCAGAGCCTGACGCCCATGCTGGCATTGCGCGTCGCCCGCCCCGAAGCCCTCATCGATCTCGGCCGCATCAAGGCACTCGACTACATTCGCGAAGAAGGCAAGGTGATTGCCATCGGCGCGATGACCAGCAAGCATGCGGCCGGCGTCTCCGAACTGATCAAGGCCAGACAGCGGTTGTTCCACGATGCCACGCAACTGGTCGGTCACCGCCAGATCCGCAATCGCGGTTCGGTCGGCGGCTCCTTCGCCCATGCCGATCCGGCCTCTGAATATCCGGCCGTGGCCCTGGTGCTCGATATGGAATTCAAGGCCGTCGGTCCGGAGGGCGAGCGTCTGATTCCGGCGGAGGAATTCTTCGTCACCTACATGACCACCAGCCTGGAGACCAACGAAATCCTGACCGAAGTGCGCATGCCGACCCTGCCCGTCGGCGCCGGTTGGGCGATCCGCGAGGAAGCGCGGCGCCACGGCGACCTGGCCCTGGCCGGCGTCTGCCTGACCCTGCAGAAATCGGGCGCCGTGATCAGCGAGGCGAAAATCGCCGCCTTCGGCGTCAATCCGACGGCCGTGCGTCTGGAAGCGGCCGAAGCGGCGCTGCAGGGCCAGGCGCCGACGGCGGAAAACTTTGCCCGCGCTGCGGCGGCCGGCGCTGCGGCGCTGGAAGAGCCGATGAGTTGCATTCATGCCTCGAGCGAATACCGTCGCGCGCTGGTTCGTGCGCTGACCGAGCGCTGCCTGGCCGAAGCCGCCGCGCGTGCTGTCTGAGCCGCAAGATTGCGAGATAGAGAAAGGTAACCCGATGACCACCCAACACAAGATCAGCCTGTCGGTGAATGGCGTGCGCTACGAACGTGAAGTCGAGCCGCGTCTGACGCTGGCCGATTTCCTGCGCCACGAACTCAACCTGGGCGGTACCCACGTCGGCTGCGAACACGGTATTTGCGGCGTGTGCACCATCCTGATCAACGGCGCTTCGGCGCGCGCCTGCCTGACTTTCGCGGTGCAGGCCGACGGCACCGAAATCACTACCGTGGAAGGCCTGCGCAATGCCCGGACCGGCGAGCTGCATCCGATCCAGAATGCCTTCATCGAGGCCCATGGCCTGCAATGCGGCTTCTGTACGCCCGGCTTCATGATGACCACGCTGGAACTGCTGCGCGAGAATCCGAACCCTTCCGAGGAGGAAATCAAGGACGCGCTGGGCGGCAACCTGTGTCGCTGCACCGGCTATCAGCAGATCGTCGAGTCGGTGAAGCTGGCCGCCAGCAAGCTGCGTGAAGCCGGCAACGCCGCGCAGAGCGCCTGAGGGGGAGCAGACATGAGCCATGCCATCCCCACCCTGCCCGAACAACTGCCGACCAGCAACGTCCGCTACGTCGGCAAGGAAGTCAAGCGCGTCGAGGATCCCTCGCTGGTCACCGGCACCGCCGAGTTCATCGACAACGTCACGTTGCCCGGCATGCTGCATGCGGCGATCCTGCGCAGCCCGCATCCGCATGCGCGCATCGTCTCCATCAACACCGCTGCGGCCGAAGCGCTGCCCGGCGTGCATGTCGTGCTCACCGGCGTCGACGTCAAGGCCTGGTCGAATCCCTGCACCACCGCGCCGGAAGGCTGGGGCAACTACTGCATGGCGGTGGACAAGGTGCGTTTCGTCGGCGAACCCGTCGCTGCCGTGGCCGCCGATAGCCGTTACCTGGCCGAGGATGCGCTGGAGCTGATCGAGGTCGAATACGAACTTCTGCCAGCGCTGCCGACGCCCAGCGCAGCGATGGCGCCGGATGCGCCGGTGATTTTCGAGCAGCACGGCACCAACGTCATCCAGCACAAGAACTTCGTCTGGGGCGAGGTCGACCCTCTGTTCGCCGAAGCCGATCATGTCATCCGCGACAGCTTCCGCTGGAACCGCTGCGGCGCCAATCCGACCGAGACCTTCGGCTGCATCTCGACCTGGGATGTGGTGAATCACGAGCTCACCTGCCGCGGTGCCTACCAGGCGCCGCGCTTCTTCGCCCTCGGCCGCTCGGCCGTGCTCAACCTGCTGCCCAACAAGGTCAAGCTGATCAGCCACCCGCAAGGCGGCGGCTTCGGCGGCAAGGGCGGGCCGCGCGCCACCGACATCACCGCCCTGCTGTCGCGCAAGGCCAACGGTCGGCCGGTCAAATACACCGAAGACCGCATGGAGTACCTGCTGGCCGGCGGCAGCCAGTCCTGGGATCGCTATTACGACGCCGAACTGGCGGTGAAGGCCGATGGCACCGTCACCGGTTTCCGCGTCAAGCTGATCGACGATCAGGGCGCGGGCTGCGAAGGCTACGGCACCATTTCGGTGGCCAAGCCGATCGCCGCGTTCACCGGCCCCTATCGCATCCAGGCGGCGTCCTACGACACCACCATCGTCGCCACCAATCGCGCGCCGACCTATCCTTATCGCGGTTACGGCCCGCCGCCGCACTTCTTCGTGCTTGAATCGCTGATGGACATGGCTGCCCGCAAGCTGGGCATGGATCCGGCCGAACTGCGCCGCAGGAACTACATCCGCCCCGAGCAGTTTCCCTACACCATCCCCAGCGGCAACGAGTACGACAGCGGCAACTACGAGGCCGTCCTCGACAAGCTGCTCGACATGGCCGACTACCGGAAGATGCGTGAGGAGCAGGCCGCTGCACGCGCCGCCGGGAGGCTGGTCGGCATCGGCGTGGTCAGCACCGTCGAGCCGGGCGTGTTCGACTGGAACGTGTATTCCGCCGTCGGCGTGCCGGGTGTAGGCGTGCCGGAAGGCGCGCGCGTGGCCGTCGATGTGTTCGGCGGCATCACCGTCATCGTCGGCTTCAATCTGCAGGGCCAGGGCCAATACACCGTGGCGGCACAGGTCGTCGCCGATTACTTCGGCGTCGACATGAGCATGGTCAAGGTGACCATGGCCTCGACCGATGTCGCGCCGCCGCACTTCGGCCCGGGCGGCAGCCGTCTGGGCGTGGCGATCACCGGCGCCATCCTCGGCGCCTGCGAAAAGCTGCGCGGCATCTTCTCCCAGGTCGTCGCCGGCCTGATGCAGACCACGCCCGATCAGGTCGAGCTGATGGACGGCCGCCTGCGTCTCAAGGCGATGCCCGAAGCCGGCATGACGCTGGCCGAAGTCGCCGGCACCATGCTGTTCAGGAGCGACCTGCTGCCGCCGGGCATCGAGCCCTGCCCCGAGGCGACCTCGGTGTGGACCGCGCCCAACCGCAACATGCCGGACGATCAGGCGCGCTGCCGCAGTTACCTGACGGCCGCCAATGCCGCCCATGTGGCGATGATCGAGATCGACCGCCAGACCGGCCGCACCAGTATCCTCAAGTACTTCATCGTCGACGACTGCGGCACGCGCCTCAACCCGGCCAACGTCGAAGGCCAGATCCAGGGCGGGGTGGCTCAGGGCGTTGGCGCTGCGCTGTTCGAGGAATACGTCTACAACGACGAGGCGCAGCCGCTGGTGTCGACCTTCGTCGACTACCTGATGCCCACCATCCACGAAGTGCCGATGACCGAAAAGGGGGAAGTGTGCACCCCTTCGCCGGTCGCGCCGCTGGGTGCCAAGGGCTGCGGCGAGGGCGCGATCCACACCACGCCGGCCGCGTTGATGTGCGCCATCAACGATGCGCTTTCGCCGCTGGATTTGAAGATTCACGAGACGCCGGCTTCGCCGCATCGCCTGTGGAAGCTGCTGCAGCAGGCGAAGTAAGGTTGCAGTCATGTAACGCCCGTCATTCCCGCGAAGGCGGGAATCCATGAACGTGTGGATTCCGGCCTTCGCGGGAATGGCGTGTCCAGCCCCTAGCTCCTGATCCCGAGGTACTCCATGGCATTGCGCGTCGAAACCGCCCTGATGGGGCCCGATACCGATCAATACGCCGGTCAAGGCCAGAATCGCCCGACGCTGGCGCGCATCGCCGAACTGGCGCGACAGATGGAAGACATCGGCTACGATGGCCTGACCACGCCGGAGTCCGGCCACGATCCCTTCCTGCCGCTGATGATCGCCGCCGAACATACGCAGCGGGTGCGTTTGGGCACCAACATCGCCGTGGCCTTTCCGCGCAGTCCGATGGTCACCGCCCAGCTCGCCTGGGATCTGGCCAACTACACCGGCGGCCGGTTCACGCTGGGTCTGGGCAGCCAGGTCAAGGGCCACAACGAGCGCCGCTACAGCACCGCCTGGCCCAGCCCGCCGGGGCCGCGCATGCGCGAATATTTCCTCTGCCTGCAGGCGATATTCAAGAGCTTCCAGAACCCGGACAGCCCGACCTATTTCGAAGGTGAGCATTACCGCTTCACCATGCTGCCGCCTTTCTTCAATCCCGGCCCGATCGAATTCCCCGACGTGCCGCTCTACGCCGCCGCCGCCAATCCCTATATGGCGCGTCTGTCCGGCGAGTTGTGCGCCGGTCTGCGCCTGCATCCCATCGCCACCTTCCGCTACACGCGCGAGGTGATCCTGCCGGCGGTGGCCGAAGGCGCCCAGCGCGGCGGCCGCGATGCCGCCGCCTTCGACCTGATCGGCGCGCCGTTCATGGCCGTCGGCAAGAACGAGGAAGAAGTCGAAAAAGCCAAGAACGCCTTGCGCAAGCAGATCGCTTTCTACGCATCCACCCGCTCCTACCACACCGTTCTCGATCATCACGGCTGGGATGGCCTGGGCATGAAGCTGCACGGCCTGTCGGTTGCCAACAAGTGGGCGGAAATGCCCGCCCTGATCACCGACGACATGCTGGAAGAATGGGCGGTTATCAGCACTTACGACAAGCTGGTCGACACCATCCGCGCCAAGTGCGCCGGCGCCTTCGACACTGTGACCTTCGTGTTGCTGGGCGAGACGCGCGACGACCTCGACATGCAGCGGGAAATCGTGGCGAAACTGCATCAGGATTAAGGTATCGTTACGATAGTGCCCAAGTGGCTGTTTGTTGAACGAAAGGAGCAATCATGGGCAAGCGTGAAATCATCGACATGGCATTGCAGCTCAAGGCAGAAGATCGCTACGAGATTGCTGAATCGATCATGCAAAGCCTGGACAAATCCGACCCGGAAATCGAACAGGCATGGGCGGAGGAAGCACACCGGCGCGCTTGCGCCTGCGATGACGGCCTAATGAAATTGCTACCCGCTGAGGATATTCTTGGCGACGACTAACCGCGTACTGCGAATTCGCTTCGCCGAGTTCGCTGCGCATGAACTGAGCGATGCGTGCGATTGGTACGAGCACCAGCAGCCCGGACTGGGTTTGCGATTCAAGCGCGACATGAGGGATGCCGTGGCCCGCATCGCCCGAAATCCAACCTTGTTTCCTATCGAACTCGACGATGTACGACGCTATGTGATGGCCCGGTTTCCCTATGCACTGCGTCATGTGCTGCGTGGGAGCGAAGTCTGGATCGTGGCCGTATCCCATCAGCACAGGCGGCCGGATTACTGGATCGAGCGCATCGAAAAATCCTAGAGAACGTGTCACGCAGCAAACCCACGTAAATCGAACCACGACTGAACGAAAGACTCTTCATCATGAGCCAACCTGACTTCTCACTAGGCCCGTTGGCCGGCCTGCGCGTCCTCGACCTGTCCACCATGCTGGCCGGCCCCTATGGCGCCACCCTGCTCGGCGACATGGGGGCGGACGTCATCAAGATCGAATCGCACTACGGCGACGAGAGCCGCCACCTGGGTCCGAAGCGCGGCGACCAGCGCGGGCCGTATCTGAGCCTGAACCGCAGCAAGCGCGCCATGGTGCTCGACCTGCAGCAGCCGGAAGCGCAGGAAGTCTTCGCCAAAATGGCCGCCACTGCCGACATCGTCGTGGTGAATGTGCGCGAACCGGCGATGAGCAAGCTGGGCATCAACTACGAGCAGATCAAGAAGCACAAACCGGACATCATCTGGATCTGGGTGACCTCCTTCGGCGCCGACGGCCCCTATGCCGGCCGGCCGGGCATCGACTTCCTCGCCCAGGGCTATACCGGCGTGTTGAGCCTCAACGGTGAGCCCAAGGGTGCGCCGGTGCGCACCGGCTTCCCGGCGGTGGATGTGATGACTTCGCTCTTGGTGGCGAATGCCGCGCTGGCGGCCCTGCGCGTACGCGATGCCACCGGCGAAGGCCAGCGCATCGACGTGTCGTTGCTCGATACCCTGATGCACGCCCAGGCCAGCTCCATCGGCGGTTATCTGGCGACCGGCGAAGTTCCCGTACGTACCGGCAATCGCAGCCTCTACTTCGCGCCGTCGGGCGTCTATCCGACCAAGGATGGCAAATACGTGGTCATTACCACGCCGGGCGAGAAATTCTTCGGCAACATCTGCCGCGCGCTGGGCACCGACTGGGATCAGGATCCGCGTTTCTGCAACATCGACCAGCGCCTGAAGAACGAGGACGAACTCGACCGCGTGATCTCCGAAGGCACGCGCAAGTTCACGCGCGAGGAACTCGTCGAGAAACTGATCGCCGCCGATGTGCTCACCGCGCCGATCAACGAAGTCGAGGATGTCGTCAAGGATCCGCAGATCCTGCACAACAAGATGATCGTCAGCACCCGGCATCCGACCCTGGGCGAGCTCAAGGTCACGGGCGTGCCGGTGCATTTCCATGGCACGCCGGTCAGCGTGAAGAAGCATCCGCCGCTGCAGGGTGAGCATACCCGCGAGCTGCTGGCCGAACTCGGCTATGGCAAGGACGAGATCGACCATCTGATCAGCAAGGGCCTCGCCGCCGATTACGCCGAATTGCTGCGGTTGCGCGAGGCGCGCCGGGCGAAGAAGGCGCAGGGCTGAACCCGTCCGAAGCAAGTAACCCCAACCGGAGGCCGGATGTCCATCTCCTCAACCCAAGCCCGGCAGCCCGGCGCCTATGCCTGGTACGTTCTCTCGCTGCTGTCGATCACCTATATCTTCAACTTCATCGATCGGCAGATCCTGGCGATGCTGATCGAGCCGATCAAGCAGGAGTTCGGCGTTTCCGACACGGCGATGGGCTTCCTTTCCGGATTCGCTTTCGTCTTCTTCTACACCATCGTCGGCATACCCATTGCACGCTGGGCCGATCGCGGTTCGCGCAAGGTGATCATCACCCTGGCGGTGACCATCTGGAGCGGGATGACCGCCGCCTGCGGCCTGGCGCGCAATTTTGCCGAGCTGGCACTGCTGCGGGTGCTGGTGGGCGTGGGAGAAGCGGGCGGCAGCCCGCCGTCGCATTCCCTGATCTCGGATTATTTCCCGCCAAAAAAGCGCGCCACGGCGCTGTCGATGTATGCCGCCGGCGTCTATATCGGCTCCGCGCTGGCGTTCCTCGCCGGCGGCTACCTGCTGAAGAACTATGATTGGCGCATGGCTTTTTTCATTGTCGGTCTGCCCGGCCTGATACTGGCGGTGCTGGTTGGCCTGACGGTGAAGGAAGTGCCGCGCGGCTATTCCGAACGTCGCGAATGCGGCGAACACCCTTCGGAAACCCCCCCGTCTGTTCCGGCCACGTCACCTGCGCCGCAGGCGACGCTGGCCGAAGTGCTGGCTTTTCTCCGCTCGCGCCGCGCTTTCGTGTTCGTTGCTTTCGCCTCGTCGGTGCAATCGCTGGCCGGCTATGCGATCCTGACCTGGGGCCCGGCCTTTCTTGGCCGCGTGCATCACATGTCCTTTGTCGAGATCGGCCTGCACCTGGGCTGGACCATCGGCATTGCCGGCTGTCTTGGCGCCTGGCTCGGCGGTCATCTGGCCGATCGCTTCGGCGCGCGCGATACGCGCTGGTACATGCGCCTGCCGGCCATGCAATCGATCACGGCCGTGCCTTTCCTGGTCGGCTTCGTCCTCTTGCAGGACAAGCAGCAGGCACTGCTGTGCTTCATTCCGTTCTACACGCTGGGGGCCATGTACGTCGGGCCGATGTTCTCGGTGGTGCAGGGGGTCACGCCGCCGCACATGCGGGCAACGGCGGCGGCCATCCTGCTGTTCGTCGTGAACATGATCGGTTCCGGCCTCGGGCCGCTGTCGATCGGCCTGCTCAACGATCATGTCTTCGGCCCCATTTATGGCGCCGAGGCCATTCGCTATTCGATGCTGGTGATGGGCCTGCTCGGTGGTTTCGCCAGCCTGCTGTTCTGGCAGGCGGCGAAGAGCTTGCGCGAGGAAATGGCGATGGGCTAACTTGCCCCACGGCAAGCTCCAAATTACCTTAACTGCCTTCGCTTACTGCTTGACTGAAAAAGTGTTTTACAACACACTTCCACCCCATGAGTAATGGCCTTGCCCTGCTGGAAAAGAAGCTCGAGCAGTTTCTCGCCTACTGCGAGAGCCTGCGCGCGGAGAATCGCGCGCTGCGTTCGCGCGTGGCCAAAATGGAAGAAGAGCGCCAGACCTTGATTGCCAAAATCGAATCGACGCGCAGCCGTCTCGAAACCCTGATGGAAAAAATCCCCGCCGACGCCGAGTGATTCGCATCATGAGCAGCCATTCCACCATCGACATCTCCCTGCTGGGCCGCGAATATCGCGTTGCCTGCGCGCCCGAGGAGCGCGACTCGCTGCTGGCCGCGGTCGCTCATGTCGAGGCGAAAATGAACGACATCGCCACCCGTACCAAGGGCGGCGGCGAGCGTCTGGCGGTGATGACGGCGCTGAACCTGGCGCACGAACTGCTGAGCAGGGACAAGGCGCTCGCGGCGGCCAAGGTCGACTCTGGCGTTGGTTCCCCGGAGATGTCCGCCGGCCTTGCGGAGAATGGCAGCGTCAGTTTTGACAGCCCCGGAATTGTGCGTAGAATCGACGCCATGGTCGCGCGTCTGGATGCCGTGCTGAATCAGCAGGAAAGTCTGCTGTAACAACTGCTCCTGGCGCGCGCGCAGTCATCCCCTGCGGTGTTCGCCAAGGTCATGGAATCCTTGAACCAATATTCTTTGCATCTGGCTGGTAACCGCAACGTCGCCGTTGTGAGCCTCCTTCACGGAGGCACCTGAAGCGACAGGAAGCTGGCCGCTCTGAACCGCAGGTTCAGGATGCCGGCCTAGCGGCACAGGCGGGGGACCTTCTTCTCGGCGGCACGGAAGTTCGGAAAGTCCGGACTGCCGTGCCGCCGTGTTTCATGCGGCAAGTTCAGTAACTCAGGCTGTCGTAAGCCTGCTCGCGTCCGACCAGCGTCAGGCTGACCTGATTGGGCGCGCAGATGGCGATGGCGTTGGCGCGCGTCAGCCAGCCCTGGCGCACGCAATACTGGCGCGGTCCGGGGTCGGACAGCACGCGGGCGCGGCCGGGCTGAATCTCGATCACCGTGATGCCGAGCGGGCCGCTGACTTCGTAATGCCGTGCCGCATCGATTCCCAGTTCGGCGACGATCTGCCCATTGCTGCGCACGACTGCTTTCTGCACCGCGCCGCCACGCCACAATAGCGGCAGCAAGGCCGCGCAGCAGGCGGCCGCGAGCAGCAGTACCAGCCAGTCGCCCGGCTTCAGCAGGTGCAGTCGATTCCTCATCCCGTGGCGTTCACTGCTTCATTTCGGCGTCATGGCGCGGTGCCGTACCAGTACCTGGGCGGCATCCCTGAATTCCAGGGCAAGGCGTTCGGCGAGGAAGACCGAACGATGCTGGCCGCCGGTACAGCCGATGGCCACGGTCAGATAGGAGCGCGAATCGCGCACGTAACATGGCAGCCAGCTTTCGACGAAGCGCTGGATGTCGGCAAGCATGCGCATGACTTCCGGCTGGGCTTCGAGGAAGTCGATGACGGGCTGGTCGCGGCCATCGAGCGGCCGCAACTGCGGATCGTAATGCGGATTCGGCAGGCAGCGCACGTCGAAGACCAGGTCCGCATCCAGTGGCAGGCCGTGCTTGAAGCCGAAGGATTCGAACAGCAGCATCAGTTGTGGAAAGTGCGCCGCACGGCTGGCCTGGGCGGCTTCGGTGTGTGCGGCGCGCCGGTCGAGTGCCGCAAAATCGCGGATGAAGGCGCGCAATACGTTGGGCCGCAGATTGCTGGTGTCGATGCGATGCCCCAGTTCGGCCAGATGTTCCAGCCCCTTGCGTTCCTGCGCAATCGCCTCGGCCAGCGTCGTGATGGCATCGCCGAGCGGATGACGCCGGCGGGTTTCGGAGAAGCGCTGGATCAGCACGTCCTCGCGCGCATCGAGGAAGATGAAGCGGACATCGACGGCCTGCTGGCGCAGTTCATCGATCTGCTGCGGCAGTTGGGCGATGCTCGAACCGCTGCGCATGTCCATGGCGACGGCCACATGACGATAGGCTTCGCTGCGCAATTGTTCGATGAGCTGCAGCAGCAGCGGCGAAGGCAGGTTGTCGACGCAGAAATAGCCGGCATCCTCCAGCACGTTCAGGGCGATGCTCTTGCCGGAGCCGGAAAGGCCGCTGATCAATATGAGTTGCATGGATTGGAAAAATGGGGAAAGGCGGAGAAAGGTGGAGGCTGGCCAAGCGCAAGCATAGCCAATCCGCCATCGCCTGTCATGCCGGTCCGGCTGGCCGGGAGGCGTTGGGCAGAGCCGGGCGGGTGAGGGCCGATGCTATAATTTCCCTTGATTTTTCAAGGCTTCCAGCGGGTCATTCCGCTTCCCTTCATGCAGTTGTTTGCCCTCGGCATCAATCACCATACCGCGCCGCTCGACGTGCGGGAACAGGTGGCGTTCCAGCCGGACAGCCTGCCGCAGGCGCTGAATGCGCTGGTGCGCGACCGGCAATTGCGCGAGGCGGCGATTCTGTCGACCTGCAATCGCACCGAACTGTATTGTTCGGCTGCCCAGGCCGGCGATGTCGCCCTGACGGCGGACTGGCTGGCGCGCTATCACGCCCTGCCGGTCGAGAAGCTGCGACCCTACCTCTACAGCCTGCCGCAGCCGGATGCCGTGCGTCACATGTTCCGCGTGGCCAGCGGGCTGGATTCCATGGTGCTCGGCGAGCCGCAGATCCTCGGCCAGATGAAGCAGGCCGCGCGTACCGCCGAAGAAGCCGGCACGCTGGGGACGCTGCTGGGCAAGCTGTTCCAGCGTTCCTTTGCCGTCGCCAAGGAGGTGCGTTCGACCACGGCGATCGGCGCAAACATCGTTTCGATGGCGGCCGCGGCCGTGCATTTGTCGGAGCGCATCTTCGAGGACATCGCCGGGCAGCAGGTGCTGTTCATCGGCGCGGGCGAGATGATCGAGCTTTGCGTGGCGCACTTTGCCGGCTGCCAGCCCAAGCGCATCACCATTGCCAACCGCACCACCGAGCGGGCGGCCCAACTGGTCAGGCGCTTCGATGCCGACGCCATGCGTCTGGACGAGGTTCCGCTGCGTCTGGCCGAGTACGACATCATCGTTTCATGCACCGCCAGCCCGTTGCCGGTGATCGGTCTGGGTACCGCGGAACGCGCGTTGAAGGCGCGGCGCCATCGGCCGATGGTGATGGTCGATCTGGCCGTGCCGCGCGACATCGAGCGCGAAATCGGCGAGCTTGCCGACGTCTTCCTGTATACCCTGGACGATCTGGGCAAGATCGTCGAAGGCGGCCTCGAATCGCGTCAGGCGGCGGTGGTGGAGGCCGAAGGCATCATCGACTCGCGCGTCGCCAATTTCCTTCACTGGATGGAGGCCCGCGAGGCCGTGCCGACCATCCGCGCCCTGCGCGATACGGCCGAGCGCACCCGCCGCCATGAGCTGGACCACGCGCAGAAGCTGCTGGCGCGCGGCGACGATCCGCAAAAGGTGCTCGAAGCGCTCTCGCATGGCCTGACCAACAAGCTGCTGCATCCGCCGACGCATGCGCTCAACCAGGCCGAAGGCGAAGAGCGCAGGCAACTGGCGCAAGCGCTGTCACGCATTTACCGTCTGCATTCCGGAGACTAGCGCCGTCCGGCCATCCGCGCGACCTGCACTGGCGCGCACGGTCGGCGCGATCCCGTACATTCCTGACAAATCCAAATGAAACCGAGCATCCGCCACAAACTCGACAGTCTCAGCGAACGTCTCGGCGAGCTCGACCTGCTGCTCGGCGAGGAAACCGCCACGCGCGACATCGACCACTATCGCAAGCTGTCGCGCGAACATGCCGAAGTCAGCGAGGTCGTCGCGCTCCATGTCGAATACCGAAAGCTGGAAGACGATCTGCGCGCCGCCGGGCAGATGCTGGCCGATGCGGAGATGAAAGCGCTTGCCGAGGAGGAAATCCTGCGCTGCGAGGAAGCGCTCGCGCGCGTCGAGAACGAATTGCAGCAGGCCTTGCTGCCCGTCGATCCCAACGATGAGCGCAATCTCTTCCTGGAAATCCGCGCCGGCACCGGCGGCGACGAGTCGGCGCTGTTTGCCGGCGATCTGCTGCGCATGTACACGCGCTATGCCGAGCGGAATCGCTGGCAGGTCGAGATCATTTCGGCGAATGAATCCGAACTCGGCGGCTACCGCGAAGTCATCGTCCGCATCAATGGCAGCGGGGCGTATTCAAGACTCAAGTTCGAATCCGGCGGCCACCGCGTGCAGCGCGTGCCGGTCACCGAAACCCAGGGCCGCATCCACACTTCGGCGTGCACCGTCGCCGTGCTGCCGGAAGCCGACGCGCTGGGTGAAATCGACCTCAACCCGAGCGAGCTGCGCATCGACACCTTTCGCGCCTCGGGCGCGGGCGGACAGCACATCAACAAGACCGACTCGGCCGTGCGCATCACCCACCTGCCCACGGGCCTGGTCGTCGAATGCCAGGACGACCGCTCGCAGCATCGTAACAAGGCCCAGGCCATGGCCGTGCTCGCCGCCCGCCTGAAGGACCGGCAGGAGCGCGCGCAGGCCGCGAAGATCGCCTCCGAGCGCAAGAGCCTGATCGGCAGCGGCGACCGTTCCGAGCGCATCCGCACCTATAACTTCCCGCAGGGCCGGGTGACGGATCACCGCATCAATCTGACGCTCTACAAGATCGACGCCATCATGAACGGCGATCTCGATGAACTGATCGACGGCCTCATCGCCGAGCACCAGGCCGAGTTGCTCGCCGCGTTGTCCGATGGCGACTGAGCGAGCGGACGCACCGGCCTGCGCGCCGGTGGAAACTGGCGTGGATATGGGCGCGGCCATGCAGGCGGCGGCGCAGCGTATCGGCCGGCTGGAAGCGCGTTTGCTGCTGCAGCACCTCAGCGGCCTGAGCGCCAGCGCGCTGGTCGCGCATCCAGAGTATCCGCTCGATGCCGCTGTGGCAGCGGCCTACGCGGCGCTCGTCGCCCGTCGCGCCGCCGGCGAGCCGATGGCCTACCTGACCGGCCGGCGCGAATTCTATGGCCGCGATTTCTTCGTTGCGCCCGGCGTGCTGATCCCGCGTCCGGAAACCGAACTGCTGGTCGAACTGGCGCTCGCCAAGGTTGCCGGCATCGCCGCGCCGCGCATCCTCGATCTGGGCTGCGGCAGCGGCTGCATCGGCATCAGCCTGGCGCTGGAACGGCCGGATGCCCGCGTCACCGCCCTCGATGCGTCGGGTGAAGCGCTGGCCATTGCCCGCCGGAACGCGCAGGCTCTCGGCGCCCGCGTCGAACTGCTGGAGAGCGATTGGTTCGCCGCGCTGGCGTCCCGGTGCGGCAGTGAGCGCTACCATCTGATCGTCAGCAATCCGCCCTATATCGCCGAGGCCGATCCGCATCTGCGTCAGGGCGACCTGCGTTTCGAGCCGCTGTGCGCGTTGGCCAGCGGCGCGGATGGACTCGACGCTCTGCGCCGCATCGCGGCCGAAGCGCCGGCCCATCTGCATCCCGCCGGCTGGCTGCTCTTCGAACACGGCTTCGACCAGGTCGGCGCCGCGCGCGAACTTCTGCTTGCCGCGGGCTATGGCCGGATCGAGCAGCAGCGCGATCTGGCGGGGATCGTGCGGGTTAGCGGCGGCTGCCGGCCGGGCTGAAGCGCGCTAGGATCGATTACTGGCCGTCCGTGTCCCGCGCGAGAAATTCCAGGATGCGCTGTCCCAGTTCATCCGGCGCCTCGCGTTGCGGGAAATGTCCCACGTCCGGCAGCAGGTGAAATTCAAAGGGGCCGGTGAAGGCTTCCCGGCTGCGGCCAAATACTTCAGGACCGACGGCGCCGTCGATGGCGCCCGAGAGCATCAGCGTGGGCGGGGACGTCCTGGCGGAAAGCAGCGCCCAGCCGGCACGGCTGGAGCCGCGGAACATGGCGCGGTAATAGCCGATGGCGGCAGCCAGTCCGCCCGGCGCGGCCAGCGCCTGCTTCACCGGGCGCAAGTCGCTTTCCGCAACCTGCCAGGTCGGCGACCAGGCGCGATAGAGCCTGTCGATGAAGGCGTAATCGTCGCGCGCCACGCGCCGCTCGGGCAGGCCGGAGAGCTGGAAGAACCAGATGTACCAGGAGCGGCGCAATTGCCGCAGCGATTGCACGGCGCCGCCGATGTGCGGCACGCTCATCAGCACCAGCCTGCGGATGCGGCTGGCGTCGAGATTGGCCGCGCAGTAAGCGGCATAAGCGCCCCAGTCATGGCCGATCACCGCCGCATCCCTGGCGCCGAGCGCATCGATCAGCGCCAGCACGTCGCGGCCCAGGGCGGTGGTCGAATAATCGCCATCGGGCGCCAGGCCGGTCGGGGCGTAGCCGCGCATGTAAGGCGCGACGGCGCGATAACCCGCTGCCGCCAGTTGCGGCAGCAGTTGCGCGTAGCTCAGCGCCGTGTCGGGAAAGCCGTGCAGGCAGAGCACCAGCGGCGCATCCCGGGGGCCGGCCTGATGATAGGCGAAGCGGATGCCGTTGGCGGTGACGTGGCTGGGTTCGGTAGCGTTGATGGCAGGCATGTGAGTGGTCTCTGTGCGGACGCTGCGGCTGGCGAAGGAAGCGCCGCGCATGGTAGCAGGTCGGTGCCGCAGCGGGCGCTGAAACGGGCAAGTCAGTTGACGCCCAAGCCTCGCCCCGGCACAATACCTGACTTTGTTTCTCAACTATTTGAAGGATCGAGGCTCCCCATGAGCGACGCGCAAAAACAGATACAGGAAATCGTCACCAGCCATTCCGTGGTGCTGTTCATGAAGGGCGTTCCGGACATGCCGCAGTGCGGTTTTTCGGCGACCGCCGTGCAGATTTTGAAGAACTGCGGCGTCGAGGAATTCGCCGCCGTCGACGTCCTGCGTTCGCCGGAAATCCGCCAGGGCATCAAGGACTATGCCAACTGGCCGACCATTCCGCAGCTCTACATCAAGGGCGAATTCGTCGGCGGTTGCGACATCATGAAAGAGATGTACCAGTCCGGCGAGCTGCAGAAGGAACTGGACGCGGCCAAGGCAGCCTGATGCCTGGCTTGCGATGAGCGGTTGACAGGTGTGGAGCGAGGAGCGAGAAGTCGCGTCGCTCCCGCTGGTCATTCAACGCGCAACTCTCCGCTCCCGCCTTCTTCCACTACACCGAAGTCAATTTTATGTTGGCCTCGTTGAGGCGGTCGGCAAGGACTTCGAGGAAGGCCTGATAGAAGTGCATGCGGCAGGCCGCCGTGGCGTGGTGCAGGGCGCTGGCCTGGATGGTGACGAGGGTGGCGGTGGTTTTCGCCACCACGTCCGCGCCGCGCAGGGTGCTGTTGCTGTGCTTGTCGATGATCGCCATCTCCCCGAAGCAGGCGCCGGCCTGCAGGCGATTCAGGCTGTGGCCGTGCTTGGCGACGTCCAGCTCGCCGGCCAGCAGGAAGCAGAAGAAATCGCCCGCTTCGCCATCCTTCATGATGACGGTGTCTGGCGCGACCTCGCGCCATGTCGAGAAGCGCAGGACTTCCCAGATTTCGACGTCGGAAAATTCGTGGAAGAACGGCAGCGCGCGCAGCGATTCGAATTTCTCGCTATCGGGAAATTCCTGACGCCGCGCCTGCTGCTGCCGGTTGCGAAAGGCCTGTGTCAGATCGCGGGCGAATTCACTCCAGTCGGCGTAGCGCGCCGAGGTTTCCTTCTGCATGGCGCGGGCGACGATGGCATCCAGGCTGGGCGGAATTTCGCTGCGATAGGACGAGGGCGGCAGCACTTCGGCGTTGAGGATCTGGTGCAGCATCGCGTAGTGATTGGCTGCCTTGAACGGCAACTGGCCGGTCAGCAACTGGTACATCACCACGCCCAACGAATAGATGTCGGTCCGATGATCGAGCGGCAGATCGCGGATCTGCTGCGGCGACATGTAGGCCGGCGAGCCGACGCCGCTGACCTGGGTGCCTTCGGCATCGGCCTGCAGCGCCGCGCCGAAGTCGGAAATCCGGATGTCGCCGCCGGGTGCGCCGTCGCTGGTTTGCACCAGCAGGATGTTGGCCGGCTTGATGTCGCGGTGCGTGACGCCATGGGTGTAGGCGTAGTCGAGCGCCCGCGTGCATTTGAAGATGATTTCCACCAGCCGCTCCAGCGGCAGCAGGCGCGAGGGATGGATGTACTGTTCCAGCGTGCAGCCCGGCACGTATTCCATGACGATGTAGCTTTGTTCCTCATCGACCACGGCGTCGAAAATCTGCACGATGTGCGGATGCTGCAGGCGTCCGGCCAGCGAGGCTTCGTTCAGCAGCATGCGGCGGTACTGGGCGCTGCGCTCGGCGTCCTGGAGAATTTCGCCGCGCAGCAGCTTGATCGCCACTTCGCGCTGGTTGAAGGAATCGAAGCCGAGATAAACCGTTGCCGTCGTTCCTTCGCCTATCCTGGCGCGGATTTCGTATTTGCCGATGCGCTCCACAGGGTCGCCGGATCGCGGGGTTGCCGGAGGCTAGCGGCCAGGCGCCAGGCAGAGGCGCGCGCGCGCAATGGCGGCGCGCACCTGTGCGGGCGCAGTGCCGCCGACATGATTGCGTGCCGCCAGCGAGCCTGCGACGGTCAGCACGGCAAACACATCCTCGGCGATCAGTGGCGAAAATTCCTGCAAGGTGGCCAGCGGCAACTCGGGCAGATCCACGCCCTGCCGCTCTGCCTCGCGCACCGCGCGCGCCACGGCTTCGTGGGCATCGCGGAAGGGCAGGCCCTTCTTCACCAGATAATCGGCCAGGTCGGTGGCCGTGGCATAGCCCTGGCGCAGGGCGGCGGCCATGGCTTCCGGCTTGACGCGCACGTTGAAGACGCGCTCGCCATTTTCCTCGCGGCTGCCCAGCATGTCGGCATAGATGCGCAGCGTGTCGATGATCGTGTCGGCCGTGTCGAACAGCGGCTCCTTGTCTTCCTGGTTGTCCTTGTTGTAGGCCAGCGGCTGGCCCTTCATCAGCGTGAGCAGGCCGATCAGGCTGCCGTTCACGCGCCCGGTCTTGCCGCGCACCAGTTCCGGCACGTCGGGATTCTTCTTCTGCGGCATGATCGACGAGCCGGTGCAGAAGCGGTCGGCCAGGTCGATGAAACCCACGCGCGGACTCATCCACAGGATCAGTTCTTCGGACAGGCGCGACAGATGGGTCATCAGGAGTGCGGCGGCGGCGCAGAATTCGATGGCGAAATCGCGATCCGAGACGGCATCGAGCGAATTGAAACAGACCTCGTCGAAGCCCAGTTCGCGGGCAACGAACTCGCGGTCGATGGGGAAGGTGGTGCCGGCCAGCGCCGCCGCGCCCAGCGGCAGGCGGTTGACGCGCTTCCTGCAATCACTGAAGCGCTCGGCATCGCGCCGCGTCATTTCAAAGTAAGCCAGCAGGTGGTGGCCGAAGGTGACCGGCTGGGCGACTTGCAGATGCGTGAAGCCGGGCAGCGGTGTTTCGGCATGATGCTCGGCGAGATCGAGCAGGGCGTGCTGGAAGTCGCCGATCAGTTCCAGAATGGTGTCGATGGCATCGCGCAGCCACAGGCGGATGTCGGTGGCGACCTGGTCGTTGCGCGAGCGCCCGGTATGCAAGCGCTTGCCGGCATCGCCGATCAGCGCGGTCAGGCGCTTCTCGATGTTGAGATGCACGTCCTCGTCATCCAGGTTCCAGTTGAACTCGCCGCGCGCGATTTCGCCGGCAATCCGTTCCATGCCGCTTTCGATCGCGGCCAGATCCGCCGCGCTGATGATGGCCTGTCGCGCCAGCATGCGCGCGTGCGCCAGCGAGCCGCGGATGTCCTGGGCGGCCATGCGCCGGTCGAAATCCACCGAAGCGGTATAGCGTTTCACCAGATCGGAGACCGGCTCGGAAAAGCGGCCTGACCAGGCCTTGTTGCTGTCGCTGTCGTGTTGCGCGTTTGTCATTTTCGGAACGGAAGCGTAAAAAGAGGCGCGGAGAGAGATGGAAGTGACCGCGCGTGCCCGCTTGCACGCGGCAAGGTTCATTCGATATAGTCGAAAGCCCATGAGTATACGGCAAAATTCCGAGACCATCGGCGGCGCGCAGGCCCGGCGGCTGCCCATGGTCTTCTCGCACGCCAACGGTTTTCCGGCGCCGTGCTACGCCAAGATGTTCGGCGCATTGCAAGATGATTTCGACATCCGCTATCTGCCGCGCCTGGCGCACGATCCGGCCTATCCCGTCACTGATGGCTGGCCCGAGCTGACGCAGGAGCTGATCGCCTTCGTCGAACGGGGGCCGCATCCCGTCGTCGCCGTCGGCCATTCGCTGGGTGGTTTTCTCAGCTATCTGGCGGCGGTTGCGCGCCCGGATCTTTTCTCGGCGCTGGTGCTGCTTGATTCGCCCGTCATCGACCGCTATCGCGCGCAGGCCATGCAGATGAGCAAGCGCTTCGGCTTCATCGACCGCGTCACGCCGGCGCGCGCCACGCGCGACCGCCGCCAGCACTGGGCCACGGCGGAGGAGGCGGTGGCGCATTTCAGAACGCGCAGGTTGTTTCACCGTTTCGATCCCGATTGCCTCGCCGACTATGTGCGCTACGGCACGGTGGCCACTGCCGAAGGACTCAAGTTGTGGTTCGATCCGGCCATCGAATACCGTATCTATTGCACCATTCCGCACCGCATGCACACCTTGCTGCCCAGGCTCAAGGTGCCGGCGGGTTTCATCGGCGGCAGGCAATCCACCGAGCTGCGCGTTTTCGGCATTCGCGAAATGCGCGGCCGCATGCGCTTGCGGCCGATCGAAGGCGGGCATCTGTTTCCCTTCGAGCGTCCGCTCGAAGCCGCCGCGGCGATCCGTGAAATGGTCGCCGCGCTGTTGTCGCTGCCCGATCGGCCAGAATAATGCCCAGTCGTGCGCTGCAATGGTCGCAGCGCACGACTGGGCAGGGATGGCAGGCGGATCGGTTCCGGCTGTCCCGATTACCCGTTACGCCAGTTTTTCGTCGGCTTGCTGACCCTGGTGATAGACCTCGTACACCAGCACCGGGATACCCAGTCCACCCAGATGCTGCTGGATCAACGGCTTGACATCGCTCCAGGGCAGTGCGCCCACGCCGGTCGCCAGGCGCGGCAAGGCCAGGCTTTTGACGCCTTCGTCCTGCACATGCCGGGCCAGCGCGCGCAGGCAGTGATTCACGTCTTCCAGACGCGCCTTCAGCGGCCGTGCCGATTTGCCCTGGCCCTGCATGCCCTGGGTCAGCAGGTTGACGATGCCGCGCGTCGAGCCGCCCTCGTCCACGCCGCGCCAGGCCCAGATCTGCCCGGTTTCCGGCGCCTTGGCATGCATGGCATGGCGATAGTCCTTGACCATCGACGGAAAGCGCTCGCGCAACGCCAGCGCCAGGCCCGAGTCGAACGGATCGTGCGTGGCGATGCCATGCGCGATGAGCTCTGTCTGGCTGAACAGAATGTCGCCTTCAATTTCACGAATCATGTAATGCTCCTTTACGGTAAATGAATGATGCAATCTTTCAACTCTTCAATCCTTCGATTCTTCGATTCTATTCAAAACCCCTGCGCAGGTATTGACGCGCATCAATCATTGCGAGGACTCATCGACGCCTGCCGCCGCATCCCGTTCGGCAAGCCTGCCGGGTGATCAAGGGGCCGGTTGCAAGGCATAATCCATCGTTGCCTCCGCTTCGACTCGCACTGACATGACCGTATATTCCATCAGCCGCCATCCCGGATATCCAGAACCCGGCGCATTCGATTGGGTTCATCGGGTTCGTTTGATTCTTGCTTGCCCGTTCAGGCAATGGATTGCGTTCTTGTCGCTCTTGTTCTTCGGCCCGGCCATGCTGTTCGTTTTTCCGGCCCATGCGCACGGCGGGCAGGAGAAAAGTGCTGCGTCGGTGCCGGCGGATGCTCAGGCTCACGCGCTGCCCCGGTTTTCCGCCATGGCCGGAGATTTCGAGTTGAGTGGCGTGCTGCAGCCGGCAGAGCCCGGCCGGCGGACGCGGGAATTGCAGCTCCATCTGCAGCCCCGCAACGGCGCTGGTTCGCTCGATGCCGATGCGGCCAGGCTCGAAGTGGTGCTGGACGATCTGGCATTGCAGGCGAGGGCGAATGGCGGGGGCAACTATTCCTTGATACTGCCTGTCGGCTTGAGCGGGCAAGTGGCGCTGCAGGTTCGCATCAGCCAGGGCGGCTTGAACGAGACGGTGACGGCCAGTCTGAACCTGGATGAGGATGCCGCAGAGGCTGCGGAGGCCGCAAAAAAATCCAGAGGCCCGTCGCGGCAGGTGCTGCTGGCCGGTTTGCTGACGCTCGTCATCTTTTTTATCGGTGCGCTGCTTTCCTGGCGTGAACACCGTGGCCGCAAGCGCAAGTGAGCGCGAAGCCGCCGGGGCGGGCTTCACACCTGTGTCTGCGCGCGTCCGGGTTGGGTATGGGTCGGCATGGCGATGACGGATTCTCACGATAACGCGCCGCGGGCGGTGCATCGCTTCCGCATCCCGGCCATGGATTGTCCGGCCGAGGAAGCGGAGATTCGTGCGGCGCTGGAAGGCATGGCGGACGTGCGCGGACTGCGCTTCGACCTGCCACGGCGGCTGTTGAGCATCGAGTTCGAGCGGCCCGGTGCGGCGGCGCAGGCGGCGAGCGAAGCGGCGGTGCAGGCCATTCGCCGGTGTGGTTACAGTGTCGAACCCTGGACTGAAGAGACTCCAGCGCCTGAAGCGCCGGCAGCGCCAGCGGCAGAGCAGTCAGCGCGGCAGACGCGGCTGCCATTGCGCCCGCTGGCCGCGCTCGGCTTTGCCGTGCTGGCCGAGCTGCTGCATCTGCTGGCGGCCGATGTCCTGCCATTACGGCTGCTGGGCATGTCGCTGGCGGTGCTGGCAATCGCCCTGGCGGGGGAGGAAACCTATCGCAAGGGGCTGGCGGCCTTGCGTCACGGCCACCTGAACATCAATGCGCTGATGACGGTGGCGGTGAGCGGCGCGTTCCTGATCGGCCAGTGGCCGGAGGCGGCGATGGTAATGGCGCTGTACGCCTTGGCCGAGCTGATCGAGGCGCGGGCGGTGACGCGGGCGCGCGGCGCGATCGCGCGTCTGCTGGCATTGACGCCGGCCAGCGTCGAGGTGCGGCAGGCGGACGGCCATTGGCACGAATCGCCGGTGGCAACGCTTGCGCCGGGCGCGCTGGTGCGAGTGCGGCCCGGCGCGCGCATCGCCGTCGATGGGCAGGTGGTGGACGGTACCAGCACGGTGAATCAGGCGCCGGTGACCGGCGAGAGCCTGCCGGTGGACAAGCAGCCGGGCGATGCGGTGTATGCCGGCACGATCAACGCCACGGGCATGCTGGAAATCCGCGTCACGGCGCGCGCCGCGGACACCTTGCTGGCGCGCATCATTCATGCGGTCGAGGAGGCGCAGGCGAGCCGGGCGCCGACGCAGCGTTTCGTCGACCGTTTTGCGGCGGTATATACGCCGGCGGTGTTTCTCATCGCGCTGGCTGTGGCCGCCGCCGGGCCCTGGCTGCTGGATTGGCCGTTGACGCAGGCGATCTACAAGGCGCTGGTGCTGCTGGTGATTGCCTGTCCCTGCGCGCTGGTGATCGCTACGCCGGTGACGGTGGTCAGCGCGCTGGCGGCGGCGGCGCGTCACGGCATTCTGATCAAGGGCGGGGCGCATCTGGAAGAGGCGCGTGGCTTGCGGGCCATCGCCTTCGACAAGACCGGCACGATCACCCTGGGCTGGCCGCAACTGGTGGCGCAGGAGCTGTTGCCTGCGGAACACGACGCTGCAACCGTGCTGGCCTGGGCGGCGAGCCTGGCGGCGCATTCGGATCATCCGGTGTCGCAGGCGATCGCGGCGGGCTTGCCGAAACCAGCCGCCGCCGTGGGCCATGCCCTGAGCGGCTTTCAGGCGCTGCCGGGGCGCGGCGTCGAAGCGCGTAGCAACGGTGCGTTGTTGCTGCTCGGCAATCATGCGCTGATCGAGGAGCGCGGTTTGTGCAGCGCGGATATCGAAGCCCGCCTGGCCCGGCACGAGGCGCAGGGGCGCACGGTGACGCTGCTGGCTTCGGCCAGCCGGGTGCTGGCGATTTTTGCCGTGGCCGACACGCTCAAGCCGGGCGCGCAGGCGGCGCTGGCCGAGCTGCGGCAACTGGGCGTGCACAGCTTGATGCTGAGTGGCGACAATGCCCTGACGGTCAGCGTCGTCGCCGAGGCGGCCGGCATCGAGGCCGCGCGCGGCAACCTGCTGCCGGCGGAGAAGCTGGCGGCGATCGAGGCGCTGCAGCGCGAATATGGCGCCGGCCGGACGGCAATGGTCGGCGATGGCATCAACGATGCGCCGGCGCTGGCGCGGGCCGATATCGGCATCGCCATGGGCGGCATCGGCACGGATGTGGCGATGGAGGCGGCCGACATCGTGATCATGAACGACGACCTGCACCGCATCCCGGATCTGCTGCGCCTGTCGCAACGCACGCACGCCGTGCTTTGGCAGAACATCGTCCTGGCGCTGGCGATCAAGCTGGCGTTTCTGCTGCTGGCGCTGTTCGACATGGCGACGATGTGGATGGCGGTGTTCGCCGACATGGGCGCCAGCCTGCTGGTGGTCGCCAACGGCCTGCGCCTGCTGCGGCATTTTTCGCGCGGCGCGCGCTGAGCGGCACGTTCGATGTCTTTCCCGGAGGCTTTCCCGGGATACTTGCCGAGCTTCTCTTGTATGCTTCCATGCCTGTCGTTTCATTGACCAACCTCATCGCAACCGAGTCCGCAGCATGCCCCAGCCATCCGCTTCCGCCCGCAGTACCGCACTTGATCTGATCGATTTCATCGACGCCAGCCCGACTCCCTGGCATGCCGTGGCGACGGCGGTAGCGCGGCTGGCGGCGGCGGGGTTTACGCCACTCGAGGAGAGCGAGCGCTGGCAGCTCGAGCCCGGCGGGCGTTATTACACGGTGCGCGGCGGCGCTTCGCTGCTGGCTTTCGTCGTCGGCAGCCGGCCTCTGGTTGACACGGGTTTGCGCATCGTCGGCGCCCATGTGGATTCGCCGGGGCTGCGCCTGAAGCCGCAGCCGGCGCTGGCGGGCGATGGCCTCGCGCGGCTGGCCGTCGAAGTCTATGGCGGCCCGATCCTGGCCACGTTTGCCGACCGCGACCTGACGCTGGCCGGGCGCGTGGTGGTGCGCACGAAGACGGGACAGGAGACGCGCCTGGTGCGCTTCACGCGGCCCTTGCTGCGTCTGGCCAATCTGCCGATACACATGAACCGCGAGGTCAATGAGCAAGGTCTCAAGTTCAACCGGCAGACCGAGCTGCCGCTGCTGCTCGGCCAGCTCGGCCTGTTCGGCGCCAGTGACGAAACGTCGGTCGATGCGCGCCTGCGCGGCCTGCTGGCCGGCGCCGCGCAGGCCGAGGCCTGCGATCTGCTGAGCTGGGAGATGCTGGCGCACGACCTGCAGCCGGGCAGCCTGTGGGGCGCCAGCGAGGAATTCATCGCCAGCCGCCAGCTCGACAACCTGGCTTCCTCCCATGCCGCACTGAGCGCGCTGTTGGCGACGCGGCAGCCCGCGGCAACGTGCGTGGCGGGCTTGTTCGATCACGAGGAAGTCGGCAGCGAGAGCGCCACCGGAGCGGCCGGCAGTTTCTGCGTCGACGTGCTCGAACGGATTGCCGCGCAGACGGGCTGCGATGCCGAGGACCGGCGGCGGGCGCTGGCGCGAAGTTTTTTCGTCAGCGCCGACATGGCGCATGCCTATCAGCCGAATTTTCCGGCGGCCTTCGAGCCGGCTCACCGGATCATGATCAATGGCGGGCCGGTGATCAAGACCAACGTCAACCAGCGCTATGCCACCAATGCCGAAACCGCAGCGCGCTTCATGCGCTGCTGCGAGCAGGCCGGCGTGCCGTTCCAGCAGTATGCGCATCGCGCCGACCTGGGCTGCGGCAGCACCATCGGGCCGCTGCTGGCGGCGCGCCTCGGGGTTGCCGCCGTCGATGTCGGCTCGCCGCTGTGGGCGATGCACAGCGCCCGCGAAAGCGCCGGCGTGGCGGATCAGGAATACATGATCGCGGCGCTGCGGGCGGTGTTTGCCGACTAGTTGCATGCCTGCTTCATGTTGCTCAAGGCGCTTGCGGCTGGGTAAGATAGCTGCACCCATTCCGCCCGGGGAGCCGCCATGTCATTCCAATCCCTGTTTTTCCGCATGCGTCTGGTGCATTGGCTGGGCATCACCTTACTGATCGGCAATGCGCTCTTTTTCACCGATAACCTGATCGGCCAGATCGTTCAGGCCGTGGTTGCCCTAGTCATCGTGGTCCACGACGCCGACGAGAAGCGCTGGGGAGTGCAGGCGCTGGCCGAGCTGTCGGCCTATCTGCGCCACTTCGGCCAGCGCGACCTGTCGCAATCCTGCAACGTGAATGCCACGCTGAATGCCGAAATCCGCAGTGTCATCGAGGTCATCGAAGGTTTTCGCGACAACGTCCGTCGCTCGATCGATGAAATCAAGGCGGCTGCCCGGGAGCAGGTCGGCATCGCCACGCGCCTCGACGGATACACCAGCGAGATCGTGGACAGCATCGACAAAACGACCCGCATCATCAGCCAGACCACGACCAACAGCGTGGACATTTGCGAGCGCATCGAAAGCCTGGCGCATGAGGCCGCGCAGGCCTGCGACGAGCTGACGCTCACCAAGGAGAGCCTGGATACCAGCCGTACCGAGATCATCGGCATGCTTTCCGGCGTCGACAGCAGCGTCAAGCACGGCAAGGAACTGGCCCAGCGATTCGGCCAGCTCTCGGCCGGCGCCGAGGAAGTCCGTCAGATTCTCGGTTCGGTGGTGGAGATTGCCGACCAGACCAACTTGCTGGCCCTCAATGCGGCGATCGAGGCTGCCCGCGCCGGCGAGCAGGGACGCGGCTTCGCGGTCGTGGCCGACGAGGTGCGCAAACTGGCCGAACGTACCCAGACCAGCCTGGACAACATCAACCGGACCGTGATCGCCATCATCGACGGAATTTCCGAGGCCAGCGCGCAGATGCACGGTCAGGCCGATGCCCTGAACGCGCTGGCCGACACTTCGGGCCGGATCGGCCAGATCATGAACCGGAGTCAGGAGTTGATCGGCCGCTCGGTCGAATTCGGTCAGCATACCGCCGCAGCTTCGGCGGCGATCCGCAGCGATGCCGACAGCGTCGCCCGTCAGATGGCCCAGCTCGAGAGCCTGGCGGCCATCAATACCCGCAGCGCGGGTGAAGTCGGCGAGACGGTGCGCGAACTGCGCAGTCTGACGGATCGCTCGAACAGCCTGGCGAACGGCTTCACGACCTGAGGGAGAGCGGAGACTCCGGATCCCCGCCCTCATCATCGCGCCGGCATTCGGCGCTCAGTCGTCCGTAGAGGAATTTTGCATTGCCGCCACCGAGGCGTATTGCTCGTCCGTCAAGCTGATGAACAGGCCGCGTGCCTCGGCGAGCAGGGTGTCGCCGGCGTAGAGCTTGCCGCTGGTGTGGATCTTGCGGCCTTCCGTACCGTCATAGCTGCCTTCGATGCGCAGTTCGGTGAGCAGGGGCGTGGGCGCGCGATAGGTGATGGTGAGCGTGCCGGTCATGCCCGGCCGGCCGGAAAAACCCTGCGCGAAGCCAAGTATCTCGTCGAAGATGGCGGCGACGAAACCGCCATGCACCACGCCGGGCGCGCCTTCGAAGCTGCGGCCGAACGTCACGCTGCCCACGGCCCGGCCATTGTCGGTCCATAGCCTGAGCGGCGCGGCGACCGGGTTTGCACTGCCGGTGAGCGGGCTGAATTCGATGAAGTCGCGCACGTCCTCGGCGCTGATGCGATGGCCGAAGCTGGTGCGCACGGCCTTGTCGGGCATGCTGTTGAAGCTGTCGGCCAGGACTTCGAGGCGATCGGCCAGCGCGGCCATGGTGTCGACTTCGGGATGCTTCGTGATGATGCCGTCGATGATGCGGCGCAAGGCGGCGCCGGCGCGGCGCTTTTCGCGCAGGATGTCGTTGTCTTCGATGGGTTCGGGAAAGCTGACTGTCGCTGTGGATGCGCCGGGTTCAGGGGGATTCTGGGTATTCATGACGATGGTTCCGGTGAGGGTGCGGGGCGGCGCCTGCTCAGAGCGGCGCGATGATCTGGATGTGGTTGCGGCAGACGTTGAGGAAAGGCGTGCTCAACACATGCCGCAGGTTGCCGCCGACTTCATAGACCTCGGCTTCGGTGACGGCGATGAATTCCTTGGAGCCGTTCATCAGGTCGGTGATCCGGGCACCGTTGATCAGCTCGACATAACCTTTGATCTGATAGCTGCCGGTGAGGATGGACACCTTGGCGCGGGTCTGCAAATTGGTGTTTGCGGTCATAATTCACTCCCTGTATTTCTTCCTTCGTCGAGTGATGTGCAATGCAGGATGCGGGAAGCGGGAAGCCGTGGCGGGGCGGGGATGTGAGTGGTGGGTGTGGTTGCTGGCGGCTGGTTGCTGTTTTCGCTACCACTCAAGACCGGCATATTACTCCAGCAGACCCGCGGCATTCATCTTCGTTATCGGGAGTGAGGCAATGAACGACAAGGATCCTGCGCAGGCCGATGAACGGCGCGTCGCCATCGTTTCCGGCGGCGGCAGCGGCATCGGCCGCGCCATCTGCCAGCGCCTGGCGCGCGACGGCCTGCGCGTCGTGGTTGCCCATGCGCGTTCCGCTGCCGGCGCGCAGCAAACGCTGGAAGGCATCGTTGCCGCCGGCGGCACGGCTTGCGCGCTGCAGGCGGACATCCGCGTCGAGGCCGAGGTGCAGGCGCTGTTCGCGGCGGCTCGCGAGCGTTACGGTCGCATCGACGTGGTCATCAACAATGCCGGCATCGGCCACATGAAGTCCTTCAGGAATATCGACATGGCGGATTACGACCGCCTCTTTGCCGTCAATGCGCGCGGTACGTTCATGATGTGCCGCGAGGCGGCGCGCTGCATCGGCGATGGCGGACGCATCGTGAATATTTCCAGCGGCATCACCGTCGCCAACAGCGAAGGCATGGCGCTGTACGCCGGCAGCAAGGCGGCGCTGGAGGCCTTCGCCAAGGTGCTGGCGCGCGAACTGGCGCCGCGCGGCATCACGGTCAATATCGTTTCGCCGGGGATGACCGATACGCCGATGCTGGAAGGCGGCGATGCCCAGATGCTGCGCAAGGTCGGCGCCAGCCTCGCCGCCATGAAGCGCCTCGGTCAGCCCGGGGACATTGCCGATGCCGTGGCCGCGCTGGTGTCGAACGACGGGCGCTGGATCACCGGACAGAACATCCACGTCGACGGCGGCACGATCATCGTCTGAGCCGGCGCAAAAATCACGCACGCCGGCAAGGCCTCAGCCGATGCGCGCCCAGGTCACCGGCAGGGCGATCAGGGCGGCGAAGAAGACCGCGATGTGGAACCACGTCCAGAGACGATAGCGGCGGGACAGGCGCGACGGATTGAGGTCGGAGATGAGATAGAGGCGCCCGTTGTCCGGTTGCTGCATGACGTGCAGATCCGGCGCGGCCAGCACGTCCCGGCGCCGCTCGCGCACTTCGCGGATCGCCTGCTCGCGCGCCAGCTCCCACTCGCGCAGATCGATTTCGCCGTTCCTGTCGAGATCGAAACGCCGCAGCAGTTCCGCCGGCCGGCTTTTCCATTCGGCCAGCAGTTGCTTGACCTCTTCATCCACATTGAGATCGACGTCGAGGCCGCTGTGGGTGACGAAGTTGCCGAGCACGTAGATTTCCTGGCGGACGATGAGCAGCCACTGCGTATAGCGCCGGTTGTCCTTGGTCCAGCTTTCCTTTTTTGTGATCAGCATCTCGGCGCCCGCCGGATCGACTAGGCACTCGCCGCTGCCGTCATCGAGGCTGAAGGATGCCGTGCTCTCGCCCTGGCTTTCCGTCACCCATTTGTTGTTGCGGTGGTCGCGTCGCTCGATGGTGTAGCGATACCACAGGCAGGGCAGATGGTTCAGCGGGCTGAGGACGGGCAGGCCGGCCAGCGGCTGGCCGTTGCCGATCAATTCGACATAGCCCTGGGCGGCCGAGGCGATCTTCGAGGTCGGCGTATCGTCGATGGCGCGGGCGCGTCGGTAGGCCGAGCTCCAGGCCAGCAGGCTGATGGGCGCCATCAAGGCCAGACAGATGAACATGCCCAGCGGGGAGTCGACCTGAAAGCCGATGACCAGCAGGAGCAGCTGGCTGCCGGAAGTGATCAGCCGGCCATATTCGCGCCGCAGGGAAAACGACATGGCGGGACGTTTGCTGGTTCAGCCGAACAGCGTCTTCATGTCGACATCGGTCTTTTCTTCCTGGCTGAATTCGAGCAGCGGCCTGGCCGGGAAGTTGAACATCCGGGCGAGGATGGCGTCGGGGAACTGCTCGATGCGCACGTTGTTGATGTTGACCGCGTCGTTGTACAGTTCGCGGCGGTCGGCGATGCCGTTTTCGAGCGCGCTGATGCGGCTTTGCAGCAGCAGGAAGCTCTCGTTGGCCTTGAGTTCGGGATAGGCCTCGGCGATGGCGAACAGCCGGCCCAGGCCCATGCGCAGCGCGCCTTCGGCCTGGCCCAGCGCCGGAATGTCCTGCGCTTCGCGCGCCGCGTGCACCTGGCTGCGCGCCTCGATGACGCGCTGCAGGGTGTCCTGCTCGAATTGCTTGTACTGCTTGCAGGTTTCGACCAGCTTGGGCAATTCGTCATGCCGCTGCTTGAGCAGCACGTCGATATTCGCCCAGGCCTTGGCCACGGCATGCTTGACCTGCACCAGCCCGTTGTAGAGCATGACGCCGTAGATCAGCACGACGACGATGAGTCCCAGGACGATCATTGTGACGATGCTCATGCTGCCTCCTCTGGCGCGTGGCCGTGGATAGTGGATGGTTGTCTGGCCTGGTCGTTCAATGCCGCGGCCATTCTAAACGAGCCGCTGCCGGCTTCGTCTGTCCCGCCTGGCCTGAAATGACATGAAAACGGCCCGATCAGAAATTTGGCCGCGAGCCCGGCGCAGAGCGGCTTGTTTATTTTCCAACCTTGGCCAGTCTGGACTGGTAAGCTTTTTCCTTCCGCTGCCGCCCATTTTCTTTTTCCGCCCCGAGGTAGTCACCATGAACCAACAGTTTCCGCTCGCCGGCCTGCGCATCATCGAAAGCTCCATTCTCGGCCCGGCCGCCATCACCACCGCGCTCGTCGATCTGGGGGCCGAGGTCATCAAGGTCGAGTCCCCCTCCGGCGATTACATCCGCGAAATGACCTGGCCGATCATCGAGGGCGTATCCCTGATGCACTACCACCTGAATCGCGGCAAGAAGAGCATCACCCTGGATCTCAAGCAGGAAGAGGCGCGCCAGATTTACCGCGATCTGGTGAAGGATGCCGACGTGGTGATCGAAGCCTCCAAGCCGGGCGCGCTGGCGAAATACGGCCTGGGCTATGAAGACCTGAAGAAGATCAATCCGAAGATCGTCTTCATCACCGTCTCCGGCTACGGCATGACCGGCCCCTACCGCGACATGCCCTCGCACGGCATCGCCTACGACACCTGGGCGGGTGTGGTCATGCCGGCGTATGACGAGGAAGGTTACTGCTACATCCCCGAGCACGTCAGCATCGGCATCAATGCCGCGCCGCTGTTTGGCGGCCTGGGCGTGCTGGCCGGGGTGATCCGCGCCCGCGCGACGGGCGAAGGCTGCTTCATGGAGCTGGCGCAATCCGACGCCGCCGCCGCCTTCGACTGGTATCGCAGCGAGTCCTACATGGCCTACGCGCGGCCGGAGGATGTGGTCACCGGCAACAAGTCCGACGGCTACAAGCGCCGTCCGGTGGCCACTGCCGGCATGAAGGAAGGCGTGCGCTACCAGATGTACGAATCGAAGGACGGCCACGTGCTGTTCATGGCCTCGGAGCAGGCCTTCTGGAAGAATTTCTGCGAGGGGCTGGGGCGCGCCGACCTGTTCGAGAAATGGCCGGGTTCCAAATTTGCCGACCATGCGCGCGGCAACCGCGAACTGCAGGCCGAGTTGCGCGACATCTTCAAGACCAGGACCACCAGGGAATGGCTGGCGTTCGGCATCCAGGCCAACACGCCGCTGGCGCCGGTGAATACGCCGCGGAACATCGTCGATGATCCGCAGTTCCAGGATCGCTTCAAGGTCTGGCCGCACGAAGAACACGGCGCCGACATGCTCGGCTTCCCGGTACAGTTCGTCGGCGAGCGGATGCCCGAGCCGGCCAAGGCGCCGACCGTCGGCCAGCACAGCGACGAAGTGCTGCGCGACGTGCTCGGCTACGATGCGGCGAAGATCGCGGCGATCAAGGCGAACAAGCTGCTGGGTTGAGCGCGTCGGCGGGGGCGTAGCGCGCAGAAAGCTCGGCAAGCTTCACCACCCGCGTTTGCGGATGGTGGCGCTGCATGGGTTCCCGGGCGCCGATCAGGCGGAAGCACATGGTGCCCAGATCGTGGCCGGCGGTTTCCAGCCAGTTGGGATGAGCGGCGCCGAGGCCGGAACCGGAACATGGGCGGTGGGCGACGATCAGCGTGAGGCTGCCGTCGGGATTGGGCCGGGCCGTGTGCGCGTTGTGGTGGACGCGATGGTAGCGATAGTCGAGCGACTCCATCCAGTAGTTGTCCACCTGGAAGTTCCAGAAGTCGCAGTCGGGACTGCGTTCGAGTTCGATGACCAGCGCCTCGTCGGGTGCCAGCCGCCAGTAGCCGTGGTAGTAGAAAATGTTCGGATCGCCGCCTGCGGCCTGGAACATGGCCTGGTCGCGCGGCGGCAGGGTGTTCGCCTCCTGGGTCTGAAATAGCTGCGCCCAGTCGGCAAAGAGGCGGGCGGTATTTTCGACGAAGCGGGCGGCGCGCTGCAGGTTTTCGTGCAGGGTGGCGGGGTCGAGCGCGGCGGGCGTAGCGGGTGCAGCGGTGGCCGCATCGCCTCCCAGGCGTTCGATATGGATCCGCGCCGGTTGCTCGGTTGCGCGGTCGAGGAAAGTCTGGCGCACCAGCAGTTGATTGGTGTCGGCGCGCATCGGCAGCCAGTTGCCGGGTTTGCCGGGCCGGCCGGATGGCGGCTGCTGGCTGAGGATCAGCTCGAAGTTGCCGTCCTCATCGAGGTTCATCTGCGCGGCGTCGATGAAGCCGTTGCACTCCATGCGGCCGTCGCGGTTGGCGGCATAGCCGCCGCTCTTGGTGGAAAAGCCGAGCGCGGAGACGCTGCCGCGCGTGCCCCATACGCGATAGTCGTAGCGGCCGTCGATGCGCGCCGAGAGATAGAGGTTGTCGGGATTGTCGCCGCCGATCTTGACCGTCTCGTGCGAAGGCTGGATGAAGCCGGGCCAGCGCGGATCGGCGTATTCGACGTGCATTTCCAGTGCGATGCGGATGAGGCGGGAAAGATAGCGCCAGCCTTCGGCGCGGTTGAAGGCGTCGTCCGGTGCTTCGGGGCGCAGGATCTGCTGGCCGGCGCGCTTGAGGGTGTCGCAGAAGGCTTCCCAGGTGGCGCCGCTGAGAACGGAATCGAGTGCCGGATCGTTCATTTCAGACCTCGCTGGACGACTTGCCGCGGAACGCCATCGGTCGTCATTCCCGCTTTCTTGCACGCGGAAATGACGCGCTTCCTATTCCTCCATTCCTGCCGTTTGCGCAGGAAGCCTCAAGGCTGCTACGCGAAGTCCTGCTTCACCAGGCGGCGCAGCACCTTGCCCATTTCGTTGTAGGGCAGTTGATCCTTGAAGATGATCTTCGCCGGCACGCGCGAGGAGCGCAGGCGGGCCTTGACCCATTCCTGCAGTTCCTCGACGCTGGCTGCGGCCTTGTCCTTGAGGACGATGGCCGCGCCGACGTTCTCGCCCCATTGCTCGTCGGGAATCGCCACCACGGCGATGTCGGAGACGGCCGGATGTTCGAGCAGCACGTCCTCGATCTCGCCCGGCGAGATGTTCTCGCCGCCGCGCACGATGACGTCGTCCGCCCGACCTTCGAGATAGACATAGCCGTAACTATCGACATAGCCGCGGTCGCGCGTCGGGAACCAGCCGTCCTTGTCGAGCATGCTGCCCAGGCCGAGGTATTCGCCGGCCACCTGGCCGCCGCGGACGAAAATGTCGCCGGCCTGGTTCGGCTCCAGCGGCTTGCCGTCGTCATCGCGGATGACCAGTTCGATGGAGCCGATCGGCTTGCCGACCGAAGTCAGGCGCTTCCTGACTTCCGGATCGTCGCTGGCCGCGCCGCTGCGGTGATCGTCCGGCGTCAAGAGGCAGATCGTCGAGCTGGTTTCGGTCAGGCCGTAGGCATTGGTGTAATCGACGTCGGGCAGCAGTTCCATGGCGCGTTCGATCACCGACAGCGGCATCTTGCCGCCGCCGTAGGCGATGGCGCGCAGCGCGGGCAGGTTGGCGGCTTCGCCGGTTTCATTCAGGTAATCGATGACGCGCGAGAACATCGTCGGCACGACGAAGGCATTGGTGATCCTTTCGTTGCGGCACAGCTCCAGCCAGCCCTTGGCGTCGAAGTTCGGCAGTTGCACCATGCGCCGGCAGGCGTAGGTGGAACTCAGCACGGCCGAGATGCCGGCGATGTGATACGGCGGCACGGCCACCAGCACGGCATCGGTCTCCTCGGCATTGCCGAAATCGACGGTGCCGAGGATGTAGGACATCAGATTCTCATGGCGCAGCACGGCGGCCTTGGGCTTGCCGGTGGTGCCGCTGGTGAACAGCTGGATCGCCACGTCCGACGGCTCGCCCGGCGCGGCCTCGACCTGCGGGCCGGTCGAGCGAGCCAGTTCGAGGAAGTCCTCGCGCAAGACCACCTGTACGCCGGTGGGCACGGTCAGCGGGCTGATCGCGGGGGTGTCGGTGATGAGGTAGGCCGGGGCGATGCGTTCGAGCAATTCTTCCAGCTCCGGCTTGGTCAGCCGATAGTTGAGCGGCACGTAGGGCACGCCGGCGTAGGCCGAGGCGAACACCGCCACCGGCACGGCCAGGCTGCTGATGTCGAGCAGGCCGACGTACTTCGCCCCGCTGGCCTGGATCTCGGCGGCGGCGCGCCTGGCGGCGGCGAGCAGTTCGCCATAGGTCATGTTCTTGCCGTCGGAAGTGACGGCGACGCGGTCGGGGAAGCATTCCGCCGACATCTCCAGGGCCATGGCCAGATTCATGTGTGTTTCCTTAGGGATGCTCTGATGAAGTCATCCCCGCGCAGGCGGGGATGACGGGTTTTGCTGTTTCGAGAGCCGGGGCTGGCCGGTCGTCCCGTCAGTCCGAAGACGGCAGGGCCTTGGCCTGCTTGACCTGCAGGGCCACGCCATTGATCGCCAGGTTGCCCTTGCCGCCCTTGGTGCAGAGGAATTCGTAGCGGTCGCCTTCGTCGACGTAGCGCTTGCCGACCAGGGTGCCGGCGGCATGGGCGGCATCGGGCGTGCCGCCGCTCTTGGCGCCGGACATTTCGAGCATTTCGGCGCCGCCACAGGTGAGCTGGATTTCATCGGCCGCCGCCTTGGTGACCATCACTTCGGTGTCGCACACGGCGCTTTTCAGGCGCACGCCGGATTTCAATGCCTTCATCGTTTTTTCTCCCGTCTATCGTTGCTGTCAGTTGCGCCGATACCTGCGTGGAAACCGGCAATTTTCCATTAACAATCAAGGCCGGAAGTATCCGTACCGGGGGGCTTTGACTCATCGTCCACACGGACTAACAGCTGTCGCATCGGTATTCGTATCCGCATCCGCATGCGCACTCGATGCGGCGGCTTAAAATGGCGAGCCGCCATCCGCCAGGCTGTCATGCCGAGTTTTCCATCCATGCACGCTGTCGATTTTTCGCCCTTGTCCGGCTTCGTCTGCGCGCTCGATGCGGATGATGGGGCGGCTGACTGGGCGGACGATTATGCCGCCCGCCTGCTGAGCACGCTGGGCGCGCAGGTGCGGCGCGGCGCAAGGCCGGCAGGGCGGCATCCGGCCATCGCCTGGGCGCAAAGCGGCGCCATGGTCTTGACCGGGCGTGCCGACGGGCCGCCGCAGATGTGTCCGTTGCCGCTGGCTTCCTGCGTCGATGGCGTTGCCCGGGCGCTGACTGCGCTGCTGGCCGCGACGGGTGGCCGTTGGCAGGCCGCGCTGCCCGGTGTGGAGACGCTGGGCGAACGCGCAGCCCTCGGCGGGCTGGTGCGCCAGGGGCCGATTTCCGCCGGCGGCGCCTGCCGGCTGCTGCGCGCTGCCGATGGCTGGCTGGCGGTCAGCCTGCCGCGTGCCGACGACTGGGATTTGCTCGCGGCCTGGCTGGAATCGGAAAGCGGGTTTGCCGCCGGTGCCGGGGATGGGGATGCGGCCTGGCAAGCGCTGGCCGGACTGCTGCGCGAGCGCCCACTGGCTGCGCTGATCGAGCGGGGACGCTTGCTGGGGCTGGCGCTGGCTGCCGTCGCGGATGTCGCGGATATCGAACAGCGGCCGGCGGCCTGGTTCGAGGCGCGGCGGATCGCCACGCAGGCACGCCAGCGCCGGTGCGAGCCTGGCTACCGGCCGCCCTTGGTCGTCGACCTGTCCTCGCTGTGGGCCGGGCCGCTGTGCAGTCATCTGCTGCAGCTTGCCGGCGCGCGCGTCATCAAGGTCGAGAGCCGGCAGCGGCCGGATGGCGCGCGGCGCGGCGCGGCGGATTTTTACGATCTGATGAATCACGGCAAGGCCAGCGTCGCGCTGGATTTCGCCAGCTCGCAAGGCATTGCGCAACTGCGCGCGCTGCTCGCGCGCGCCGACATCGTCATCGAAGCCTCGCGCCCGCGCGCCTTGCGCCAACTGGGGATTTGCGCCGAGGATCTGATCGCCGCCAATCCGCGCCTGAGCTGGCTGGCGATCAGCGGTCATGGCCGCGATGCGCCGCAAGGCGAGTGGATCGCCTACGGCGACGATGCCGGCGTGGCTGCCGGCCTGTCCGGCGTCATGCTGGACTTGACCGGCGAGCCCATGTTTTGCGGCGACGCCATTGCCGATCCGCTGACCGGCTGGCATGCGGCCCTGGCCGCGCTGGCGGCGTACCTGGGCGGCGGCGGGCAACTGGTTGCGCTGGCGCTGACGGATGTGGCGCGCCATTGCGCGCAGTTCCGCCTGCCGGGCGAGCGTGCCGCGCTGCATGCGCGCTGGCGGGACTGGCAAGCCGAGATCGCTGCGGCGGGCATCGATGCGGCCTGCCTGCCGCTGCCGCGCCGCGCGCCGGCGGCCGCCCGGCCACTCGGCGCCGACACGGCAGCCATCCTGCAGGAACTGGGTATTTCATGCTGATCCGCAATGCCGAAATCGATTTCATCCACGCGGCCGCGCGGCGGGTCGATGTGCGCATCGCGGGCGGCCGCATTGCCGAACTCGCCGCTGCCGGCAGCTTGCCGCCACGGGTGGACGAAGCCGTGCTCGATGCCGGCGGCGCGGCGCTGCTGCCCGGTTTGCACGATCATCATCTGCATCTGGCCGCGCTTGCCGTCGCGCTGGATTCGCTGCCCTGCGGCCCGCCGCAGGTGACGACGGCGGCGGCGCTGGCCGAGGCCTTGCAGGCCCGTGCCGCGACGACGGCCGAGCATGAGTGGATACGCGGCATCGGCTATCACGAATCGGTGGCCGGCGAGATCGATCGTATCTGGCTGGATCGCGTCGTGCCACGGCATCCCGTGCGTATCCAGCAGCGCAGCGGGCGTCTGTGGATCGTCAATTCGGCGGCGCTGGCATTGCTGCTGGCCGATGCCGCGCCGCCGCCGGGACTGGCGTATCGCGCCGGCCGCATCCTCGACGCCGACGACTGGTTGCGCGGCCGCAGCCCATCGTCGCGCGGCTTTCCATCGCTGGCGCGCGTCGGCCGGCTGCTGGCGGCGCATGGCATTACCGGCGTGACGGAGACCACGGCGCACAATGACCTGGCGCAGTATCGCCATTTCGTCGCGGCCCGTGCGGCGGGCGAGCTGGCGCAGGACGTCCTGGTCATGGGCGATGCCAGTCTGGATGCCTTGACGGATACGGCAAACGCGGCGGACACGACGATGGAGACTGGCATCGGCGTGCGGCGCGGGCCGCTGAAGCTGCATCTGCACGAGCACGCGCTGCCGGATTTCGATGTCACGGTTGCCGCCATTGCCCGCAGCCATGCGGCCGGGCGGGCCGTGGCCGCGCACTGCGTGACGCTGGCCGAGCTGGTGTTCGCCCTCGGCGTGCTGGAAGCGGCCGGCGCGCATCCGGGCGATCGCATCGAGCATGCGGCCATCGCGCCGCCGGAAGTGCTGCCGCTGTTGCGGGCGCGCGGCGTGACCGTGGTGAGCCAGCCCAATTTCATTTTCGAGCGCGGCGACACCTATCTGCGCGAGGTGCCCGCCGCCGACCGGCCTTGGCTGTATCGTCTGCGCGGTTTGCTGGATGCCGGCATACCGCTGGCCGGCGGCGTGGATGCGCCCTTCGGTCAGGTCGATCCCTGGGCGGCGATGCAGGCCGCGGTCGAGCGGCGCAGTCGCCACGGCGCGGTTCTCGGCGCGGTCGAGGCGCTGGCGCCGGAAGCCGCGCTGGCCCTGTTTCTCGCGCCGCTGGCGGCGCCGGGGGCCGCGCCGCGTCGGATCGAAGTCGGCGCGACGGCCGATCTGTGTCTGCTCGACCGTCCCTGGGCCGCGGCACGCGGCAACCTGGCAGCCGTACGCGTGGCGGCGACGCTCAAGTTGGGCAGGTTGATTCACGCCGCTGCGGAAAATCGCACAGAGGCGTATTTGCGCCCATGCGATAATCCGCAGTCTTAAGCTGCAATTTCAATGAATTACTTACGGAGGCAGGGCTGTCATGGCAGGTGATTTCAACAAGACCACTGATCTTGGCCGTGTGCTGGTTACCGGCGGTTCCGGTTTCGTCGGCTGCAATTTCGTCAAGACGCTGCTGGCCAAGGGCTACAAGGTGCGCAGTTTCGACCTCGCGCCTTCGCCGCTGCCGGCCCAGGAGAATCTTGAAATCATCCAGGGCAACATCTGCGATCGGGAACTGGTCAGGCGCTCCGTCCAGGACATCGACACCATCTTCCACACGGCAGCCATCATCGAGTTGAAGGGCGGCAGCGCGGTCACCCAGGAATACCGCGACCGCTCCTATGCGATCAACGTCGAAGCCACCAAGAATCTGCTGCAGGCCGGCCGTGCCGCCGGCGCCCAGCGTTTCGTGTATACCGCCAGCAACAGCGTGGTGATCGGCGGCCAGCCCATCGTCAATGGCGACGAGACCCTGCCCTATACCGAACGCTTCAACGACCTCTACACCGAGACCAAGGTGGTGGCCGAGAAATGGGTGCTCGAACAGAACGGCCAGGGCATCCTGACTTGCTCGATCCGTCCGAGCGGCATCTGGGGCGAAGGCGACCAGACGATGTTCCGCCACATGTTCAACCAGATGATCGCCGGCCTGCTGCGGGCGCTGGTTGGCTCGGGCAAGGCGCGGCTGGACAACAGCTACGTGCACAACCTGATCCACGGCCATGTCCTCGCCGCGCAGCATCTCGTCGAGGGCGGCACCTCGCCCGGCCAGGCGTATTTCATCAACGACGGCGAGCCGATCAACATGTTCGACTTCTCGCGTCCCGTCGTCGAGGCGGTCGGCTATCCGTTCCCGAAGATGCGCGTGCCGGCGGCGCTGGTCAAGAGCGTCATGGCCATCTGGCAGGCGCTGCACTTCAAGCTCGGCATCCAGGAGCCGCCGGTGCCGCCGCTGGCCATCGAGCGCATCGCCATCGACAATTTCTTCAGCATCGACAAGGCGCGCCGCGATCTGGGCTATGAGCCGCTCTACAACACCGAGCAGGGGATCAAGGCGTCGCTGCCCTATTACGTCGAGATGTACAACAGGATGAAGCTGGCAGCGGGCAAGTAAGGCTCGTTGCATTCAGTCCATCGTTAGGGGCTGGCGCGGCTGCCCGGTCGAGCAGGCGCGGGGCTTGCCTTGCCGCCGGCGCTTGCGCGGCTATTCTCTATTCCTCCGGCGGTTCTTCCGCATTCGGCGTCGGCGCAAAAAACCGATAGCAATTGCGGCCTGCCTGCTTGGCCTGGTACATGGCGTGATCGGCGTGACGTATCAGTTGATCGGCATCCGTGCGATCGACGGGGAATAGCGTGATGCCGATGCTTACCGAGACATTCAGGGCGTATCCCCGGAGATTCACGGGATCGGCGGCGGCCTGCAGCAGGCGTTCCAGGATCGGTTCGCAGTGCGAGGGCTCGTCCAGGTCGACCAGCACGGCGATGAATTCGTCGCCGCCGATGCGCGCCAGCGTATCGCCTTCACGCAGGGCTTCCTGCATGCGCCGGGCGACATGCACCAGCAATTCGTCGCCGATCTCATGGCCATGGCGATCATTCACGGCCTTGAAACCATCGAGATCGAGATAGACCACGGCCAGCGCATCGTCGCGACGCAGGCACTGGGACAGCGCATGGCGCATGCGGTCGGCGAGCAGGGCGCGGTTCGGCAGGCCGGTCAGCACGTCGTAATGGGCGATGTGCTCCAGCTTGCTCTGGTAGTTCTTGATCGCGGTGATGTCGGTTGACAGCGCAACGTAGTTCTGCGGCCGGCCGTTTGCATCGCGTACCGCGCTGATGGTCATCAATGTGGGATACACCTCGCCATCCTTGCGCCGGTTCCAGATTTCGCCCGACCAGTGGCCCTTGGACAGCAGGGTTTCCCAGAATTCATCGTAGAAATCCGCATCCTGGAGCCCGGACTGCAGCATGCGCGGGTTGTTGCCCAGCGCTTCCTCGCGCGTATAGCCGGTGATCCGGATGAAGGCTTCATTGACGTCGATGATCGTCCCGTCCGTGTCGGCGATCACGATGGCTTCGCGGGCATGGGTGAAGACATTGGCGGCGAGCTGCAAGCGGATCTCCGACTGCTTGCGCGCCGTGATGTCCAGGTGCGTGCCCGACATGCGCAGCGGCTGGCCGTCTTCGGCCCACTCGACCACCCGGCCGCGATCCAGTACCCAGACCCAGTGGCCGTCGCTGTGCTGCATGCGGACTTCGCATTCGTAAGCGTCGAGTTCGCGGCGGAAACAGCGTTGCAGCATCAGGTTGGAGCGCTTGAGATCGTCGGGATGGGTGAGGTGATGCCAGGTGGTGATGTTGATGGGCGCCAACTCCTCCAGGCGATAGCCGACGATTTCCGCCCAGCGCTGGTTGAAGCTGGTTTCGCCGGTCTGTACGTTCCATTCCCAGGTGCCGACGTCGGCGCCCCAGAGGATTTCGGCCATGGTCCGGCTTTGCCGCCGGAAGTTTTCCTCGCTGCGCTGCAAGGCCTTTTCCATCAGCTTGCGTTCGTTGATGTCGGTGCAGGAGCCGATGTAGCCGATGAATTCGTCATTGCTGTCATTGTTCTTGAAGCGGGGGATGCCGTGATCGGCGATCCAGCGCCAGTCGCCGTCGTGATGGCGCAGACGGAGTTCGATGGTGTAGGGCTGGCGCTGATCGAAGCTGGCGTAATAGGTATCCAGATAGCGCTTGATGTCTTCGGGATGGATGCCGTCCGTCCAGCCGTAGCCCTGTTCCTTGTCCAGCGACCGGCCGGTGAATTCCAGCCAGGGCCGGTTGAACCAGTAGAAGCGCCGATCGGTGTCGGCGAGCCAGATCAGCGCCGGTACCGAATCCGCCAGCAGGCGGAAGCGCGCCTCGCTTTCCCGCAGTTCCCGGGTCATTCCATGCGCGGCCTGCAACGCCTGGCGACGGCCGTTGATCAGCACCCAGGACAGCCAGAACAGCATGCCGCTGATTGCCAGGCCGAGCAGGGCGGTATGCACCGGTTGCTGGCGATCCTTCACGTGCTGCAGAAAACCCGGCGCCGGACGGCTGATCACCGTCCAGGGATGGCCGGCGATGGTCAGGGTATGGCTGGCGCCGAGCCGATGCTCGCGGCTGACGTGCATTTCCGCATAGCTGGTCAGGTTTTCCCGGTAGGAGTCGTACAGCAGGGCCTCGGGCAGCGGGTGCTCGCCATCGTAGATCTCGATATCGAGTTCGCCCATGCGGCCGCCCTGGATGCCGTTCATCAGGTCGCGCATGCGAAACGGCGCATAGGCCCAGCCCAGCAATGCGGCCTGGCGCTCGACTGGCGTGGACTGGGGCGCATCGTTGCGATACACCGGCACGTACATCAGCAGGCCGGCCTGCTCTTCGCGGCCGGCTTCCTGCATCAGACGCACCTTGCCGGACAGGGCGGCTTCACCGCTGTCGCGCGCCCGCACCATGGCTGCCTGGCGCACGGGTTCGGAATACATGTCGTAGCCAAAGGCGCGCAGATTGCGGCCGGAGAAAGGTTCGAGAAAGACGATGGCGCTGTAGACGTCGCGCGGACCGGCGGGCTGGACCGTGTAGCCGGCAAAACCTTCCCGGCGGACGGCGTCGATATGCCGTTCCAGCTCGGCGGGCGCGATGAGCCGGGAAAAGCCCAGCCCCTGGATGCCGGGGTATATTTCCGTCAGATGCAGCGAATCCACGAAGCGCCTGAATTTCTGGCGATCGACGTCCTTCGATGCCTCGAACAGGCCGCGCACCGACAGCAGGGTCTGCTGGTAGGCCTGCATGCGCTGTTCGATGCGCGTGAGCACGGCGCGCACCTGAAAATCGAATTGCGTCTGTTCGTATCGCTCCTGCGCCACGAGCGCATTGCGCCAGGCCAGCCCGGTGAAGGACAGGGAGAGGAGCAGCACCAGCCAGGGAATCCAGCGAAATACCTGCTGCGCGAGCTTGCGCCGCATCAATGCCGGTGGTTCGTCCGGATGCTCGTCCGGGTCGTCGGTAAGCGCGTCATCCATGATCACCCCGCTGGACGAAGCCGCCGTCGGCAGGCAGCGCGGCAACTTCGCCGGCAGGCGCCAGTGCGACGGCGACCTGTTCGACCCGCGCCGGCGGCGGGCCGTGACGCGCCCAGACCAGCATGCCGGCAATCGCCTCGGCCGGGCCGGCGATCAGTGCTTCAACCGTACCGTTGCGGCAATTGCGTACCCAGCCGGCCAGCCTCAGGCGCATCGCCTCGTGCGCCATGGCAAAGCGGAAGCCGACCCCCTGCACCCGGCCGCTGATGACGAGATGGCGGGCTTCGGCAAGGTCGGGGGCGGAGTTCATGGCGGAGGATTCAGTTTTGCACCAGCCGCACCTGGTGGCCCATGCGGTCGAAGGCGATGTAGGGGCCGATTTCGCCCATGCGGATGGCATCGGTCATGCGGCGCAGGGGGATGTCCGCTTCCTCGCGGGCCGGCGGCGTGCGGCCGTGTCCACCCAGCGCGGCGCAAAAGACGATGGACCAGTCCGCGGCGCGCGTGCCCTTGGCGAACTCCATGGATTCGCTCACCAGATGATCGAAGTCCTGGAGTTCATCGGGCAGCTTGTCGACTTCCATCAACGGCGTCAGTGCGCCGCCCAGGCCATCGCGAAAACGCATGCGCTGTTCGAGCGTGGCATCTTCGGGCAGTTCGGAAATGGTGAAGATGAACAACAGGCGCTGGGCGTCGGGCTGCTGCCGGGCCGAGCTGAGGAGATCGTCAAAGGTCTGGATGTACATGGGCTAAGTATCCTCGATATCCTTGAAGGCCGGCGGATGGCGCGGGAAGGGGGTGCGAACGGTGTCCGGCGTCCGGTGTTACTTCACTCGCATGCCGGGCGTGGCGCCGCTGTCGGGCGAGAGCAGGAACAGTCCCGCAGTTTGCCCGCTTTCGTCGGAAGCGGCCAGTACCATGCCTTCCGACATGCCGAACTTCATCTTGCGCGGCGCGAGATTGGCGACCATCACCGTCAGCCGGCCGATCAGCGTCGCCGGATCGTAGGCCGACTTGATGCCGGCGAAGACCGTGCGCGGCGGTACGTCGTCGCCCAGTTCCAGGGTGAGCCTGAGCAGCTTGGCCGCGCCTTCGACGTGTTCGGCATTGGCGATGCGGGCGATGCGCAGATCGACCTTGCCGAAATCGTCCACGCCGATTTCCGGCGCGAAACACGTCCTGGCGGCGGCGACGTCGCCTTGCTGATGTTGCGCGTGGCGCTGCTGGGAATGCACCGCGTCCCTGGCGGCGTCGGTGGTTGCGGCAGCGGCCGGCGCCGGCGTCAATGATTCGCGGTTGGCCTCGACCAGGGCGTCGATCTGTTTCGGGTCGATGCGCTGCATCAGATGCTGGTAGGGATTGATCCGGTGTCCGGCCGCGAGCGGACGCGCCAGATCGGCCCAGGCAAACGGCGGCAGATTCAGGAAGGTTTCGACCTGCGCGGCCAGTTCCGGCAGCACCGGCTTGAGATAAATCGTCAGATTGCGGAACTGGTTGAGCGCGGTGGTGCAGACCGCGTGCAGGCGCGCTTCCGCTTCGGCAGACGGATCCTTGGCCAGCTCCCAGGGCTTGTGGTCGTTCACGTACAGGTTGGCGACGTCGGCCAGGCGCATGATTTCGCGCAGCGCCCGGGCGTAGTCGCGGGCTTCGAGGCTGTCGCGGACGATCCGGCTCTGCCGGGCGGCCTCGAATTCGTTCATCGCCGTCATGTCGACATTGCCGAGCCGGCCGTCGAAACGCTTGGTGATGAAACCGGCGCAACGGCTGGCGATGTTGATGTATTTGCCGATCAGGTCGCTGTTGACCCGGGCGACGAAATCGCTGAGGTTCAGATCGATGTCCTCCAGCGTGCCGTTCAGCTTGGCGGCGTAGTAGTAGCGCAGCCACTCGGGATTCAGTCCCTGTTCGAGATAGCTTTCGGCGGTGATGAAGGTGCCGCGCGACTTCGACATCTTCTGGCCGTCGACGGTCAGAAAACCGTGGGCGAAGATGCCGCTGGGCGTGCGGTAGCCGGCGTGTTCCAGCTCGGCCGGCCAGAACAGCGCGTGGAAGTAGAGGATGTCCTTGCCGATGAAGTGGTACAGCTCGGTGGTGGCGTCCTTGCCCCACCAGGCATCGAAATCGAGACCGCGCTGCGTGCACAAATTCTTGAACGAGCCCATGTAGCCGATCGGCGCATCGAGCCAGACGTAGAAGAATTTGCCTGTGGGCTTGCCGTCGTCGCCGGGAATCTCGAAGCCGAAGTAGGGCGCATCGCGCGAGATGTCCCAGTCGGTCAGCTTGTTCTCGCCGGGGGCGCCCAGCCATTCCTGCATCTTGTTGGCGGCCTCGGTCTGCAGCCGGCCGCTTTGCGTGTAGCGGCGCAGAAAATCCTGGCAGCGCGGATCGGAGAGGCGGAAGAAATAATGCTCTGAGGCTTTCAGCACCGGCGTTGCGCCCGAGACCGCGGAATACGGATTCTTCAGATCGGTCGGCGCGTAGGCCGCGCCGCAGGCTTCGCAGGCATCGCCGTATTGATCCGCCGCGCCGCACTTCGGACACTCGCCCTTGATGAAGCGGTCGGGCAGGAACATTTCCCGCAGCGGATCGTAGTACTGCTCGATGCTGCGGATGTCGATCAGTCCGGCGGCCTTCAGCTTGCGGTAAATGTCCTCGGCATAATGACGGGTTTCCCCGGAATGCGTGGTGTAGTAGTTGTCGAAGGCGACGTGGAAGCCGGCGAAGTCGCGGCTGTGCTCGTCATGCACGCGCGCCACCAGGGCTTCCGGGGTGATGCCTTCCTTCTCGGCGCGCAGCATGATCGGCGTGCCGTGGGTGTCGTCGGCGCAGACGTACCAGCATTCGTGGCCGCACATCTTCTGGAAGCGCACCCAGATGTCGGTCTGGATGTACTCGACCAGATGGCCGAGGTGGATCGCGCCATTGGCATAGGGCAGGGCGCTGGTGACGAGGATCTGGCGCGGGGTGTGGGTCATGGATGTGGACGGCAGGGCAGGATGCGGGAGCGCATTTTAGCAAGGGGCGTGCGCGATAGGGCCGGGATGCAGGAGGGATGCGGCCGCGCATATCCGCAATTCCTTCATGGTTGCATGCCGGCATGCCGATGCGCATACTCCCGGCTCCCGATGCGCATCATCGCAAGTCCATCAAGGAGAGAACATGTTCTGGAAACGCGCTGTCGACAAGGGCGAATCGAGCGCGGCAAATGTCCGGCTCCACGCGCTGGAGGCCGAACATCGCGCGATCGATCGCGCGATGGCGATGATCCTCTTCAGCCTCGACGCCCGCGTGATCAAGGCGAACGGAAACTTTGCCAGCGCCCTCGGATACCCTGACCCGGAAAAACTGGTTGGACAGTCCCACCAATCGTTCTGCCGTCCCGAATATGCCCGGGGCAGGGACTATCAGGATTTCTGGGATCGCCTGCGCCGCGGCGAAGCTTTCAGCGGCCGGGTCGAGCGCGTGGCGGCGGATGGTCGGGCCGTCTGGCTGGAGGCGAGCTATGTGCCGGTACTTGACGAGCACGGTAAGGTAACGGGGGTCATCAAGCTGGCGACGGACATCACTGGTCAGGTCGAGAATGTGGCGCGCAACCGCAGCTTCATCGATGCCCTGCACCGCGTCATGGCCGTCATCGAGTTTGCTCCGGACGGCACGATCGTCGCCGCCAACGACAATTTTCTTGCAGCCTTCGGCTATCGGAGCGATGCCCTGCTCGGCAGGCATCACCGCATGCTGTGCGATCATGAGTTTGTCCAGAGCCCGGCATACCAGCAGTTGTGGAGCCGTTTGCGCGCCGGCAAGCCCGTTGCCGACCGCATCCGGCGGGTGGCGAGTGACGGCACGCATCGCTGGCTGGAAGCCAGCTATAACCCGCTGCTCGACGATGCGGGCACTGTCACGGGCATCGTCAAGTTCGCGACCGACATCACGGCCAGCGTGGAGCTGCAGGCAAGGGAGCGCGAAAGCGCGCAATTCGCCCATGCCACTTCGCAGCAAACCGAGCAATGGTGCGCGACCGGCGTCGAGAACGTGCGCCGGACCGCCGCCGAAATCAATGTCATGTCCGAAAGCATCGGCCACGCCGCCGAGGATGTGACCCACCTCGGCAGCCACGCCGAAGAGATTACCTCGGTCGTCAATACCATCAGGGAAATCGCCGACCAGACCAATCTGCTGGCGCTCAATGCGGCGATCGAGGCGGCACGCGCCGGCGAGTCCGGACGCGGCTTCGCGGTGGTCGCGGACGAGGTGCGCAAGCTGGCCGAGAGAACCGCGAACTCGACCCGCGAGGTTGGCAAGACCGTCGCCGACATCCAGGTGCAAACGCGCCAGGCGGTTGCGCGCATGCAGGAAATCGGGAAACAGGCGCACAACAGCGTCGGGCTGGTGGAAGACACCGGCGCGACCATGCAGCAAATCATGGACAGCGCGAGTGCCGTCGTTGCGGCGATCGGGCGCTTCACCCATTTGGCGACAGTCCCGTCGGACGGACAGGGCGTGGCGCTGCCGCAAACCTCTGATGCCAATCGCATGGCGTCATGATGTGAGCCTCGCGCCGAGGCCGCGCCATGCGGGCGGCAAGGCAAGCCTGCCGGCGGAAACCAGATTAAAATACTCGGCTATTCGTGGGTTCAGGAATTCACGAATCCAAAAAATCACGATTCATTGCGTGACCGGTCTGGCGCCAAGCCAGGTCACGCTTCCGTCCGGACTGGAGAACAATCATGAGCATCAACGAAGCCCAGATACAAGCCGCCCTCAAGGAACTCATCGATCCCAACACCGGCAAGGACTTCGTCAGCGGCCGCAGCGTACGCAACCTCAGGATCGACGGCGCGAACGTGGCGCTCGACATCGAACTGGGCTATCCGGCCAACAGCCAGTTGGAGACGATCCGCCGTCAGGTCGGCGACAAACTGCAGAGCTTGCCCGGCATCGGCCGGGTCGACGTGCAGGTGCGCAGCAAGATCGTCGCGCACAGCGTGCAGAAGGGCATCAAGCTGATCGAAGGGGTGAAGAACATCATTGCCGTGGCTTCGGGCAAGGGCGGCGTCGGCAAGTCCACCACGGCGGCGAATCTGGCGCTGGCGCTGGCCGCCGAGGGTGCGAAGGTCGGCCTGCTCGATGCCGACATCTACGGCCCGTCGCAGCCGACCATGCTCGGCGTCCAGGGCAAGCCCGATTCGCCCGATGGCAAGAGCATGCTGCCGATGCAGGCGCACGGCCTGCAGGTGATGTCGATCGGCTTTCTCATCGACCAGGAAACGCCGATGGTCTGGCGCGGCCCGATGGTCACCCAGGCGTTGCAGCAACTGCTCAACGACACGCGCTGGGACGATCTCGACTACCTGGTGATCGACCTGCCGCCGGGTACGGGCGATACGCAGTTGACGCTGGCGCAGAAGGTGCCGGTGACCGGCGCGGTCATCGTCACCACGCCGCAGGACATCGCCCTGCTCGACGCGCGCAAGGGGCTCAGGATGTTCGAGAAGGTCGGCATTCCCATCCTCGGCATCGTCGAGAACATGAGCACGCACGTCTGCTCGAACTGCGGTCATGAAGAGCACATCTTCGGTGCCGGCGGCGCGGCGCGCATGGCGCAGGATTACGCCATCGACGTGCTGGGCGAGCTGCCGCTCGACATCGGCATCCGCGAGAGCACCGACGGCGGCACGCCGACCGTCGCCGCCGATCCGGAGGGCCGCATCGCCGCGATCTACAAAACCATCGCTCGCCGCGTGGCGGTGAAGGTGGCGCAGCAGGCGAAGAACCTGAGTTCTAAATTTCCGAACATCGTCATCCAGAACACCTGAACGGGGAGCGGGTGATGAGCGGGGGCATCGACCGCATCGGTCGCATCGCAGCCGTGCTCGTCGGCCGCGCCGTGCCCTATACGCGGCCGGGCGTGATCAGCGCCATTGCCAAGCAGCCGGTCGCCGGCCGGGTGCGGGTCGGCCCGCTCGGCCTGGAAAACGACGAGCAGGGCGATACGCAATTCCACGGCGGGGCGGACAAGGCCGTGCATCTCTACAGCAGCGCGCATTACGCCGCCTGGCGCGATGAACTCGGCGGGTTGCCGGTGCTCGCCGCGCCGGGCGCCTTCGGCGAGAACCTGGCGGTCGAGGGCGTGACCGAACGGAACGTCTGCATCGGCGATCGATGGCGCGTGGGCTCCTGCGTGCTGGAAATCAGCCAGGGTCGCCAGCCTTGCTGGAAACTCAACGACCGCTTCGAGGCGGCGGACATGGCCCGTCGCCTGCAGGACACGCTGCGCACCGGCTGGTACTGCCGCGTGCTGACGGACGGCGAGATCGGCGCCGGCGATGAAATCGCGCTGCTGGCGCGGCCGTATCCGGACTGGCCGATCGCCCGCATGATGGACGTGCTCTACCGGCCCTGCCTCGATGCGACGACGCTCGCCGCCGTGCTGGCGCTGCCGCTGGTGCCCGGCTGGCGCACGCTGATCGAGCGCCGTCTGGCCAGCGGATGCGTCGAGGATTGGGACAAGCGCCTGAACGGGCCGCCGCGCTGATCACGCATCGCTCGCTGCTACAATCTGCGGCTCGGTGCTTGCCGGAATCCCCGGTCGGCTGCGATAGAACGACAATCCAGGAGAAGAATGATGGCTGAACTCGATATCAGCACCAAGAACTGCATCGTCGAAAAGCAAGGCAAGGTGCTGGTGGTCACCCTGGCCCGCGTCGAGGCGAAGAATGCGCTGACGCCGGCGATGCTGATCGGCATGTACAAGGCCTGGCGTCTGCTCGACAGCGACGACGAGCTGATCTGCGCCGTGCTGACCGGCAAGGGCGATACCTTCTGCGCCGGCATGGACCTCAAGGCCGGGCCGGAAGGCGGCGAAAACGCCGAGGAAATCCAGCAACTGATGCAGGAAGTTCCCGACCTGCACTGGCAGGCATTGCTGCGCCACAATCAGCCGATGAAGCCGGTCATCCTCGCCGTCGAAGGCTATGCGCTGGCCGGCGGCACCGAAATTCTGCAGGGTACCGACCTGCGCGTCGCCGCCGAGGATGCCACGCTGGGCATCACCGAAGTCCAGCGCGGCCTGTTTCCGCTGGGCGGCTCGACGATCCGCCTGCGCCGCCAGATTCCCTACTGTCTGGCCGCCGAAATGCTGCTGCTCGGCCGCCACGTCACGGCGCAGGAAGCGCTGCGCTTCGGTCTCATCAACAAGGTCGTGCCGCACGGCCAGGCGCTCGCCGAAGCCATGAAGATGGCCGCGCAGCTTTGTGAAAACGGCCCCCTGTCGGTCAAGGCCATCACCAAGTCGTTGCGCGAGAACGGCCACTGGCTGAGCGAGAAGGAAGCGCTGGCCAACGAGGAAGTCATCGGCTGGGGCGTGTTCTCCTCGAACGACGCCAAGGAAGGCATGCGCGCTTTCAAGGAAAAACGCAAACCGGTGTTTACGGGGACTTGATGCGGTCCAAAGGGCCGCATTTAGTCCCCGTTATGCCGGGACGGCGGAGGGGACTTGATGCGGTCCAAAGGGCCGCATTTAGTCCCCGTTATGCCGGGACGGCGGAGGGGACTTGATGCGGCCCAGGGGACGCGTCTAGTGCCAGTTATGCCGCGTAGCGGCGAAGGGCACTTGATGCGGCACGCAGCGGCATCCAGCCCTCCGAGAATTTGTTGACTTGAAAGGCAGCGATCATGACCACGCTATTCGATCCCGTTCAGCTTGGCGAACTGTCACTGCGCAACCGCATCGTAATGGCGCCGATGACGCGCAGCCGCGCGGCGGCGGGTGACGTGCCGACGGATTTGCACGTCGAGTACTACCGCCAGCGCGCCAGCGCCGGGCTGATCGTCAGCGAGGGCACGCAGCCCAGTCCGAACGGCAAGGGTTATTGCCGCACGCCGGGCATCCACAGCGCGCAGCAGATAGCCGCCTGGCGTGCCGTCACCGACGCCGTGCATGCGGCAGGCGGACTGATGGTGATGCAGGTCATGCATGTCGGGCGAATTGCCCATTCGCTGAACAAGGCGGCGGATGCCGAAACCGTCGCGCCTTCGGCGATACGCGCGGCGGGCAGGATGTATACCGAATCCGGCATGCAGGAATTCGCCATGCCGCGCGCCTTGCGCACGGAGGAAATTCCGGCGCTCATCGACGAATACCGCCAGGCGACGAGTAATGCCTTGGCTGCCGGTTTCGACGGCGTCGAGCTGCATGCCACCAGTGGTTATCTGCCGGCGCAGTTCCTGTCCACCGGCGCCAACCGGCGCAGCGATGCCTATGGCGGCAGCGTGGAAAATCGCATCCGCTTCGTCGTCGAAACCCTGCAGGCGATGATCGCCGCCGCCGGCGCCGGGCGTGTCGGCATCCGCATCTGTCCGGGCAATCCCTTCAACGATCTGCAGGATGACGATCCGGCGGAAACTTTCTCAGCTTTGCTGCAGGCCATCACGCCCATGCGGCTTGCCTATCTGCATCTGGTCCATCTGCCGGCCTTGAGCGTGGATGGCCTGAAGCTGGTGCAGGAAAACTATCGCGGCAATCTGATCATCAACGACAGCCTGACGCTGGACAAGGCGAGCCGGTACATTGCCGAGGGCACCGCGGCCGCTGCTTCCTTCGGCCGCTACTATGTATCCAATCCCGATCTGGTCGAGCGCTTCCGCCGAGGCGCGGAACTTGCCGACTTCGATGCGGCCACGCTCTACGCGGACGGGCCGCGCGGCTACATCGACTATCCGGCGCTGGCGAAAACCTGAAGCCTCAGGCGTTCAGGTTCAGCGCACCCGGATTTTGGGCGTCGGCGCGCCGCGGCGCATGGTTTCGAGAAACTTGCCCAAGGGCGCGGGTGGCGCCACTTGCGGCGCTTCGTCGCCGGGTGGATGGGCCCAGAATGCCTGCCATGACGGCCACAGTTCGTGCCAGGCGCCGTCATAGGTTTCGCGATCCGGCCAGCGCATTTTTCGCTCGCCGATCGGCGGCTTGTTGAGATCGGTGGCATACCAGTAGCAGGGCAGGCGGCGGCGGAAATACCAGCGGCCGTCGATGCGTTCGTATTCGTCCCAATAGAGCATCTGCATGATCACCCACTCGTCGCCGGTCTCGTGCTCGTTCTTCGAATACACCACGCCGATGGCGTGATCGGCATCGCGGAACTCGATGATGTGGCCGCCGATGTGATGCGCGGTGCCGGTGAATTGCAGGCGCAGGGTGTCGTCGAGCCAGCGCTTCATCGCCGCGCGGCCGCTTTGCTCCTTGCTGATGCGGATGTCCGGGGCGAACAGATTGACGTGCGCATCGAGGTCGCGCATGTCCAGCGACAGTGCGTATTTCGCCGGCAGCATGCGGATTTCCTCGATGGCTTCGAGGCGGTCGAGGCGGGCGAGCAGATCCTTGCCGACGGCGCTGTCGTTGCTCATGGCGTCATCCTCGACTGGCTGCCGTGGCGGTATTGGCGGTATCGGCCGTGTCGGCCGTATCGGCTGCAAAGGTGAAGGCGTCGGCGTAGAACTCGTCTTCCGGCAGGCCGCGCGCGGTGAAGTCGCGGCGGGCGGCATCGATCATCGCCGGCGCGCCGCAGGCGTACACCTGATAGCCGGAAAGATCGGCATGGTCGGCCAGCACCGCCTGATGGACGAGGCCCGTGCGGCCGCTCCAGGCGTCGTCCGCCGCCGGTTCGGAGAGCACCGGCACATAGCCGATGTGCGCGTGCTCGGCCGCCCATTGCAGCGGCAAGTCGGGCAGGTAAAGGCCGGCGCGATCCCTGGCGCCCCAGTAAAGTTGCATCGGCCGCTTGATCTTGCTGTGGATGGCGTATTCGACCAGGCTCTTGATCGGCGCGAAGCCGGTGCCGCCGGCGAGCAGGATGATCGGCTTGCTGGTGTCCTCGCGCAGGAAGAAGCTGCCGTGCGGGCCTTCGAAACGCAGCATCTCGCGTTCCTTCATCGCATTGAAGACGTGTTCCGTGAACTGGCCGCCCGGCACCAGGCGGATGTGCAGTTGCAGCAGCTCGTCGTCATACGGCGCATTGGCCAGCGAGAAGGCGCGGCGCTGGCCGTTCTTGAGCAGGATCTCGATGTACTGCCCGGCGAGGAACTGCAGACGCTCGTTGGTCGGTAGCTTGAGCTGCAGGGCGATCACGTCGGGCGCCAGCCGTTCGAGCCGCTGCACGCGGCAGGGCATGGTCTTGACCTGGATATCCTTGCCGGCGGTGATCACCTTGGCGGCGATGACCAGGTCGGACAGCGGCCGGGCGCAGCAGAACAGCGCCATGCCGGCATCGCGCTGGTCCTGCGGCAGCGTGCCGATGGGTGCGCTGCCATGGTCGATCTCGCCGCTGACGACGGTGCCCTTGCAGGCGCCGCAGGCGCCGTTCTGGCAGCCGTAGGGCAGCTTGATGCCGGCGTCGATGGCGGCCTGCAGGATGGTGGCGTTCTCGTCGACGTCGTATTCGTGACCGCTGGGCTGGATGCTGATGTGGTGGGACATGAGATAATTCCGGGATGCAAAAGTTATTGGTGATCGGTTGCGGGGACGTGGCCTTGCGCGCCCTGCCGCTCCTGGCGCGCCGCTATCGGGTGTATGCGCTGCTGCGTACCGCCGATGCGCAACTGCGGGAAGATCTGAGGCTGTTGGGCGTGACGCCACTGGCTGGCGATCTCGACCGTCCGGCTTCGCTGCGCCGTCTTGCCGGCCTGGCCGATGCGGTGCTGCATTGCGCGCCGCCGGCCAATCAGGGTTTGCGCGATGGCCGCACCCGTCGTCTGATTGCCGCCTTGCGTCGGGGGGCGAGTCTACCACGCCGCCTGGTCTATATCAGTACCAGCGGCGTGTATGGCGATTGCGCCGGGGCCGAGGTGCGTGAGACGCGCCGCGTGCAGCCGGCCACGGCGCGGGCGCGGCGGCGCGTCGATGCCGAAGCCGAATTGCGGCGCTGGGGCCGCGTGCCGGGCGGGCCGACGGTGAGCATCCTGCGCGCGCCCGGCATCTACGCCGCCGGACGCCTGCCGCTGGAGCGCATCCAGCGCGGCGATCCGGTGCTGCGCGCCGAGGATGACGTCGTTACCAATCACATCCATGCCGACGATCTCGCCGCCTGTGCCGTCGCCGCCTTGCGCCGGGGCCGCGCCCAGCGCGTCTATCACGCCAGCGACGACAGCAGCGGCCTGCGCATGGCCGATTGGTTCGATGCGGTGGCCGATGCGTTCGTCCTGCCGCGTCCGCCGCGCGTGAGCCGCGCCGAGGCCGCGCAGCGATTGCCGGCGCTGACCCTGTCCTTCATGAACGAATCGCGGCGCCTCGACAACACGCGCTTGAAACGCGAGCTTGGCGTGCGTCTGGCCTGGCCGGATGCGCGTGCCGCGCTGGCAGTCATTTCAACACAAGGAACCCCCTCATGCTCTGGCTAAAAATCTTTCACCTCTTCTTCGTCATCGCCTGGTTCGCCGGACTGTTCTATCTGCCGCGCATTTTCGTCAATCTGGCGATGGTGCCGCCGGGCAGCGATGCCGAACGCGAGCGCCTGCTGCTGATGGCTGGCAAGCTCTACCGCTTCATGACGCCGCTGGGCGTGCTGGCGGTGCTGCTGGGATTGTGGCTGTGGTTCGGCGGCTTCGGTTTTACCGGCGGCTGGCTGCATGCCAAGACGGCGCTGGTGGCGTTGCTGATCGGCTATCACGGCTACTGCGGCCGCTTGCTGAAAGCCTTTGCCAGCGGGCGCAACGGCAAAAGCCATGTCTGGCTCCGCGTCTTCAACGAACTGCCGGTGCTGGTGCTGCTGGCGGTCATCCTTCTGGTCGTTCTGAAACCATTTTGAACAAGCTCGAAAATTTCTTCGCCCCTTGCCCGCGTGGCCTGGAGGCGCTTCTGGCCGATGACGTGCGCGCTGCCGGCGCGCTCGGTGCTTCGGTGAAGATCGTTCCCGGCGGCGTGCAGTTCGCCTGCGACTGGCGCGCCTGCTATGCGCTCAATCTCGAATCGCGCATCGCCAGCCGCGTGCTGTGGCGCGTCGCGGAAGGCGCGTACCAGAAGGAAGAGGATGTCTATCGCCTCGCCATGAATGTGGACTGGCCGGCGCTGTTCAAGGTCGAGCAGACGTTGCGGGTCTATGTCACCGCCATCCGCTCGCCGCTGAAGAGCCTGGAGTTCATCACCCTGCGCGTCAAGGATGCGGTCTGCGATCGCTTCCGCGCGGCTTGCGGCGAGCGGCCGAGCGTGAACACGGCGCGGCCCGACGTGCGCATCCATCTGTTTCTCACCGCCGACAGGGCGACGCTGTATGTCGACACGTCCGGCGAGCCGCTGTGGCAGCGCGGCCACAAGATCGCCAAGATTGAAGCGCCGGTGAAGGAAAACCTCGCCGCCGGCATCCTGCGGCTGATCGGTTGGCAACCCGGCATTCCGCTGTACGACCCGATGTGCGGCAGCGGCACTTTCTTGCTGGAAGCCGCGCAGATGAGCCTGAACGATGCGCCCGGCCTGTCGCGCGATGCGGGCGAGTTCGGTTTCGAGAAGCTGAAGAACTTCAAGGCCGCCGTCTGGCGCGAGCTGCGCCAGACGGCGGCTGCGCGGCGCGACCTGGCGCCGGCCAGCCTGGCCATCCACGGCGCCGACATTTCGCGCGATGCCGTGGCGCGCGCGCGGCAGAATCTGGACTATGCCGGCATCGGCGAACTGGTCGACGTGCGCCAGGGCGACATCCTGCAACTGCCGCCGCCTGCCGGCACGCCAGGCATATTGATCGCCAATCCGCCGTATGGTGAACGCCTCGGTGAGATCGAATCGCTGGCGGCTTTCTATCCGCAACTGGGCGATGCGCTGAAGCAGCATTACGCCGGCTGGAATTGCTGGTTCTTCTCCGCCGACAGCGCCCTGCCCAAGCGCATCGGCCTGGCGGTCAAGCGCAAGATTCCGCTCTACAACGGCCCGCTGGAATGCCGCCTGTATCACTATCCCATGGTGGCCGGCGGCAATCGGAAGGCGAAGTGACTCATTTCGCCAGCAATTCGCTGGCCGCCGCGATCACCCGGCTGGCCGGCAGATTCAGCAGGCAATCGCTGTCGCTGTCGACATGGCGCCGGCAGCCCTCCAGCATGCAGGGCACGCAGCCGCGGGGATCCTCGCCCTGCAGCAGGTAAACATTGCCCTGGCGCGCGCTGCCCCGGCGCTGCCAGGGGCTGGCCAACGGCTTCCAGTCGTGCGGCCACGGTCCCCACTTGACGGGGTTCGACGGGCCGAACAGCGCCAGGGTCGGCGTGCCGGTGGCGGCGGCGATGTGGCTGGCCACCGTATCGGGGCCGACGAACAGCGCGGCAGTCCGGATCAGTTCGGTGGTTTCACCCAGGCTCAGTTCGCCGGCCAGGTTCAGCACGGGGCCGCTCAGTCGTGCCGCGATCCGTTGCGCATAATCGCGCTCGGCGGCTTCGGGCCCGCCGGACAGCACGACGGCATGGCCCCGTTCCTGCAGCCAGCGCGCCAGTTCGATCCAGCCGGCCGGCGTCCACATCTTGTAGGCGAATTTCGGATAGGGATGCAGCACGGCGCAAGGCTGCGCGGACGGCAAGGCGGCGAGCAATGAATCCAGCCGCGCGCGTGAGGCGCTGGGGGGTACGACCGTCGTGATGGGCGGAATGCCCAGCAACTCAGCCAGGCGCAGACCCATGGCGACGGTATGCGTGTCGAGATCGTCGAACGCCGTCCACTGATCGAGCAGCAGCGCCTTGCCGCGCTCCCGCGCCTTGTCCGCCTGCAGCACGCCGACGCGGTGCCGGCCGGCCACCCAGCAGAACAGGCGCGCGCGATCGGTCGGCAACGGCGAGAGCGCCAGATCGTAACGTCGCCACAGGCTGCGCAACTGGCCGAATTTTTCCCGCAGGCCGACGCGCTGCGGCAGGGTGATGATTTCGGCGAAATCCGGATTGCCTTCCAGCGCGCCTTGCGTGCCGGGCAGCACCAGCGCGTCGAGCCGCGCCTCGGGCCAGGCGGATTTCAGCGAGCGCGCCAATGGTGTGGTCAGCAGCACGTCGCCGATGCGCTGGGTACAGACGAGCAGGATGCGGCGTGGCCTGCCCAGCGCCGCTTCAGGACGCCCTGTTCCCGATTGCGTCAACCCCGTCATCTATAATGCTTCGATTTGCAGACCGGCCATTATGCCCAAACTCTATATCGACGAGTTCGTCGGGATATCCAACCGGTTGGAGGCGCTGCCCTATGCCTTCGCCATCCGCCAGGCGTATGGCCACGACATCGTGCTGGATTGGCGGGAACTGGATTCCTTCTCCGTCGATGAGACGACGCGCGGCAAGGTGGGACTGCTGGCGCGGCTGGGCGCGGTGCGGGTGCGCGACGACGATGCCGAGCGCCTGTTCGATACGCTGCATGGCAGGAAAGTCATCCTGCGCGCGCTCGAAGGGCCGGACGACAGGCTGCAGCCTGTCTATCTCGAAACGGCGCGCAAGCTGCATCTGGCGCCGCATCTCGCCGCCTCGATCCGCGAGAGCTTTGCCCGGCGGCAGGGCCGTCCGGTGGTCGGCGTGCATATCCGCCAGGGCGATTACGAACTGGTCAGTAATGAACGCTACGAAATCGCCGGCAAGGAGTGGCCGGCCGTACCGGTGTGGTGGTATGCCAGGCAGATGGAGCGCATCCGCGCGCGCCAGCCGGATGTCTGCTTCTTTCTTTCCTGTACCGGCGATCCGGCGGCGTTCCGCGAGATTCATGAAAGTTTCGATGTGTTCACGCTCGACGTGAATTCGCACTATCACTACAAGGGTGACGACCACCACTCGACGGTCAATCCGGTCGCCGACCTGTTCGCGCTGGCCTGCTGCCCGGTCATTCTGGCGACGCCGATTTCGGGTTACTCGCACTGGGCGGCGAATGCGCTCGGCGCGCCTTCCGCTGCCATCGTGCCGCTGCCCGGTGCTACGCGCGACGAACCACGCGCCGGGCTGGTGCGCCTGTATGGCCAGCGGATGACGCGCTGGCGCGCGGCGGGGCGGGAGGGCACGGATACCCGGCCGTTGGATGCGGTGTTGGGCGAGGTTGACTTCAGTCGGTCGGCCGATACCGATTGGTTGTAGTGTGGTGGGTGATTTGTGTTTGTTGCAGGCAGTGGATGATTTGGGGTTGGCGGGTTGTTTTCTGACGGCGCGCTGAAGCCGGGACTCGCCCCGGCGGGCGAGTTACTTTTTGCCACGCGGCAAAAAGTAACTAAAAAACGCGCTCCGCCTTGCCGGCCCGGCGAAGCCGGGCTGCCCTCACTACGCAGTCCTCGGCCGGCCTGCTTTGCAAACTCGCTGCGCTCGAACAGCAAAGCAGGATATCCCCGTCCGAGGCCAGCTCCGTTCGGCGGCGCAGAGGGGAATGAAAGGCGTCACAGTCCGACGGATAGAGCGCGGCGCGTTGCGCCGGGTAAGCTGATGCAGGGTTGCACGCTTGATACATACATTCGTCGTCCCCGCGAAAGCGGGGACCCAGGGACGTACTGGATTCCCGCTTTCGCGGGAATGACGACGATGCGCGCTTCGTCGGGTAGGCCATGCCGCTGGATTCTCACCCGCGTGGGAATGACGAAGCCGATATGTTCCAGCCGATTTGGTGTTTGGCTTTTCAACCACCACGCGTTGAGCAGCACCCCATTCCCCTGTGTCTCGCCGAGTTTCGCCGCCGTCGAGCGGGGCTTTCCGGTTTCGTGTGTCTGAGCGCAGCGAGTTTAGAAACCGGCCGCTCGGCGGCGGCGAAACTCGGGAAGCCCGAAGGGCCGAGACACTGGGGGCGTTTCTTTGCCTCCTTTCTTGTCGCGACAAGAAAGGAGGTCGCCCGCCGGGGCGAGTCCCGGCTTCAGCGCACTGTCAGAAAACAACCCGACAATGCCAAATCACTCACCCAAGCAAAACCTGACCTTTGAAAACGCCATTCGCCGGCACGTTGCACCAAATAACCCTTGAACCCGCCGCCTACTTCGCTGAAGTTGCCTCGGCAATGGCGCGTCCCGCCAGACGGCGCAGCCAGACCATCAGGTCGTCGATATAGGTGAATACCACCGGCACCACCAACAGGGACAACAATGTCGAGGTGAGCAGACCGCCGATCACGACGATGGCCATCGGCGACCGGAACCCCGGGTCGGCCGCGCCGAAGCCCAGGGCTACCGGCATCATGCCGCCGCCCATGGCGATGGTGGTCATGACGATCGGCCGCGCCCGCTTGTGGCAGGCGTCGAGCAGGGCGTCGAGGCGCGACATTTCCTGATCCTGGCGGGCGATGATCACGTAGTCGACAAGCAGGATGGAGTTCTTGGTGACGATGCCCATCAGCATCAGGATGCCGTAGATCGAAGGCATGGACAGCGCATTGTTGGTCAGCAGCAGGGCGACGAAGGCGCCGCCCAGCGACAGCGGCAGGGCGGTGAGGATGGTCACCGGCTGGAGGAAGTCGCGGAACAGCAGCACCAGCACGATGTACACGCTGATCAGCCCCACCAGCATGCCGACGCCGACGCGCTCGAACAGTTCTTCCATGTATTCCACGTCGCCATCGCTGATGCGCACCACGCCGGGCGGCAGTTGCTGCAGCGATGGCAGCGCGTTGGCTTCGGCGAGCAGGTCACCCAGCACGCGGTCGCCCAGTTCGGTCTCGATCGACAGGTTGCGGATGCGGTCGAGGCGGTCGATTTTCGCCGGGCCGCTGCCCATTTCGATTTTGGCGACGGCTTCCAGCGGCAGCGTGCCGCCCTTGGCGGCTACCGGAATCTGGCGGATCTGGTCGAGGTTGTGGCGCACGGCCGGATCGATCTGGACGCGGATCGGCACCTGGCGTTGCGGCAGATCGAGCTTGGCCAGTTGCACCTTGTAGTCGCCTGCCGTGGCGATGCGCACGGCATGGGCCAGGGCGTCGGTGGACACGCCCAGGTCGGCGGCGCGGGCGAAATCCGGGGTGATGTGGATTTCCGGCTTCTGCAGGCTGGCCGTCGATGAAATGTAGCCGATGCCCTGCAGGCCGCGCAGCTCGTTCTCGACGTTGCGCGCCGCCATGGTCAGGGCTTCCGGATCGTCGCTGCCCAGCACCACGCGCAGCACCGTGCCGGGCGCGCCGGACAGAATCTGGAAACGCACCGCCGGCATGTCGCGCAATACGGCCCGCACCTGATTCTCGACTTCGCCCTGGCGCGCGTCGCGTTCGGTGCGCGGCTTGAGGCGGATGATCAGGGTGCCCTTGCGGTTGTCGATGTTGGCCGCTCCGGTCGGCGTTTCCGGGTAGGGATCGGTGGCCGCGCCGACGTTGGCGAAGACGCCGGTGATCTCGGGAATCTTGCGCAGCCGGCGGCTGGCTTCGCGCGCCGTGTCCTCGGTGTCCTTCAGGGTGCTGCCCGGCGGCAGTTCGATCACCAGGGTGATCAGTGCGCGGTCTTCGGTCGGCAGGAAGCCGGTCGGCAGCAGGGTGGTCAGGCCCAGCGAAACGATGAGGAAGATGAAGGCGACGGCGACGGTGATCTTGCGATGGTTCAGGCACCAGCGCGCCAGTTCGAGGTAGCGATCCATCAGCGGCGGTTCCCGGTGCTCATGACGCGGCGGGCGCAGGATGTAGGCGGCCATCATCGGCGTGAGCAGGCGCGCGACCAGCAGCGAAACCAGTACGGCGATGGTGGCGGTGATGCCGAAGGGCGCGAAGTACTTGCCGGGAATGCCGCCGATGAAGGCGGCCGGCAGGAACACCGCGGCGATGGTGAAGGAGGTGGCGATCACCGCCAGGCCGATTTCCTCGGCCGCTTCCATCGCCGCGTGGTAGGGCGACTTGCCCATGCGCAGGTGGCGGGTGATGTTCTCGATTTCGACGATGGCATCATCGACCAACACGCCGACGATCAGCGAAATCGCCAGCATGGTCATGGTGTCCAGCGAATAGCCCAGCAACTGCATGCCGAAGAAGGTGGGAATGATCGACAGCGGCAGCGCGGTGGTGGCGACGAAGGTGGCGCGCCAGTCGCGCAGGAACCACCAGACCACGATCACCGCGATGAACGCGCCTTCCAGCAGCAGATCCATCGAGCCGCGATAGTTGTTGTAGGTGGGTTCCCAGGTGTTGTAGATCTCGGTGATGCTGACTTCCGGATGTTCGGCGCGGAACTTGTCCAGCGCCTTGGCCACGGCTTCGGCGACGGTGACTTCCATGCTGCCCTTGCTGCGCGTGAGTTCGAAGGCCACGCTCGGCTGGCCGTCGAACAGCGCAATCGAGGAGCGGTCGGCGTAGCCGTCATGTACCCGGGCGATATCGGACAGGCGCACCGTTCGGCCGTCGGCCAGCGGCAAGGTCAGGTCGGCGATTTCGGCGACCGAGCGTGCCGTGCTGAGGGTGCGAAAACTCTGCACGCTGTCGCCCACTTCGGCGCGTCCGCCGGAGGAGTTCAGTTGCACGCGCTTCAACTGCATGGAAATTTCACTGGCGCTGACGCCCAGCGCGGTCATGCGCACGGGATCGAGATCGATGCGCACTTCCCGATCGATGCCGCCGACGCGCTGGAACTTGCCGACGCCGGGCACGGCCAGCATGGCGCGCGCCAGTTCGTTGTCGACGAACCAGGAGAGATCGGCCACGTCCATGTTCGCGGCTTCGACGGTATAGCCGAGCAGGGGCTGGCCGGCGGTGGTCAGCTTGGAAACCACCGGCGGCGACGTCATGTCCGGCGGCAGCTCGGGACGGATGCTGTCGACGGCATTGCGCACTTCGGAGAGGGCGACTTCGACATCCTTGTCGATCATGAACTCGACGATCAGGCTCACCGCGCCATCGACGACCACCGTGCGCATGTGACGCAGCAGCGACAGCGGCGCGACGGCATTCTCGATCTTGCGCGCGACCTCCTGTTCGAGCTGGGCCGGCGCCATGCCTTCCTGGGTGGCGCTGATCATGATGATCGGCAGATCGACGGTGGGATAGGCCTGGATGCCCAGGCCGCGGAAGGCGAACAGGCCGAGGATGGTCAGCCAGGCAAACAGCAGGATGGCCGGAACCGGATTGCGGATCGACAGGCTGGAGAAGTTCATCATTTGGCGGCCGCCCCATCCTTGGTCCTGGGCTGGGTCTGGGCCGGCTTGCCGTCGCCGACGATCTGGACGGTATCGCCCGAATTCAGGAAGGCCGCGCCGCGCGTGACCACCTTGGCATCGGCGCCGATGCCGGAGAGGATTTCGACGGTATCCCCGACGCGCCGTCCGATCTGCACCTTGCGCTGTTCGACTTGGCTGCGGGCGCCTACCTCGAAGACATAGGTATTGCCATCGCGCATCAGAATGGCGGAATTGGGAATGGTGAGCGCCTTGCTGCTGCCGAGGAAGATTTCTCCCTGGCCGAACATGCCGGCGCGGGCGCCGCTGTCGGCCGCCAGGTCGACATAGGCGATCGCCTTGCGGGTGCCGCTGTCGAGGGTGGGCGCGAGCATGCGCAGCGTGCCTTCGGCGCTCTTGCCGTCGCTCAGGCGGATGCGCGCCTTGAGTCCGGGCCTGACCTGCGCCAGTTGTTCGGCGGTCAGTTCGGCGCGCCACTCGATACGTCCCTGGCGCACCAGGCGGAACAGTTCGGCGCCGGGCTGGACCACGGCGCCGAGCGTGGCGCTGCGCGCGGAAATGACGCCGTCGTCGATGGCGCGGATGCTGGTCTGCGCCATGCGCACTTCATCGATGCGCCGCATGGCCACGGCGGCGGCCAGCGCGGCGCGCGCGGCGTCTTCGGCCAGCAGCAGTTGCTGGATCTGCTGTTCGGACAATGCGCCGGAGTCCTTCAGGTTGCGGGCGCGCTCGGCATTTGCCCTGGCTTCGGCCAGCGCCGCCTTGGCGCGGGCGACGTTGGCCTGCTGCGCCGCCAGGCTGGCGCGGACCGTTTCCGGCGCCAACTGGGCGAGCACCTGGCCGCGCTTGACGCGGCTGCCGACATCGACATTCATCTGGCTGATGGCGATGCCGCCCAGCTCGCTGGCAACGATGGCTTCCTGCCAGGCATGGAGAGCGCCATTGGCGGTCAGGCTGCTGTCCCACTGCTGTATCTGCGGCGTGGCGATGGTCACCGAGAGCGCGGGTTTGACCGGCGCCGGCTGATCGGCGGCCGAAGATTCGGGAATCAGCGCCAGGGCGGCCGCGCCGGACAATGCCAGCGCGGCCGTGGCGGCGATGGCGCAGGCAGTGTAGGTGCGCCGCCTGGACCAGGGAGAAAACTTGCGCAGCATGGGATGGAATGAGGTCATGGCGTGACTCCTGCGTCTTGGGCAGCGGGCGGTTCGTTGCCGTCCGCACGGGTGTCCGGTGCGTCTGCCGTATCTGCGGCGGGAGGTGTGGCAGGTGCGGAGGGTACGGCCTGCCAGCCGCCGCCGAGCGCCTTGTAAAGCGCGATCCAGCCGAGAATGTGGTCGCGCTGCAGGGCGATTTCATTGCGTTCGGCAGCCGTTGCCAGGCGCCGCGCATCTTCGAGCGCCAGCAGGCTGATGCCGCCGGCCCGCCAGTTCTGTTCGGCCGCCTTGAAATAGCCGCGGAAGCCCTGGCTGGCAATCCGGGCGTGCTGGCTGCGCTGCCGCGCCGCTTCCAGATTGACCAGCGTGCCTTCGACTTCCTCGATCGCGCCGCGCACGGCCTGGCGATAGCGCGCATAGGCTTGCGCATGACGCGCCTGAGCCGCGTCCTGCTGGGCTGCGAGCGCGCCGCCGGCAAACAGCGGCAGCGTCAGCGAGGGGCCGAAGAACCAGGGCTTGCTCAGAACGTCCGTCCCTGCGATGTTGGCCCTGTCGCGGGTCAGGTTGCCTACCAGCGCCAGGCGCGGATAGCGGTTGGCCGTTGCCACGCCGACATCGGCGCTGGCGGCGGCCAGTTGGCGTTCGGCGGCGGCCAGATCGGGGCGCTGGGCGAGCAGGGCCACCGGCAGGCTGTCGACGCGGAAGGCTGCCGGGACGGGCAGGCCGGGCGGCGCGGCCTGGGCCTGCGTGCCGGTGCCGTCCCGCGCATCCAGCAATTGCGCCAGGCGTTCTTCGGGCAGGCCAGTCAGCGTCACCAATGATTTGCGCGTGAGCAGACAGGCCGCCTGCTGGGCGGCGTGGAAACCGGCGGTATCGGCCGCGCCCGCCTTGGCCAATTGGGCGTCCGCCGGGGCGCTGATGCCGCCTTTGGCGGCCAGATCGACGATGCGCGCGGTTTCCTCGCGCGATCCGAGATCGGCGGCGATGGTGCGCAGCGTCAGTTGGCAGGCGCGATAGCCGACGTACTTGCCGGCCACCTCGGCGGCCAGGGAAATCCGCGCCGCGTGCCAGCCGTGCTCGCTGCTGGCCAGGCGCGCCCTGGCGGCTTCGGTGCTGCGCCGGACGCGGCCGAACAGGTCGATTTCCCACTGGGCATCGACCGTGACGCCACGGGTGGTGGTCGGGCTCGGCAGCGGAAAATCGGCGCTGCCGTTGTTGCGCATGGCATGGCCTTCGATGCCGAGCTGCGGCCAATGGGATGCGCCGCTGGCGGTCAGCGCGCTGCGCGCTTCATCGATGCGCGCCACGGCTTCGGCCAGTGTCGGGCTGTCGGCTTCGGCCTGCCGCAGCAGTTCGTCGAGCACCGGATCGTTGAAACTTTGCCACCAGTCGAGCAAGGCGCGGCTGGTGCCGTCGTGCGGCAGCGCGGCCTGCCAGCGATCGGCGGACAGGACGGCGGCCGCATCCGGCGCTTCGTAATCGGGGCCGACGGCGAGTTGTGTCGCACAACCCGCCAGACCCAGAGCACAACAAACCCCCAGCACGGCCAGGCGCAGGCGCTGGTGGATGCTTTCGCATGGTCCGGACATCTGTTTCTCCTCTGCTCACCTGGCCGGGCGTCCGGATGGAAGGCGGCGCATGGCGAGGCGGCGTGTATTTTGCGCCACTGGTGCAAGCGGCAGGCAGTGGTGGCTTGTTATCTTGCGAGAAAGATAATATTGTACAAATATCTTTCTCGCAAGATAATTAAGACCGTATCGTGAGGTTGCGATTTCGTGTGATTTCGCAATCCATGGCCGGACCAAACATCGTCGCATCGTCACTATTGCCCATGTCTGCTACCAAACTGGATCCCATCCTCGAACGCTACCGCCAGAATTGGCCGGAAGTCTTCGAGCCGCGCATCATGTCGCTGCTGCTGGCAATGCAGCACGTGCATGTTGCCGAGTCGGTGAATTACGACTGGGTGATGGCGCGGCATCGCCTGAGCCTGGCCGAGTTCGACGTGCTGGCGACCTTGCGGCGCGCGGATACGCGAGAGCTGACGCCCAGCGAGTTGCAACAGTCGATGGTGATCACCTCGGGTGGCTTGAGCAAGGTGATCCAGCAACTGGAGGCGCGCGAACTGGTGACCCGCTCGACGGCCGAGAACGATCGCCGCGTCAAGCCGGTCAGCCTGACGGCCAAGGGCGTCAGGCTGATCGAGCCGGCGATGGTCGAACTGCTCGAAGCGTCCAGCACGGCGATCCGCGCCCATCTGAGCAACAAGGAGATCGACCAGCTCGTCGAGCTGCTCGAAAAACTCGCCGGCCGCGCGAAAGCCTGAGTCGCGAACGGCGCGCCTGCGGCCCTGTTGTCCTGCCGCCTCCGATCACCCGAATTCCAATTCCGCGCCGTACTGCTAGAATTTCCGGCCATCGACAGGTTTGGCGATTGCCCGCCGCCTGCTCCCATGAACGCTCCTTGCAGAGCATTGCCGAGTACATCTTCGTGAGCGCCATTTCTTCCCTCGCCCCGCCGGAACGCATCGTCATTGCCACACGCGAGTCGCGGCTGGCCCTGTGGCAGGCGGAACATGTGCGGGATCGTCTGCGGCGACTCTACCCGGCCTGCCGGGTCGAACTGCTGGGCATGACCACGCGCGGCGACCAGATCCTCGACCGGCCGCTGGCCAAGGTGGGCGGCAAGGGCCTGTTCATCAAGGAGCTGGAAACCGCGCTGCTGGACGGCAGCGCCGACATTGCCGTGCATTCGATGAAGGATGTGCCGATGCAGATGGAGGCGGAATTCGAACTGCTGGCCATCGGCGAGCGCGAAGCGCCTTTCGATGCCTTCGTCTCCGGCAAGTACGCCAGCCTGGCCGGGATGCCGCCGGGCGCGGTGGTCGGCACGTCCAGCCTGCGCCGCGAAGCGCAGATTCACGCGAACTTTCCCCATCTTGCGGTGACCAGCCTGCGCGGCAATCTCGATACGCGCCTGCGCAAGCTGGACGCCGGCGAATACGATGCCATCATCCTGGCCGCCGCCGGTCTGAAGCGCCTCGGTCTGGGCGGGCGCATCCGCGCCCTGCTGCCGGCCGAGGAATCGCTGCCGGCGGCTGGTCAGGGCGCGATCGGCATCGAGGCGCTGGCCGGCCGCGCCGATCTGGCGGCCTGGCTGACGCCGCTCGATCATGCGCCGACCGCCGCCTGCGTGCGCGCCGAGCGCGCCGTGTCGCGGGCCTTGGCCGGCAGCTGCGAAGTGCCGCTGGGTGCCTACGCCGAGATGCGGAACGACGGTCTCTGGCTGCGCGGCTTCGTCGCCAGTCCCGACGGCAGCCGCTTCGCGCGCGCCGAGCTGCATGGCAGCGCCGATGCGCCGGAGGCGTTGGGCGAGCGCCTGGCCGCCGAGCTGCGTGCCCAGGGTGCCGCCGGAATTCTCGCGGCGCTGGGTTGAAGGCGCGGAAGGAGTGATTGCGTGAACGCCATCGCGGAGACCGCAGCCGCAGCCGGCACGGGAGCCGGAAGCCGGGCGCTTCCGCTCGCCGGTCGGCACATCGTGGTGACCCGGCCGGCGCAGCAGGCCGGGCCGCTGCGCGCGGCCATCGCGGCGGCCGGTGGGATCGCCGTGGCTTTTCCGGTATTGGAAATCCATCCGCTCGACGCGGCGCAGGAGGCTTTGCTCGGACGCATGCTCGAACGCGTCTGCGCGGGCGAATTCGAACTGGCCATCTTCGTCAGCCCGAATGCCATTGCCCACAGCTTTGCCGCCCTCGAACGGCGCGGCCTGCATTGGCCGGCCGATCTGCAGGTGGCCGTGGTCGGCAAGGGCAGCGAACGCGCCCTGGCAGAACGGGGCGTCGGGCGGGGCCAAGCCCAGGTGATAGCGCCGCAGACCCGCTTCGATTCCGAAGGTCTGCTGGCGCTGCCGGAAATGCAGGACGTGCGGGGCAAGCGCGTCATCATTTTTCGTGGCGACGGCGGGCGTGAACTGACGGCCAGCACCCTGCGCGAGCGCGGCGCCACGGTGGAGTACATCACCTGCTACCGGCGCAGCGCGCCGTCCGGCGATGCGGCGGAACTGCTGCGGCTGTGGCAGGATGGGCGACTGGATGCCATCACCATGACCAGCAGCGAGGGCCTGCGCCATCTGTACGCGCTGCTTGGCGAAGCGGGGCGGGCGCTGCTGGAGACGACGCCGCTGTTCGCGCCGCATCAGCGCATCGCCGAGGCGGCGCGGCGCCTCGGGCTGTCGCGCGTGATCGCCACGGCGGCAGGCGATGCCGGCCTGCTGCAGGAACTGAACAGGTATTTTTCTGATGTTGCATCCTCATCCTGCTGAACCTGCCGAGCATGGGAACCATGGAAACCGTCGAAACTTCACCCGCACACACTTCGGAAGCTGAACAGGCCGCGCAGTCAGAGTCCGCCCAGCCTCGTTCCGACCCGACCGCCGCTGCGTCGCAGCGGAAACCGCCTGCCGTTTCCGCCGCCGCGTGGCGGTGGTCGTTGCTGCTCGTTGTCCTGCTGGCGCTGCTGGGCTGGCAGTGGCTGGATACGCGCAGCCGGATCGGTGAGCTGCAGGAGGAACTGGCGCGGCGTCTGACCAGCAGCGATGCGACGACCAACGAGAACCGCGCCCTGACCAAGCAGAACCATGAGCTGGTGCAGACCCTCATGGCCAAGACCGGCGCGCTGGAAGCCCGGCTGGCCGAGATGCAGACCCAGCAACTGGCGCTCGACAGCATGTATCAGGAGCTTTCGAGCAGCCGTGACGAGCGTCTGCTGGCCGAAGTCGAACAGGCCGTCTCGATTGCCGCGCAACAATTGCAGATCGCCGGCAACGTCGAGGCCGCGCTGATCGCCCTGGAAGCCGCCGATGCCCGCCTGGCGCGCTCCGCCCTGCCGCAGATGCTGCCGTTGCGCAAGCTGATCAGCCGTGACGTCGAGCGTCTCAAGGCCCTGCCGCTGGCCGACATCCAGGGTATCTCGATGAAGTTGGAAGGGGTGATCGGCATCGTGGACGGTCTGCCGCTGGCCTTCGAGCAGCGCGCGCGCGCCGAGCCCGTCGTCAAGCAGCGCCTGGGCGTCGAACCGCCGGCCTGGTGGGAGGTGCTCGGTCAAGATCTATGGACCGAGCTGAAGCAGTTGATCCGCGTCGAGCGCGTCGAGCAGTCGGCGGATGCCGAGACGGCGCTGCTGTCGCCCAGCCAGGTTTTCTTCCTGCGCGAAAATCTCAAGCTGCGCCTGATTACCGCCCGCCTTGCCCTGCTGCAGCGCGATGGCACCAGTTATCGCGAGGATCTGCGCCAGACCCGGCTGTGGCTGGAGCGTTATTTCGACACGCGCGAGAAATCGGTGAGCAGCGTCATCAGCCTGCTCAAGGGCCTGTCCGCCGCAGACCTGAGCCTGGAGCTGCCGACGCTCAATGAAACTCTCGGCAGCATGCGCAGTCTCAAGCTGGCCCGGGACAAAGGGAAATAATCGCCATGCGCGCTCTGCTCTGGTTGTTGACGCTTGCCACGCTGGCGGTCGGCCTGGCCCTGGCGGCCCGTTACAACAATGGTTATGTGCTGCTGGTGCTGCCGCCCTGGCGCATGGAGCTGTCGCTGAACCTGATGATCCTGCTGCAGTTGGGCGGCTTCGCCTTGCTTTACATGCTGACGCGGCTGGTGGCGCATACCTTGCGTCTGCCCAGCCGCGTGCGCGAATACCGGGCGCGGCGGCGGCGCGAACAGGCCGAACGCGCGCTGGGCGATGCCATGCGCTACAGCTTCGAGGGCCGCTACAGCCATGCCCTGAAAAGTGCCGTGAGCGCCCACCAGGCCGGTCATGCGCCGGGAGTTTCGGCCTTGATTGCCGCCCGCGCGGCCCACGCCATGCGCGATGAGGACCGCGAAGCGGAATGGCTGCTGCGCGCCGGCGATTTCGACCACGAAACGCGCAATGCCCGCCTGATGACCGAGGCCGAGCTGCACCTCAACAGCCACCGCTTCGCCGATGCGCAAGGGGTGATCGATGTGCTCGAAGCCAGTGGCCAGCGCCATATCGCCGCTTTGCGTCTGTCCTTGCGCGCTCATCAGGCGCTGGGCAACTGGCGCGACGTGGTGCGTCTGGCGCGCCAGCTCGAGCGCCACCGCGCGCTCAGCAGCGAGCAGGCGGCGCCGATCCGGCTGCGCGCGCATCTCGAAGTGCTGCGCGCCCTGGCGCTGGATGCCGGGGCGTTGCTCAACTACTGGCGCAGTCTGCCCTCTCCGGATCGCCGTTCGACGCGGCTGGCTGGAGAGACGGCCAAGCTGCTGTCCGCGGCCGGCGATTGCCTGCATGCCCAGCGCATCATCGAGGATGCCCTGGACGAGGAATGGGATTCCAGCCTGCTGGTGATATACGGCGAATGCAAGGGCGGCGATGTGCTGGGCCGCATCGCCCAGGCCGAGGACTGGCTCAAGCGCCATCCGCGCGATGCGCAACTGCTGCTGGTGCTGGGGCGCCTGTGTCGCCAGCAGCAGCTATGGGGCAAGGCGCAGAGTTATCTGGAGGCATCCCTGTCGCAGCAGCCGACCCGCGCCGCGCACGTCGAACTGGCGCAATTGTTCGATGCGCTCGAACGTAACGAGGCAGCGGACAAGCATTACCGCATGGCGGCAAACAACGCCGGCTGATCGGGCGCCTTGCATGGCCGGCGGCGGGTGGCCGCAGCCGCTTTCCTTCCGTATCGACGGGTCGTTGGATAAGCCAGGATGCTGCCTGGTTTGCCGCGCAGCGGCGGCGTGACTGCAGCCGGAAATTGCAACCGGAAATCATTTTGCCGATCAGGTGCTGTTGGGTATTGACAGCCAGTCGGCTATTAAATGATAATGATTCGCATTAACCAAAGTACTAACTAAAGTATTAACCAAAAATAGATGCTACGCCAGCCAGATCCCGGTTTTCGAGATTCAGCCAGCCAGTCGGCCATCCATGTTCAGCGTAAGTTCAAGGGGACATCATGCTTGCCAAATTGCTGGTTGCCGGGAGCCGGTTCACGGCTTCATCGCGCGATACCGCCCGAATCATGCCTGCCTGCGAGGCGGACGCATGATGGTGGCGAAAATGGATACTTCCAAGATACGTCCGGCCCGGACGCCCTGCGTGACCTCGCCGCAATCCGCGACGACGCGCGATGACGCTGCCGCAAAATTAACCAAAAATAGATGCTACGCCAGCCAGATCCCGGTTTTCGAGATTCAGCCAGCCAGTCGGCCATCCATGTTCAGCGTAAGTTCAAGGGGACATCATGCTTGCCAAATTGCTGGTTGCCGGGAGCCGGTTCACGGCTTCATCGCGCGATACCGCCCGAATCATGCCTGCCTGCGAGGCGGACGCATGATGGTGGCGAAAATGGATACTTCCAAGATACGTCCGGCCCGGACGCCCTGCGTGACCTCGCCGCAATCCGCGACGACGCGCGATGACGCTGCCGCAAAAGCCAGCATCATCGACAGCCAGATCCTGTTTGGCTGTGGCAAGCTGATTTACATCGACCATGCCGGCCAGCGCTACACCTTGCGTGTCACGCGTGAGAACAAGCTGATCCTGACCAAATGAAGTCCCCGCCCATCAACCGCACATTGGGCCGTCTACTCGGCGCCGCGCTGGGTACTGGCCAGGCGCCTGCGTCCGCACCCATGTCGGCGCCCGTCGCTCTGCCCACACCGGCCCAGGTTCCGGCCCCGCGCCTCGCCGCCGCGCGTCGCCGCCTGAAGCTGTGGGAACTGCCGGTACGCTGGCATTGCCCGCTGATCGGCACCTGTCTTCTGCCGCGCGACATGCGCCGTCTGGCGCGCCAGGCCGGTATCGACAGCGCGGGCATGACGGAATACGAACTGCACACCATCGTCGTCAGCAATTGCGCCGAACGCAACGCGCTTTCCGAGCGGGCGCAGCGCCTGTTCGACGAACGCTACGCGGCCGACATCCAGCGTTTCGCCAAGGCGCACGATGACGAGGCCATCCTCGCGCTCTGGCGCGCCGCCTACGACGCGGGCGAAACGGCCGGCGCGCTGTGGGCCGCCTGGAGCCATGGCGCGACGAGTGAGGAGGCCGGCGCAAGAATTTCCGGCGACATCCACATGCTCTCGCATCAGGCCGGTGCGGGCATCCGCGCGAATCTGCGCCAGCTCGATGCGTTGCGGCAGGAAAACACCCGCCTGCGCGGCGAACTCATCGCCCTGCGCAACGATGCGGCGCAATCCCGGCGCGAAAAGGATCGTCTGCTGGAAGAAACCCGGCGCAAGCTGTCGAATGCCGAATGCCGCGCCGCGCTGCTCGGCGTGCGCGAACTCGAACTGGCCGATGCGCGCCAGGCGGCGCGTGAATACGCGACGGTATACGATCGCGCGCAGATGCTCGCCCAGCGCGTCGAAACCATCGAGGAACGCAACGCCACCAACGCCCGCCGCGCCGAGCGCCTGGCGCAGGAACTCAACGAGACGCGCGACAGCCTCGCCGCCGCCGAAACCGCGCTCGAACTGGTGCTGGGGATGGAGGAAGAAGGGCCAGGGGGCTGCGCCGGCGTCTCGGGCAGCAGCGGCTGCGGGCGTGCCTGTCCGGCGGAAGTGCGCCTCACCAACCGCTGCGTGCTGTGCATCGGCGGCCGTGCCAACCTGGTCGACGGTTACCGCCGCCTGGTCGAAGCGCAGGGCGGACGCTTCCTGCACCACGACGGCGGCCTGGAAGAAAGCCTGCATCGCATCGACGCCGCCGTCGCCACCGCCGATGCCGTGATCTGCCAATCCGGCTGCGTCTCGCATGCCGCCTACTGGCGGCTCAAGGAAGCCTGCAAGAAACTCGACAAGCCCTGCGTGTTCGTCAAATCCCCCGGCGTCGGCAGCTTCGCCCGCGGCCTCGCCGCGCTTGCCGACGATGGCGGAGCCGGATCGCCGAAGCGGACCAGCCTGGTTTCGCGGCTCGCCAATTGAAACGGAACCGGCCATTCGAGCGCAATCGAAGCGCAAATCCCCTCATCTCCGCGAAACCAGAAATCAGAAACCAGAAACCAGAAATCACCCCGACCCCGCAGGCTTTTCTTGTCAACTTCTTGCCGGGAAAAGCCTGAGTAATTCCGGATTCCGTCATTCAGGCGCCAACGAAAGCCGCTGGCGCCTGAATGACTTGCCCGGCGCTTCACCAGGATGCGAGAATCCGCAGTTTTAACCGTCTCCTGGAACCCCGCTTGCGCGGGAATGAATCAACCGTGTTTTTCTAAACACGGCACCAGACTACGTACCACGCACCGCCAGCAACCGGGCCCACGGGCCGAGGCAGCCAGCCAGCGAATACGAGCACTCAAGCTACCTATTCAAGGAGACTGCCTCATGAAGTTCGCTTCACCCCGATCCCGGCGCAAGCTGATGCATACCGCCGTCCTGCTGAGCCTGGCGCCGCTGTCCATGACCGCGCTCGCCGACACCACACTCAAGGAGACGGTGGTCACCGCCACGCGCAGCGAGGCGGCCATCGACGACCTGCCTGTCACCGTCACCACCGTCACGCGCGAGGACATGGATCGCCGTCCGGTGCTCGACGAGGTCGACCTGTTCCGCGACGACCCGGACATCGTCATGGCCCGCGACCTGCGCCGGCACGGCGCGACGCGGGTGAACATCCGCGGCATCGAAGACACCCGCGTCGTGCAGACCGTCGACGGCGTGCGCATGGACGACTACTACGACAAGAGCGGCCCGACCAACTACGTCACCAATAACCCGCTCGGCGTCATGCCGGACTTCCTGCGCCAGGTCGAAATCGTGCGCGGCCCGGCCTCCAGCCTCTACGGCTCGGATGCGCTGGGCGGCGTGGTCGGCTACCTGACGCTGAATCCCGAAGACATCGCGCCTGGCGACAAGAAGACCGGCGTGCGAGTCAAGGGCACCTGGACGGGCGCCAACGACGGCCTGACCGGTACGGTGATCGGCGCCTGGCGCGGCGAAACCACCGAACTGCTGCTCGGCTGGTCGCAAATCCGCAGCAAGGAACTCGAAACCAAGGGTACGGATAGCAGCTTCGGCCCCAATCGCACCGAAGCCAACAAGCTTGACACCGACGACCGCGGCGGCATCGCCAAGCTGATCCTCAAGCCGGCCGTCGGCCACCGCCTGACGGCGACCGTGGATGGCCGCATCCAGGAGACCGATTCGGACATCCGCCGCCACGCTTGGGAGTACAACACGGTCACGAAAATGCTGGGCGACGACGAAACCTCGCGTCTGCGCGCCAGCCTCGAATACGAACACAAACCGGCGAGCGCCTTCTACGACCGGATGACGGCACGCCTGTCGCACCAACGCTCGGAAACCGAAAACAAGAACTTCCAGCAGCGCGGCCCGGCCCGCTACCTGTTCAACGGCTCCGGCTGTTCGGCGGAGAGCAACGCACAGGCCGTATATCTTCCAATCATGCCGACCGACCTTCGCGGCTGGCTCAATGCCAACTGCGACATGCAGCAGAGCTTCCAGATGGAGCAGACGCAGACCGCGTTCAATCTGCAATTCGAGTCGGCCTTCGATCTCGCCAGCGTTTCGCACCTGCTCACCTACGGTGCCGACCTGAGGCGCCAGGAAGTGGAAACGTTGCGCGACGGGACGATCACCCTCACCAACAGTCCGACCCCCATTCTCGGCCCCCTGATTCCTCCGACAACGATTCCTGGCATCAACCCGGCGGTTCCGCCGGCCGCCGGCACGGTCATCAAGAACTCCGCCGGGGAAGTCTATCCGCTGCGCGATTTCCCGAACGGCACGACGGATACCATCGGTCTCTTCGTGCAGGATGAAATCGCTCTCTTCAATGATCGCCTGACGCTGACCCCGGGCATCCGCTACGACTGGACCCGGCTCAAGCCGGAGGTGGACGCGCTGGCCGCCGTCATGCTCAATTCCCTCAACGTCTCGGTCAGCACGCAGAAATACAGCCGTGCTTCGCCGAAGCTCGGCTGGCAGTGGAAATTCACCCCGGCAGTGTCGACGTACGGCCAGATCGCCAGCGGCTTCCGCGCGCCGAACTACAACGAAGTCAATGGCTCCTTCCGCAATACCACCTACGGCTACGGCATCACCCCGAATCCGAATCTGAAGCCGGAAACCAGCGTCGGCGTCGAACTCGGCCTGCGCGCCAGCGGCGAAGCCGTGCGCGGCCAGTTCTCGGTGTTCGACAACCGCTACAAGGACTTCATCGAATCCGGTTATCTCAGCTGCCCGACCGACCCGGCCTGCATCCCCGGCCTCGCCAGCGGCACCCTGCAGTACCGGAACCTCAGCAAGGTTCGCATCTACGGCGCGGAAGTCCGCGGCAGCTGGAATTTCGCACCGGGATGGCAAGCGGACGGCGCCATCGCCTACTCGCACGGCACCGATACGGATCGCAGCAAGCCGCTGAACAGCGTCGATCCGCTGCGCGCCAGCTTTGGCCTCGGCTACGCTGAAAACGGTTGGGGTGCGGAAGGCCGCCTGCGTGCCGCTGTGAACAAAACCCGTATCGACGACAGCGGCCTGAGCACTCCCCGCAGCGGTCCCCAAGCCGGCAAGCGCCAGTACTACTACCGCACACCCGGCTACGGCGTGATCGATCTGGCCGTCTGGGTCAAGCCGAGCCGCGATACGCGCGTGACCCTTGCGCTGAACAACGCCTTCGACAAGAAGTACTGGATATGGAGCGACATCCGCCACATGGACGTGCATACCAGCACGCCCGGTGTCGACTTCTACTCGCAGCCCGGGCGTAACGTCCGTCTCGCTTTCCAGGCGGACTTCTGACGATGATGTTGCAAGCAAGCGGAGCCGAAGCGTGGGCACGGGCGCGGGCGGTTTTCGTCCCGGCGCTGATCCTGTTCAACCTGCTGGCCGGCCTGCTGTTCAGCAGCGCCGCGCTGGCGAAGGATGCTTCGGTGCTGTTCATCACCACTTCGCCGGTTGCCCCGGCGAAGTTCCGCTTGCTGGCCGAGATCGCCCAGCCGCAGGGCATCGGTGTCGAAGTTCGCTACGTCGAAAAACTGCCGCGCGAGAGCGATGCGCAGTTGTTTGCCGGCTACCAGTTGGTGGTGTTCGATGCGCCGCGCGACCATCTGCGCGACATGGTGCGCGGACGTCTGGCGGCGGTGCTGCCCGGCCTGCGCGTGCCATCGTTATGGATACACGACACGCAACCGAGCTGGCGCGGTCTGCCCGACGCGCTGGCCCAGCGGTTGCACAGCTATTACCTGAACGGCAGCCGGCGCAATTTCGAAGGTTTCTTCGCCACGCTGGCGGCGCACTTTGCCGGCCGGCCGCCGACGGGCATCGCCGAGCCCATCGTCTTTCCCAAGTCGGCCGTGTATCACCCCGAGGCGCCTGAACTGGTGTTCGCCGATGCGCGGGCCTATCTGACGTGGCAGGAGCGTCGCGGCCAGGGCAGCGGCAAGGACGCGCCGGTGATCGCCATCACCATGTACCAGGCCGCCATTGCCAATGAGCAGACGGCCTTCATCGACGATCTGATCGCGCGCATCGAGGCCGGCGGCGCGCGCGCACTGGCCTTCTACGGTTCGCTGATGGACGCCGACGACATGTCGAAGGTACTCGCCCCCAGTGGCGCGCGTCTTGCCGATGTCATCATCAACACGCAGATCATGCTGAACCCGGACGGGCGACGCAAGGAATTCGAGACGCTCGGCATGCCGGTGATCCAGGCGATGGTCTATCGCCAGGGCGACGAGGCGGCCTGGGCCGCCGACCCGCAGGGCGTGCCGCTGATGGATGTGCCGTTCTTCATGGCGCAGTCGGAGTATGCCGGCATCACCGACATCCAGGTGGCGGCGGCGGTGCGCCGGAGTGACGACGCCCAGTTGCCCATCGCCGCGCAGTCGGCGGCAGTGGCGGGCAAGGCGCTGAACCTCGCGCGCCTGCAGCGCAAGACGAATGCCGACAAGCGCATCGCGATTCTTTACTGGAACTACCCGTCGGGCGAAAAGAACCTTTCCGCCTCGTTCATGAATCTGCCGCGCAGCCTCGAAAACACGCTGTCGGCGATGAAGGCCGCCGGCTACGCTACCGAGACGCCTTCCGAGCCGGAGCTGATCGGCAACCTGCAGCAACTGTTGCGGCCGTTCTACCGCGACGATGCGCTCGACGAACTGCTGCGCACCGGCAATGCCGAACTGCTGCCGATGAAGACCTATCGCCAGTGGCTGGCCGGACTGCCCGCGTCCGTCGGCGCGGAAATGACCGCCAAGTTCGGCCCGCCCGAGAAATCGGCGATGGCGATCCGCCGCGGCGGCGAGGATTATTTCGTCATCCCCCGCTACCGCATCGGCAACCTGGCGATCCTGCCGCAGCCGCCGCGCGGCGAGAAGTGGGAGGACAAGGAAAAGACGCTCTACCACTCGACCAAGGCGCCGCCTTCGCACTTCTACTACGCCGTCTATCTCTGGGCGCGCGAGCAGCACCGCGCCGACGCCATCGTGCATTACGGCACCCACGGCACGCAGGAATGGCTGCCGGGCAAGGAGCGCGGGCTGTCGGTGTACGACTACCCGCTGCTCGCCCTGGGCGATCTGCCGGTGGCCTATCCCTACATCGCCGACAACATCGGCGAGGCGCTGCAGGCCAAACGGCGCGGCCGCGCGACCATCGTCAGCCACCAGCCGCCGCCGTTCCGCCCCGCCGGCCTGCACCAGACGCTGACGAACATCCACGACCTGCTGCACGCCTGGCTGGGCCAGGACGAGGGCGCGGTGAAGGACAAACTCAAGGCCGATCTGCTGGCCGTCGTGAAAAAGGAACGCATCGAGCGCGACATGGGCTGGAGCGCCGAACGCGCCGCCGCCGAATTTCCCGCCTTCATCGATCTGCTGCACAACCATCTGCACGAGCTTGCCGAAACGGCGCAGCCGCTCGGCCTGCACACCTTCGGCCGCGCGCCCGACGAAAAGCATCGCCTCGCCACGGTCATGCTGATGCTCGGCCGGACGTTCTGGGAAGCCGCCGCCGAACAGGCCGGCGTCAAGTCCGAGGACAGGGATGAAGCGCTGATCGCGGATTACGACAAACTCACCGATTCCGCGCCTTACCATCTGCTGCGCCGCCACGTCATCGATCAACAGCCGCTGGACGGCCTGTCGCCGGCCCTGCAGCAGCAGCTCGAACAGGCGCGCCGATGGTATGCCGACATCGGCGCCGGCAACGAGATTCCGGGACTGTTGACGGTGCTCGACGGCAAGTATCTGCCGACCTCCTACGGCGGCGATCCGATCAAGAATCCCGACGCTTATCCGACGGGGCGCAATCTCTACGGCTTCGATCCATCGCGCGTGCCGACGCCGCAGGCCTGGGCCGCCGGCAAGGACGCCGCCGAGAAACTGCTGGCCGAGCACCGCCGGCTCAAGGGAACGCTGCCGAAAAAACTCGCCTTCTCGCTGTGGTCGGTCGAAACCATGCGCCATCAGGGCCTGCTCGAAGCGCAGGCGCTGTGGCTGATGGGCATCGAGCCGGTCTGGGACAGCGGCGGCCGGGTGGTCAATGTGAAACTGGTGCCGCGTGCAGAACTCGGCCGGCCGCGCGTCGACGTGGTGCTGTCGGCCACCGGCCTGTATCGCGACCACTTTCCCAACGCCATGAAGCAGCTCGCCCGCGCCGTGCAACTGGCCGCCGAGGTGAGCGAAGCGGAGGAGCCGGACAACCCGCTGGCGTCCAACGCGCGCAGCATCGCCGCGCGCCTGATCAAGCAGGGTGTGGCGCCCGAGGTTGCGAAGAAGGCCGGCCAGACGCGCATCTTCTCGTCGGAAAGCGGGCGTTACAGCACCGGCCTCGACGATGCCGCGCTCGCCACCGACACCTGGCAAGGCAAGGCCGAGGGCGACCGCAAGCTCGCCCAGCTTTACCTCGACCGCATGCAATTCGCCTACGGCCCGGACGAGGCGGACTGGGGCAAGACCGGCGGGGCACTGTCCGGCGGCAAGGGCGGCGCGGCGTACAACCCGGCGTACAACCTCTATGCCGAACATCTCAAGGGCACCGAGGGCGCGGTGCTGTCGCGCACCTCGAACACCTACGGCATGCTGACCACCGACGATCCCTTCCAGTATCTCGGCGGCATCGCCCTGGCGGTGCGGCAGCTCGACGGCAAGGCGCCGGAACTCTACATCTCCAACCTGCGCGGACAGAATCCGCGCGCCGAGGGTGCGGCGCAGTTTCTCGCCAAGGAACTGTCTACCCGCAACTTCCATCCCGGCTACATCAAGGGCCTGATGAAGGAGGGCTACGCCGGCACCCTGCAGGTGCTCGACGGCGTGAACAACTTCTGGGGCTGGACGGCGGTGGCGCGCGAAATCGTGCGCGACGACCAGTGGCAGGAATTCGCCGACGTCTATGTGCGCGACAAGCACAACCTCGGCGTGCGGCAATGGTTCGAGCGCCACAACCCCCACGCCCTGGCGCAGACCATCGAGCGCATGCTGGAAGCCGCCCGCCAGGGTTACTGGCAGGCGGATGCCAGGACCGTCGCCGAACTGAAGCAGCGCTACCGCGAGCTGGCCGCGCGCCATGACGTGAAGAGCGACAACGCCCGCTTCGAGCGATATGTCGGCTACGGGCTGGCCAACCCCGCTGCAGCCGCGGCGCCGGCGCAGGCGGCGAATGCCGCTACGCCGCCTGCCGAGCCGCCGCCGGTTCCGCCGCCGCCACCGCCCATTCAGGGCCTGCGCCTGGAAAAACAGACCAGCACGCCTCAGCCGCCGCCGCTGGGCGCGGCCGTGCTGCTCGGCCTCGGCCTGATCTTCGGTTTCGGCGGCTGGCGTCAGCATGCGCAGGGCCGCCGGCAGGTTTCTTGAGGCTTCGACCACACAATGACAGGACGACAGGAAAACCCCATGGACGATCGCTGCGAAATCGAGGACATGCCGCTCGAAAACCATCTGGCCGCCCTCGTCATGCTGCTGACGGTATCGAGCATCCACGGCCCGACCAGCGCCAAGCTCGCCGCGGTGCGCTCCCATCTGCGCAAGGCGGCGCGCCAGCCGGGCCTGTCGATGCCGCTGCGCAATGCACTGGAGCAGTCGCTGGCGATCTGGACGACCGTCGAATGCCACCCCGCTTCCGATCAGCGCGCCGGCCTGCGCGATGCTCGATGCCGGCCGTTCCGTGCATTGACTGTCGCTTTCCACGCTTCTTCGATCAATTTCTCACCGCTACAAGGAGAACACCATGTCCCGTTACACCGGCCCGCGCGTCAAGGTTCTGCGCGCACTTGGCCTCGACCTGCCCGGCTTGTCGCGCAAGACGATGCAGGATCGCAACCAGCCGCCGGGCCAGCATGGCGCGCGCAAGGTTGCCTCGAAGAAGTCCGAGTTCGGTCTGCAGCTGCTGGAAAAGCAGAAGCTGCGCTACAACTATGGCCTGACGGAGAAACAGTTGCGCCGCGTCGTCGCCGACGCCAAGAAGGCGCGCGGCGCGACCGGTGAGAACATGGTGCAATTGCTCGAACGCCGTCTCGACAACATGGTGTTCCGCGCCGGCTTCGCGCCGACCATTCCGGCTGCCCGGCAACTGGTGGCCCATGGACATTTCCAGCTCAACGGTCGGCGCGTGACGATTCCTTCGATACGCCTGCGCGTCGGCGACAGCTTCGCGCCGGGTACGGCCGCCGCCAAGCTCGACATGATCCGTGCCACGCTGGAAGCGCCGTCGCTCGAACGGCCGGAGTGGATCGGTTTCGATGCCGCCACCCTGACGGCGCGGGTGAACCACCTGCCCGGCGGCGATGCCGCGCCTTTCCCGCTCGACCTGCAGCGCATCGTCGAGTACTACGCAACCCGAATGTAAGGATTCGTCATGACGTGTTTCCCTCGACCGCCTGGCGGCACCCGGCGGCGGCGTCCTTTGGCTCCGGCGCTGGCCACCGCCTGCCTGGGCTGCCTGGCCGGCGCCGTTGCGCCGCTGCCGGCAATGGCGGCGCCGCCGACGGCGATGCCGGAAGTCACCATCACGGCGAAGGGCGATGCGCTGGCCGAGCAGCGCGCGGCCGCCTCGCAGAAGACCGTGCTCGACCGCGCCGAGATCGAAAGCCTCGGCGGCCTGACGGTCGGCGAGGTGATCCGCAAGCTGCCCGGCGTCGATGCCGGCGAGCACAGCGGCGATGGCGGCATGAGCGCGCGCTCGCGCGGCATGGTGCGCGACTCGGTGCAGTTTCTGGTCAATGGCGAACGCCCGACGGCGAACGCCCGCTTCGCGCTGACGCAGATCGGTCGCATGCCGACGGAGGAACTGGAGCGCATCGAAATCCTGCGCGGTGCTTCCGCAGAATTCGGCGGCGCGGCGCCGGTCACGGTCAATCTGGTGATGCGCCGTCCGCTGGCGAACGCCGCCAGCTCCTTGAAGGCCGCCATCGGCCAGCGCGGCGACCAGCCCAACGGCCAGTTCACCTTCAGCCGCAGTGGCGGCGCGGATGGTTTTACCTGGCTGTTGCCGCTGACCATCAACCACCATGGCATGCCGGTGGAACAGACGCTCGTGCGCACTGACACGTCACCGTCGGCGCAGCGCGAGACGGAACGCGGCGATTACCGGATCGACGAACTCATCGTCTCGCCGCGTTTGTCCTGGAAGGACGGCGCGAACAACTTCACACTCTGGCCCAGCGTCTATCGCAACGATGGCAAGCGCGCCACGTTGATCGACAACGATGCCACCGGGCAACGGCGCGACAGCGAAAGCAGCGCCATGCGCATCAGCCGCCTGCGTGCCGAAAGCGAGCAGCGCATCGGCAGCGGCAAGCTTTCCGCCCGCGCCGCCGTGATGGACGGCCGGCGTGAGGCCGACCGCGAGCGACGGCCCACCAGCGCGGCGGCCTGGCAGGAGATCGAGCGGCGCCAGGATGGCGAGCTGTCGGCCAGCCTGCGCTATGACCTGCCGCTGGGCGCCGACGATGCGCATTACTTCTCGGCCGGCCTCGATGCCGCCCGGCATCGCCGCGAGGATGGACAGTGGTTCACCGGCGGCCTGAGCAGCGCCAGCAACTTCATCGGCCGCGAACGCCAGTGGTCGGCCTGGTTGCAGGACGAATGGCGGGCGCAGCCCGACCTGACGCTGACCGCCGGCCTGCGCGGCGAAACCATGAGCCTGTCGGCAAACAACGCGACGCGGCGGCATGGCGCGGTCACGCCCTCGCTGGCACTGAAGTGGGAAGCCGCGCCGGGCTGGGTTGCGCGGCTGTCGTCCGGCGGCGCCATCCGCTTTCCCAAGCTGGAGGAGCTGACCTCGGTCACCAGCCGGGCGGCTTCGGCCAATTCGCCGCTGGAACCGGATCGCGGCGGCAATCCGGCCTTGCGCCCCGAACGCATCGTCAATCTGGAAGCGGGACTCGATCGCAATCTCGCCGAGGAGGCCGGCGTGATCGGCGTCAACCTGTATCTGCGGCGCACCCGCGACTTCGTCGAGCGGCGTCAAGCGCTCGAAGGGATGCGCTGGGTGGATCGTCCCGAGAACACCGGCCTGGCGCGTCACTGGGGCATGGAGTGGTCGGCCAAGCTGCGCGGCACGGCGCTGCCCTGGCTGCCGCCGAGCGCCAGCCTGCGCGCCAACCTGACCCTGCCGCGCGGCGAGGTGGATGACCAGCGCCTCGGTTTGCGCCGCGCGGTGCGCGACATGCCCAGCCATACCGCCTCGCTGGGCTACGAGCAGAGCCTGACGAGCTGGCCGGTGAGTTTCGGATTCCAGCTCCAGCGCAGCGGCACGACGCGCAGCCGCGTGGCGGATGAGTTGGTTTCCGACAGCAAGTCGCGCAATCTTCTCGACGTCCATCTGGTGCGTCGCCTCGATGCGTCCTTCAACCTGCGCCTGGCCGTCCAGAATCTGCTCGGCGCCGATACCCGCCGCTACGCCACCGCAATCGACGGCGCCGATGCCTGGTCGCTCGACACCGCCGAGCGCGGCCAGCGCACCTGGCTGCTGTCGCTGGAGGGCAAGTGGTAACGGCCGCGCGCCGCGCCCTGCCGCGCCGCCTGCGGTGAACGGCGCGGCGCCGCATCCTCGATTCATTTTCCTGCCACGACATACGACATGAAATCCGCTTCCCTGCTCGCCCTCGTGCTTTACCTGCTCTGCAGCGTGGTTGCGCATGCAGCGCCCGCCGCGCCCACGGCAGACAGGGTGCTGTTCTTTTCGCCGATCATGGGCAAGCCGTCGCAGCAGGCGAAGTACGCCGCCTTCGCGCGCACGGCGGCCGGGAAGGGGATGAGCGTCGATCACCGCTTCACCGACGAGGTGAGTCCCGAGGCGGCGCGGGCGCTGTTCGCGCAGTACCGCATCGTCATTTTCGATGCCCTCTCCGGCCCCGATTCGCTGGCCCCGGTGGCCAGCGCCTATGGTCGGGCCGTCGCCGCCAATCCCGGCCTGATCGCCGTCGCCGCCGGGCTGCCCGGCACGCCGCTGACGCAGAATGCGCCCGAGGGAATCGAAGGCGAGCTGCATCCCTACCTGCAGAACGGCGGTCAGGAGAACTTCAGCCGGCTGCATAAATTTCTCAAGGTGCGCCTGCTCGGTGAGCCTGGCAAGGTCGAGCCGCCGCTGATCTTCCCGCAGGAAGCGCTCTACCATCCGGATGCGCCGCAGCTCATTTTCAAGGATACGGAAAGCTATCTGCGCTGGCGGCCAGCCAAGCCGGGACAGGCGACGGTGGCAGTGATCTTTCACCGCAACCATCTGGCCGCCGATTCGCTGGCGCCGGTCGATGCCACCATACGCGCGCTGGAAAAGCGTGGCCTGGCGGTGCTGCCTTACTACTCCGACATCGTCAGTGATTATCTTGGCGAAAAGTTCCTGATGAAGGACGGTAAGCCGCGCGCCCAGGTGGTCATCACGCATCAGGCAATGATCATCGATGCCGAAAAAGTGCGCGCCCAGGCCGCGCGCATCGGCGTGCCCATTTTGCATGCGCTGCATTACCGCGACGGCGACGTCGAAGTGTGGAAAAAAGACCTCACGGGCATTCACCTGACGCAGGTGCCGATGACGCTGGTGATGCCGGAAATCATCGGCTTCATCGACCCGATGATCGTCGCCGCGCAGGATGCCAGGACGAAACGCATGGAGCTGATTCCGGCACAGCTCGACGCGCTGGTCGGCAAGGCGGTGAGCATGACGCGGCTGGCGCAGCGGCCCAACGCCGACAAGAAGCTGGCGCTGTTCTTCTACAACTACCCGCCGGGCACCTCCAACCTCGGCGCGGCCTTCCTCGACATACCGAAATCGCTGGCGGCACTCACCCAGGCGCTGCAGCAACGTGGCTACAGCGTCGAACCACGCGACGCCGAATTCTTCGAGAAGGATGCCCTGGCGACGCTGGCGCCCTACTACAGCAAGAATGTTGCTGCCGACGTTCCGGCGCTGGTGAAGAATGGTTATGCCGCGCTCTGGCCAGTGGCGGCCTACCGCCGCTGGTACGACCGCCTGCCGCACGAGGTGCGCGCCGGCATCGAGAAATATTGGGGCGCGCCGGAAAAGAGCCACATGACGGTGATGCACCAGGGCCAGCGTCATTTCGTCATTCCCCGCGTGGCGCTGGGCAACGTCATCGTGCTGCCGCAGCCGCGTCGCAACGAGAGCGAGAACAGCCAGGGCGATGCGCAGCTCTACCACGACACCAAGGTGCCCGTGACGCATTCCTATCTCGCCACCTATCTGTGGCTGCGCGAACAGGTCGGCGTCGATGCGCTGGTGCACCTGGGCACGCATGGCACGCAGGAATGGCTGCATGGCAAGGAGCGCGGCCTGTCGGTGTATGACGACCCCTACCTGATCCTCGGCGATACGCCGGTGTTCTATCCCTACATCGCCGATAACCTCGCCGAGGGCATCCAGGCACGGCGGCGCGGTCGTGCCACGCTGATCTCGCATCTGACACCACCGTTTGCCGTGACCGGCACCTTCGACGAAATGAGCGAAATCAGCCGCCTCATCAACGAGCATGCCTCGGCCGGTGTCGAGTCGCTGAAGGAAAAAGTGTTCCAGAACATTCTGGACAAGGTGATCGCGACCAAGCTCTATCTGGACATGGACTGGGAGAGCCGCGAAGACAACGCGCGTGCGCGGGCCGTGCGCGACCCCGAGGGTTTTCTCGATGTCCTGCACGACTTCCTGCTGGGGTTGTCCAACCAGGCGCAGCCGCTGGGTAATCACACCCTGGGGCGCCTGCCCAAACGTGAGCACATGGTGTCGACGCTGGCGCTGATGCTCGGCAAGGATTTCCTCGTTGCCGCCGACGGGCCGGAAGCCGCCAACACGCGCGACTACAAGCTGTTCGAAACATCCAACGCCGCCCGCCTGCTGGCCGAGCACGTCATCGACGGCAAGCCGCTGGACGGCGTGTCCACCACGCTGCGCCTCTATCTTGAAACCGCCCGCGGCCATTACGCGAACTTCCAGGCCAGCGACGAAATCGGCAGTCTGCTCGCCGGCCTCGAAGGGCATTACATCCCCACCGGCTACGGCGGCGACGTGGTGCGCAATCCCGACCTGCTGCCCACTGGCCGCAACATGTACGCCTTCGACCCGGCCAAGGTGCCGACGCGCAGCGCCTGGGAAACCGGCAAGCAGCTCGCCGAGCAGACGATCGCGGACTACCGCAAGCAGCACGGCCGCTATCCGGAGAAGCTGGTCTTCAACCTCTGGTCGCTGGAGACCATGCGCCACTTCGGCGTCATGGAGGCGCAGATCCTCGCGCTGATGGGCGCGCGGCCGGTGTGGAACGAAACCGGCATGCTCAACGACAACGTCGCCGAGATGGTGCGCGACCGGCTGCGCAACATGCCCGAGTTCATCTCCAGGCTCGCCGTCAACACGCTGACCGGCGACCGCCTGCTGAAGATCGCCGACTATCTGCCCGAGCGGGTGAAAAGCAAGATCCCGCTGGCGCGCATGCACGACATGCGCAACATCGGCCGCGACGACATCATCGGCGTCGAAGCGATCCCGGCCAGCGAGCTGAATCGCCCGCGCATCGACGTGGTGATCTCGGTCACCGGCCTCTACCGCGATACGTTTCCCGGCCCGATGAAGCGCCTGGCCGAGGCGGTGAAGAAGGTGGCGGAACTCGACGAGCGCGACAACTTCATCCGCCGCAACACGCAGAGCCTGCGCCAGATGCTCGCCGGCCAGGGGCTGGCCGGGGACGAGGCCGAGATGCTGTCCACCGTGCGCGTCTTCTCCAGCCAGGTGGGCCAGTACGGCAACGGCGTTTCCGAAGTCGCCGCCGCCTCCGATACCTGGGAGACGGACGACACGATCGCGCGCAGCTATCTGAACACTCTCGGCTACTACTTCGGCGCCGACGAGAAGCGCTGGGGCGAGAAGCGGGCGGGCCTCGACCTCTACGCGAAGAACCTCGCCGGCTCGGACGCCGTGATGTTCTCGCGCACCTCCAACCTCTATGGGCTGCTCACCTCCGACGATCCCTACGGCTATTTCGGCGCGCTGTCGCTGGTCATCCGCAAGCTTTCCGGCAAGTCGCCCGACAGCCTGATCGCCAACCTGCGCTCGGCTGACGATCCACGCATGGAACCCACGGCCCGCTTCATGGCGCAGGAGCTGAAGGGACGCCAGTTCCATCCGCAGTGGATCGTCGCGCAGCGCGACCAGGGCTATTCCGGCACGCTCAACGTGCTCGATGCGGTCGAGAACTTCTGGGGCTGGCAGGTCGTCGACCCGAACGCCGTGCGCGAAGACCAGTGGCAGGAATTCCACGATGTCTACGTCCGCGACAAGCTCAAGCTCGGCACGCGCGAGTGGTTCGAGGAGAAGAATCCGCGCGCGCTGGCGCAGATCGCCGAGCGCATGCTCGAAGCCAATCGCAAGGGCTACTGGCAGGCCGACGCCGCGACGCTGAAGGAACTGGTCGAGGTCGTCGAGGATGCCATGCGCCGCCACGGCTTCGAGCCGATGAACGAGAAGGTGATGCCCTTCGTCGAGCAGTTGAAGAGCAGCGGCTACGGTCTCGATTTTGTCACGCCGGCGCCGGGCAAGGTGGCCGCGCAGCCGCCGCAGATCGAGGGCCAGCGTCTCGAAAGGCAGGACGAGGGCAGCGCCGCCACGCCGCCGGCCGACCTGCCGGCGTTCCTCGTGCTCGCGCTCGTGCTGCTCGCGGTCAGCACCGCGGCGGGCGCATTGCGCCAGGCCGGGCGTCTGCCCACATTTTCATTCCGTTTCCCAACGACTACCCACAGGAGTTTTCCATGAGTCAAATGCTCGAAGTCATGATGTACCAGGTCGGTCAGATCTTCTTGATCCCGACCCTGCTGGTCATCTCCGTCATGTTCCTCTATTCCTTCTACGCTCTCGGCGCCTTTCTCGTCCAGGGCTGGCAGCGCAAGCGCGGCGGCCGCAACGGCATGGCGGGCACGGCCGGCGGCTATCCGTTGATCCTCTGGGCGCGCAGCCGGCCCGGCATCAGCGACGACGATCTCGACGTCATCGCCCACAAGATGCTGGAAACGCCGCGTCTGGCCACGCGCATCGCGCCGATGCTGGGGCTGGTGGCGACGATGATCCCGATGGGGCCGGCGCTGAAGGGGCTGTCCGACGGCAATCTGGCGCAGGTGTCCGACAACCTGGCGGTGGCTTTTTCCGCCGTCATCCTGGCGCTGATCGCCGCTTCGATCACCTACTGGATCGTCTCGGTCAAGCGCCGCTGGCTGGCCGAGGAACTGGCCTGGCTGATGGCGCAGCCGGAGCGCCGGCCTGTCGCTGCGGCCGGACGCGAAGCGCGGCTCGACGAAGGCGATGAAGCGGGAGCGGCGGCATGAAGTTCCTGCACGAACCGGAATCCGACGATCCCATCCTCTCGGTCGTCAACCTCATCGACATCTTCCTCGTCATCATCGCCGCGCTCCTGATCACCGTGGCGCAGAACCCGTTGATCAACCCCTTCAGCAAGCAGGACGTCACGGTGATCACCGACCCCGGCAAGCCGAACATGCAGATGATCGTCAAGAAGGGCGAGAAGATCGAGAAATATCAGTCCAGCGGCCAGGTCGGCAGCGGCGACGGCGAGAAGGCCGGGGTGGCCTATCGCATGAAGGACGGCTCGATGGTGTACGTGCCGGAAGGCGGAGACGGCGGGAAGTGAGACCGGCCCCGGCTGGCGCGCGGGATTGGGGTTATTGTGATTCCGCCAGCCAGTCGCGCGGCGGCAGGAAGTCGGTATACAGGCGCGCTTCGGCGCTGCCGGCGGCGGGTTGCCAGTCGTAGCGCCAGCGGACGATGGGCGGCAGCGACATGAGGATGGATTCGCTGCGGCCGCCGGACTGCAGGCCGAACAGCGTGCCGCGATCGCAGACCAGGTTGAATTCGACGTAGCGGCCGCGGCGATAGGCCTGGAAATCCCGCTCGCGCTCGCCGTAGGCCAGATCGCGGCGGCGTTCGATGAGTGGCAGATAGGCATCGATGAAGCTGTCGCCAACGTTGCGCGCCAGGGCGAAACAGCGCTCGAAGCCGCCGCTGTCGAGATCGTCGAAGAAAATGCCGCCCACGCCGCGCGGCTCCTGGCGGTGCGGCAGGTAGAAATAGCGATCGCACCAATCCTTGTATCGCGCATGCAGGGCGTGACTGTCGGTGCCGTCCTCGAACGGCGCCAGCGCGTCGCGGCAGCGGGCGTGAAAATGGCGCACGTCTTCCTCGAACGGGTAGTAGGGCGTCAGATCCATGCCGCCGCCGAACCACCACAGGGGAGCTTCCTGCGGGTCGCCATCGGGGCGGCGGGCGATGAAACAGCGCACGTTCATGTGCGCCGTCGGGCAATAGGGATTGCGTGGATGCAGCACCAGCGAGAGGCCCATGGCTTCGAAGTCGCAACCGGCCTCGGCCAGCCCGGGATGCGCCGCGCTGGCCGAGGCGGGCAGCCTTGCGCCGCGCACGCGGGAGAAGTTCACGCCGCCGCGCTCGAACACGTTGCCTTCCTCGATCACCCGGCTGCTGCCATGACCGCTGCCATCGGGTCGCGTCCAGTCATCGACGCGGAACTGCTGGCCGTCGCAGGCTTCCAGCGCGGCCACGATGCGCTCCTGCAACTGGCTGAAATATGCGGCGGGCAGGGCAGCGTCGATGGACGGCATGAAGCGCCTTTCCTCGGGAAAGGGAGAACTTATTTCCGTTGCAGGGCGCGATGGCCGATGTCGCGGCGATATTGCATGCCGGCGAAATCCAGTTCGCCGACGGCCTCATAGGCGCGTTTCTGCGCCGTCCGCAGGCTGTCTCCCAGGGCGGTCACGCAGAGCACGCGGCCGCCGCTGGTGACCACCTGGCCGTCCTGCTCGGCCGTGCCGGCATGAAAGACCTGAACATCGCTGCCGTCGGCATCGGCCTCATCCTGCGCCTGCGCGCCGTTTGCCCCGCCCAGACCCAGGATCGGGTCGCCCTTGCGCGGATGGTCGGGATAGCCGTGCGCGGCGAGCACCACGCCCAGCGCCATGCGCCGATCCCATTCGGCTTCGACCTGATCGAGGCGGCCGTCGATGGCGGCATCCACCAGTTCGACGAAATTGCTTTTCAGCCGCATCATGATCGGCTGGGTTTCCGGGTCGCCCATGCGACAGTTGAATTCCAGCACCTTCAGCGTGCCGTCCGGCTTGATCATCAGGCCGGCGTAGAGAAAGCCGGTATAGCGGATGCCGTCCCTGTTCATGCCGTTGATGGTCGGCATGATCACTTCGCGCATGACCTTGGCGTGCAGGCTGGGCGTGACCACCGGCGCCGGCGAATAGGCGCCCATGCCGCCGGTGTTCGGCCCCTGGTCGCCGTCCTGCAGGCGCTTGTGGTCCTGGCTGGTGGCGAGCGGCAGGGCGTGCGTGCCGTCGGCCATGACGATGAAGCTGGCCTCCTCGCCGTCGAGGAACTCCTCGATCACCACCCGCGCGCCGGCATCGCCCATCTTGTTGTCGAGCAGCATCATGTCGATGGCGGCATGGGCTTCTTCGAGCGACATGGCAACAACGACGCCCTTGCCGGCGGCCAGGCCGTCGGCCTTGATGACGATGGGCGCGCCCTCGGCATCGACGTAGGCATGGGCCGCCTGGGCATCGCTGAAGGTCTGGAACTTCGCCGTCGGGATGCCGTGGCGGGCCATGAAATTCTTGGCGTAATCCTTGGAGCTTTCCAGTTGCGCTGCCGCCTGGGTGGGGCCGAAGATGCGCAGCCCGCGGGCGCGGAACAGATCGACGATGCCGGCGGCCAGCGGCGCTTCCGGCCCGACGAGGGTGAAATGCACGTGCTCGCGGCTGGCGAATTCGGCCAGGGCGGCCGGGTCGGTGAGCGGCAGGTTCTTCAGCTCGCGATCGCGCGCCGTGCCGGCATTGCCGGGCGCGACATAGATGGTCTGCACTCCCGGCGCCTGCGCCAGACGCCAGGCCAGGGCATGTTCGCGACCGCCGGAACCGATGACGAGTAGTTTCATGATTCAGTGAGGAGGAAGGAGTCGGGAGTCAGGAAGCAGGACGGGAAGCGGGGTCTTGTTGCACCTCGCGTCCTGCCGCCGGTCAGTGACGGAAATGGCGGAAGCCGGTGAATACCATGGCCACGTTCTGCTCATCGGCCGCGGCGATGACTTCTTCGTCGCGCACCGAGCCGCCGGGCTGGATCACCGCCGTGGCGCCGGCCTGGGCGAGCACGTCGAGGCCGTCGCGGAAGGGGAAGAACGCATCGGAGGCGACGACCGAACCGGCGACGGTGAGGCCGTTGTTCTCGGCCTTGATGGCGGCGATGCGGGCCGAATCTACGCGGCTCATCTGGCCCGCGCCCACGCCGGTGGTCATGCCGTCCTTGCAATAGACGATGGCGTTCGACTTGACGTATTTGGCCACGCGCCAGGCAAACAGCAGATCGGCCATTTCCGTCGGCGTCGGCGCGCGCTTCGTGACGATTTTGAGATCGGCCTGGCCGATCACGGCATGGTCGGCGGTCTGCATCAGCAGGCCGCCGCCGACGCGCTTGTAATCGAACGCAGCGTGCGTTGCGGATGCTGCCTCGTCCAGCGGCACGACCATGACGCGCAGATTCTGTTTGGCGGCGAACACCGCGCGCGCCTCGGGCGTGATTGCCGGAGCGATGATGACTTCGGCGAACTGGCCGGCGACGGCTTCGGCGGCGGCTTTGTCGATGGCGACGCTGAAGGCGATGATGCCGCCGAATGCCGAAGTCGGATCGGTCTTGAACGCCTTGCGGTAGGCGGCTTCCGCCGTCGCCGCGAGCGCCACGCCGCAGGGATTGGCGTGCTTGACGATGACGCAGGCCGCGGCGGAGTCACCCGCGCCATTGCCGCCATCCCGGAAAGCCTTGACGCACTCCCAGGCCGCATCGGCATCGGCGATGTTGTTGTAAGAGAGTTCCTTGCCCTGCAGTTGCTGGTAGGTGGCGATGCTGCCGGCGGCGGCCTGCGGCTCGCGGTAGAAGGCCGCCGACTGATGCGGGTTTTCGCCGTAGCGCAGGGCATCCACCTTGTCGAAGGCCAGTTGCAGGCGTTCCGGATAGATGCCCGGCTGATCCTGCGCATCCAGCGAGGTTAGCCAGTTGGCGATCATGCCGTCGTAGCGGGCGGTATGGACGAACGCCTTCTTCGCCAGGGCAAAGCGCGTGGCATAGGCGAGCGCGCCGCCATTCGCTTTCAGCTCGGCGACGATGCCGGCGTAATCGTCCGGATCGGTGACGATGCCGACGCCGCCCTGTTCGTTGCCGTGATTCTTCGCCGCCGCGCGCACCATGGTCGGGCCGCCGATGTCGATGTTCTCGATGGCGTCCTCCAGTGTGCAGCCGGGCCTGGCGACGGTCTGGGCGAAAGGATAGAGATTCACCACCACCAGGTCGATGCGCTCGATGCCGTGCTGCGCCATGGTCTGCAGATGCTCGGGCAGGTCGCGGCGGCCGAGGATGCCGCCATGCACCTTGGGATGCAGGGTCTTGACGCGGCCATCGAGCATTTCCGGAAAACCCGTGTAGTCCGAAACTTCGGTGACCGGCAGGCCGGCATCGCGCAAGAGTTTTGCCGAGCCGCCGGTAGACAGCAGCTTGATGCCGAGCGCATGCAGCTCGCGGGCCAGCTCGATCGCGCCACGCTTGTCGGAAACACTGATCAGGGCCTGGGTGATTGGGGTCATGGGTGTCACAGGTGTAAGGGGTTGGTGGCGAGTCGTAAAGAGGATTACAGCAGTTGGTATTCGGTGAGCTTGCGGCGCAGGGTGTTGCGGTTGATGCCGAGCATTTCGGCGGCCACGGTCTGGTTGCCGTCGGCCTGTTTCAGGACGATTTCCAGCATCGCGCGCTCGACGTTGGAAACCACCATGGCGTGGATGTCATGCGGCTTCTCGCCTTCCAGATCGCGGAAGTAACGATTCAGGGAGCGGCGCACGCAATCGGCCAGATCATTCGAACTCATGCGGCAAGCACCTCTTTGACGGCGGTAGGAAATGCAGGCAGCGCGTCGTCGGCTTCCTGCTCGTAACGCGCATGCGTCCGGGCATGGGCGTGGAAGAAATCGTCGGTGGCCTGCAACTGGTCGCGCACGTTGCCGAGCTGGTTCATGGCATGGCGGAACGTCGCCGCGCCGGCGATGCCCTTGGTGTACCAGGCGATGTGCTTGCGGGCGATTTTCACCCCGGTATCTTCGCCATAGAACGCATACAGGTCGGCCAGGTGCTGGCGCAGGATGCGGTGAATCTCGCCCACCGACGGCGGCGGCAACAGCTCGCCGGTATTCAGGTAATGCTCGATCTCGCGGAACAGCCAGGGCCGGCCCTGGGCGGCGCGGCCGATCATCAGGCCGTCGGCCTTCGTGTAGTCGAGGACGAAGCGGGCCTGCTGCGGCGTATTGATGTCGCCATTGGCGATCACCGGGATGTTGACCTGCGACTTCACCAGGGCGATGGTGTCGTACTCGGCCGCGCCGCGATACTGGTCGGCGCGGGTGCGGCCATGGATGGCGATGGCGCGCACGCCGCTGCCCTCGGCGATGCGCGCGATGGCGGGCGCGTTCCGGTTGTCGCGATTCCAGCCGGTGCGGAACTTCAGCGTCACCGGCGTATCCGGCACGGCATCGACCACGGCCGTCAGGATCTTCGCCACCAGCGGCTCGTCCTGCATCAGGGCCGAGCCGGCCATGACGTTGCAGACTTTCTTCGCCGGGCAGCCCATGTTGATGTCGATGATCTGCGCGCCGTGATCGACGTTGTGCCTGGCCGCCTCGGCCATCATGCGCGGGTCGGCGCCGGCGATCTGCACCGAGATCGGCTCGACTTCACCTTCATGGTTGGCGCGCCGCAGCGTCTTGGCGCTGCCGTACAGCAGCGAGTTGGACGTCACCATTTCGGAAACCGCCAGCCCGGCGCCCAGTTGCTTGCACAACTGGCGAAACGGCCGGTCCGTCACGCCCGCCATGGGGGCGACGAACAGATTGTTTCTGAGCGTGTAGCCGACGAATTCCATAGACGGAGCGCAATGCAGCAGGGCGGCTGCAAGACTGAAGACGAAATGGGGAAGCGGGGGATTTTACCGCAAAGGACTGGCTGCTGTTTTCCGGAAGAAATGCAGGGAGATCGAAAGCGGTCAATGTGGTGCAGGCGCCTGGCAGGCAGCCGCCGGACGTGGCGTGTGGTGTTGCAGGAACAGGCAGGGTGTGGATTGCTGTCCTGGCGTCTAACCGTCGCGCGTGCCGTACATCATGCGCCGCGCGACGAGGCCGCGCAGCGGCGGCAGCAGGTCGAGCGCGAGTAGGGCCAGGCCGCGGCCTTCGCGCAGCAGCGGCAGGTCGTTGCTGAACAGGCGCACGATGCCGTCGGTGAAGCCGATCGTTCCGGCGCGGTCGATACGGCGCGTATTGGCGTAGCGCTGGAGTGTCGCCCTTGCCCCCGGATCGGGGCTGCCGGTCAGCACGCGGGCCAGATCGCGGATGTCGCGCAGCGCCAGATTGAAACCCTGGCCGGCCACCGGATGCAGGGTCTGCGCGGCGTTGCCGAGCCAGACGCGGCGCGGGCCGATGGGTGAGCGGCGATAGCGCAGGCCGAGCGGAAAGACGTGGCGCGGCGTGGCGGCGACGAAGCGCAGGCGCTGCCCGAGTCCGAAGTGAGCCTGCAGCGCGGCGAGGAAAGCGGCGTCGTCCAGACTCAGGAGACGCCGGGCTTCGTCCGGCGAGCAAGTGTAGACCACCGAAAAATTGTCGGCCGCGCCGCAGGGCAGCAGGGCCAACGGCCCCTGCGCGGTGAAACGCTCGTAAGCCGTGCCGTGGTGCGGCGTGCTCGTGCGGGCCTCGCAGACCAGCGCATGCTGGCCGTAGTCGCGGGTTCGCGTCTGCGTGGCAGCGTCGGCATGCGCCGCGTCGACCGCGCCTTCGGCATAGATCACCAGGCGCGCGCTGTCCCGTGCGTCGCCGCGGTCATCGCGCAGCCAGACGCGTCCGGTATCTGCATCCATATTCACGCAGTCGATGCGCGTGTGCTCGTGGTACTCGATGCCTGCGGCGGCGAGCGCGGTATCGAGCACGGCGGCGATGTGTCCGGCGGCAACGACCTGGCCCAGCGCCGGCACGTCCTGTTCGGCCGCCGTGATGCGCGTGCGGCCGAAGCCGCCGCGCTGCGAGACGTGAATGCTGACGATCGGCGTGGCGGCGGCGGCAATCTGCGGCCAAAGACCGAGCCAGGCGAAGGTCTGCTGCGAGCCGTGCGAGAGCGCCAGCGCGCGCGGATCATGACGCGCCGCGCCGCGCGGCCGGGCGTCGAAAATGCGGGCGCCGATGCCGTGCTGCCTGAGCGCCAGCGCCAGCGTCATCCCCGCCAGCCCGCCGCCGATGATGGCGACCGGGGTTGCCTCCTCTGCCGTGCGCGGCGGCGCCGCGATGTCCGCCAGATGGGCGCCGAAGTAGGTCGGATCGCCTGACTTAGCCATGCCGCGCCTCGGCCATCAGGTTTTCGATTTCGCGGATGTTCTTTGGCGCTTCATGGGTGATGATTTCGCAGCCGTCGCCGGTGACCAGCGCATCGTCCTCGATGCGCACGCCGATGCCATGGAAGGCGGCGGGTACGTCGTCGGCGGCGCGAATGTAGCAGCCCGGTTCGATGGTCAGCAGCATGCCGGGTTCGAGCGCGCGCCATTGCTCGCCGTGCTTGTAGTCGCCCGCATCATGCACGTCGCGGCCCAGCCAGTGGCTGGTGCGGTGCATGTAATAGCGCTTGTAGGCTTCCGATTCGATGATGCCGTCGAGCGAGCCGCGCAGCAGCCCGAGGTCGAGCATCCCCTGCGCCAGCACGTGCACTGCCGCATCGTGCGGCGCGATGAAGCCGACACCCGGCTTGACCGTGGCGATGGCGGCTTCCTGGGCCGCGAGCACCAGTCGATATACGTCGGCCTGCGCGCCGCTGAACCGGCCATTCACCGGGAAAGTGCGGGTGATGTCGGCGGCATAGCCGTCGAGCTCGCCGCCGGCGTCGATCAGCAGCAGCTCGCCGTCCCTGAGCGGCTGATCGTTGTCGATGTAGTGGAGGATGCAGGCATTGGCTCCGCCCGCGACGATGCTGCCGTAGGCCGGCGCCTGGCAGCCATGGCGGCGGAATTCGTGCAGCAGTTCGGCTTCGATGGCGTATTCGGGCAGGCCGGGGCGCGTTGCCTGCATGGCGCGGCGATGGGCGCTGGCGGCAATGTCGGCGGCGCGGCGCATCAGTTCGATTTCGCTGGCGTCCTTGATCAGGCGCATCTCGTCGAGCGCGGCGCGCACGTCCTGCAACTGCGCCGGCGCGCGCTTGCCGTTGCGCGCCTGGGCGCGCACGGCGTTGAGGGCCTGTGCGATGCGCGCATCCCAGACGGCATCGAAGCCCAGCGAAAACCACAGCGCGGGTTGGTCGGCCAGCAGTTCGGCAAGTTTGTCGTCGAATTGCGCGACGGGATGGCAGGCATCGAAACCGTAGGCTTCGCGCGCCGCCTCCGGCCCCCAGCGGAAGCCGTCCCAGATTTCCCGCTCGACGTCCTTCTCGCGGCAGAACAGGATGCTGCGGGGATTGTCGCCGGCGATCAGCAGCAGCACGGCTTCCGGCTCGCCGAAGCCGCTCAGGTAATGGAAGTAGCTGTCGGGGCGATAGGGATAATGGGTGTCGCGGTTGCGCAGTTGCTCGGGCGCGGTGGGAATCACGGCCAGTCCGCCGCCGTGGCGTTGCATGTGTTCGAGCAGGCGCGCGCGGCGCGCGATGAAAGGCTGGATGTTCATGAGTGCCATGAGTGCAAGGACGGCGAAATCGGTTTCAGGATTTCGGATTCTGGAGTTGCCGGCGCAGCCGCGCATCGAGTTCCGCGAGCTGGGCCGGGGTGCCCAGATTGTCCCACACCGCATCGAGCCGCGCGCCCTGGATGCGCCCGGCAGGAATCGCCGCATCGAGCAGCGGTCGCAGCGGTAGCTTGGTGCCCGGCGCAATCTGCGCGAACATGGCCGGGCGGAACAGGCCGAAGTTGGCGTAGGTCAGGCGCGGCCCACCGTCATCGGCCAGGCGCAGGCGGCCCTCGCGCAGCGCGAAGTCGCCACCGGGATGCCAGGGTGGATTGGCGACCATCCACAGACAGGCCAGCGCGTCGTCGGCCAGTGGCAGATCGTCGAGCAGTTGGCGATAGTCGCAGGCGCAATGGATGTCGGCGCTGACGACGAAAAAAGGCTGGTCGCCGAGCAGCGGCAGGGCCTGGCGGATGCCGCCGGCGGTTTCCAGCGCCTCGGCTTCCGGCGAGTAGGCGATGCGCACGCCGAAGCGCGCGCCATCGCCCAGCGCCGCCTCGATCTGCGCGCCGAGATGGGCATGGTTGATGACCAGATCAATCATGCCAGCCGCCGCCAGCCGCTCGATCTGCCAGACGATCAGCGGCTTGCCGGCTACGGGGAGCAGGGGCTTGGGCACGCTGTCGGTCAGCGGCCGCATGCGTACGCCGCGTCCTGCGGCGAGGATCATGGCTTTCATGGTGGCGTATGCCCGGGGATGAATCGTTCGAGGGATGCCGGCAGGGGCGCGTTTTCCAGACTGCGCTGGGTGAATAGGTAGCGCCCGTCGCAGACGAAGCCGAGCTGATCCCAGGCGACCGCATTCAAGGCCGCGCAGAAGGCGGCCAGGTCGATGCCCGGGTCGTGCGGAAAGATGGCCAATACCGCGCCATCGAAGTTCTTGCAGGCATGCAGAAAGAATGGCTGCGACTGGCGCGTCCGGCCATTCACATATACCCGGGGCGCGTCCGTGATGGGATAGCCGCGTCCCCACTGCCACCAGTTGGATTCGTCATACGGCCGGATGCCGCGCGAGATGAGGCGAGCCTTGTGGGGCAGCAGCGCCTTCGGCGGCCGGGCGTTCTTGTCGACCCAGATCATGCGGCGCGTCTTGCCGGTCCTGGCGGTGGCGGCGCAGACGAAGTCGCGGTTGCCGAGTTTTTCGTCTGCGTAGATGTCGTCCGCGCCCGACACGGCGCCGACCTTGACGCGGGCGATGTCCTTTAGCTGCAGGCTGTGCAGCGCTTTCGCGAAGATCAGATGGCCTGCGTTTTCGACGAAATGCCGCCGCTCCCAGCGCGGCGCGGCCAGCGCCGTCGCGAGCGCGTCCCGGTTGCCGATTTCCGCGTACTGCACCGAGCGATCGCGGCAATCCTTCTCGAAACGCCAGATCAGGCAGTTGGGGACGGCCGCCGTGAAGATTCGGGCATCGCCCAGCTCGATGGCATGGGTGATCGTGCCATGTTCATGCAGCCAGCGATTCAGCCGCACGCTGGAGGTGGTTTTCAGAAAGTCGCGCGGGGTGATGAAAATCAGCTCGCCGCCCGGCATCAGGTGACGCACGGCCTTCTCGATGAAAAACAGATAGAGATTGGAACGCTGATCGAACAACTGCGATGCGATGAGCGCCTTGCTTTCCGGAAGGATGTCCTGATGGCGGACGTAGGGCGGATTGCCGATGATGGTGGAAAATTTCTCCGTTTCCGGATAGGCGAAGAAGTCGATGTTCAGGCTGCCCGGCGGCGCATGGCGGCGATCCAGCTCGATGGCCACGCAATCCGGCAGTTCGTTCGAGAAGGCGCCATCGCCACATGCGGGTTCCAGCACCCGTCCGGCCTGCCTGCGCAGCGCCAGCATCGCCCGCACCACGCAGGGCGGCGTGAAGACCTGGCCGAGGGTTTCGACGTTACGTACGGTTGGTGCCGTTGGTACCGTTTGTACGGTTCGTACGGCCGATGAGCTTGATTTTCGCCCCATGATTCAAAACGTATACCCCACTTCCTCCTGCCGGCCTTCCAGTTCGTCGAGCAGCTTGAGGAAGGGGCCGAGTTCGCGGTAGCGGTCGGCGGCGTGGCGCAGGTATTTCATCACCAGCGGCATGTCCTTGAGATAAGCCTCCTTGCCGTCGCGGTGGCAGAGACGGGCGAAGATGCCGAGCACCTTGATGTGGCGCTGCACGCCCATCCATTCGTAGTCGCGATGGAATTCGCCGAAGTCCGCGCGCACCGGCAGGCCGGTCTTGCGCGCCTTTTCCCAGTAGCGCACCAGCCAGTCCAGCGTCTGTTCTTCGTCCCATTCGATGTAGGCATCCTTGAACAGCGAGACGAGGTCGTAGCTGAGCGGGCCGTAGACGGCATCCTGGAAGTCGATGATGCCCGGATTGTTGCCGTCTTCACCGTCCAGCAGCATCAGGTTGCGCGAGTGGTAGTCGCGGTGCACGAAGACGCGCGGTTCGTCGAGATTGACGGCGAGGATGCGCTCGAAGGCCCGTTCCATTACGTTGCGCTGGGCAGCGTTCATGTCGATGCCGAGGTGCTTCGCCACGTACCAGTCGGGAAACAGCATCAGCTCGCGCAGCAGCAGGGCGCGATCGTATTCGGGCAGCACGCCGGGGCGGCTTGCCGCCTGGATGCGGATCAGCGCCGTGGCGGCATCCTCGTAGAGCGTCCGCGCCCGGCCCGGGTCGGCCTGCAGTACGGCGAGGTAGGTGGTGCCGCCCAGGTCGGAGAGCAGCAGGAAGCCGCGTTCGGCATCCTGCGCCAACACCTCCGGCACGTGCGCGCCGGTGGCTGCGAAGAGCTGCTGGACGTGCAGCCAGGGACGGCAGTCTTCCCGGCCGGGCGGCGCATCCATGACGATGAGCGTCCGGCCGTCGCCGTAGCGGACGCGAAAATAGCGGCGGAAGCTGGCATCGGCCGAGGCCGGGGCGAGGCTGAAGTCGCGGCCGGGCTGGAGCTGCTGCAGCCAGTCGATGATTTGTCGTTGGCGTTCCATGCTGAGGTGGAATGGAGCGGGATGGATGCAGGCGGCGCAAGCACCTTGGGCGGCGTGCGAGCCAATGCTAGAATCGGCCGATTCTAGCACCCGCCCGTGACGTCCCAGGCCCCGGCGCTGGCGGCAGCCGCGTCCGCCGCTCGAAATAACGACTCAACGATTCAGCAAACCAACAATCGGAAACCCGACTTCATCGTGCACATGCGTTTTCTTCGGCGAGGCCAGGCTTTCCGGCGGTTATTGCTGCCGCTGCTGGTGGTGACGGCGCTTGGCTTGCACGAGTCCGCGCGCGCGGCCGGTTCGGGTGTGGTGCGGGACCGCTCCCTGCAAATCAGCTACGAATTCGGTACGCCGCCGGTGGAAGGCAAGGATGCGCCGCTGCCGTCCTTCATCGAGGCGGATCGCATCACCGGCCTGAACGACGTCGAGACGGTGGCGGAAGGCAACGTCAGCGTGCGGCGCGCGGACAACGTGCTGACCACGGATCGCCTCGTGTATCGACAGAACGATGACGAGGTCGAGGCCATCGGCAACGTGGAATTGAGACAGAACGAGGATGTGATCAGCGGCCCGCATCTGCGCCTGAAAATGGCGGACAACATCGGTTTCTTCGAGGCGCCGCGCTATACCATCAAGCGGGCGCCGGCCGGCGGGGCTTCCGGTCCGCTGACGGTCGGCAGCGGCGCGGCGCAGCGCATCGACTTCGAGGGCAAGAACCACTATCGGCTCAGCAGTGCGACCTACAGCACCTGCGCGCCTTCCGATCCGGCCTGGTTCGCGCGCGCCAGCAGCATTCAGCTCGATTACGACACCGAAGTCGGCGATGCCGACGATGCCACGCTGGTCTTTCAGGACGTGCCGCTGCTGTATTCCCCCTGGCTGACTTTCTCGCTCAACAACAAGCGCAAGAGCGGCGTGCTGGCGCCCACCATCGGCACCACCAGCAAGAGTGGTTTCGAGCTTTCGGTTCCCTATTACTGGAATATCGCGTCGAACATGGATGCGACCTTCACCCCGCGCCTGATGACCAAGCGCGGCCTGGCCCTGGGCAGCGAGTTCCGCTATCTCGATGAAAATTACAGCGGCACCCTGCAGGCGGACGTGCTGCCCGACGACCGGGTGGCGCACCGGCAACGCAGCAGCTACAGCTACAACCACAGCCAGAATTTCGGCCGCGGATTTACCGGCAGCCTCGATCTCAACGGCGTTTCCGACGACACCTATTTCAGTGACCTGTCGTCGCGGATGACCAATATCGCGCGGAACAACCTGCTGCGCCAGGGCGTGTTCGGCTATGCCAGCACCTGGTGGAATGCCAGCCTGATGGCGCAGAGTTACCAGACCCTGCAGGATCCCGCCCTGCCGCCGATGGCCATTCCTTACCGCCGTCTGCCGCAACTGACGCTGAATGCGAATCGTGCCGACCTGCCGTTCGACGGCCATTTCGGTTTTCGCGGCGAGTTCGTCCGCTTCGTTCATCCGAACCAGATCGAGGGGACGCGCACCATCCTCAATCCGCAGTTCGAGCTGCCCATCCAGACGGCGGCGTTTTCCCTGACGCCGAAGCTGGCGCTGCATTCGACGACCTACGACCTGGCTGGCTGGAATGGCAAGCCGGGCGAGCGCCTGACGCGCAACGTGCCCTTGTTCAGTCTCGATGGCAGCGTGGTTTTCGAGCGTCCGCTCGAACTTGCCGAACGCAGCCTGACCCAGACGCTGGAGCCGCGCCTGTACTACCTGCGCGTGCCGACACGCGAGCAGAGCCGGATCCCGGTCTTCGACAGCGGCCTGACCGACTTCAATTTCGCGCAGATTTTTTCCGAGAACCGCTATAGCGGCGACGACCGCATCGGTGATGCCAACCAGTTGACCGCGGCGGTGACTTCGCGGCTGATAGACCCGGAGACGGGCGCCGAACTGCTGCGCGGCGCCATCGGCCAGCGTTTCTATTTCAAGGACCAGTTGGTGACGCTGCCGGGCGAGACGGTGCGCACGACCAGAACCGCCGATTTTCTGGCGGCGCTGAGCGGCGAGATCGCGCCCCGGCTGACGCTCGATGCCGGCCTGCAATTCAACCCGCATGACGACCAGGTGCACCGGCTGTCCATTTCCGGCCGCTACCAGCCGGAGCCGGGCAAGGTGCTTTCCGCCGGCTATCGCTACAACCGCAACCAACTCACTTCGCTGACCAGCGGCGATGTGCGCCAGATCGACATTGCCGGGCAGTGGCCGCTGTCCATCAATTGGTCGGTGGTCGGGCGCTACAACTATTCGCTGGAAGATCATCGCGTCATCGAGAGCGTCGGCGGTCTTGAATACAATGCGGACTGCTGGAGTTCGCGCGTGGTACTGCAGCGCATCGCCACGGCAACCGGCGATTCGAGCACCGCTTTCTTCATACAGCTCGAATTGAACGGTTTCGCCAGTGTCGGCTCCAACCCCCTGGACTTGCTCAAGCGCAGCATTCCCGGCTATGGCCGCTCCGCGCAAGCGGCCGGCGCGATGCCGTGAAGCTGTTCGAAAATACCCGCCTGCGTCCTTGCAACATTGAACACGTCCCCGTTCTGCAACTTTCACCCATGATGGAATGCCCATGAAATCGCAGATTCTTGCTTCGCTATTCGCCAGCCTGCTTGCGGGCCTCGGTCTTTTGGTTCCGTCCACGGCTTTTGCCGCGATCACCGATGCGCCCGCGCTGGCCGACCGGATCGTCGCCGTGGTCAATGAGGATGCGATCACGCTCAATGAACTCAGGGAGCGCCTGGCAACCGTCGAGCGGCAACTGCGCGGACAGGGCACGCAATTGCCGCCGCGCGAGATACTGGAAAAGCAGATGCTGGATCGCATGGTCATCGATCGGATACAGCTCCAGTTCGCCAAGGAAAACGGCATCCAGGTCGATGACGCACAGCTCGATAATTATCTGCGCCGCATTGCCGAATCGAACAAGATGAGCCTCAGCGAATTCCGCTATGCGATCGAGCAGGACGGCATCACCTGGAGCAAGTTCCGCGAAGGCGTGCGCGAGGAGATGATCATCGGCCGCGTGCGCGAGCGCGAGGTCGACAGCCGCATCATGATTTCCGAAGCCGAGGTCGACAACTACCTGGCGACGCCGGCGGCAACGACCCAGGGCGGCGAGGAGTACAACGTCGCCCACATCCTGCTGCGGGTTTCCGAGCAGGCCGGAACCGAGCAGTTGCTGCGCGCGCGCGCGCGCGCCGAGCAGGCGCTGTCGCAGTTGCAGCGGGGCGATGATTTCGCGCGCGTGGCCGCGAGCTTTTCCGATGCGCCGGACGCCATGAGCGGCGGCCTGCTGGGGCCGCGTCCGCTCGAACACCTGCCGCCGCTGTATGCCGATGCGGTGAAGAAGCTCGAAGCGGGCGGGGTGAGCAACGTCCTGCAGAGTCCGGCCGGTTATCACATCGTCAAGCTGATCGAACGCAGCGCGGCCGGCAAGTCGATTCGGCCGATGCGCCAGACGCATGCGCGGCACATCCTCATCAAGGTCAATGAGCTGGTGCCCGAGGCCGAGGCCAAGCGCAAGGCCCAGCAGCTCAAGGAGCGTCTCGATCACGGCGACGACTTCGCCGAACTGGCGCGCGCCAATTCCAATGATCTCTCCGCGGCCAAGGGCGGCGATCTGGGCTGGCTCTACGAGGGCGATACCGTGCCGGAGTTCGAGCAGGCGATGAATGCGCTGCGCGACAACGAGATCAGCGCGCCGGTCAAGTCGCCGTTCGGCTGGCACATCATCCAGGTGCTCGGCCGCCGCATCGAGACGCAATCGGTCGATCGCCAGCGCCTGGCCGCCCGCCAGGCGATCCGCGAAAGCCGGCTGGACGAGGCCTATCAGGACTGGATCCGGCAGATTCGCGACGGCGCCTACGTCGAGCTGCATCTGGAAGAAAAATGACCCCGGCTGACGATCAGCTGCCGCGGATCGTCATCACCAGCGGCGAGCCGGCCGGCATCGGCCCCGAACTGTGCCTGACGCTGACCGGCCATGATTTCCCCGCGCGCCTGGTCATCCTCGGCGACCGCAATCTGCTGGCCGAACGGGCGCAACTGATCGGCGCAGAGCCGGGTTCGCTCGAAGCGTGCAGACGTTTTGAAATCCGCCACGTGCCGCTGCGCGTGTCCAGCCAGCCGGGCCGGTTGGCGCGCGAGAACGCCGCCTACGTCATCGAACTGCTCGACCAGGCGCTGGCCGGCTGCCGCAGCGGCGAATTCGCCGCCATGGTCACCGCGCCGGTGCATAAAGGCATCATCAACGAAGCCGGTCTGCCATTCACCGGCCATACCGAATACCTGGCCGAAAAGACCGGCACGCCGCGCGTGGTGATGATGCTCGCCGGCGCCGGCCTGCGCGTGGCGCTGGCCACCACCCACCTGCCGCTGCGAGAGGTGGCGGACGCCATCAGGCCGGATGATCTGACCGCCACGCTGCGCATCCTGCATCGCGATCTGGTGCGCAAGTTCGGCATCGCCGCACCGCGCATCCTCGTCGCCGGCCTCAACCCGCACGCCGGCGAAGGCGGCCACCTGGGGCGCGAGGAAATCGAAGTCATCGCGCCGGTGCTGGAAAAACTGCGCGGCGAAGGCATGAACCTGGTCGGCCCGTTGCCGGCCGATACCTTGTTCACCAAACACCAACTGCAAGACGCGGATGCCCAGTTGGCGATGTACCACGACCAGGGGCTGGCGGTGCTGAAATATGCCGCCTTCGAAGACGGCGTGAATATCACCCTCGGTCTGCCCATCGTGCGTACTTCGGTCGACCATGGCACGGCGCTGGATCTGGCCGGCACGGGCCGGGCCGATAGTCGCAGCCTGCGTGCGGCGATTGCGGCCGCGCTCGAACTCTGCCGATGAAAAGTCAACGCAGCGAACAGGGCGGACACCACCGGGCGCGCAAGCGCTTCGGTCAGAACTTCCTCCAGGACCAGGGCGTCATCCACGACATCGTCGCCGCCATCGCGCCGCAGGCAGACGACTGCATGGTCGAGATCGGCCCGGGCCTGGCAGCGCTCACCACGCCCTTGCTCGACACGCTCAAGCATTTGCACGTCGTCGAAATCGACCGCGACCTGATCGCTCGCCTGAAGCAGCGTTTCCCGGCCGGGCGCCTGACCATCCACGAAGGCGATGCGCTGGAATTCGACTTCGCCAGCCTGCCGCAGGCAGCGGGGAAGCTGCGCATCGTCGGCAATCTGCCCTACAACATCTCGACGCCGCTGCTCTTTCATCTGGCCGCCTGCGCCGGGCAAGTGCGCGACATGCATTTCATGCTGCAGAAGGAAGTCGTCGAGCGCATGGTCGCCGCCCCTGGCACGGCCGCCTACGGCCGGCTGTCGGTGATGCTGCAATACCGTTTTGCCATGGAACTGCTGTTCCTCGTGCCGCCGACGGCCTTCAGCCCGGCCCCCAAGGTCGATTCCGCCATCGTGCGCATGGTGCCGTTGCCCGCCACGGCGCTCGGCGCGAAGGACGAAGCGTTGTTCGCCAGCATCGTCGCCGCCGCCTTCAGCCAGCGCCGCAAGATGCTGCGCAATACGCTGGCCGGATTCTTCACCCCGGCGGCGCTGCAAGCGCTGGACATTGCCGCCACCGCCCGCGCCGAAGAACTGGCGCTGGATGATTTCGTGCGTCTGGCGAATGCCGCGACCGTATAGGGAGTCTCCATGAAATCCATCCTGCGCCTGTGCCTGTTGAGCAGCTTGCTGTTTCTGGCCGCACCCCTCGCCCAGGCCGAAACTGCAGCGGCCGAGACCGAGAACGCTCCAGCCGACACGCTCCCCACCGCTGCGCAACGCCAGGCGTTCGCCCGGCAGGTCAGTGCCGCCCTCGACGCCAGCGGCGCCCGCCTGGTGCTGCTCGCCCGCATGGGCCGGCCGCTGGCTGAAATGCCCGAGGGCATGCGCTTCACCCACGTCGGTCTGGCCGAACGCTCGGCCACGGGCGCGGGTTATGTCATCCACAATCTCTATCAATACGACGACCGCCCGGACCGCAGCCGCCTGGAAGACGACGCGCCGGCGGCTTTCTTCAGCGAAGTCGCCGAGCTGGAAGCCGGCATCCTGATTCCCTCGAGCGAGCTCCAGCAACGCCTGCTGGCGGTGATCCACTCGCCAACCTACGCCGCGCTGCACGATCCGCGCTATTCCCTGATCGCCAACCCCTACAATCTGGGACGGCAGAACTGCACCGAATTCATCCTCGACGTGATCCACGCCGCGCTTCATCAAACCGCCGACATCCAGCGCATCAAAGCGCTGACGCAAGCTCATTTCATCGCCGAGCCGGTGCGGGTGAACCCCGTCAAGTTGCTTCTGGCCGGCATCTTCCGCCGCGAAGTGGCGCTGATCGATCAACCCGGCACGGCCGTCACCGCTACCTTCGAGCGCATCGCCGCCTATCTGCAGCAGGTCGATCCGGGCAGCCGGGTGGAATATTTGAGGTTTGCCGGCGAGCCGGCCGGAATTTCGCCGCTCTCCGGTACTGCGGCTCACTCGCGGTAGAGGGCAACGCGGCGCTTCAGTTCCGGGTGTTCTGACTGAGCATCTGGTGTTGCGGCCAGTGCCAGTGCCGTTCCCAGGCCGCGCGCACCATGTTGGGGTATTCCGGTTTGCCCAGGCTGCCGTTGTAGCGGCCGAGGGCGCGAAACAGGTCGCCCTTTTCGATGTCCAGGTAATGGCGCAGGATGGTGCAGCCGTAGCGCAGGTTGGTGCGCAGGTGGAAGAGGTTGTTGTCCTTTTGGCCGATTTCCCGGATCCAGAACGGCATCACCTGCATGTAGCCGCGCGCGCCGGCGGAGGAGACGGCGTATTTCTTGAAGCCGCTTTCGACCTGGATCAGGCCCAGCACCAGTTGTGGATCGAGACCGGCGCGCGTGGCTTCGTAATGCACGGTCTTGAGAAACTCCAGGCGGGCGGTGCGATCCGGCATGCGTTTTTCCAGGCGTCGCGACATCTCGGTCAGCCAGTTGATCTTTTCTTCCAGGCTGGGAAAGCGCGGTTCGGGCGAGGCGCGATCCGCAATGGCGGCATGCAGGGCGGCGCGCACGCTGGCGGCCAGCGGCTCGTAACGCTGATTGCCGGCCTGAGCCGTGCCGACGATGGCCAGGCAGCCCAGACCCAGGATCAGCGTCTTCAGTCGCACAACCTGCCCTGCAGGAAGGCCGGTACCTCGGCCGCGGCCAGCATCTGCGCCTCGGCATCGCGGCGACCCTTGTATTCGAGCCGGCCTTCCTTCAGGCCGCGCTCGCCGACGACGACGCGATGCGGCACGCCGATCAGATCCCAGTCGGCGAACATCGAGCCGGGGCGCTCGTCGCGATCGTCGAGGATGGCGTCGATGCCGGCTGCCGCGAGATCGCCCAGCAGCCGATCCGCCGCCGCGCGCACGGCTTCCGACTTGTGATAGCCCATCGGCACGATGACCACCTCGAAGGGCGCGAGCGCTGCCGGAAAAATGATGCCGCGCTCGTCATTGCCCTGCTCGATGGCCGCGCCGACGATGCGCGAGACACCGATGCCGTAGCAGCCCATTTCCATGGTCTGCGGCTGGCCGCTTTCGTTGAGGAAAGTGCATTTCAGGGCGGCGGCGTACTTGGTGCGCAACTGGAAAATGTGGCCGACTTCGATGCCACGGCAGATCTCGAGCAGACCCTTGCCGTCCGGTGACGGATCGCCGGCAACGACGTTGCGGAAGTCGTCGACCTGATAGGGCTCGGGCACGTCGCGGCCGAAGTTCACGCCGGTGAGGTGATAGCCCTCGGCATTGGCGCCGCAGACGAAATCGCTCATGTTGATCACCGCGCGGTCGGCATACACCGCGATCATGTGGGCGAAGCGCAGATCGACCGGGCCGATGTAACCCGGCAGGCAACCGATGGCGCGCTTGATCTCCTCATCGCTGGCGAAGCGAAAATCGCCGAGCAGCTTCTGCGTCTTGATTTCGTTCAGATCGTGGTCGCCGCGCAGCAGGATCAGGCAGAACCAGCCCGGCGCGCCGACTTCGAGTTCATTGCGCACCACGGCGATGGTCTTCACCATCCGCTGCACGGGCAGATCCAGCAGCGCGGCGACATCCTCGCAGCGCGTCTTGCCGGGCGTGTGCACATTCGCCAGCATCAGTTCCGGCGCGGCCCGCGTCGCGGCGGGCGCGAGGGCCTCGGCCAGCTCGACGTTGGCGGCATAGTCCGAATCCGCCGCCGGGCAGTAGGCGATGGCATCCTCGCCGGAATCGGCCAGCACGTGGAATTCGTGCGAGCCGCTGCCGCCGATCGAGCCGGTGTCGGCGGCCACGGCGCGGAACTGCAGGCCCAGGCGACTGAAGATGCGCGTGTAGGTGGCGTGCATGCTGGCGTATTCGCGCTGCAGGTCGGCGAAGGAGGTGTGGAAGGAATAGCCGTCCTTCATCAGGAACTCGCGCCCGCGCATGACGCCGAAGCGCGGGCGGATCTCGTCGCGGAACTTGGTCTGGATCTGGTAGAAGTGGCGCGGCAACTGGCGGTAGCTCTTGATCTCGCGGCGGGCGATGTCGGTGATCACTTCCTCGTGGGTCGGGCCGATGACGAAATCGCGCTGATGCCGGTCCTTGAAACGCAGCAACTCCGGGCCGTACTGCTCCCAGCGGCCGGATTCCTGCCACAGCTCGGCGGGTTGCACCGCCGGCATCAGCAACTCGATCGCGCCGGCGCGGTTCATTTCCTCGCGCACGATGTTCTCGACCTTGCGCAGCACGCGCAGCCCCATCGGCAGCCAACTGTAGATGCCGCCGGCCAGACGGCGGATCAGGCCGGCGCGCAGCATCAGTTGATGGCTGACGATCTCGGCGTCGGAGGGAGCTTCCTTGAGGGTACTGATGAAAAATTGTGAGGCGCGCATGACGGACCGTTGGCAAGAAAATGAAAGATGGAAAGAGAATGCAGATTCTACCTTGTGTCGTAGGGGCGGACCCATGTGTCCGCCCGACCCACGTGTCCCCCCCCGTTATCCGACGAGCCCCCCCACACAGTAAACTGCCGATCCCGTTTGCCAAAGGCGTCACATGAGAACCCTGTATTTGCTGTTGTTGCTGACCCTGGCCGGGTTGAGCGCATCGAACGCATCGAGCGCATCGGCCCAGGCTGAAATCGTCGTGACGGACGACCGGGGCGATACGCTGCGCCTGGCCGCGCCGGCCCGGCGCATCATCAGCCTGGCGCCGCATGTCACGGAAACGCTGTTTGCCGCTGGTGCGGGAAAGCAGGTGGTGGGCGTGGTCGAGTACAGCAATTTTCCGCCCGCCGCCAGAAAAGTGACCGGCATCGGCAGCTATATCCAGCCCGATCTGGAGGCCATCGCCGCGCTCAAGCCCGATCTGGCCATCGGCTGGATCAGCGGCAATTCGCTGGCGCATGTCAGGCAGTTGCGCGCCCTGGGCATTCCCGTGTTCATGGTGGATGCGCAGCGCATCGATGATGTGGCCAAGGATCTGGAACGCTATGGCCGGCTGGCCGGCACGCTGGTCGAGGCGCAGGCGGCCGCCGATCATTTCCGCCAGCGCATGGGCGAACTGCGCGCCCGTTATGCGGCGCTGCCGCCGGTGCGCGCGTTCTACCAGATCTGGAAGCAGCCGCTGATGACGGTGGGTGGCGATCAACTGATCAGCGAAGTCATGCAGTCGTGCGGCGGAGTGAACGTCTTCGCCGCGCTGCGCACGCTGGCGCCGACGATATCGGTGGAAACGGTGATCGCCGCCGATCCGGAAGCGATCATCGCCAGCGGCATGGAGGCCGTGCGGCCGGACTGGTTGAATGACTGGCGGCGCTGGCCGTCCCTGACGGCGGTGCGCCGCGACAATCTGTTTTTCATTCCACCCGATCTGATCCAGCGTGCCACGCCGCGGCTGGTGGCGGGGACGGAGCAACTCTGCCAGCAACTGGAAATCGCCCGCAGCCGCCGGCCATGAGCGGCGTGAATGGGGCAACGCCCGCGACTACTGCGGAATGAAGGCGTTTTCGACCCGGCGCAGCGGGTGGCCGTACAGACTCGTCAAGGTGGTTTCGTCGAGCACCTGCTCCACCGGGCCGACCAGATAGCGGCTGTCGCCGAACAGCAGCAAAGCTTGGTCGCAGTAGCGCAGGACGAAACCGGGATCGTGCAGCACCATGATGACGGCCGCGCCCGTATCGCGGGCGCGACGGGAAAATAGTTCGAGGGTGGCGATCTGGTGATTCAGGTCGAGATGCGCCAGCGGCTCGTCCAGCAGATAAACCCGCGGTTCCTGCGCCAGCAGGGTGGCGATGGCCACGCGCTGGCGCTCGCCGCCGGAAAGGGTATGAATCTCGCGCTCGGCCATGCCGGTCAGCCCGGTCGCGGCCAGGGCGGCATGGGCGATGGCGGTGTCGCCGGCCGACTCCCAGGACCAGCGATCGAGGTGCGGATGACGGCCGCTGAGCACGCTGTCCAGCACGCTGCTGGCGAAAGGATCGTGGCGATCCTGGCCGAGCCAGCCGCGCAGGCGCGCCGCCGCGCGCAAGCCGAGTTCCGCATAGGTCTTGCCGGCCAGGCGCAGCGTGCCGGCATCGGCCGGACGCAAGCCGGCGAGCGTCGACAGCAACGTGGATTTGCCCGCGCCGTTGCGGCCGAGGATGCCCAGGCAACTGCCGGGCGGCAGTTCGAAATCCAGCCCGAGGCAGACCTTGTGCAGTCCGATGCTGACCGACAGTTCGCGCGCCTGCAGCAGCGCAGGCGATGCAGCCGAAGCCGAAACGTTGTCCATGCCGCTCATGGCCGTCCCCTGCCCAGCAGAAAGAGGAACACCGGCACGCCGATCAGCGCGGTAAGCACGCCGACGGGCAATTGCGTCGGCGCAATCACCGTGCGCGCCAGCGTATCGGCCAGCACCAGCAGGCTGCCGCCGGCCAGCACGGTGGCGGGCAGCAGCAGGCGATGATCGCTGCCCATGGCGTTGCCGATGGACAGACGCACCAGGTGCGGCACGATCAGGCCGACGAAGCCGATCGAACCGGCCACAGTTACCGCGCCAGCCGTCGCCAGCGAGGCGACGACGTAGATGATGCGGCGCAGCCTCGTCACCGCCACGCCGAGCGCGTGCGCCTGATCCGCGCCGCGCGTCAGCAGGTTGAGTTCGCGCGCGAAGGGCAGGACGACCGCCAGTGCCAGCGCCAGCAGCAGCAATACCGGCGTGCTGGCGATGACCTGCGACAGATCGCCCATCAGCCAGAACAGCATGCCGTGGAGCTGCTGTTCCGGCGCGATGCTGAGAATCAGGGCGATGATCGCGCCGCAGCCGGCAGCCACCACCACGCCGGTGAGCAGCAGACGGGTCTGCGTCCAGCTGCCGTCGCCGCGCGCCAGGCCGAAGACCAGCAGCATGGCGGCCAGCGCGCCAGCAAAGGCGAAACCCGACAACAACCAGCCGGCCAGCCCGAGCAGCATCGCCAGCAGTGCGCCCACTCCGGCGCCGCCGGAAATGCCCAGCACATAGGGATCGGCCAGCGGATTGCGCAAGAGCACCTGCATCAGCGCCCCGGCCAGCGCCAGCAGGCCGCCGCAGGCAAAGCCGGCCAGCGCGCGTGGCAGGCGCAGATCCATGATGATGGCCCGCGACGCGGTGTCCTGACCCGCCAGGGCCGCGAGGATTTCGCCGGGCGGAATCGACAGGGTGCCCGCCCCCAGCGCCAGCGCCAGACTGCCCAGACCCAGCAGCGTGAGCAGAACGAGAACCAATATGGCGCGGCGACGGGAGGACATGGCTTGCTTCTTCCTGGTTGCGATTTGCCGGATTGTATTCATGCGGACTTCAATACCACAGGCACGCCAGCAGGACGGCGGCTTCGACGACTTCGACCAGGGCGCCGGCGGTATCTCCGGTCATGCCGCCGATCTGCCGCAGCATCAGGCGGCGCAGCAACAGGAACACGCCGGCGGCGGCGAGCAGCGGGGCAAGCGCGCGCGGGCCGCAAAGCAGCGCGACCAGCAGGATGATTGCGGCCAGCAGCAGCCAGGCGGCGGGCCGGGGCAAATGGGCGTGCATGGCGCTGCCCAGCCCCTGGGGACGCACGTAGTCCATCGTCATGAACAGCGGCAGCAGCAGGGTGCGGCCGAGCAGCGGCGCCAGGATGAGCGGCAGGAAATCGAATGCCCGGCCGTCCGCCGGCCGATCCAGCAGGCTGGCGAGGGCAGCGAACTTCAACAGCAGCAGGATGACGACGGCCACCACGCCAAACGGCCCGCAGTTGGGATCCTTCATGATCGCCAGGGCGCGCTCGCGCCGGCTCTGGCCCTGAACTTGTCCGACAGCGCCGCCCCAGGCATCGGCGCTGTCGGCCAGGGCATCCAGGTGCAGGCCGCCGTACAGCCAGATCCAGAACGCCAGCAGTAGGGCGGCGGCGGGAAGATGAGGCAGATGCGCGGCCAGCAGCCAGGCCATGCCCGCCAGCAGGCTGCCGATCAGCAGGCCCACCAGCGGATAGCAGAGCACGGCGCGGCCGATTTCCACTTCGCTCGGCAGGCGCCTGAGCGGACTGGGCAGCCGGGTGAGGAACTGCAGGGCGATGAAGAACAGGCGCACAGGGTTCATGTCGATGCCGGCATGCTGACGTCGCCGGGCCTCGAAAGGGGGCGCAATGCTTGGCTGGGCAGCAGATGCAGCGAGGCATGGGCTACGTCCAGCTTGAGCAGTTCCGTGCGCGGGAGACCGCGCATCGCGCACAGCAGCAGGCGAATGACGCCGCCATGCGTGATGACGAGGGTGGCCGAAGTTTCGGCCTCGGCCTCGGCCGCGCAAACCGCGCTGAGTTCATTCCAGGCGGCCAGCACGCGGGCTTCAAAGGCAAGCAGGGTTTCGCCCTGCGGCGGCGGATGGCGCCAGGGATCTTCCCAGAAGCCTTGTAGGGCCGCCGCGCTGTCCGGCTCGGCGAGCAGGTCGTTGAAATGCCGGCCTTCCCAAGCGCCGAAATCGAGTTCGCTCAGACGCGCATCGATGCTCAGCGGCAGCGCCCACTGCGCGGCCAGCTCATGAGCGAAGTCGGCGCAGCGTCTGAGCGGCGAGCTGACGATGCGCCGCCAGCGGTGCGGCTGGGCCGTCGTGGTTGCGGCACGCCGCAGTTGCCGCCAGCCTTCGGGAGACAGCGCATCGTCGCCGCGTCCGCGCAATACGCCGTCGCTCGTTTCGCAGGTTGCGCCATGGCGCAGCAGACCGATATTCATAGCTTTTCCGAGACGCCGGCTTCGGCAAAAGTCGCCATGTCGTTGTGCAGCGCGCAGGCCAGGCGCAGCAGCGGCACGGCGGCAGCCGCTCCACTGCCTTCTCCCAGGCGCAGACCCAGTTGCAGCAGCGGCTGGGCACCCAATGCCTGCAGCAGGCGTTGATGGCCGGGTTCGGCCGAAGCATGGCCGTAAAGAAACCACTCGGCCGTGCCCGGATTGATGCGCTCGGCGGCCAGCGCCGCGCTGGTGACGATGAAACCATCGACGAGCACGGGCAGCCCCAGTTGGGCGCAGCGCAGGAACGCGCCGGCCAGCGCGGCGATTTCAAACCCGCCGACGCGGCGCAGCGTTTCCAGCGGCTGACATAGATTGGGGTAGTGGAAATCCAGCGCGCGTTGCATGACTTCGATTTTGCGATTTACGCCGGGCGCATCCAGACCGCTGCCTGGGCCGGCCAGCCGCGTCGGGCTTTCATTCAACAGACCGCAGGCCAGCGTCGCGGCGGCGGTGGTGTTGCCGATACCCATTTCGCCGCCGATGTAGAGTTCGGCACCTGCCGCCGCGGCGCGTTCGGCGCTGGCGCGGCCCGCGGCCAGCGCGGCTTGAAGCTGTTCGGCCGTCATGGCCGCCGCCTGCGCCAGATTGGCCGTTCCCGGGCCGAGAGCGAGATGGCGCACATCGGGAACATCCGCCAAGCCGCCCGCCGTGCCCAGATCGATGACTTCCAGACGGGCGCCGAGCGTGCGCGCCAGCACGCTGATGGCTGCGCCGCCGCGGGCGAAGTTCCTGATCATCTCGGCAGTGACCGCCTGCGGAAAGGCGGAGACGCCTTCGGCCATCACTCCATGATCGGCGGCGAAGACGGCGATATGGATTTTTTCCACCTGCGGTTGCGCGCGCCCCTGCAAAGCCGCCAGGCGGATGGCCAGCGTTTCCAGTTGTCCCAGCGCGCCGGGCGGCTTGGTGAGCTGGTCTTGCCGCGCGCGGGCGGCGGCTTCGGCATGGGCATCGAGGGAATGGGGCGGCTGGCTGATCCAGTCGTCAGTCGGATTCATGGTTTGCCTTTCAGGTAATGCGGCAGGCCCGCGATGGTGAGAATGACGCGCCCGCTCGAGGCGGCGATGTCCTGATGCAGGCGGCCGGCTTCATCACAATAGCGGCGGGTGAGTTCGCCCAGCGGCACGATACCCAGGCCGGTTTCATTGCTGACCATGATCAGCTCGCCCGGCAGTTGCGGCAGCGTGGTCAGCAAGGCGGCGCGCTCGCGGGCCAGGCGCGCGGGATCGGGATCGAGCAGCAGATTGGTGAGCCACAAGGTCAGGCAATCGACGAGGATGAGGCGCCTGGGTTCGGCGCTTCCCTCCCGTTGCAGGGCGTCGGCCAGCGCCAGCGGCGCTTCCACCGTCCGCCAGTGGCTGGGGCGATTGGCCTGGTGGTGCTGGATGCGCGCCTGCATCTCGGCATCGTCGGCGCGCGCCGTGGCGATGTAGCTCACGGGCAGGCCGCTGTCTACCGCCAGGCGTTCGGCCAGGCGGCTTTTGCCGGAGCGCACGCCGCCGAGTATCAGGGTTTGCATGACGAAATTTCCTTGAGCGCAGTGGTCAGACGTTGCCAGCCGGATTCGGCGCCGGGCAGGCCGAAACGCAGACTGGCCGGGCCGGGTTCCGACCGAAACAGGCGCACCAGAATGCCGCGTTGCGCCAGTTGCCGGTAGAGCCGTTCGGCCTGCGGGGTGATCGACCATTGAAACAAGGCGCAACCTCCCGCCGGTGGCAGACCGTATTCTGTCAGCAGTTTGGCCAATCGCCGTCCTTGTTCGGTCAAGTGGCGGCGCTGATCCGCCTGCCAGTCCATATCCCGCAAGGCCGACGTGGCCAGCCAGCGCGAGGGGCCGGCCAGCGGCCAGGGCCCCAGATCGTCGGCGAGTTCATCGAGCAGGCCGCGTGCCGCCAGCACGAAACCGACGCGCGCGCCCGGCAGGCCGAAGAATTTGCCCAGGCTGCGCAGGATGATCAGGCCGGGACGCTGGCTGCAGGCGGCCAGACTGTCCCCGGGCGTGGCATCGACATAGGCTTCGTCGACCACCAGCCAGCCGCCGTGGGCGGCCAGACGCTCATGCCAGGCCAGCAGGCGTTGCGGATCGTTGCGCACGCCGCCGGGATTGCTGGGTTGCATCAGCACCAGTACATCGAGCGTGTCGAGCAGCGCCTCATCCGCGCATTCGCTTTGCCAGTTCAGGCATTGATGACCGGCCCGTTGCCAGGCCTGGGCGTGTTCGGCATAGCCCGGGGTTTCGATGGCCACCCGGCCGGGGGCGCGCAGACGCGGCAGCGCCTGGATCGCCGCCTGCGTACCCGCGACCGGCAGCGCATGCGCCGCGCCATAGGCGGCACAGGCGGCGCCAATCAGCCCGTCTTCATCTTCCGGCAGGCGGCTCCAGGCGCTGGTCGGGATTTGCAGTGACTGCAGTCCTGGCCAGGGATGCGGATTGATGCCGGCGGACAGATCCAGCCAGTCCTCTGCCGCGATGCCGTAGCGCAGCGCCGCAGCCCGCAGGCGACCGCCATGTTCAAGCATGCAGCAGTCTCCAGAGCACGGCCCAGACCAGGCTCAGGCCCAGCCACAGCAGCACGCCGCCATTTACCAGGGACAGGGCGCGCTCGATGTCTGCGGCGCGCGCCGGGCGCCGGCAGCCCAGTTCTGGACGATGTTCCCGGACGCCGTGATAACGCGCCGCGCCGCCCAGACGCACGCCCAGGCTGCCGGCGCCTGCCGCCATCACGGGGCCGGCATTGGGACTTTGCCAGCGGCCGGCTTGCTCGCGCCAGCAACGCCAGGCATGTTGAGGGTTGCCGAGCAGGGCATAGGTGATAGCGGTCAGGCGCGCGGGCAGCCAGCCCAGCAGGTCGTCGAGGCGGGCGGCCGCCCAGCCGAAGTAGCGGCGGCGCGCATCGCGGTAGCCCCACATCGCATCCAGGGTGTTGGCCAGGCGATACAGCAAGGCCCCGGCGCCGCCGGCGACGCAGAACCAGAACAAGGTGGCGAAAACGGCATCGTGACCGTTTTCCAGCACGGATTCGACCCCGGCGCCGGCGACGGCCGTTTCGTCGAGTTGATCGCAATCGCGCGAGACGATGCGCGCCACCGCCCTTCTGGCTTCTTCCAGCCGTCCGTCCAGCAGAGCCTGGCCGATCGGCCGGGCATGTTCGATCAGGCTGCGGCCGCCCAGGGCGAAACCCAGCAGCAGGGCATCGAGGATGGGGTGGCGCCAGCAGGCGGCCAGCAGCACCGGCGGCAACACCAGCAGCAGCCAGCCGAGCAGGCCGCGCAGACGGTTGCCCAGGGCATGGCCCGGCACGCCCCGGCGCAAGCCGCGCTCGATACCGTCGGCCAGCCGGCCGAAGCCCACCAGCGGGTGCCAGCGCCGTGGCTCGCCCAGCCAGCGATCGATGGCTACCCCGGCCAGCAGGCTGAGGATGAAAGGCAGGTCGGGAGTCACTGGCGATGGATCATGGCGTCAGGCACGGAAACAGGTGGTACCGCGCGGGCTGGATGAAAAATGGCGCCTGCATTCCTCCAGTGGAATGCAGGCGCCGCTGTGCTGCGGCGGAAGCCGGTGCCCGCAGACGGGCTTCAGGGCTTCAGAAATCGTAACGCAGATCGGCGAAGAACGTCCGTCCGTCGGCAGGATAGTACGAGCCATAGTAGCCGGATGGAGCGTATTTCCTGTCCGTCAGGTTGACGACTCTGGCGCGCGCGGTCCAGTTCGATTGGCGCCAGCTCGCGACGAAATCCGCCGTCGTGTAGGCGGCAAGCTGCTCGAAGAAACTGTTGCTCGTATCGCCGCCGGAATAGCGTCGGCCGACATGGTTGGCCAAGAGAGACAGATTGAGGGCAGCAACCGGTTTGAAGTTGATGCCGATATTGGCCTTGACGCCGGGAACCAGCGGCACTTTCTTGCCGCTATCCGCGCCTTCGCGGAATTTCGCCTTCTGGAGATTGAGGCCGCCAATGAGTTGCCATTGCCGATCGAGGTCGTAGCGAGCGCTGATGTCGATCCCTTCGTGGCGTGTTTTGGCAAGGTTCTCGTTCTCGAAAGTCAGGCCGTTATAGGCGATTTCATCCTTCATGCCCAGGCTGTACGCGGTGACTTTCAACCCATAGGCGGCGCCATTCAGGTCGATCCCCGCGTCGATGAATTTCCCCTGTTCGGGCCGGACCGGCTTGCCGGCGAAGCCGGTAAAAGTCGTCAGTTCATCCATATTCGCATAGCGGAAAGTGCTGCCGAACCGCGAGAAAACGCGGACACCCGTCGCCAGTTGATAGCTCAGGCCCAGCTCGCCGATGGTTTTGGCGTGATCGTTGGTCATCCTGAGGCCGCTCGAATCGGTTGCCGATTGATCGATTTTCTGGTGGCGGGCGCCGGCAGTCAGGGTCAGACCGGTCGTCAAGCCGGTTTGATTCTGAAGATAAACCGCCTGGCTCTTTTGATCGATCCTGACCGTTTTGGTGATCGAGCCATGATCGCTCGCCGATTTGTCGGAAGTCAGATCGCCATCGTAATAATCAAAGCCGATGGTCGTCCTGCTTGCCAGGGCGCCCAGTCCATGCTGCCATTGCAAGCGGGGCGTAAATGAAAGAACCGTGGATTTGCGATCGTCGAAACTGAACCAGTCCGAAATCCAGGACGTGTTTTCCACTTTCGAATAACCGGCCTCGGCCAGGAATTTCAGGGTGTCGGTGATTTGCATGGACACGCCGGGCCTGACATAAGCGCTGCGCCGCTCGATGTAGCTATCGAGCGTGACGGCCTGTTTTGGATTGCCGTCGTATTGGGCCTTGGTCAATGCACCGGGCAATCCGCTGTCCAGCGACGACCAGCCCAGATCGACGAACGCCTCGCCCCTGTCGAAATTCGTGCTGACGCGCCCGGCAACATTGTTGCGCTTTTGCTTGTTGTTCTGACGCCAGCCGTCGGCATCCTGGCGGTTCGCGGAAAGCGCCAGATTGATGGCGCCGAGCTGTCTGGAAAAACCGGCCGAAATCTGTTTGCCGTCCTGACTGCCTGCGCCCAACTGGATGTGCGCGCCATCCTTGCGCTTGCCGGTGATGATGTTGATCACCCCGCCGACCGCATTGTCGCCATACAGGATGCTGCCGCTGCCGTTGATGATTTCCACGCGTTCGATGCTGTCGAGCGGCACGATCCCCCAGTCGATGTTCGTCATGTCGAGGGAGTTGAGGCGTTGCCCATCGAGCAAGACCAGGGTTCTCGAAGCCGCGCCTTCACCGAAGCCCCGCATGTCGATTGCCGTATCGGCCCCGAGCGATCCATACAGCGGCGCGACGTTGAGCCCGGCCTGGCTTTTCAGTACATCCGGCAAGCTCTGCGCGCCGGATGATTGAATGTCCTCGCGCGTGATGATGATGACGTTCGTCGCCGCCGGCGCGCTTGACTCATGGAAGCGGGTTGCCGTGACGACGACTTCGCCGGGCGTCGTGATTTGTTGAGCGTCGGCAGAGGCAGTCGCAAAAAGAAGCGGCAGCACGGCTGCCATGGGTTTCAGGCGGGTATGCATGGTTTTCCCCTCTCCGGCAGGCGTCCCCGCATGCCGGTAACGATGAATGAAAGTGCCGGGGGAAAATGAGTGAGTTCCGGAGTTTGCGCCGCAACGATGAAACCGCCGTTCGACTCAGCTCCTGCTGGCGCCCACTCCCCGTGGCACTTGCGCTGGTCGTTCAGGCCGGTCTCCGGACTCGCAAGTCTTGACGTGTCGCCTTCCCAGGATGCAACCCATTCCCAGTGGCTGGATGACACGCCCGCACTCGCTTACCGTTGCGGGGGCAGTAGCGGCATTGCTTCAAAAGATCGGAAGCGCACCGCTTTCCCGTTTCAGCGTGGCCGGTTTGCATTGCTGGCCGACCACGACACCTTGAACGAAGCCGCGATTCTAGCATGGCGCATGGCGGCGAATGTTTCGGCGGTTGCATTCACCCAGGCTTTCCAGTAGTTTGACGATTTGCCCGCGCCCGGCGGGAAACCTCATCATTTGCAGTGATTGCCACACCAGCAGCCAATGCAGCAAGCGGAGTTTTGCCATGAATGCCAGCGACAAGTTTCTAGCTTCCAACGCCCGGGTGGATGATGCCAGCGTCCAGCCCTTGCCGAATTCGCGCAAGGTCTACGTCGTCGGCAGCCGGCCGGACCTCCGTGTGCCGATGCGCGAGATTTCGCAGGCCGACACGCCCCTGCATGGCAGCGAGGCGGTGGAGAAAAATCCGCCCATCCACGTCTATGACTGCTCCGGCCCCTACACCGATCCGGACGCGCGGATCGACATCCGCGCCGGCCTGGCGCCGCTGCGTGCCGCCTGGATCGCGGAACGCGGCGATACCGAAGTGCTGGCCGGCCTGTCTTCGGCCTATGGCCGCGAGCGCCTGGCCAATCCGGCCAGCGAGGCGATCCGCTTCAACCTGACGCGCGCGCCGCGCCGCGCCAGGGCTGGCGCGAACGTCACCCAGATGCACTACGCCCGGCGCGGCATCGTCACGCCGGAAATGGAGTTCGTCGCCATCCGCGAAAACCAGAAACGCGAAGGACTCACCGAATTATTGAACCGCCAGCATGCGGGCGAGCCGCTGGGGGCGGGTATCCCGAAAATCATCACGCCGGAATTCGTGCGCGACGAAATCGCCCGCGGCCGGGCGATCATTCCGGCCAACATCAATCACCCGGAAGCCGAGCCGATGATCATCGGCCGCAATTTCCTGGTGAAGATCAACGCCAACATCGGCAACTCGGCGCTGGGCTCCAGCATCCAGGAAGAAGTCGAGAAGATGACCTGGGCGATCCGCTGGGGCGGCGATACGGTGATGGATCTGTCCACCGGCAAGAACATTCATGAAACGCGCGAATGGATCATCCGCAACAGTCCGGTGCCGATCGGCACGGTGCCGATCTACCAGGCGCTGGAGAAGGTGAACGGCAAGGCCGAGGAGCTGACCTGGGAAATCTTCCGCGACACGCTGATCGAGCAGGCCGAGCAGGGCGTGGATTACTTCACCATCCATGCCGGCGTGCTGCTGCGCTATGTCCCGCTGACGGCGCAGCGCCTGACCGGCATCGTCTCGCGCGGCGGTTCCATCCTCGCCAAGTGGTGTCTCGCGCATCACCAGGAGAATTTCCTCTACACGCACTTCGAGGACATCTGCGAAATCATGAAGGCCTACGACGTCGCCTTCAGCCTCGGCGACGGCCTGCGGCCCGGTTCGATCCACGACGCCAACGACGCGGCGCAGCTCGGCGAGTTGAAGACGCTCGGCGAATTGACGCAGATCGCCTGGAAGCACGACGTGCAGGTGATGATCGAAGGCCCCGGCCACGTGCCCATGCACATGATCAGGGAGAACATGGATCTGCAGCTCAAGCTCTGCCACGAGGCGCCGTTCTACACCCTCGGCCCGCTGACCACCGACATCGCGCCGGGTTACGACCATATCACCAGCGCCATCGGCGCGGCGATGATCGGCTGGTACGGCACGGCCATGCTCTGCTACGTCACGCCCAAGGAGCACCTCGGCTTGCCCGACAGGAACGACGTCAAGGACGGCATCATCGCCTACAAGATCGCCGCCCATGCGGCCGATCTGGCCAAGGGCCATCCGGGCGCGCAGATCCGCGACAATGCGCTGTCCAAGGCGCGTTTCGAATTCCGCTGGGAAGACCAGTTCAACCTCGGCCTCGATCCGGACAAGGCGCGCGAATTCCACGACGAAACCTTGCCGCAGGAAGGCGCCAAGCAGGCGCACTTCTGTTCCATGTGCGGGCCGCATTTCTGTTCCATGAAGATCACCCAGGACGTGCGCGACTACGCCGCCGCCGAAGGGCTGAAAGAAGACGAGGCGCTGGCCAGGGGCATGGAAGCCAAGGCCGTGGAATTCGTGAAAAAGGGCGCAGAGGTTTATCAGAAACTCTGAGAAACTCTGACCGCGATGTGCTTCCACGTTTCCAGCCCCGATGACGATGAGTCCGCAACTCCGGCATAGCGATCCCACCGGCACGGTGGATTTTCAGGATCCCGGCGCGGTATTCAGCGCCATCGATCAACTCCTGACGCGGCGCTATGGTGAGGATTACGGGCGTCCCCTGCTGAGGCAGGCCATCGACGATCTGGCGGCGGCCTTTCGCGGCAAGCACCCCGGCTTGTTGCGCTGCGATACGCATTATCACGACCTGCGCCACGCGCTCGACACGGGGCTGGCGATGGCGCGGCTGATCGACGGCCATGGCATCGAGACGGCGCCGGCGGCGGCCGAACATCTCGACGCCGGGCATGCGCTGCTGGGCGTGCTGCTGGCGCTGTATCACGACATCGGCCTGCTGCGCCGCCATGATGAGCATCACCTGACCGGCGCCAGCCTGACGCCGATCCACGAAGCGCGCGGCGTGGCCTTCATGCGCGATTACCTGTCGCGTCCGGCCATGGCGCCGCTGGCGCATCTGGCCGGGAAGGCGCAACTGATCATGATCACCCGCCTGTTCTGGCACCTGCCGGCGGATACCGCGCCGCTGGATCGGGCGCTGGCCTGCCTGCTGGGCACGGCCGACATCGTCAGCCAGTTGGCCGATCGCTACTATCTGGAAAAATGCCGCGACTTCCTGTTCATCGAATTCAGCGCCTGCGGCCTGGCCGGCGCGCCGGATCTGGCCTATCCCGATCCGGAAGCCCTGCTGCGCGAAACCCCGGCCTTCTATACGGGGATGCTCAGCGCGCGCATCCGCGAGGAATACGACTCGGCCGATCGTTACCTGAAAGCACATTTCGACGGCAGCTGTCCCTATGAGGCGGCGATCAACCGCAACTTCCGTTTCCTCGCCGAACTGCTCGACGAATCCAGGCTGGAGCGTCTGCATCGCCAGCCGCAGCGCCTGATCGATACCACTGCGCCCGGCGGCGCATGAGCACGGCCTGCCGATCGGGCTGCGCGGCCTGCTGCATCGCGCCGTCGATCAGCAGCGCCATTCCCGGCCTGCCGCGAGGCAAGCCCGCGGGACTGCCTTGCCCGCAACTCGACGACGCGCTGCGCTGCCGCCTGTTCGGCCGTCCCGAGCGCCCGGCCTGTTGTGGCGGCCTGCAGCCCTCGCTGGAAATGTGCGGGCAGACGCGGGATGAGGCGCTGGCCTGGCTGACGCGACTGGAACGACTGACGCAATAGACACAATAGATTCGCGTGAATTCAGCGTCCGGCCGCGCTCGGGTGCGTCCATACCCCTGTGCTAGACTCGCCCGCCACACCGCCACCACCTCATCCGGAACCTCATGGATCTCACCCTGCTGCACGCGCTCATCCTCGGCATCGTCGAGGGATTGACGGAGTTTTTGCCGATTTCCAGCACCGGCCACCTGATCCTGGTCGGTGACCTGCTCGGCTTCAATGATGACAAGGGCAAGGTGTTCACGATCGTCATCCAGTTCGGCGCCATCCTGGCCGTCGTCTGGGAATACCGGCGCAAGATCGGCAGCGTGATGACGGGCCTGGGGCATGATCCCGTGGCGCGCCGCCTGGTGCTCAACCTGCTGATCGCCTTCATGCCGGCGGCCATCCTGGGCCTGTTGTTCGGCAAGCTGATCAAGGCCCATCTGTTCCAGCCGGTGCCGGTAGCCATGGCGTTTCTGGTCGGCGCGGTGCTGATCCTCTGGGCCGAGAAGCGCAATCACCGGATTCGCGTCGAGAGCGTCGATGATCTGACGCCGCTCGACGCCTTCAAGGTCGGCTGCGCCCAGTGCCTGGCGCTGATTCCCGGCACGTCGCGCTCGGGCGCGACCATCATCGGCGGTCTGCTGTTCGGCCTGTCGCGCAAGGCCGCCACCGAATTCTCCTTTTTTCTGGCCATACCGACGCTGACCGCCGCCACTTTCTACGAACTCTACAAGGAGCGGGCGCTGTTTTCCGCCGACGATCTGGGCATGCTCGCAGTGGGTTTCATCGCTTCCTTCATCTCCGCTTTCCTTTGCGTGCGTTGGCTGCTGCGTTTCATCAGCACGCACGACTTCACTCCCTTCGCCTGGTATCGCATCGTCTTCGGTCTGGTGGTGCTGGCGACCTGGCAATTCGGGCTGGTCGATTGGACGACGCCGTAGCGCCGCGGATGGCGCGGCGCGGGCGGTATAATTCCGCCCCTTTCTTTTTTTCCAGCCCCCCGATTGCCGATGAACGTCCTGTTCGAAGAGGACGGCGCCTTCAAGGCTGGCGCCGTCCTCGCCGATAACAACACCTCGCTGCAGGTCGAGCTGCCCACGGGCAAGCGCAGCAAGGTGAAGAGCGCCAATGTCCTGCTGCGTTTCAGCACGCCGGGCGCGGCCGAATTGCTCGAGCGCGCCGAAAGCGAAGCCGCCGGGATCGACAGCGATTTTCTCTGGGAAGTCTGCGGCGATGCCGAATTCGGCTTCGAGGACATGGCGCGCGAGTACGCCGGCCATGCGCCGGATGCCGTCGAGGCGGCGGCGGTGCTGCTGCGCCTGCATTCGGCGCCGGTCTACTTTCATCGCAAAGGGCGCGGGCGTTATCGCAAGGCGCCGCCGGAAATTCTCCAGGCGGCGCTGGCCGGGCTGGAGAAGAAGCGCCAGCAGGTGCTGGCCATCGAGCGTCTGAGCGGCGAATTGCAGGCGGGACGACTGCCCGAGGAACTGCGGCCGCTGCTGCGCCAGTTGCTCTACAAGCCGGATCGCAACCGCCTCGAAACCAAGGCCTTCGAGGCGGCCTGTGCCGCCAGCGGCCTGTCGCCGGTGCAGTTGCTGGCGCGCTGCGGCGCGCTGTCGTCGATCCACGACTATCATCTGGATCGCTTTTTGTTCGAGTATTTTCCGCAGGGCGAAAAGTTTGCCGCCGATCTGCCGCCGGCCATGTTGGCGGACCTGCCGCAGGCGCCGGTGCGCGCCTTCAGTATCGACGATGCCCAGACCACCGAAATCGACGATGCCTTTTCGGTCGTGCCGCTGGCGGCGGATGAAGGCGGCGGCTGGCGCATCGGCATCCACATTGCCGCGCCGGGACTGGGTATCCGGCCGGACGACGAACTGGGGCGTCTGGCGCGCAACCGTTTGTCCACGGTGTACATGCCGGGGCGCAAGATCACCATGCTGCCCGAGGCGGTCGTTGAGCGCTATACCTTGCTGGCCGGGCGCAGCAATCCGGCATTGTCGGTGTATCTCGATGTCGCGGCCGATTTCAGCATCCGCCGCCGCGAGACCCGTATCGAGGCGGTTGCCGTCGCGGCAAACCTGCGCCATCACGACATGGAGCCCCTGTTCAACGAAGAGACGCTGGCCGGCGGCCTGCCGGACTTCGATTTCCGCGACGAGCTGCGGCTGCTCTGGGAGTTCGCGACGGCACTGCAGGTCGGGCGCGGCAAGGCCGGTCAGACGCAGAACCAGACGGATTACAACTATGTCGTCGACTGGTCGGCCGATTCATCGCCGGAGCCGGGACGCATCCGTATCGAGCGGCGCAAGCGCGGCTCGCCGCTCGACACGCTGGTGGCGGAATTGATGATCGCCGCCAATGCCGGCTGGGGCCGCGATCTTGCCGATGCCGGCGTGGCCGCGCTGTACCGGGCGCAGACGGCAGGCAAGGTGCGCATGACGACCGTCGCCGCGGCGCACGAGGGGCTGGGCGTCGATTGCTACACTTGGACGACCTCGCCCTTGCGCCGCCACGTCGATCTGCTCAATCAGTGGCAGTTGATCGCCTGGCTGCGCGGCGAGCCGCCACCGTTCGCCGCCCGCTCCATCGAGCTGCTGTCCGCCATGCGCGACTTCGAGCTGACCTATGCGGCCTATGGCGAATTCCAGCGCGGCATGGAGCGTTACTGGTGTCTGCGCTGGCTGCAGCAGGAAAACCTGCAGGAGGCCACGGCCCACGTGCTGCGCGAAGGTCTGGTGCGCCTCGAAGCCGTGCCGCTGGTGCTGCGCATGCCGGGCTTGCCGACGCTCGATTATGGGACGCGCATCCGGCTGGTCATCGAGACGATCGATCTCTACGAGCCGACGGCGCGCGCCCGCTTCATCGAAGCCCTGCCGGATGCGCCGCTCCTGTCCCTGCCCGCCGATGACGGTGCAGTGGAAATCCTGGCTCAGCCGGCGGCAGCGGGGCCGCCGGTCGCCACGGCCGATGCTTCGGCAGGGGAGGCGGGCGCCGGGGCCGGGTAGAATCGTCCGCTATGCCGAGTATTCCTCCCCGGTTGTCCCGGATCATTGCCCTGCTGCCGCGAAGCATCACGCTGTCGGTGGCGTTGAGTATTTCGCTGGCGATCCATGCCGTCTTGCTGGCGATCCACTTCGAGGTACCGCACAAGCTGGCCAAGGCCAGCGACCAGATGCTCGAAGTCATCCTGGTCAACGCCAGGAGCAGTACGGCTCCGGCGCCCACCCAGGCGCAGGCGCGCGCCCAGGTCAATCTCGATGGCGGCGGCAATACGGACGAGAAACGCATCGCCAGGACGCCGCTGCCGGTGACGCCTGCGGTGCGACAGGGCAACGAACTGGTCGAGGCGCAGCGCAGGATCGCCGAAATGGAAGCCCTGCAGCGCCAGTTGATGAGCCAGATCAAGAGCCGTGAAAAGCTCTACTCATCCGAGCAGCAGCGGCCGCAGAACAAGCCGGAGCCCGAACCGCAGCCGGCCACGGGGAGCGACCTCGCCGCCTCGGCCATGGCCATGGCGCGTCTGCAAGGGCAGATCGAACGCCAATACGATGAGTACAACAAGCGGCCGCGCAAGAAGTTCATCGGCGCGCGCGCCACCGAATACCGCTTTGCCCAGTACGAGGAAGACTGGCGGCAGAAGATCGAGCGCGTCGGCAATCTCAATTATCCGCAGGCCGCCCGGGGGCGGGTCTATGGCACGCTGGTGCTGACGGTGGAAATCAAGTCCGATGGCAGCATCAACGCGATCACCATCGACCGCTCTTCGGGCACCCGGGTGCTGGATGAGGCGGCTATCCGCATCGTCAACCAGGCCGCGCCGTTTCCGGCGTTTCCGCCCAGCCTTTCCGATATCGACATCATCGGCATCACCCGCACCTGGTCGTTTACCAACGAGGACAGGCTGCAGGCCAAATGATGCCGCAGCAACGGGCCATGACAGACAGATACGCAGTGATCGGCCACCCGGTGGCCCACAGCAAGTCGCCGCAGATCCACCGCCGCTTTGCCGCGCAGACCGGGCAGGACTTGCATTACGACGCGCTGCTCGCGCCGTTGGACGGCTTTGCCGAGACCGTGCGCGGCTTCATTGCCGACGGCGGCTGCGGCCTGAACGTCACCGTGCCGTTCAAGGAAGAGGCGTATCGGTTGGTCACCCGGCTGACCGATCGCGCGCGCGCGGCCGGCGCGGTGAATACGCTGAGTTTCCGGCACGGTGAAATTCTCGGCGACAACACCGATGGTGCCGGCATCGTGCGCGACATCCGCGTCAATCTCGCCCAGGAAATCGCCGGCCGGCGCGTGCTGCTGCTGGGCGCCGGCGGCGCGGCGCGCGGCAGCGTGCTGCCGCTGCTGCAGGAAGCGCCCGCCTGCCTGGTGATCGCCAACCGCACGGCGGCCAGGGCGCGGACGCTGGCCGAGGCGCTGGCAGCGCACGGGAAGCTGCGGGGCTGCGGTTTTGCCGAGTTGAGCGGCCAGTCATTCGACATCGTCATCAACGCCACCTCGGCCGGCCTCAGCGATGCCGCGCCGGAGATTCCCGACGGCGTCTTCGCGCCGGATTGCCTGGCCTACGACATGCTGTATGGCCGCGAGACGCCTTTCATGGCGCAAGCCCGCCGTGCCGGCGCGCGGGTCAGCGATGGCCTCGGCATGCTGGTCGAACAGGCGGCCGAGGCCTTTCTGGTCTGGCGCGGCCTGCGTCCGGATACGCTGGCCGTGCTGGCCGAGTTGCGCCGGTCATGAAGGTTTTGCTGGGCGGCGCCTTCAAGTGGTTCAAGCGCATCCTGCTCGGACTGGTGCTGCTGATCCTGCTCACCCAGTGCTGGTACATGGGTTGGGTGATGTGGTGGAAATACTTCGATCCGGGCATGACGCGCTTCATGGAAATCCGCCTCGACGAGGCGCGCAGGACGAATCCGCAAGCTGAACTGAAACGCCACTGGCAGCCCTACGGGAAGATCTCGGTGCATCTCAAGCGCGCGGTGGTCGCGGCCGAGGACGACAAGTTCGCCGTGCATGATGGCTTCGACTGGGAAGGCATGCAGTTGGCCCTGGAGAAAAACCGCAGGAAAGGCCGGCTCGTGGCCGGCGGTTCGACGATCACCCAGCAACTCGCCAAGAACCTGTTTCTCTCCCCGGTCAAGACGCCGTGGCGCAAGGCGCAGGAAGCGATCATCACCCTGATGCTGGAAACCGCCTGGGACAAGCGGCGGATACTGGAGGTGTACCTGAACTCGGTGGAGTGGGGCGATTGCGTCTTTGGCGCCGAGGCGGCCGCGCGGCGCTATTACAGGGTGGGTGCCGCTCAACTGACGGCCGCGCAGGCGGCCCGGCTGGCGGTGATGCTGCCGGCGCCCCGGCGTTTCGAGAAGAATCCCTGGTCGGCTTATCTCAATCGTCGCACGCAGACGATTCTGGCGCGCATGCCGCATGCGCAGTTGCCTTGATGCCATCGCCCGCAAGGATTTTTGCCGTCGCCAGGCCGTTGGCCAGGCCGAATGCCAGCGCTGCCAGGGCAAAAAACGGGACCAGGTAGAACAGGCCGTCGTGCGGCACCAGCCACAGCCGGGCCAGCACCAGTTGTCCAGCAATGTGGGCGAAGGCGGCGAGCAGGCTCTGGCTGACCGGGCCGAACCAGCGCTGCGGCAGATGCAGCGCCGCGCCCAGCACGACGAGGCTGGCTAGCGAACCGGCGAGGCTGAGGAAAAATCCCGGCGCGAGAAACTGGCCGAGCACCAGGCTGCCGGCGAAGACCCGTAACAGCGTGACCCAGACCGCATCGCGCCAGCCGTGGCGCGCGAGCACGATCAAGGTGATGATGTTGGCCAGCCCCGGCTTGACGCCCGGTAGCGGGCTGGGAATCGCCGCTTCGACCACCGACAGGGCGATCGCCGCGGCGGCATAGCGGGCGATGCGGTGATCGTCGGCCGTTGGTTGCAGGCGGAGGGTGACGGGGGCGGACACGGCAGCCGGCGGGGCCGAAAATCAGCTCGGCCGCATGAACATTTCGCCGCGCAGCATTTGCTGAAAGGCCTTGAGCGAGACGTCGAAGGCGGCTTCGTCGACCTGGGTGCCCTGCAGGAAGGCCAGGCTGGCGAAGGAGATGATCAGCACGTTCATCGCCGCGTCGATGTTCATTTCGGGGTTGAGCTCGCCGCGCTTGCGCGCGCGCTTGAGCAGGTTGCGGAAGAACAGCGGGAAGGCCTCGGCATCTTCGCGCGCCAGCCAGTCGAGTTCCTTGTTGCGCTGGATTTCCAGCGCCGAGGCGGAGGCGAAGTTCATCATGCCCGGCCGGCCGCGCGCCACGGCGAAGGCGCGCTCCAGGCCCAGGCAGAGCTGATCCACGCTGCTGGCCTCGGGAATCTCGCGCGCGGCGTCCAGGTAGGCATTGATCAGCAGCCGGTTGGCATCCTGCAGGGCGGCGCGGTAGAGCGCGGCCTTGGAATCGAAATAGTGATACAGCGAGCCGCTGGTCACGCCGGCGCGCTTGGCGATTTCCCGGTTGCTGGCGGCGGCGTAGCCGAGTTCGGCGAAGCACAGCGTGGCGGCGTCGAGTATGTTCTTGCGCGTCGCCACGGCGACGTCGGCGCCCATCGGGCGGCCGGCTTTTTTCATTGGTTTCGCAGTCGTGAGTCGGTTCATTGCGGGTTGGAGCCTGAGATGCATGCAGACCGTATTTAGGCCCATTGCCGCCGGCCTGTCAATTAATCAATCGATTGATTGACGCGCGGAGGGAAGCCTGCTTGAATGACCCGGTAGTTCATCACTATCGAGGAGTTCCCATGAGCCCTACCATCGACCTGGATGTCGGCATCAGCGAGGAAATGCTGGCATTGCGCGATACCACGCATCGTTTCGCGCTTGAAGTCATGCGTCCGATCGCCGCGCAGCTCGATCGCATGACGCCCGAGGCAGTCATCGCCGAGGATTCGCCCTTGTGGCAAGGGCTGGAGAAATTCAAGGCCATCGGCCTGGTCGGCGCGCCCGACTGTTACGGCCCCGACCTGACGCCCGAAGCGCGCGCGCTGATGCATGCGATGGTCATCGAGGAACTGTGCTGGGGCGATGTCGGTTTGTCGATCACCTATTCGCTGTGGAATCTGGGCGCATCGGTGGCGCGCCAGATGGGACGCGAGGATCTGGCGGAATTCTTCGCCCAGCGCGATGAGTTTTTCTGCCTGGCGCTGACCGAGCCGAATCACGGTTCCGACATGGTGGCTTTCAACGACGCCAGTTTCCGCGACCCGGCCGGGCGCGCCGATCTGCGCTGCCGGCGCGATGGCGAGGATTACATCCTCAACGGCCAGAAGGCCGCCTGGGTGTCCTGCGGCACCATCGCCGGCTGCGGCATGATCTTCGCGACCTACGAGGATTCGAAGATCGGCCGTGCCGGCGGCGCGGTATTCCTGCTGCCGCTCGACCTGCCCGGCATCACGCGCGGCAAGCCGCTCGACAAGCTCGGCCAGCGCACGCTGAACCAGGGCGAGATTTTCTTCGACGAGGTGCGCGTGCCGGCGCGGTTCTTCCTTGCCGACGATCCCGACATGTACGCGATGATGCTGGGCGGCTTTCTCGCCCATGCCAACACCGCGATGGGCCTGCAGTTCGTCGGCGTGGCCCGCGCCGCCTTCGATCATGCGCTGGCCTATGCGAAGGAGCGCGTGCAGGGCGGCAAGCCCATCATCGAACACCAGAGCGTGAAGGCGCGGCTGTTCAACATGTTCATGAAGCTCGAATCGGCGCGCAGCTTCGCCCGCCAGGTGGCGATCCAGCACTACCAGCGCATGGGCATGATTCCCTTCCACTACGCCGCCGCCTCCAAGGTGCTGGTGACGCAGAGCGCGTTTGAAATCGCTTCCGAAGCCTTGCAGATGTTCGGCGGCAATGGCCTGTGCCGCGAGTATCCGCTGGAAAAGATTTTCCGCGACGCCCGCGCCGGGCTGATCGAGGATGGGGAGAATCACATGCTGGGCCTGACCGCCGCCAACAATTTCTGAGGGAGCATCGACATGGAACTTTACGACGCCATCGGCAGCCGCCGTTCTTTCCGCTTTCTCGATCCCGACCGGCCGGTGGAGATCGAAAAAATCCAGAAAATGCTCGAAGCCGCGCGCCTGGCTTCGCACTTCGGCAACAACAACGCCGCCCGCGCGCTGGTGGTGAACCGCGCCACGGCCACCGAAGAGCAACTCGAGTCGCTGCCCTCGCCGGTGGGCGGCTACCAGATCCAGCAGGCGCCGATCGTCATCCTCTGGTACATCGAGCAGAACGCCATGGACGAAGCCGCGCAGCGCCTGGTCGAACTCGTCGAGGCCGGCGCGCTCGGCTACGGGCCCGACCGCTTCGATGAACTCAACGACGTGCTCGTGCCGATCATGACGGCCGCTTCGGAAAATCTCAAGCAGCCGGGTCTCGTCGACATGGATCTCGGCCAGGCCGTGGCCCAGGCCACGCTGGTGGCGATCGCCGAAGGGCTGGGCTGCTGCTGCCAGGGCTCGGCCAACTGGCAGCGCGTCGAAAAGGCCTTCGGCCTGCCCGAGAGCTGCCGCATCGTCGTCGCGCAGACCGTCGGCTATCCGGCCGAATCGCGCGAAGCCGGCGGCCAGCGGCCGCGCCTGCCGTTCGAGGAGCTGTTTCAATACAACGCCATCGATAATCCCTTCCCGCGCTCAGAGGCCGTGGTCGAGGAACTCAAGGCGCAGCGCATGATCCAGGTGCCGGCCAAGCTGCCGGGCCGCGAGGAAGAGATCGAGGCGCTGCGGGTGAAGTACGAGCTGCCGCGCAGCGGGATGATTTGACGTACGCCGTCGCGGCGGCAGGCGATGTCGAACGGCCGGTCATTTTCCGCGCAGCAGCCAGGCGAAGGCCTGTTCGAAGGCCGCGTGCGCGCCGTTTTCGATGACGGGGCCGTGGGCCGGGACGATGCGCTCGAAATCCCAGGCCAGCACGCGCTGCAGCGATGCGCGCGCGGCCGCCTTGTCGCGATACGGCAGCTTCAGCAGCAGGGTCTGCCCAAAACGACCGTGGCAACCGTTGAGCCGCGCATAAAGTTGGGTCATGCCGGCATTCCACGGGCCGAAATGCACGCCGAGGTCGCTGACGATCAGGCTTTTCGAGGGGCGATGAAAGAAGACCGTTTCGCTCATTTCCGAGTTGCCCTCGATGAGCAGCCCATCGATGGCGCCGTGCCACGGTGCCGAGGCATCGGTGGGAATCGTCGGAAACCCTGCCAGTCCGGCCACCTTGGTGACGAGCCGGGGAGCGATGAACAATTGCGCGGCCGGGTACGCCGCGAGGAAATCCAGCGCGAACAGATGGTGATGGCGGTTCGGTGCGACGGCCCAGGCTGCGGCGCCGAGCGCATCGAGTTCGCCGCGCAATGCGGCCGGCAAGGGGATCGGCGAGTGGATCCAAAGGCGATGCGCCAGCCGCACCACGGTCATCGCCGCGGTCATCGGCATGCCGAGCAGGCGCATGGGGTGATGCGCGGTCCACAGGTCTTGCGCAACCGGGGTCAACATCGTGGTCGGATTCATGGGGGTTCGTCGCTCCAGTGGTCAAATGTCCGTGCGTCGTTCGAATCGGATACGTACGACGATACGACGCGCCAGCGCGCTCTTCATCGACGGTGCACTTTACCCGGGCCGGAAGGTTCGTACCATATGCTGAAATCATGAATACCCGATCATCTTTGTGGGAGCCATTACCATGCGCGTGAACGCCATCGTCGCCGGCGTCGGCATGACGCCGTTCGGCAAGCATCTGGATAAAAGCATCAAGTGGCTGGGTGGTCAGCCGGTACTGGAAGCCATCGCCGATGCCGGCATCCAGCCCGGCGAAATCGAGGCGGCCTACGTCGGCAACTGCGCGGCGGGGCTGGTGACCGGCCAGGAGTCGATCCGCGGTCAGGTGGTGCTGAGTTCCATCGGCTTGGGCAAGTTTCCCATCATCAACATCGAGAACGCCTGCGGCAGCGGCTCCACCGCGCTGAACCAGGCGGCGATGATGGTCTCCGCCGGTTATTACGACGTGGTGCTGGTGGTCGGCTTCGAGAAGCTGTTCCACGAGAACAAGATGGTCAGCTACAGCGCCTTCAACGGCGCCATCGACGTCGAGGAGCGCGACAGGTTCATGGCGGCGATGACCGCCGGGCAAAGCGCCGAGGCGTCGGCCGGTTCGGGCAAGGATCGCTCGATGTTCGCCGACTTCTACGGCAACCTGGCGCGCGAGTACATGGCGGCGCACGGCACCGACATCCGCCATTTCGCCATGATCACCGAGAAGGCGTCCTTTCACGGCAGCCTCAATCCGCGCGCTCAGTTCCAGAAAGCGACGACCGTCGAGGAAGTGCTGGCCCAGCCGGTGATCGTCGATCCGCTCACAAGGCCGATGATTTGCCCGCTCGGTGACGGCGGCGCGGCGGCGATTCTCGTCAGCGAGCGCAAGGCGCGGCAACTGGGCATCCAGAAACCGGTGCGCATCGTCTCGTCGGTGGTGCATTCCTACTTCGAGCATCCCGACGGCGCGGCGGAAAACGTCACCAGCCTGTCGATCGCCGATGCCTACCGCGAAGCCAGCGTCGGCCCCGACGATCTCGATCTGGTCGAGTTGCACGATTCCTCGGTGGTCACCGAAATGCTGACTTACGAGCACCTCGGCCTGTGCAAGGCGGAGGACGTGCGCCGCTTCGTCGAGGCCGGGGATGCGCGCCTGGGCGGGCGCATCCCCGTCAATCCCTCGGGCGGCCTGCTGCGCAAGGGCCACCCGGTCGGTGCCACCGGCGTGGCCCAGCTCGCCGAGCTGACCTGGCAACTGCAGGGCCGCGCCGGCCAGCGTCAGGTCGAAGGCGCGCGCGTGGGTTTGGCCCACAACGGCGGCGGCAGCCTGGGCAACGAGACGGCGGTCATGAACATCACTATCGTCGTACGGTGAAATGACAAGGAGTCCCCATGCGCGATCCAGACACCCGCAATGAATTCATCCTCGCCGACCTGATCGAAATCCGCGCCGAGCAGATGCCCGAGCGTGACGTGCTGACTTTCGAGCATCTGAGTCTCGACGGCGGCGCCACGCCCGACGAAGTGCGCACTTACCGCCAGCTCGACACGCATGCCAATCGCCTGGCCGCGCACCTGATGCAGTTGGGGCTGAAGAAGGGTGAGCGCTTCGTCATCATGCTGAAGAATCATCCCGAGTTCGTCGAAGCGATGATCGCCGCCTCCATCTGCGGGGCCGTCTTCGTGCCGGTCGACCCGAGGGCCAGGGCCGACAAGCTGGCTTTCATGGTGCGCGACTCGGGCAGCCGCGGCATCATTTGCGCGGATTACTGCCTGGCGGAAGTCAGCGCTGCGCGCCGGCAGTTGCCGGATGTGGACTGGGTGCTGGCGCTGGCCTCGGGCGAGCCGGGCGTGCCGGCGCTCGGCGACTATCCAGAGGTGGCGGCCCTCGCGCCCATCCTCGCCACCCCCGTGCCGCGTGTCGAACCGGTGGCGGTCACGCTCGACGACCCGATCCAGATCATCTACACCTCGGGCACCACCGGCAACCCCAAGGGCATCGTCGGCAAGAACCGCCGCTTCGGCGGTACCGGGCTGATGGGCTCGCTGTTCGGCTATGGCGAGGACGAGCGTCCCTATACCGGTTTGTCGCTGACCCACAACAACGCCCAGGCCACCGCGCTGTGTCCGGCGCTGTTCGGCGGCTATCGGGCGGTGATCAGCCGGCGCTTCAGCAAGTCGAAGCTGTGGGACATCTGCCGCCACTACGGTTGCACCAGTTTCTCGCTGCTCGGCGGTATGGCCACGGCCATCTACAGCGAGCCGCCCAGGCCGGATGACGCCGACAACCCGGTGCGCCTGGTCATCAGCGGCGGCATGCCGGCGGGCATCTGGGCGGCATTCGAGCGCCGTTTCGGTGTCGATATCTTCGAAATCTACGGCGCCAGCGACGGCGGCGGCATGGCATTCAGGCGGCCGGGCGACGGGCCGATCGGTTCCTTCGGCAAACCCATGCCCGGCTTCGTCATGAAAATCCTCGATGACCAGGGCAACGAGTGCGCGCCCGGCGTGGTCGGCGAAATCTGTTGCTGCGCCGAGGAGGGCGGGCCGCTCTCGGTGGAGGTCGATTACCACGGCAATCCCGAAGCATCGCGGCAGAAGCTGCGCGACGGCTGGAACCGCAGCGGCGACATGGGTCATGCCGATGCCGATGGTTGGCTGTATTTCGATTACCGCAAGGGTGGCGGCATTCGCCACAACGGCGACTTCATCAACCCCGGTTTCGTCGAGAAGGTCATCGCCGAGGATCCGCAGGTCGACGACGTGTTCGTCTTCGGCGTGCCGGCGGCCTCGGGTGCGCCGGGGGAGAGCGACGTGGTGGCGGCCATCGTGCCGGTGGATCGCGCCAGCTTCGATCCGGCGGCGGTGTTCCGCACCTGCCGCGCCGGTCTGGAGCCCAATTTCGTGCCCAGCTTCCTGCTGCCGGTCGACGAGATTCCCAAGACGGCGTCGGAAAAGCCGCTGGAGCGGGAACTGGTCGAGCGCTACAGCCGGGACCGGGCAGCCTTCATCGGCGAATGAACGTCAGGCGTCGATGAAAGTGCAGCGTACGAAATCCACGCCATTGTCGAGACGATCACGCAGGTAGATCTTGCGGCTGCCGGCCGGCACGTCCAGGGTGTCCATGGCTTCGATGCGGATGGCCTGCCCCGGCCTGAACCAGCGTGGCGGCAGCAGGATGCTGGCGGGTTCGTCGAGACTGGGGATGGCGGGCAGCAGAAAGCCGCGATGTTCCTCTGCCTGCGCGCCGCCGACCGCGACGTCGTCGGACTGCAGCGTGACGGCGGTCGGCCGGCCGGGCAGGATGTGGATGCCGGCAAGCAGCGCATCGCGCGTGCTGCCGATGGCGATCCATTGCAGCTTGCCGATCAGCAGGCTGTCGCCATCGTTCATGCACACCGCCACCAGTTGCGTGCGCGTCAGTCGTCTGCCGGCCTGGTTGAGTGGCCGTTGCAGATGGATGCGGGCGACGTGTTCGCTGATCTTCTGCCAGTCCTCGGCCGGGTGATTCGTCTCGGCTCCCGTAGCGGCGAGGCGCTGGTGTATGGCTTCGACACCGGGTATCAGCCGACAGTGGCCCGTGGTTTTTCTACCGCTGCCGCCGCGCCCGCCGCGACACCAGTCCTGATAGACCTGGCGCAGCAGGACCAGACCGAATGAAGTCGGCGCATCCTGGTCGAGCCAGAGCGATTCCAGCGTGTCACCTTGTTCCAGGATGGCGGATGTCTGCTTGATGGTCAGGCGCAGGTTCGCCATGTTCAGCCAGCGCAGGTTGCTGCCGACGGCAGGATGCGATTTGAAGGCGCCGGCCGCATCGCCGGAAATGTCGATACCCAGTGGCGGCGTGCGCAGATCGGCGGGTGGCGCGACGAGCGGCGTGACCTTGTGCGCCCACAGTCTGCTCCAGTAAACGACCTGGGATAACTGCGCCGGGTCGAGCTCCAGCGGGTGCGCGGCGGCCAGCAGCAAGAGTTCGACATAGAGGCTCGCCGCAGTCAGCGTTGCCCCGGTCGGATGGGATTCGCGCTGCGGATCGTCGATGCCCAGTTGGGTCAGTTGCCGTTGTTCGAGTAGATGATGAATCCGGTGCAGCCGTGCCCAGAAGCCCGGCGGCGGCAGGATCGCCGCCCGGCAGGCATCGATGTACGAAGCCGACAGGCAGCCCAGGACGCGCGCGGCTGCCTGGGCAATCTGTCGGGAATTGGCGTGGCTCGAGCCCGAGCCGGATGCGTTGCCGGTGAATTTCTGCAGGCAGTGCAGGTAGCCGATTTCCAGCGCCTGCCAGAGCGTCTGGCAGGTATCGAAGGCTGCCTGCTCCGGCGGCGTCAGCGGCAGCGGCCGGGCCGTGAAGCGCAGCGCGCCATCTTCATTTGCGGCATGTACCGATTCGCGCAGCAGATCGAGTATCGCGTAGCGCTCCGTTGCCGGCAGGGCATAACGGTTGAGCAGATTCAACTGCCGCAACAACAGCGCCTGTGTCTGGTGCACCTGTTCTGTAACGATGCCGCCGATCCAGTCGCGGCAGGAAGCCGCATCGGTGAAGAGCGGCGGCGCATCTGCCGACAACTGCGGCAGATCCAGTCCAAACGGGGTGGAACTCATACGCTAGCGTGTCCTCGTCAGCGCCGGGAAACATGCCGGAAACCTTCATCAGGCGCGATCTGACTGGATGTTAGCGCAATCGGCGAGTCTGCCACAACCACAAGCTCACAAGTACGCAAGCGATGGATCGAAAGCTCCACGGAGCGATGGCGAAGCACTAGATCCTATCGGAGCTCGGGCCAACGCTGGCGCGACAGGCAATAAAAACTCAACCGATGAGGGTTGGGTTTTTGGTTTGGTGGTGCGGGATTGCAACCAAACTATTCGCTATTGGGGCCAATGAGCACTGGTGCGGGTCAAGCGCCGAGCAAGCGCCGAGCCAGTACCGATTGCATATCACGGCGCCCGTCAATAATCAGGTAGATGATGACCTGGCTGCCTGTGATGCGGTAAATCACACGGTACGGCTTGAAGAAGGTCTGGCGGTATTCTTTGATGCCGAGTCCGGTCAACTCCTTCGGGTAGCTGCCACGCTCCGGAAATTTCGACAGGCTCTCCACAACGTTCATCAGCGCATCCAACACGTAGTTGGCGTTGGCCACGCAGTCGAACTCGGAGATGTAGTCGTGGATGGACTCCAGGTCCTGCTCTGCCCCCTTGGTAAGCAGTACCTTGAATTTGGCCGGTGCGCCAGCCATCAGACTGTGGCTCGCTTGGCGCGAAGGCGGGCAACGACGTCGGCCACGGGTTTGACCTTGCCTGCGGTTACATCCTGGTTGCCGAGTGCGAGGATTTTCAGCAGCGCCAGGGTTTCCTGCGTTTCTTCGAACGAGGCGACGTCCTGCAGGACAGCCTTGGCTTCACCATTTTGGGTGATGACCATGGGTTCACGTTGCTCCGCAAGGTGCGCCAGAACCTCGGCAGCGTTGGCTTTGAGGTAGCTGATCGGCTTGACTTGTGATGAATAGCGCATGACAGTACTCCAGATTCAGTCTGGGCTTAATGTAGTCTTTTTATGGTCTTGTGACAAGATGTCCGAATCGGATGCGGTGGCACCATCAAGGAATTGAAGGCGATGAGCTAGCCAGTGGAGTCTGCGGCAGATAAAGAAAAAGCCAGCGCGAGGCTGGCTTCTTGAATATTGGTGGGCCCGCACGGACTTGAACCGTGGACCAAAGGATTATGAGTCCTCTGCTCTAACCAACTGAGCTACGGGCCCGGTGATTTTGCGGGTTCAGGTTTCGGAGTCGAGGAAGCTGCGCAGTTTTTCCGAGCGCGTCGGGTGGCGCAGCTTGCGCAGGGCCTTGGCCTCGATCTGGCGGATGCGCTCGCGGGTGACGTCGAACTGCTTGCCGACTTCTTCCAGCGTGTGGTCGGTGTTCATTTCGATGCCGAAGCGCATGCGCAGTACCTTGGCTTCGCGTGGGGTGAGGCTGTCGAGGATGTCCTTGGTGACTTCGCGCAGGCCGGTGTACATCGCCGCCTCGGCCGGAGCCAGGGTGACGGCGTCCTCGATGAAATCGCCGAGGTGGGAATCGTCGTCGTCACCGATCGGCGTTTCCATCGAGATCGGTTCCTTGCTGATCTTGAGGATCTTGCGGATCTTGTCCTCCGGCATTTCCATCTTGATCGCCAGCGTGGCCGGATCGGGCTCGGAGCCGGTTTCCTGAAGGATCTGACGGCTGATGCGGTTCATCTTGTTGATGGTTTCGATCATATGCACCGGAATGCGGATGGTGCGCGCCTGGTCGGCGATCGAGCGGGTGATGGCCTGGCGGATCCACCAGGTGGCGTAGGTCGAGAATTTGTAGCCGCGGCGGTATTCGAATTTGTCGACCGCCTTCATCAGGCCGATGTTGCCTTCCTGGATCAGGTCGAGGAACTGCAGGCCGCGGTTGGTGTATTTCTTGGCGATGGAAATCACCAGGCGCAGGTTGGCTTCGGTCATTTCGCGCTTGGCGCGGCGCGACTTGGCTTCGCCGGTGGTCATCTGCTTGTTGATGTCCTTGAGTTCCTTGAGCGGCAGACCGACGCGCGCCTGCAGTTCGATGAGCTTTTGCTGTTCTTCGATGATCGCCGGGGCGGCGCGCATCAGTTGGCTGCCGTAGGATTTCGAGGAGGAGATTTCCTGTTTCAGCCATTCGAGGTTGGTTTCGTTGCCGGGAAATACCTTGATGAAGTGCTGGCGCGGCATGTGCGATTTGTCTACGCACAGTTGCAGGATCTTGCGCTCATGCTTGCGGATGTCCTCGACCATGTTGCGCACCGAGTCGCACAGGCGCTCGGTGGACTTGGCGGTGAAGCGGATGTTCATCAGCTCATTGGTGATCTGCTGGCGCAGCTTGAGATAGGTGCGGTCCTGCGAACCTTTCTTGATCAGCGCGGTGCGCATCTTCTCGTAGAGATGCACGATGACGGTAAAGCGTTCCAGCGCGTCTTCCTTGAGCTTGGAGAGTGCTGCGGCGATGGCTGTGCCGCCATCGTCGTCGTCGTCGATGTCGCCAGCCATGTCTTCGTCGTCGCTCATGGCGTCGAAATCGTCCGGCTGGTTCGGGTCGATCAGGCCGTCGATCAGTTCATCGATGCGGATTTCATCACGCGCCACTTTGCCGGCCATGTCGATGATCTCGGCAATGGTCGTCGGACAAGCCGAAATGGCCATGATCATGTGCTTGAGGCCGTCCTCGATGCGCTTGGCGATTTCGATTTCGCCTTCGCGGGTGAGCAGTTCGACCGTGCCCATCTCGCGCATGTACATGCGTACCGGGTCGGTGGTGCGGCCGAACTCGGAGTCGACGGTGGACAGCGCTTGTTCGGCCTGCTCCTCGACTTCGGCGGCATCGACGACGGCCGGCGTGGCTTCGGTCAGCAGCAGGGTTTCGGCATCGGGCGCCTCGTCGTAAACCTGCACGCCCATGTCGTTGAAGGTGCTGATGATCGACTCGATCTGCTCGGCGTCGATCATATCGTCGGGCAGGTGGTCGTTGATTTCGGCATAGGTCAGATAACCGCGTTCCTTGCCGAGGGTGATCAGGCTCTTCAGACGGGTGCGGCGGGCATCCAGATCGAGTGGCGCCACGGAGGGCAAGGACAGCATGAGCTTGTCCTTGCCGCGCTTGCCGGAGGACTTTTTGCCTTTGTCCGCTGCCGGCCTGGGAGTGGCGGCGGTGTCCACGGGCGTTTCGACCGCCGCAACCTTCGCAGGCTTTGCGGGTTTGGCGGATTTGGCGGCGGCATTGGGCGCGGGCTTCTGCTTGGAAGCAGCTTTCGCCAGAACTTTTTCCTTTTCCTTGACAGCGGTTTTCTTGGCGGCTGTCTTGGTGGATTTTGCTGTTTCCTTGGCCATTATGTCCTCACTGCCGGATGCTCGGAACGGGCGCGCGCCCAGGTCGGCATTGACCAGCACAGATTTTGGAAAACCGGAGATTATACATTAACTTAGCCCCTTTGACGGGGTTTTGCTGCGGCGGCGTTTTTCTGCGCCAGCAGGTCGGCAAACAGGCGTCTTTCTTCGACTGACAGGCCGCCGTTGCGTTCCTTGTGCGTCAGCATGGCGATTTCCCGCGTCAGATGCGCCTGACGCAAGCGCTCCAGCGCGTCGTTGAATTCGATTTCCATCGCTTCTCCGGCGCTGGCGCCGGCCTGTTCGTCGATCCCGCCGCTTGCCAGCGCGCTGACGTACTGGGTCAGGGTCGCCTCATGCTCGCTGCCGCGGAAATATTCGATTAGCATGCCCATCTGGGCAGCGCCCGGGCCACTGCTCACCAGCAGTTCGCCGTGATCGATGGCGTCGGCGATGGCACGTAGCGCGGCTTCCTCGGGCGTGTTGCCGGCAACCAGGTCCAGGGGCAGCCGGGTTGCCCGCAGCGGATGATGCAGAATGTTTTCCAGCAACTGGTGTTCGATCGAACGCGCCGCCGGCCGTTGGGTCGCGCGTGGCGGGGCGCTGCGCCGCAGACTGAGCGGCTTGAGTTCGCAGGCCGCCTCCACCTCGGACTGGCTGAGCTGGGCGAGATCGGCGATGGCCTTGGTCAGCTGGACGCGCAATACCGGGGCGCTTACCCGCTGCAACAGCGGCTTGGCGGCGTGGATCAACTGGGCGCGTCCTTCGGCGGTGTACGGCTTGGTCTGGCGTTCGAGCTGCTTGACCATGAACTCGCTGAGCCTTGTTGCGCTGCGTGCCTGAGCGAGGAAGGCGTCCTTGCCGTGCTCGCGGATGAATTCGTCCGGGTCCTGATTGCCGGGCATTTGCAGGATCTCGATGCTCTTGTTGTCGGCGAGATGTTCCAGGCCGATTTCCATGGCGCGCCAGGCGGCCTTGTCGCCGGCGGCATCGCGGTCGAAGCAGAAGACGATGCGATCGGTCAGCTTGAACAGCTTTTGCAGGTGCATGCCGGTGGTTGCCGTGCCCAGCGAGGCCACCACGTTTTCCACGCCGAGTTGCGCCAGCCCGACCACGTCCATGTAGCCTTCGACGACGATGGCCGCATTCGCTTCGCGTATCGCCTTGCGTGCCTGCGGCAGGCCGTACAGTTCGCGGCCTTTCTCGAACAGCGGCGTTTCCGGCGAGTTGAGATATTTCGGTTCGCCCTTGTCGAGAACGCGGCCACCGAAGCCGATGACGTTGCCGCGCTGGTCGAGGATGGGAAACATGATGCGATCGCGGAAGCGGTCGTAGCGGCGTCCCTGCTCGTTGTCGATGACCAGGCCGCATTCGGCCGGTTCTTGCGCCTTGCCGTAGCCGGGAAAGATGCTTTCGAGGTTCTGCCAACCGTCGGGGGCGTAGCCGAGGCCGTAGCGCGCGGCGATCTCGCCGGAGAGCCCACGCTTCCTGAGGTAATCGATGGCGCGTGGGCTGGCTTTCAACTGCTCGCGGTAGTATTTCGCCGCGCGCGCCATGTAGTCGGTCAATGGGGCGATTTTGTGCGCGTCATGCCGCTGGGCGGCGGCTTGCTGCGGCACCTTGAGACCGACGCTGGCGGCCAGTTCTTCGACGGCATCGACGAAACCCAGTCCCGAGTATTCCATCAGGAAGCCGATGGCGCTGCCGTGCGCGCCGCAACCGAAGCAGTGATAGAACTGTTTGCTCGGGCTGACGGTGAAGGAGGGCGTTTTTTCGGAATGGAACGGGCAGCAGGCGCTGTAGTTGGCGCCCGCCTTTTTCAGCGGGACATGGCGCTCGACGACATCGACCACGTCGATGCGGGCGAGCAGTTCCTGGATGAAGGAATCCGGGATCATCGCAGCCGACGGCCAGCGTGGCGCTCGGCTCAGGCCGTCAGCCGGGCCTTGATCAGCGCGGAGACCGCCCCCATGTCGGCGCGGCCGGCCAGTTGAGGTTTGGCGATGGCCATCACCTTGCCCATGTCCTGCATGGTGTGCGCGCCGCTGGCGGCAATGGCGGCGGTGACGATGGCGTCGATTTCGCCGGCCGACAGGGCTTGCGGCATGTAGGTGGTCAGCAGGTCGGCTTCGAACTGTTCGGCATCGACCAGATCCTGGCGGTTGGCCTTGCGGTATTGCTCGATGGAGTCCTTGCGTTGCTTGAGCATCTTGTCGATCACGGCAATGATTGCGCCGTCGTCGAGCTCGATGCGTTCGTCGACTTCCTTCTGCTTGATGGCGGCCAGCAGCAGGCGGATCGCGCCAAGGCGCGCGGATTCGCGAGCGCGCATGGCGGATTTCATGTCTTCGTTGATGCGTTCCTTGAGCGACATACGGACTCCTCGATCGAAATCACAGGAATGTGAGAAAGATGAAAACAGTCAGCGCTTGAGAACACGAAAGCCGGCAGCGCTTGCGCGGTGCCGGCGATCGGAGAAGCAGCGGTACGGTCCGGTTCGGCTCAGTAAAGCTTCGGCGGCAGCATCTGGCTGCGAATGCGCTTGTGGTGGCGCTTGACGGCGGCCGCCAGCTTGCGCTTGCGCTCGGAGGTGGGCTTCTCGTAAAACTCGCGCGAGCGCAACTCGGTCAGGACGCCCGTCTTTTCGATGGTGCGCTTGAAGCGGCGGATGGCGACCTCGAACGGCTCGTTTTCTTTGACGCGGATACCAGGCATGTGTCGTAACTTCCTAATCGGAGCGGAAAGCTGGCCATTATAACCATGTTTTTTCTGGCAGTCGAGGGGCTTGTGGGTATTTATTCCCGCAAGGATTCTTACAAGGGGATTCCTGCAAGACAGGTTTGCACGGTTGTCACTTAAGAACTATTATTTATACATCTTTATCGTGAATGGATTCTGCCATGTCCAGCCAGTCTGTTGCCGAAGCGCTCGATGTCCGCGTCTTCGTGCCGATCGAGCGCCACAGGATGCTGCTCGGGATGTTCGCCGAATTGCCGGTGGGCGAGAGTTTCTGTTTCATCAATGATCATGATCCCCTGCCCCTGTATTACGAGTTCCGTTCCATCCACGGCGATGTGGTGGGCTGGGATTACCTGAAGCGGGGCGGCATCGACTGGCAGGTGCGGGTGACCCGGCTGGAAGCTTCCCAGGGCCGTGAATTCACCGATATTTCGACCCTGATGGATTTGCGCAAGATCGCTGCCGGGGATCGGAAGCATGTGGTCTTCCATCGCTACGGCATGATGGAAGAGGGCGATACCATGGAACTCATCGCGACCAGCGAGCCGGACGACATTCTGGCTATCTTCAAGCAGAAATTTGCCGGCCAGCATGTGTGGACGGTGCGGCAGGACGAGGCGGGCAACTATGTCGCCCATATCCTCAAGCAGGCGCAGCAGGCCAGCCGGGAAGCGCTGCGGATCGTCGCCGAATACGATGTCCGCGCGCATGGCCCGGCCGAGCGCCATGACATCTTCTTCGGCGCCTTTGCCGGATTGCAGCCGGGTCAGGCTTTCGTGTTCATCAATGATCATGATCCCAAGCCGCTGTACTACCAGATCGAAGCCGAGAGCAATATTCCCTTCAGTTGGGAGTATCTGGAAAGCGGCCCCGAGGTCTGGCGGGTCAGGGTCGCCAAGACTCGCGAATGCGCCGGTGAGTGAGCGTCCGGCCTGGCGCGGCAGGTAAAATGGCCGGATGAAAGTCCTCGGTATCGAATCCTCCTGCGACGAAACCGGCGTCGCGCTCTACGACACCGAACGCGGCCTGCGCGGCCATGCCGTGCATACCCAGGTGACCATGCACGAGGCTTACGGCGGCGTGGTGCCGGAACTGGCATCGCGCGACCACATCCGCCGGCTGGTGCCCTTGCTGCGCAAGGTGCTCGAACAGGCGCAGACCACGCTGGCCGAGGTCGATGCCGTGGCCTATACGGCGGGGCCGGGGTTGGCCGGCGCGCTGCTGGTCGGCGCCAGTTTCGCCGCCTCGCTGGCCGTGGCGCGCGGCATACCGGCGCTGCCGGTGCATCACCTCGAAGGTCATCTGCTCTCGCCGCTGCTGTCGGCCGATCCGCCGGCGTTTCCCTTCATCGCCTTGCTGGTCTCCGGCGGCCATACCCAACTGATGCGCGTGACCGGCGTCGGCGCCTATGAATTGCTCGGCGAATCGCTCGACGATGCGGCCGGCGAAGCCTTCGACAAAACCGCCAAGCTGCTGGGGCTCGGCTATCCCGGCGGCCCGCAACTGGCGCGCCTTGCCGCGCGGGGACGCCCAGGCCGCTTCAAGCTGCCCCGGCCGATGCTGCACAGCGGCGATTTCGATTTCAGCTTTTCCGGATTGAAGACGGCCGTGCTGACGGCGGTGCGCAAACAGACACTCGATGATGCCGCCCGCGCCGATCTGGCGGCGGAGTTTCAGGAGGCGGTGAGCGAAGTGCTGGCCGCCAAGGCCATGGCTGCCGTGCGCGCCAGCGGCATGAAACGGCTCGTCGTCGCCGGCGGCGTCGGCGCCAATCTGCGCCTGCGCGAGCAATTGAACGCCGCCGCCGCTCAGGCCGGGGTACGGGTGTATTACCCCGAGCTGGAACTGTGCACCGACAACGGCGCGATGATCGCTTTCTGCGGTGCCCAGCGCTTGCTGGCCGGCGCCGAGCCGGCGTGTTCCGGCGTGTTTTCGGTTCGCCCGCGCTGGCCGTTGCAGGAACTGCTGCAGCCGGGCTAGGCCGGTTTTTTCCTGCCGATGCGGCTTTCGGTGCCGGCCAGCAGGTTGCGGATATTCTGCTGATGGCGCCAGATCACCAGCAGGCTCATGCCGGCCAATGCCACGGCCTGCGGCACGTCGAGCAGCCACCAGCCGAACAGGGGCGCGGCCAGCGCTGCGCAGATGGCCGCCAGCGAGGAATAGCGCGTGATCACGGCAACGGCCAGCCAGACGCCGATGCAGGCCAGCGCCAGCAGACCGCTGAAGCCGAGGAAGACGCCGGCGGCGGTGGCCACGCCCTTGCCGCCCTTGAAGCCGATGAAGACCGGGAAAACATGGCCGAGCAGGGCGGCGAAGCCGACCGCGGCGATGGTCGTCGGGTTGGCGGCCTCGGCGCCGAAGTGCTGCGCCAGCCACACCGCCAGCCAGCCTTTGACGGCATCGCCGAGCAGCGTCAATACGGCGGCGAGCTTGTTGCCCGAACGCAGCACGTTGGTCGCGCCCGGATTGCCCGAGCCGTAGCTGCGCGGGTCGGCCATGCCGAACAGTCGGGTGGTGATGATGGCGAAAGGCAGCGAGCCGAGCAGATAGCCGGCGACGATGAAGAACAGCGGCAGGTACGCCGCGGGAATCAGGGAACCGATGCTGCCGCCACCCATGGGTCGAGGTCCAAAAGTAAAATAGCGGCAATTTTAACGAATTTGGCCATCATGGACTTCATCTTCATCGACGACATGCGCGTCGACGCGCATGTCGGCATTTTCCCGCGCGAGCGGGCGGCGGCGCAGACGCTGGAAATCAGCCTGACCTTCGGCGTGCCCGATGCGGCGGCGAAGAACGACGACATCGCCGACACCATCCGCTACGACGCGGTGATCGAGCGCATCCGCCAGGAACTTGCCGAGCGCCATTTCAACCTGCTGGAGACGCTCGGCGAATACGTCATCGCGCTGATGCTCGATGACTTCGGCGCGCCCTGGGTAAAGATCTCCATTGCCAAGCTGGGCATCATGAAAGGCGTGCGCCGCGTCGGCGTGCAGATCGAGCGCAGCAAGGGCGCAAGCTGATGGCGCAGGGTGTATGGCGTCAGCCGCGCGGGTGATGCTTTTCGTGCAGTTGCTTGAGGCGTTCGCGGGCGACGTGGGTGTAGATCTGCGTCGTTGAAATATCGGCGTGACCCAGCAGCAACTGAACGACGCGCAGATCGGCGCCGTGATTCAGCAGATGGGTGGCGAAGGCGTGGCGCAGCACGTGCGGCGAGATCGGTTTGCGGATGCCGGCCTGCAGCGCGTAGCGCTTGACCAGCGTCCAGAACATCTGCCGGCTCATGCCGCCGGCCGGCTTGTCGCGGCGGCCCTGGTTGCGCGTGGCGACGAAGACTTCGTCGCAGGCGCGTCCCTTGAGCAGCGCCGGCCGCGCATCCTGCAGGTATTGCGTCAGCCAGCCGGCGGCGACCTCGCCGAGCGGCACCAGGCGCATCTTGTCTCCCTTGCCGCGCACGCGCACCACGCCTTCGTCGAGATTCAGCTCGAAGAGCTTCACATTCACCAGCTCGCTGACGCGCAGGCCGCTGGCGTAGAGCAGTTCCAGCATGGCGCGATCGCGCAGCCCCAGCGCAGTGTCCGTGTCGGGCGCGGCGAGCAGGGCTTCGACGTCGATCTCGCCCAGCGTCTTGGGAAAACGTTGCGGCAAGCGGGGCTGCTCGATGTTGAGCATCGGGTCATGCAGGATGCGTCCCTGGGTCAGCAGGAAACGGTAGAAGCGCCGCAGCGCGGCGTGCAGGCGGCGCTGGCTGGCCGGCCTGGGCGGAGGGCGCGCGGGGTTCCGGTGCAGGCTGGCGAGATAGGCGCGGATGTCGTCTTCGGCAACCGCAAGCAGATTGCTTTCCTGCGCTGCCAGCCAGCCGGCAAACAACGCCAGGTCGCTGCGATAGGCGGCCAGGGTGTTCTTTGCCAGCCCATCCTCGAGCCAGAGCGTATCGGTGAACTGGTCGAGCAGTGCGGCATCCGCTGCCGACGGGGTCATTGCTGGCGCATGCCTTCGTGCGCCAGCAGCCAGCGCTTGATGTCGAGCAGTAGCCCGCCGCGTTCGCGATTGAAGCCGCCCAGTCCACCATCCCTGGCGACGACGCGATGACAGGGCACGACCAGCGGATAGGGATTGGCGCCGCAGGCGCCGCCGACGGCACGCGGCGCACTGCCGATGCGCTCGGCCAGATCGCCATAGCTGCGCGTCTGGCCACAGGGGATGGCGCTGATCTGCGCCCATACCTTGCGCTGAAACGGCGTGCCGGCCGGTGCCAGCGGCAGGGTGAATTCGAATTGCGGGTCTTTCAGCCAGGCACGCAACTGGCGTACGGCTTCTTTTGCCAGGAGGGTTTGCGGCTTGACTTCCTGGCAGGCCGGCAGAAACTCGATCTCCAGGATTTCATCCGCGCTGCAGCGCACGCCCAGGGCAAAGCCGGGCGCGGCAACGATGGCTTGGTAGTCGGTCATGAGGCACCTCCGTAGGGGGAAATCATTTCAGCAATCGTTCGGGCGAGCGCACGGCCGGCGGCGCGGGCAGGTCGCTGTTCCACTCGGGCTGGCGTTGCCAGGCGGCCGGGTTGAGGCTGTGCAGCAGCGTCTGAAAGCCGCGCGCATCGGTTTTCGACAGCAGGATGAAGCGTACCACCATGCGGATGTAACGCCAGCCGGTCAGGAAGAGCTGCGGCAAGTCGGCGATGAGCGCACAAATTTTTGCCGGCACGCCCGGTTCATGCGGCAAGGGATGCGGCGCATAGCCATGGGTGGACAAGGCCTGGCGATTGATGGTTTCCGTCAGGCGGATCCAGGCGGGCGGAATGGCTTCCTGCCAGTTCAATGATTTTTGTTTCGGCCGGCGCGAGGCTTCCATCAGCCAGGGGAAGGGGATGCCGTCATTCTCCGGCAGATGTTCGGCATGCCGCAGGACGTTGTCGCTCCATTCGACGCCGACGAAGTCGAGCACCTTGCGCAGCGTGGTTTCCGGCTGGGCAAGCAGGTCCTCCAGCCTGATTGCGAGGATGCGTTCGCCATGTCTGGCGATGGCGCGCATGTTGGCATGCACCATGAGATTGGCGCCAAGAAAACTGGAGGTCGACCAGGGCATGGTGAAGTGCGAATACACCACGGCGCGCGGGTCGCGCACCATGTGGATGACGCGGGCACGGGGATATTCACGGAACAGTTGGTCGAGTCTCTCGGTCAGCAGCGGACCTTTTTCGCCATAGCGCGATTTGCCGTACTGCGCCGCCTTGCATTGCAGGATGCGCAGGTAGACCAGCGCCGAGTCCTTCCAGTCGAGTTCGGCCGGCAGCTTGTCCAGCACCACCTGCGGGTCCATGCGCAGCCAGGCGTAGGAGAACGAATGAAAGTAGCAGTAGAGGCGCCGGCGGAAGCTGCCGCTGAAATTGCGCAGCCAGAAGTGGTAGCAGATCTCTTCGCTGATATGGATGTCGGGATGGGCGTTGAGCATGAAGCGCATCAGCGTCGTTCCCGAGCGGCCATTGCCGAGGATGAAGATGGGCGCGGCGCTGGCGAGTTCGGCGGCGGTATCTTGAGGCGTCATGTCATTCGGGTGTGGATCGAATGCGGGGAGTGTGGCTATCCGGGTATCCGATCATTCAACCATCAACCATTCGGCTATTGCACGTCCGCGTGCCAGGTGCGCAGACGCTCCAGCGTGAGCTGTTCGTGTGGCGCCAGAACCATGCGCGCGCCGGCGAAGTCCTCATTGAGCGTGTAGTCGCTGATGGTGATGACGGTCGGGATGCCGGCGGCCAGGCTGGCGGCCAGGCCGTGTGCCGAATCCTCGATGGCCAGGCAGTCGCGTGCCGGCAGGCCGAGGGAAGCCAGCGTCCACTGATAGAGGTCGGGCGCCGGTTTCTTTGCCGTGACGACGTCGCCCGCGGCGATGACCTCGAACCACTTGTCGGCTTGCGGCCCCAGATTGGCGCGCAGCAGGCTGACGATGTTCTGCGCCGTCGAGCTGGAGGCAATCGCCAGCCGCAGGCCTTCGGTGCGGGCATCGCAGATCAGTTGGCCGATGTCGGCGCGCAAGGGAATGGCGCCGGCTTCCAGCAGACGCTGGTAGTTGCTGGTCTTGATGGCATGGATGCGGTCGAGCAGCGCATCGAAGTCCGGACGCTGGAAGGTGGCTGGATCGAACTGTTCGGCATAGTGGCGTATGCGCTCGCGACCGCCGGCGACATTCAGCAGCTTGCCGTAGAAGGCTTCGTCCCAGTGCCAGGGCAGGCCGACTTCGGCGAAGGCGGCGTTGAAGGCGGGACGGTGTCCGTCGCGTTCGGTGTTGGCGAGCGTGCCGTCGACATCAAAAACCAGGGCGCGCAAAGTCATGGTCGGGCTCCAGGGAGTAAGTGATGGGATACCGATTATTCACTGCTTGCGTTCTTCTGTGAATCGAAATTTCATCATGACGGCATTCTGTCGCGTGCTGCCGCAGGCCGGCCTGTTTGCCCCGTTGCTGCCGGCAGAGAGAGGCTATCGCCATGGCTTACACGTTAGAATGGCGGGGTGAACGCCAGCAATCTCTACCTCGTCGGCCTCATGGGGGCCGGCAAGACCACCGTCGGACGCCAGCTCGCCAAGCGGCTGGGGCGGCGCTTCGTCGACGCCGATCACGAGATCGTGGCGCGCACCGGCGTCAGCATTCCGACGATTTTCGAAATCGAGGGCGAGAGCGGTTTTCGCCGGCGCGAGGCGCAGGTGATTGCCGAGCTGGCCGCCGAGACGGGCCTGGTGGTGGCGACCGGCGGCGGCGCGGTGCTCGATCCGGCCAATCGCATCGCCCTGTCGAACAGCGGCCTGGTGGTTTATCTGTGTGTGCCGCCACGGCTGCTGCATGAGCGCACGCGGCATGATCACAACCGTCCGCTGCTGAAGGTGGCCGATCCGCTGGCGCGCCTGCAGGAACTGTACGACCAGCGCGATCCGCTGTATCGCGCGGTGGCCGATATCGTCGTCGAGAGCAGCGGCGGATCGCAGCACATGGTGAAACTGATAGAACATGAGGTCCGCAGCCGATGCGCAGCCTGAACGTCAGCCTGGGGACGCGCAGCTACCCCATCCATATCGGCGGCGGCCTGCTGTCCCAGGCGGCACTCGTCACGCCCCACCTGCGCACGCCGCGGGTGGCCATCGTCAGCAACGAGACGGTGGCGCCGCTGTATCTGGACAAGCTCGCCGCGCCCTTGCGGGCGGCAGGTGTTGCCGTGGCCGAGATCATCCTGCCCGATGGCGAAGCCTACAAGAACTGGGAAACGCTCAACCGGATCTTCGATCGCCTGCTCGCCGAACGCTGCGATCGCGGCACCACGCTGATCGCGCTCGGCGGCGGGGTGATCGGCGATCTGTGCGGCTTTGCCGCCGCCAGCTATCAGCGTGGCGTGCCTTTCATCCAGGTGCCGACGACGCTGCTGGCCCAGGTCGATTCCTCGGTCGGCGGCAAGACCGGCATCAACCATCCTCGCGGCAAGAACATGATCGGCGCGTTCTGGCAACCGCAACTGGTGCTGGCCGATACCGATACGCTGCAGACCCTGCCGGCGCGCGAGCTGGCGGCTGGCCTGGCCGAAGTCGTCAAATATGGCTTGATCCGCGACCTGCCGTTCCTCGAATGGCTGGAAGCGCACATGGAGGCGCTGGTGGCGCGCGATGGCGCCGCGCTGGCGCATGCCATCGAACGCTCCTGCCGGAACAAGGCCGAAGTCGTCGCCGCCGACGAGCTGGAAACCGCCAGCGAAGGCGGCCGGGCGCTGCTGAATCTGGGCCACACTTTCGGCCATGCCATCGAGACCGGGCTGGGTTATGGCCAGTGGCTGCATGGCGAGGCGGTGGCCGCCGGTACCGTGATGGCGGCCGAATTGTCGCGCCGTCTGGGTTGGCTGCATGCGGATGAGGTCGAACGGGTGCGCCGTCTGCTGGCGCGCGCCGGCCTGCCGGTGCGCGGTGCCGCGCTGGGCGCCGAACGCTATCTGGAACTGATGGGGCACGACAAGAAAGTCATCGCCGGCAAGCTGCGGCTGGTGCTGCTGAAGCGGATCGGCGAGGCTGTCACCCATGCCGATGCGCCGCGCGCGGACATCGTCGCCGCCATCGAGGCCTGCTGTGCCTGACGAACGGCTGGCGCCGTATGCCGTCAGCGCGGCCAACTCGCGCGGGCGGCGGCATCCCGAGCCGGCGCCGGAAGCGCGCAGCGAGTTCCAGCGCGACCGCGACCGCATCGTGCATTCCACGGCCTTCCGGCGGCTGGAGTACAAGACCCAGGTTTTCGTCAATCATGAAGGCGACCTGTTCCGCACGCGCCTGACGCACAGCCTGGAAGTCGCGCAGATCGCCCGCGGCATTGCCCGCGTTCTGCAGGTCAATGAGGATCTGACCGAGGCCATCGCCCTGGCGCACGATCTGGGCCACACGCCGTTCGGCCATGCCGGCCAGGAAGCCCTGAACGAGTGCATGGCGGGCGAGCATGGCGGCTTCGAGCACAATCTGCAGAGCCTGCGCATCGTCGACGTGCTGGAGGAGAACTACGCCGCTTTCGATGGCCTGAATCTGTGCTTCGAGACGCGCGAGGGCATCCTCAAGCATTGTTCCAAGGTGCGGGCGCGCGAACTGGGCGCGGTGGCGCAACGCTTCCTCGACGACCGGCGGCCCTCGCTGGAAGCGCAGATCTGCAATCTGGCCGATGCCATCGCCTACAACAATCACGATATCGACGATGGCCTGCGCTCGGGTCTGCTGACGCTGGAGCAACTGGCCGAGGTCGAGGCCTATGCCGAGCATGCCGCTCAGGTGCGGCGGGAATATCCGCAGATTGCCGGCCGGCGCTTCATTCACGAAACGATACGCCGCATGATCAATGCCCAGGTCGTCGACCTGATCCGCACGACGCGCGAAAACCTGGCCCGCGTGACACCGCGGAGCCTGGCCGAAGTGCAGGCGGCCGCGCCGCTGGTGGCCTACAGCAGCCGGATGCATGCATTGCAGCAGGCGCTGAAAGTCTTTCTGCGCGACCATCTGTACCACCACTACCAGGTGCTGCGCATGACCTACAAGGCGCGGCGCATCATCACCGATCTGTTTGCCGCCTTCATGGCGACGCCGTCCCTGCTGCCGCCGCAATACCGGCAGATGGCCGAAGGGCACCGCGCGCGCGCCGTGGCCGATTACATCGCCGGCATGACGGATCGCTACGCCATCCGCGAGCATCGCCGGCTGTTTGCCGTCGGTGAAATCTGAGCCCAGTTCAACTTCACAGTTCATCCGGAAGATTTTCATGAACATCGTCATCCTCGCCGCCGGACAGGGCAAGCGCATGCGTTCCGAGCTGCCCAAGGTACTGCACCCACTGGCCGGCAAGCCGCTGCTGGCCCACGTCATCGACACGGCCCGCGCGCTCAAGCCGACGACGATCTGCGTGGTGCATGGCCATGGCGGCGAACGGGTGCGCCAGCGTCTGGCGGCTGCCGACCTGACCTGGGTCAGGCAGGAGCAGCAATTGGGCACCGGCCATGCCGTGCTCCAGGCGCTGCCCTGCCTCGATCCGACCCGGCCGACGCTGGTGCTGTATGGCGATGTGCCGCTGATCCGCAGCCAGACCCTGCAGCGGCTGATCGCAGCGGCGCAGTCCCATGGCGGCGGGCTGGCCCTGCTCACTGCCGAGCTGGCGCAGCCGCAAGGCTATGGCCGCATCGTCCGCGCTGCCGACGGGGCGATCCAGCGCATCGTCGAAGACAAGGATGCCACGCCCGACGAGCGCCGGATTTGCGAAATCAATACCGGCATCCTGCTCGCCTCGACGGCGGCGCTGATGCGCTGGCTTCCGGCGCTGGGGAACGCCAATGCCCAGGGCGAATACTATCTGACCGACATCGTCGGCCTGGCGGTGGGCGAAGGCTTGAACGTCGCTTCGACCCAGCCGGCGGATGCCTGGGAAACGGAAGGTGTGAACAGCCCGGCGCAACTGGCGACGCTGGAGCGCATTCATCAGCGCAACATCGCCGCGCAATTGCTGGAGCAGGGCGTGCGCCTGTGTGATCCGGCGCGTATCGACGTGCGCGGCGAACTCATTTGCGGACGCGATGTGTTCATCGACGCGAACTGCCTGTTCGAAGGCCGGGTCGAACTGGCCGATGCCGTCGAGATCGGCCCCAACTGCGTGCTGAAGGATGTCACGGTGGGGGCGGGCACGCGCATTGCCGCGTTCAGCCATCTCGATACCGCCGTCGTCGGCAGGGATAACGCGATCGGCCCCTATGCCCGCCTGCGTCCCGGCACCACGCTGGCCGATGAAGTGCATATCGGCAACTTCGTCGAAGTGAAGAACAGCAGCATCGCCAGCCAGTCCAAGGCCAATCACCTGGCCTATGTGGGCGATGCCACGGTGGGCAGCCGGGTGAATATCGGCGCCGGGACCATCACCTGCAATTACGATGGCGCCAACAAGCATCGCACCATCATCGAGGATGATGTCTTCATCGGCTCCGACAGCCAGCTGGTGGCGCCGGTGACCGTGCGGCGCGGCGCCACCCTGGGCGCGGGAACGACGCTGACCAGGGACGCCGAAGCCGATGCGCTGACGCTTTCCAGGGCGCGTCAGGCCACGGTGCCCGGTTGGAAACGGCCGGTGAAGAACAAGAAAAGCTGACCAGAAATGCGGCATCCTGGCGTCGGCCGGAAGGTGCGAACGCGCGGGCCGGCACGGCCCAAATGTTGAAAGGGACATGACATGTGTGGAATCGTCGCTGCCGTCGCCCGGCGCAACGTCGTTCCGGTGTTGATCGAAGGCTTGCGCAAGCTCGAGTATCGCGGCTATGACTCGGCCGGCCTGGCCGTGCTCAAGCCCGAGCTGACCCGGCTGCGCAGCGTCGGCCGGGTGGCTGAACTGGCGGCGCAGGCCGATGGCCTGAGTGCTTCCATCGGGATTGCCCACACGCGCTGGGCGACTCACGGCGTGCCTTCGGAAGGCAACGCGCATCCGCATGTTTCCAGCGGTCTGGCGGTGGTGCATAACGGCATCATCGAGAACCATGCCGAGCTGAAAAGCCAGCTCACCGACGTCGGCTATGTGTTCACTTCGGAAACCGATACCGAAGTCATCGCCCATCTGATCAATTCCCTGCTGGCTTCCTGCCACGATCTGCTCGCGGCCGTGCGGCTGGCCACGCAACGGCTGATCGGCGCCTATGCCATCGCCGTGCTGCGCGAAGGCTCGGACGGCATCGTCGTCGCCCGCCAGGGCGCGCCGCTGCTGCTGGGGATCGCGGCCGATGGCCTGTATGCCGCTTCCGATGCCTCGGCCCTGCTGCAGGTCACGCGGACGATGATCTATCTGGAGGACGGCGATCTGGCCGAACTGGGTCCGACGGGCCAGCGCATCGTCGATCAGGCGGGGCAGCCCGTCGAGCGCGCCCGGCATGAAAGCGCGCTGTCGGCCGATGCCGTCGAGCTGGGCAACTACCAGCACTACATGCAGAAGGAAATCTTCGAGCAGCCGGTGGCGCTGGCGAATACCCTGGAAATGCTCGGCAGCGCGGCGACCCGAAGCTTCAGCGCCAACCTTTTTGGCGCCGCGGCGCCGGAAGCGCTCGCCAGCACCCGCTCGGTGCTGATCCTCGCCTGCGGCACCAGCTACCATTCCGGGTTGGTGGCGCGCTACTGGATCGAGCAACTGGCGGGCATTCCCTGCAGCGTGGAAATCGCCAGCGAATACCGCTATCGCGTCTCGGTGGTCGATCCCGATCAACTGGTGGTGGCGATTTCGCAATCCGGCGAGACGGCCGATACCCTGGCTGCGCTCAAGCACGCCAAGACGCGCGGCATGACGCGCACCCTGGCGATCTGCAATGTCGCCGAATCGGCCATCGTGCGCGAATGCGCGCTGCGCTTCCTGACTCGCGCCGGCATGGAAATCGGCGTGGCTTCGACCAAGGCCTTCACCACCCAGTTGGCCGCGCTGTTTCTGCTCGCCGCCACGCTGGCCAAGCAACAGGGACGCCTGGCGGCGAATGACGAGAGCGAATGCCTGACGGCCTTGCGCCACCTGCCGCTGGCGCTCAAGCACGTGCTCGAACTGGAGCCGGCCATCGCCGCCTGGGCGCAGGACTTTGCCGGCAAGCAGCATGCCCTGTTCCTCGGTCGCGGCCTGCATTATCCGATCGCCCTGGAAGGCGCGCTGAAGCTTAAGGAAATCTCCTACATCCATGCCGAAGGCTATCCGGCCGGCGAGCTCAAGCATGGTCCGCTGGCCCTGGTGGATGAGTCGATGCCGGTGATTTCCGTGGCGCCCAACGACAATCTGCTGGAAAAACTCAAGTCCAACCTGCAGGAAGTGCGTGCGCGCGGCGGTGAGCTGTATGTATTTGCCGATGCCGACAGCGCCGTGGAAGCCAGCGCCGGCGTGCACATCCTGCGCCTGCCCGAGCATTACGGATTGCTCTCGCCGGTACTGCACGTGGTGCCGCTGCAACTGCTCTCCTACCACGTGGCCCTGGTCAAGGGCACGGATGTGGACAAGCCGCGCAATCTGGCCAAGTCGGTGACGGTCGAGTAGGTCGAATAGGACCAAATAGTGTACATAGTGTACACTCCGCAAGTTTGAACAATCTTCCGGGTCGGCCGGCCCGTGGCGGCAGCGTGCTGCACCAAGCCGGGTCTTCGGTGTTGCCGGAGACTTGAAGGCACAAGGACACGAATGAAACGAGTAGATGATTTCCGCCTGCAGTTCGGCCGGCATGAATTGGTACCGATCATGATCGGGGGCATGGGCGTCGATATTTCGACCGCCGCCCTGGCATTGGAAGTCGCCCGCCTGGGCGGGGTCGGCCATATCTCGGATGCCATGGTGCCAACCGTCGCCGACCGGCGTTTCAAGACCCACTATGTGCGCGACAAGCTGAAGCGCTACAAGCACAACGTCGCCAATTCCGACAAGTCGGAAGTGAAGTTCGACCTGGGCGAGCTGGCCGAAGCCCAGCGCCTGCACGTCGGTCGGACCATGGAAGCCAAGCGCGGGCCGGGTCTGGTGTTCGTGAACTGCATGGAAAAGCTGACCATGAACGCGCCGCGCGAGACCTTGCAAGTGCGTCTGAAGGCCGCGCTGGATGCCGGCGTCGAGGGCATCACCCTGTCGGCTGGGTTGCATCTGGGTTCCTTCGCCTTGATCGAGGATCATCCGCGGTTTCGCGATGCCAAGCTGGGCATCATCGTTTCCTCCTTGCGCGCCCTGCAGTTGTTCCTGCGCAAGACTGCGCGCCTGCAGCGTCTTCCCGACTATGTCGTCGTCGAAGGGCCGCTGGCCGGCGGACACCTGGGTTTCGGCATGGACTGGGCGCAATACGACCTGGCCACCATCACCGCCGAAATACAGGCCTGGCTGAAAAAGGAAGAACTGAACATCCCGCTGATCGCTGCGGGCGGCATTTTCACCGGCGGCGATGCGGTGGGCTTTCTGGAAAATGGCGCGGCCGCCGTGCAGGTATCGACGCGCTTCACCATCACCGAGGAATGCGGCCTGCCGGCCGACGTCAAGCAGGAGTACTTCAAGGCCGGGGAAGAGGACATCGTGGTGAATACCCTTTCACCCACGGGCTATCCGATGCGCATGCTGAAGCACTGCCCGGCGATCGGCTCGGGCATCCGCCCCAACTGCGAAGCCTTCGGCTATCTGCTGGAAGGCGGCAACTGCGCCTACATCACCGCCTACTACAAGGCGCTCGAAGCTAATCCGGATACCAAGACGCTGTCGGTAGAGGACAAGACCTGCCTGTGCACCCACATGCGCAACTTCGATTGCTGGACCTGCGGCCATTACACCTACCGTCTCAAGGACACCACGCGCCGACTGGCCGACGGCAACTACCAGTTGCTGACGGCCGAGCATGTCTTCCGCGATTATCAGTTCAGCAACGGCCAGCAGATCGCTCTGCCGGATTGACGGATCGACGGATGGGAGAGGCCGTTGTGTGATCCGGGAAGCAAACGGCCGGCTGCGCAGCCCGCGCAACCGGCCTTGTTGTATGCAGATTGATCATAGATAGCCGGGACTGACATGAAGTTCGATAGCCGCGCCAACCGCCACGTTCCTGTTGCCGAGCCCCTCGTCGTCGCCGATCCCGGGCAGTACGCCTGGGATCGCGAGGTCGATGTCGTCGTCGTCGGTCTCGGGCTGGCCGGTGCCGCTGCGGCGTTGGAAGCGGCGAGCCATGGCACCCATGTGCTGGCGCTCGATCGTCTGTCCGGCGGCGGCGCTTCGCGCCTGTCCGGCGGCGTCGTCTATGCGGGCGGCGGCACGCGCCAGCAGCAGGAAGCCGGCATCGAGGACACGCCGGACAACATGTACGAATACCTGCGCATTCAGGTCGGCGGCGTGGTTACGGATGCCACGCTGCGCCGCTTCTGCGATGACAGCGTGGCCAACCTAGAATGGCTGGAAAGCCACGGTGTGCGCTTCGGCAGCCGCTACTACAAGGAAAAGAACTCCTTTCCGGGGGGCGCCTGGGGGCTGTACCACTCCGGCAATGAAGCTTACGCTCCCTACAACGCCAACACCACGCCGGCGGCGCGCGGCCACGTCACGCAAGGCGGCGGCTACTTCGGCGGCGGCGCGCTGATGTCCCCGTTGTTCGCGGCCATGCGACGCCACCCGAACATCGAACTGCAATGCTATGCCGAAGTGCAGCGGCTGGTCGTGGACGAGCGGAACAATCTCATCGGCGTGGTCTACCGGCTGGGGCCGCAGCGCGGGCCGCTGAAAGCCCTGCGCAGCGCGTTGCACTGGGCGGCGAGCAAGCTCAACATCGGCATGCCGCGCACGGGGGCGCCGCTGCGCTGGCTGGCAGAGCTCTTCAGGGTTTTCGATCGCGAGCAGACCGTGCGCGTGAAACGCGGCGTGGTGCTGAGTGCCGGCGGCTTCGTTTTCAACCGGGCCATGGTCGAACAGGCGACGGGCGCGCCGATGCTCACGCCGCACGCCCTCGGCGAGGATTGCAACGGCAGCGGCATTCGCCTCGGCCTCACGCGCGGCGCGGCGACGGGCCGCATCGACCGCCTCACTTACTGGCGCTTCTACGCGCCGCCGCATGCCTGGCTCAAGGCCATCGCCATCGGCACGCAGGCCCAGCGCCTGTGCAACGAAGCGCTTTACGGCGCCACGGTGGCCGACGTCATGCTGGAGCAGAGCGGCGGGCGCGGCTGGCTGATTCTCGACAAGCCGCTGATGGACGAAGCCTGGGCCCAACTGCGCAGCGACAACACGCTGGCGCTGGTGCAGAAGCTGATGGCCCTGATGTACATCGTCCGTTGCACGCAGAAGGCCGCGACCACCGCCGAGCTCGCGCGCAGGATCGGCGTGCCGGCCGACGCGCTGGGAAAGACGCTGCGCGCCTACAATCAGCGCATCGCCGACGGTCAGCCCGACGAATACGCCAAGACCGACAAGTACCGCGTGGCCATCGGGGGGGGAGATGCAGGCCCCTGCTATGCGATCGACATCGGCATCGGCTCGAAATTTCCCTGCCCGACGTTGACCCTCGGCGGCCTCAGCGTCAACGAAGAAAGCGGCCTGGTGCTCGATGTTGCCGGCAGCCCGATCCCCAACCTCTATGCCGCCGGCCGCAACGCCGTCGGCCTGTGTGCGCACACTTACATCAGCGGATTGTCGCTCGCCGATTGCCTGTTCAGCGGGCGGCGGGCAGGCAGGCACGCGGCGCAACGGGCGGGCTGAGGCAGGCGCGTTGCGGAGTGGGCGGAATCGGGACGCATGTCCCCAACGCTGGCTGTCGCTCAGTCCTTCGATTAAAATCTCGTCCGGAAGTCCGCCAGGCAGTCGCTGTGAGCACTTGCTCATGGAGGAAAGTCCGGGCCCCGCAGAGCAGGATGCCGGCTAACGGCCGGGCGCTATAAGTTGCAGCGCAAGCTGTGACCCAAGGCGACGGAAAGTGCAACAGAAAGATACCGCCGATGGCTTTGTCGGGTTTCGGCCAGGCAGGGCACAGGCAAGGGTGAAATGGTGAGGTAAGAGCTCACCGCGGCCGCAGTAATGCGGACGGCACGGCAAACCCCATCCGGGGCAAGGCCAAATAGGGAAGCCATGACGTTGCTCGCGTCGCTTCCGGGTAGGCTGCTAGAGCCCGTCGGTAACGGCGGGCCCAGAGGAATGACTGCCCACGACAGAACCCGGCTTATCGGCGGACTTCCAAATTTCTCGGCGATGTTTGCCACCTCGATATGAGAGTCGGCAATGGGCCGGTTGCGCCGAAAGTCCTGATACTTCACTTTTGAATTGGCTTCCAACACTATTGATTTCCATGGAAAAATTTTCCATGGAAACTCTCCGTTTCGTGCCTAAGTGATTGTCCCCGAAAGAAAATATCCGATTTTCTCTTGACCACCCAAAAAAACTCCACTAGAGTGGGAAGAAGTGGGGTCAAGTGGTAATAAAGTGGGAAATTTGGGGTCTGATGCCTGTACCGATGCGGCCATGGGCCGTTGCAGGTGTCGGATTCTGAATCCTGAATTCGGGATCCAGGACGAGCGGGGGTGGCATGTTTCAGGGTGCGGCAGCGTTGAATCTCGATGCCAAGGGGCGCATGGCCGTCCCGGCGCGGCATCGTGACGCGCTGCAGGCGCTGGGCGAGGGTCGCCTGGTGCTCACCGCCCATCCGCACCGCTGTCTGCTGCTGTATCCGGCGCCGGCCTGGGAGCCGATTCGCGCCAAGATCCTCGCTGCGCCCAGCCTCGAAACCCAGTCCGCGATGCTGCGCCGTCTGCTGGTCGGTTTTGCCGCCGACAGCGAGATGGACGCCGCCGGCCGGCTGCTGGTGCCGGCGGAACTGCGCCAGTACGCCGCGCTGGAGAAGCAGGTATGGCTGGTCGGCCAGGGCAGTCATTTCGAGATATGGAGCGATGCCGGCTGGCAGGCGCAGCAGGAAGCGATCTTTGCGTTGGGCGACAAGCTGCTGCCGCCCGGTCTGGAGAGTTTGACGCTGTGAGCAAGGGTGCGCCGCTGGTGCACCGGACCGTGTTGCTGCGGGAAGCGGTTGAAGCGCTGGCGATCAAGGCGGATGGCATTTATGTCGATGCCACTTTCGGTCGCGGCGGGCATAGCCGGGAGATTCTCGCGCGGCTCGGCCCGCAGGGGCGACTGATCGCGCTGGACCGCGATCCGGCGGCCATTGCCGCCGGCAGCGCGCTGAAGGATGAACGCTTCACGTTGCAGCATGCCGCGTTCAGCGGGATTGCGGCGACGCTGGATGGTTTGGCGGTCGGGCAGGTCGATGGCGTGCTGCTGGACATCGGCGTTTCGTCGCCGCAGTTGGACGAAGCGGCCCGGGGTTTCAGTTTTCGCTTCGATGCACCGCTCGACATGCGCATGGATACGAGCCGCGGCGAAACCGCGGCGGAATGGTTGGCACGGGCTTCTCAACAAGAAATAGAAAGGGTGGTGAGGGACTATGGCGAAGAACGGTTTGCTCATGCGATTGCAAAGGCGGTTGTTGCTGCTCGGGCCGAGCACGGTATTGCAACCACTGGACAGTTTGCCGCGCTCGTGGAAAAAGCCGTCCGCACGCGCGAACCGGGCCAGCATCCGGCGACAAGGAGCTTTCAGGCTCTACGGATACACGTCAATCAGGAACTTGAGGAGCTGTCGCTAGCCTTGCCGCAGTGCGTGGCGCGGCTGGCGCCGGGAGGCCGGCTGGTGGTGATCAGCTTTCATTCGCTGGAAGATCGCATCGTCAAGCGTTTCATGCGTGAACAGACGCAGCCGCCGCATCTGCCGGCACGACTGCCGGTACGCGCCGCCGAACTGCCCAGGCCGGCGTTGCGGCTGGTCGGCAAGCCGGTGTTCCCAGGCGTGGATGAAACGACCGCCAATCCGCGCGCGCGCAGCGCAGTCATGCGGGTGGCGGAAAAGGCAGCGGGGAGCGAGAGGTGAGGCGCGAGGTGCAAGGTGGTGCGGCGCGTGCTTCTCATCCTCGCCTTCCTCCTTACTTCTTGATCCTCACTGAATCCAAGCCATGCTGCGCCTGAATCTGTTCCTGCTGCTGGTTACGGTGATCTGTGCCATTGGCACGGTGTCGGCCAATCATCATGCCCGCAAGCTGGTCACCGAGATCGAGCGTGAGCAGGCGCACATGCGCGATCTGGACGTGGAGTGGGGACAATTGCAACTCGAGCAGAGTACCTGGGCCAGCCATGCGCGCATCGAGTCCATCGCGCGCAACAAGCTGCGCATGAAGTTGCCTGAGGCTGGCCAGATCGTGACGATCGAAGCCGTCCGGCCTCGGGCGGCAATGCGGCGGGATGGCGAAGAACGATGAAGTTCGTCCACAGCCCCGTCCTGTCCACGGCGCTGCCGCTGTGGCGTTCGCGCCTGGTACTGCTGGTGCTGATTGCATCATTCCTGCTGCTGATCGGCTGGTCCTTCAATCTGCAGATCATGGAAAGCAATTTCCTGCAGGGCAAGGGCGCGTCGCGCTACTCGCGCGTCATCGAGCTGTCGGCCACGCGCGGACGCATCCTCGATCGCCATGGCGAGGCGCTGGCGGTGTCGACGCCGGTCAAGTCGATCTGGGCGATTCCCGAGGATGCCAGGCTGCAGCCGGCCCAGGCGCGCCAGCTTGCCGCCCTGCTCGACATGAATGTGCGCGAGTTGAATCACAAGCTGGGCAGCGAGCGCGATTTCGTCTTCATCAAACGCCAGGTCGCGCCGGATGTGGCGGAAAAGGTGGCTGCCCTGAAGCTGCCGGGCATCAATGAACAGCGCGAGTATCGCCGCTACTATCCGGCGGCCGAGGTGACCGCGCATCTGCTCGGGTTTACCGGCGCCGAGGATGTCGGCCAGGAAGGCGTCGAGCTGGCCTTCCAGGAACAACTGGCCGGCCGTCCGGGCAGCCGGCGCGTCATCAAGGACAGGCGCGGGCAAATCGTCGAGGATGTGGAGAGCATCCGGAAGCCGCAGGAAGGCAGGGACATCACGCTGGCGATCGATGCCAAGATCCAGTACCTCGCCTATGCCAATCTGCTTCGCGCGGTGACCGAGCACAAGGCGCGTGCCGGCAGCATCGTGGTGCTCGATGCGAAGAAGGGCGAGATTCTGGCCATGGTCAATCTGCCGACCTACAACCCCAACAACCGCAGCCAGCTTTCGGGCGAACGCCTGCGCAACCGGGCGTTCACCGACACATTCGAGCCCGGCTCGACGATGAAGCCATTCACTGCCGCCCTGGCGCTGGAGAAGGGCAGCTTCCGTCCCGAAACCCTGGTCCAGACGGAACCGGGTCATCTGAAGATCGGTCCGGCAATCATCCACGATACGCATAATTACGGCTTGATCAACGTGTCGCAGGTGATCCAGAAATCCTCCAATGTCGGCTCGGCGAAGATGGCCCTGAGCCTGCCGGCCGAACAGATGTGGGGCATGTTCGATGCGCTGGGTTTCGGCATGCCGCTCAAGCTCGGCTTCCCCGGCGAAGTGGGCGGCCGTTTGCGTCCCTACGCCAGTTGGCGCCCCATCGAGCAGGCGACCATGGCCTATGGCCATGGCATGTCGGTGACGCTGATGCAACTGGCGCATGCCTACATGGCTTTTGCGCGCGATGGCGATTTGATTCCACTGTCGCTGGAGCGGCTGGAGCGTTCGCCGACCAGCGGCCGGCAGGTGTTTTCGGCGCAAACCGCGCGCGAGGTGCGGGCCATGCTGGAAAGCGTGGTCATGCCCGGCGGTACCGCGCCCAAGGCGCAGGTGGCGGGTTATCGCGTGGCCGGCAAGACCGGTACCGCCCGCAAACTTGCCGGCCAGGGCTATACCAACAAATACATCGCTTCCTTCGCGGGTTTCGCGCCGGCTTCCGATCCACGCCTGATCATCGCCGTGATGGTCGATGAGCCCACGGCCGGTGGTTACTACGGCGGCGAGGTGGCGGCGCCCGTATTTGCACAGGTCATGGCGGGCAGCCTGCGCACGCTGGGGGTGGCGCCCGATGCCGATGCGCAATCGGCATTGACAACACTGACGGCGACTGCCAATGCGCCGATCGTCGAGGAGAGCATGTGAGCAGCATGACCATAAGCGAAATTTTCGCCGAATTGCAGCGCCAGGGCGTGACCGTGGCTGAGTGCGGCATCAGTGCCGATTCGCGGCGCATGACCGAGGGCAGCATCTTTGTCGCCCTGCCCGGGGTGCGCGGCGATGGGCGCGATTACATCGAGGATGCCCTGCAGCGCGGCGCGGCGGCGGTCATCTGGGAAAGCGCGGCGGCCGGCGACTGCGCCGCGCGTTTGGACAAGGTGCCGAACGTGCCGGTCGACGGCTTGCAGGCGGTGCTGGGCGCGCTGGCCGACGAAATGCACGGCCGGCCGTCGTCGCGAATGTGGGTCTGCGGCATCACCGGCACCAATGGCAAGACCACGGTGAGCCAGTGGATCGCGCAGGCCCTGAACATGCTCGGCCGCCGCTGCGGCGTCATCGGCACGCTGGGCAATGGCCTGCCGGGCGCGCTGGTCGATAGCGCGAACACCACGCCGGATGTCATCAGCGTGCATGCGGCCCTGGCCGGGCTGCGAGAGGCGGGTGCCACGGCCTGTGCCATGGAAGTATCCTCGATCGGCCTGGATCAGAAACGCGTGGATGGCGTGCATTTCGACACCGTGATCTTCACCAACCTGACCCGCGATCATCTCGAATACCACGGCAACATCATCAACTACGGCGCGGCCAAGGCGCGTCTGTTTGAGTTGCCCGGCATCCGCAATGCCATCTTCAATCTGGACGATCCGCTCGGCGTGGCGCTGGCCGACAACCTTGCCGGCCGCAGCGTGCGCCGCATCGGCTATACGCTGGATGAGAACTGTCCGCATGGCGGCAGCGTCGATGAGCTGCTGGTCGCCCGCAATCTGGCAGTCGGCGGCAACGGTTTCAGTTTCGACGCAGCCGGCACGGCAGTGGCGGAAGCCGTGGCGGTCGAGGCCCCACTGCTCGGCCGTTTCAATGCCAGCAACCTGCTGGCGGTATTTGCCGCGCTGCTGGCTGCCGACGTGGCGCCGCTGGATGCGTCGGCCAGTTGCGCCCGGCTGACGCCGCCGCCGGGACGGCTGCAGATCGTCAATACCGATGCCGACGGCGATGCGCCGTTGCTGGTGGTCGATTACGCCCATACCCCGGATGCGCTGGAGCAGGTGCTGATGACATTGCGCGAAGTGGCCGTCGCGCGCGCAGGGCGTCTGCTGTGCGTCTTCGGCTGCGGCGGGGATCGCGATCCCGGCAAGCGGCCGCTGATGGGACGGGCGGCCGAACGCTTTGCCGACGAGATCGTCGTCACCAGCGACAATCCGCGTACCGAAAATCCGCAAGCCATCATCACCGCCATCCTCGATGGCATGACGAGGCCGGCCCGCAGCGAACCCGATCGCACTGCCGCCATCGTGTCCAGCGTGAGTACGCTGCAGCCGCAGGATGTGCTGCTGATCGCCGGCAAGGGACACGAGGCCTATCAGGAAATCGCCGGCCAGCGCCTGCCCTATTCCGATCTGGAGCAGGCGCAGCTTGCCCTGGCGGCGTGGAGGGCCGAAAGATGATGACGCTGGGCGAAGCCGCGCAAGGCAGTGGCGGCCGTCTGCTGGCTGACGAGCGTGCGGATGCGCCGGTCGGCGGCGTGAGCACGGACTCGCGCCGTATTCGTTCCGGCGAATTGTTCATCGCCCTGCGCGGGGAAAATTTCGACGGCCACGACTTCGTGCGCAAAGTGCTGACGCAGGATGGCGCGGCCGGCGCGCTGGTCGATGCGGCGTGGCTGCAGCAGCAGGGAACCCAGGCTGCCGGTCTGCCGCTGATCGTCGTTGTCGACACGCGGCGCGCGCTCGGCACGCTGGCAGCGAACTGGCGCCGCCGTTTCACGCTGCCGCTGATCGGCATCACCGGCAGCAACGGCAAGACCACGGTCAAGGAAATGTGCGCGGCGATACTGCGCGAGCAGGCCGTCCGTAACGGCGACGATCCGCAGACGGCGGTGCTTGCCACTGCCGGCAATCTCAACAATGACATCGGCCTGCCGCTGATGCTGCTGCGCCTGCGTTCGACGCATCGCGCCGCCGTGCTGGAGATGGGCATGAATCATCCCGGCGAGATCGATTATCTGACGCGCCTGGCCGCGCCGACGGTGGCGCTGGTGAACAATGCCCAGCGCGCCCACCTCGAGGGCTTGGGCAGCCTGGCCGCCGTGGCGCGCGCCAAGGGCGAGATATTCAGCGGCCTGCAGCCGGACGGCAGCGCGGTGATCAATGCCGATGACGCGCATGCCGAACTGTGGCGCGAGCTGGCGGGCAAGGCCGGCGCCAGCAAGGTGATCGGCTTTGGGTTGAGCGCCGCGGAGGCTGAAATCCATGCCGGCTATCAGCCGCAGCATTTCGGCGGACGCCTGGTTTTGCAGTTGCCGCAAGCTGCTGCGCCGGCAACGATCGACCTGCAGGTGCCGGGTGTGCACAATGCGCGCAACGCGCTGGCGGCGGCTGCGGCCACGCTGGCGGCCGGCGCCACGCTGGATGCCGTCGTGGCCGGACTGCAGGCCTATACCGGCGTCGGCGGACGCTTGCAGCGCCGCGCCGCGCAAGGGGGCGCCTTGCTGATCGACGATAGCTACAACGCCAATCCCGACTCCATGCGCGCCGCCATCGACGTCCTGGCGAGCATGCCCGGACGCAGGATTCTGGTGATGGGCGACATGGGCGAGGTCGGCGGCCAGGCGGGGCAGTTCCACGACGAGATCGGCGGCTACGCCAAGAGCATGGGGATCGACCAGTTGCTGGCGCTGGGCGAATACGCCGCCGTGGCGGTGCGCAATTTCGGTGAGGGAGCGCAGCATTTCCGCAGCCATGCCAGCTTGATCGAGGCGCTGCGGCCCTTGCTCGACGCGCACACCACGGTGCTCGTCAAGGGCTCGCGCTTCATGAAAATGGAGCGCATTGCCGATGCCATCGAGAGCAAGACGAATTGAAGAATCTATGGACAGTGGACGGTCTCGCCATGAAACGGAAGCCCCAACAAAATCGCTGGTCTTCAGGAGGCCGTCATGCTGCTTGAACTGACCAAATGGCTGGCGCAGGACATCCGCGCCTTCAATGTCTTCAACTACATCACCTTGCGCGCCGTGCTGGCGGCAATGACGGCGTTGCTGATTTCCTTCGCCTGCGGGCCGGTGGTGATTCGCTGGCTGGCGGCGAAGAAGATCGGCCAGTCGGTGCGCGATGACGGCCCGCAGACGCATCTGGTCAAGGCCGGCACGCCGACCATGGGCGGCGCCCTGATACTGCTGGCACTCACCGCCTCGACCCTGTTGTGGGCGGATCTGTCGAATCGCTTCGTCTGGATCACGCTGCTGGTCACGCTGGGTTTCGGCGCCGTCGGCTGGGTCGATGACTGGTGCAAGGTGGTGCATCGCAACCCCAAGGGACTGTCGGCGCGCAGCAAGTATTTTTGGCAATCCTTCATCGCCGTGTTTGCCGCCATCTGCCTGGGCTTTGCCGTGGCGGTACGCGGCAATGAGCAACTGATCGAACTGTTTGCCGCCTGGGTGCAAAGCGGCTTCACCATGCAGTTGCCGCAGAATGCGGCGCTGATCGTGCCTTTCTTCAAGAGCGTGAGCTACCCGCTGGGGGTCTTCGGTTTCATGATCCTCAGCTATTTCGTCATCGTCGGTTCGAGCAATGCGGTGAATCTCACCGATGGGCTGGACGGGCTGGCGATCATGCCGACGGTCATGGTCGGCGCGGCGCTGGGGATTTTTTCCTATGTCGCCGGCCATGCCGTGATCGCCAAATATCTACTGTTGCCCTACATTCCCGGCGCCGGCGAGTTGGCGGTGTTCTGCGCGGCGCTGGCCGGCGCCGGACTGGGCTTCCTGTGGTTCAACGCGCATCCGGCCGAAGTCTTCATGGGCGATGTCGGCGCGCTGGCCCTGGGCGCGGCATTGGGTACGGTGGCGATCATCGCGCGGCAGGAAATCGTGCTGTTCATCATGGGCGGCGTGTTCGTCGCGGAGACCGTATCGGTGATGCTGCAGGTGGCGTATTTCAAGCTGACCGGCGGCAAGCGCATCTTCCGCATGGCGCCGCTGCATCATCATTTCGAACTCGGCGGCTGGAAGGAAACCCAGGTGGTGGTGCGCTTCTGGATCATCACCATCATGCTGGTGCTGTTCGGCCTGTCCACGCTGAAGATACGTTGAGCGGAAATGAAACTGAGCGGCCTGCATGTCCTGATCCTCGGTCTCGGTGAGTCCGGGCTGGCGATGGCGCGCTGGTGCGCGCGCCAGGGCGCCCGTGTGCGCGTGGCCGATACGCGGGCGACGCCGCCGGGTCTGGCGCAGTTGCACGCCGCCGTGCCCGGCGCCGAATTCATCCCCGGCGCCTTCGACAAGGCGCTGCTTGCCGGTATCGACCTCCTGGCGCTGTCGCCCGGGCTTTCGGCCGGCCAGATGGTGGTGTTCGAGGCGCGCGCGCGCGGCATCCGCGTACTCGGCGAAATCGAACTGTTCGCCGAGGCGTTGCGCGAGCTGGGTGTGCGCCAACAGTGCAAGGTCATTGCCATCACCGGCACCAACGGCAAGACCACGACGGCGACCCTGACCGCGCATCTGTGCCGCGCGGCCGGCCACGATGCCGAGCTGGCCGGCAACATTTCCCCGGCCGCGCTCGATGCGCTGATGGCGCGCCTGGACGCCGGCAAGCTGCCGGAAATCTGGGTGCTGGAATTGTCGAGCTTCCAGCTCGAAACGCTCGACACGCTCCAGGCCGACGTGGCGACGGTGCTGAATGTCAGCGACGATCACCTCGACCGCTACATCGATCTGGACGAGTACGCCAGCGCCAAGGCGCGCATCTTCGCCGGCGACGGGGTGCAGGTGCTCAACCGCGACGATGCGCGCGTCAAGCGCATGGCGCTGCCGGGCCGCTGGCTGCTCAGCTTCGGCCTCGATGCGCCGGGGATGCTGGAGGATTTTGGCCTGCGAAACAGGGGCGGCGATCCGTGGCTGGTACAGGGCGACAGTTTCCTGCTGCCCGTATCGCGTCTGCCGCTGCCCGGTTTGCACAACGCGGCCAACGCGCTGGCCGCGCTGGCGCTGTGTCATGCGCTGGATCTGGCCATGCCGCGCTTGCTCGATGGCCTGCTGAGTTTCCAGGGTTTGCCGCATCGCGTCGAATTCGTTGCCGAAATCCATGGCGTGCGCTACTACGACGATTCGAAAGGTACCAATGTGGGCGCGACCGTCGCTGCCTTGCAAGGCCGCCTGCATGCGCCGGACGGCAAGACGGTGCTGATTGCCGGGGGCGATGGCAAGGGACAGGATTTTTCGCCGCTCGGGCCGGCAGTGGCGGCGCATGCGCGCGCCGTGGTGTTGCTCGGCCGCGATGCGCCTCTGATCGAAGCGGTCCTGCAGGATGGCGCCGTACCGCTGCGGCGCGCTGCCGGCATGGACGAGGCGGTGCTGGCGGCGGCGGCGGCGGCACGGCCGGGGGATGCGGTGCTGCTTTCGCCGGCCTGCGCCAGTTTCGACATGTATCGCAACTACGTTCATCGCGCCGAGGCATTCATCGACGCCGTGCGCGCGCTTGCCGTTGTGGGGGATGGCGCATGATGCTTCCGCACCGCCAACATTCCATCCAGCAGGAATACGATCCGCTGCTGCTGTGGGCGGCGCTGGCGCTGCTGATGCTGGGGCTGGTGATGGTGTATTCGGCCTCGATCGCCACCGCCGAGGGCAGCAAGTTCACCGGCCATCAGTCGGCCTACTTTCTGGTGCGCCATGGCGTCTTCCTGGCCGTCGGCCTGATCTCGGCGGCGGTGGTCTTCCAGATGCCGCTGCGTTTCTGGCAGGCGGCGGCGCCCTGGTTGTTCCTCGGCGGTTTCCTGCTGCTGATCCTGGTGCTGATTCCGCATGTGGGACGTTCGGTGAATGGTTCGCAGCGCTGGCTGCCGCTGGGGCTGGTCAACCTGCAGCCTTCCGAGTTGATGAAACTGTTCGTCGTGCTCTACGCGGCCGACTACACCTCGCGCAAGCTGGCCGACATGGGCTCCTTCATGCGCGGTTTTGCGCCGATGGCCGCGGTCATGCTGCTGGTCGGTTTTCTGCTGCTGCGCGAGCCGGATTTCGGCGCCTTCGTGGTGATCGTTGCCATTGCCATGGGCATCCTGTTTCTCGGCGGCATCAATGTGCGCATCTTCGGTGCCCTGGTGCTGGTGCTGCTGGTCGGCTTCGTCTTGCTGATCTGGATGTCGCCTTACCGGCGCGAGCGCATTTTCGGTTTCATGGATCCCTGGCAGGATGCCTTCGGCAAGGGTTACCAGCTCTCGCATGCGCTGATCGCCTTCGGCCGCGGCGAATGGCTGGGCGTCGGCCTGGGGGCCAGCGTGGAAAAGTTGTTCTATCTGCCCGAAGCGCATACCGACTTCCTGCTGGCGGTGATTGCCGAGGAGCTCGGCTTTGTCGGCGTGGTCGTCGTCATCTGCCTGTTTGTCTTGCTGGTGCAGCGCGCCTTCGTCATCGGCCGCCAGGCCCTGCTGCTCGATCGCATCTATTCCGGCCTGGTGGCGCAAGGCATCGGCATCTGGATCGGCGTGCAGTCCTTCATCAACATGGGAGTGAACATGGGGCTGCTGCCGACCAAGGGGCTCACCCTGCCGCTGATGAGTTTCGGTGGTTCGGGCATTCTCGCCAACTGCGTGGCCCTGGCGATCCTGCTGCGCGTCGATTACGAGAATCGGCTGCTGATGCGTGGAGGTCGGCCATGAATTCCGCGCGTCCCCCAGCGACGCTGCTGGTGATGGCCGGCGGCACCGGCGGCCACATTTTCCCCGGCCTGGCCGTGGCCGATGCGGCGCGGGCCGACGGTTGGCGGGTGGTCTGGCTGGGCAATCCTGCCGGCATGGAGGCGCGGCTGGTGCCGGCGCGCGGGTTTGAAATGGCCGAGTTGCGCTTCGGCGCGCTGCGCGGCAAGGGATTGCTGCGCAAGCTGCTGCTGCCGTTCAACCTGCTGCGCGGCTTTGCCGAGGCGCTGCGGCGCCTGGCTGAAGTCAAGCCTGACGTGGTGATCGGACTGGGCGGCTTCGTCAGCTTTCCGGCCGGCATGATGGCGGTGCTGAAGGGGATTCCGCTGGTGGTGCATGAACAGAACTCGGTGGCCGGTCTGGCCAACAGGGTGCTCGCCGGCGTGGCCGACCGGGTGCTGACGGGTTTTCCGGATGTCTTGAAGAATGCGCGCTGGACGGGCAATCCGGTGCGTGCCGAAATTGCCGCGCTGCCGTCGCCGGCACAGCGTTATCGACAGCGTGCCGATGCGGGTGAGCCGTTGCAGTTGCTGGTGGTGGGCGGCAGCCTGGGCGCCGTGGCGCTGAATGAAGTCTTGCCGGCAGCATTGGCTTTGCTCCCCGCGGATGAGCGGCCGCGGGTCGTGCATCAGGCGGGCGAGAAGAACATCGCCGCGCTGCGGGCGGGTTATGCGCAGGCGGGCGTGGCGGCCGATTGCCTGCCTTTCATCGAGGACATGGCGGCCGCCTATGCCCGGGCGGATCTGGTGATCTGCCGCGCCGGCGCGCTGACCGTCGCCGAGCTGGCGGCGGCGGGCGTGGCCAGCATCCTGGTGCCCTACCCGCATGCGGTGGATGACCATCAAACCGGCAATGCCCGCTTTCTGGCCGCGGCGGATGCGGCCGTGCTGCTGCCGCAGCGCGAACTGAGCGCGGAAAGACTGGCTGAACTATTGCGCATGAAACGCGAACGATTGCAGCAGATGGCGGAACAGGCCCGCGTCCTGGCGCGGCCCGAGGCAACGGCAAACGTCGTGCAGGCATGCAGGGAGTTGAGACGATGAAGCACAAAGTCAAACGCATACATTTCGTCGGCATCGGCGGCGTCGGCATGAGCGGAATCGCCGAGGTGCTCGCCACCCAGGGCTTCGAGGTGAGCGGTTCGGATCTCGGCGTGAATGCCGCCACCCGGCGCCTTGCCGGTCTGGGCGTGCATGTGGTGCAGGGACACACGGCGGAAAACGTGGCGGCGGCCGATGCCGTGGTGGTGTCGACGGCCGTCAAGGAAGGCAACCCGGAAGTCGCCGCCGCCCGCGAGCGCAAGATTCCGGTGGTGCCGCGCGCGCAGATGCTGGCCGAGCTGATGCGCTTCAAGCAGGGCATCGCCGTGGCCGGCTCGCATGGCAAGACGACGACTACCAGCCTGATCGCCAGCATCCTTGCCGAAGGCGGGCTGGATCCCACTTTCGTCATCGGTGGCAAGCTGAATGCGGCCGATGCCAATGCCCAGCTCGGCCAGGGCGATTTTCTGGTGGCCGAGGCGGACGAATCGGACGCCTCCTTTCTCTGCCTGTCGCCGGTGATTTCGGTGGTCACCAACATCGACGCCGATCACATGGAAACCTACGATCACGACATCGGCAGGCTGCGGCAGGCGTTCATCGACTTTCTCCAGCGTCTGCCGTTCTATGGCGTCGCCGTGCTCTGCGAGGACGATGCCAACGTGCGCGAGATCCTGCCGCGCGTCGCCAAGCAGATCGTCACCTACGGCTTCGGTCCGGATTCTGCCGCCAATTTCCGCGCCGAGAATGTCAGGGCGGTCGGCAGCCAGATGCATTTCGATTGCGTGCGCGTGAATGGCAGCATCAACCGCCTGCCGATCGTTCTCAATATTCCCGGCCGCCACAATGTGCTCAATGCGCTGGCGGCCATCGCCGTTGCCACCGAGGTCGGCATCGGCGATGCGGCGATCGCCAAGGCGCTCGCCGAATTCAAGGGCGTCGGCCGGCGTTTCCAGCGCTACGGCGAGATCGCCCTACCGGCGCGCGGCGATGGCAGCGGCAGCTTCACGCTGATCGACGATTACGGCCATCACCCGGCCGAGATCGCCGCCGTGCTTGCCGCCGCGCGCGGCGCCTTCCCTGATCGCCGCCTGCTGCTGACCTTCCAGCCGCATCGCTACACGCGCACGCGCGACTGCTTCGAGGATTTCGTCAAGGTGTTGTCCGGCTTCGATGCGTTGCTGCTGACCGAAGTCTATGCCGCCGGCGAAACGCCCATCGTTGCCGCCGACGGCCGCAGCCTGACGCGCGCGGTGCGCGTCGCCGGCAAGGTCGAGCCGGTATTCGTCGACGACGTCGCCGCCTTGCCGCAGGCCATACTCGATGCGGTACGCGATGGCGATGTGGTCATCACCATGGGTGCGGGCTCGATCGGCCAGGTCGCCGGCAAAGTGGCGGGCGGCGCGGCCTGAGCGATGAACATGACGGCCCGTCATCTTGATCCCCAGCCGTCGGCGCGCACTGCCTTGAGGGGCGAGCTGCGCCTCGACGAGCCGATGGCGCGGCACGTCTCCTGGCGTGCCGGCGGCAAGGTGGCGCGGGCCTACTTCCCGGCGGATCTCGATGATCTTTGCGTCTTTCTCGCCATGCTGCGGGAGGACGAGCCGCTGCTGTTCGTCGGTCTGGGCTCCAATCTGCTGGTGCGTGACGGCGGCTTCGATGGCACCGTGGTGTTTACCCATGGCGCGCTCGGCGTGCTGCGCATGCAGGAAGATGGCCTGGTGTATGCCGAAGCGGGCGTGGCGAGTCCCAAGTTGGCGCGTTTCGTCGCCAACCAGGGGCGTGTTGGCGGCGAATTCCTGGCCGGCATTCCCGGCACGTTCGGCGGTGCGCTGGCCATGAATGCGGGCTGCCACGGCGGCGAAACCTGGAACCATGTGGTGCGGGTGCTGATGATCGATCGTCAGGGGCGTCGCCATGAGCGCAGCCCGGATGAATTTGCCGTGGCCTATCGCCATGTTGGTCTGCGTGCGGTCTGCGACGAATGGTTCGCCGCCGCCTGGCTGCATTTTCCGCCGGGAGATGGTGCGGCGGCGCGGGCGCGCATCAAGGCGTTGCTGGAGCGGCGCATCGCCACCCAGCCCCTGCAGCAGCCGAATGCCGGTTCGGTGTTCCGCAACCCGCCCGGCGATCATGCCGCCCGCCTGATTCAGGAAGCGGGCTTGAAAGGCCATGCCATCGGCGGCGCGCGAGTTTCGGAAATGCACGCCAATTTTGTCGTTAATCCAGAGAACAGGGCGAGCGCAACTGAGATAGAAATGCTAGTCGGCCGGATTCAGGCGACGGTAAAGGAAAAATTCGGTATCGAGCTGGTGCCGGAAGTGCGTATCGTGGGGGAAAAACTTGAAGCAGCAGTGTGAGTACGGCAAGGTGGCGGTCATGTTCGGCGGCGATTCGGCCGAGCGCGAGGTATCGCTGAAAAGCGGCGCGGCCGTGCTCGCGGCGCTGCGCGCTGCCGGCGTCGATGCGCATGCCTTCGATCCGCGCGACCAGTCGCTGTCGCTGCTGCAGAGTGAAGGCTACCAGCGCGTCTTCATCGCCCTGCACGGCCAGGGTGGCGAGGATGGCAGGCTGCAGGGCGCGCTCGAATGGCTGAAGATTCCCTATACCGGCAGCGGCGTACTGGCTTCCGCCCTGGCCATGGACAAGTGGCGCACCAAGCTGGTCTGGCAGGCGGCCGGCATTCCGGTGCCCGATTACGTGCTGCTCGACGAGCACAGCGATTTTGCCGCTGTCGAGCGCCGGCTGGGGCTGCCGATTTTCGTCAAGCCGGCCAATGAAGGCTCCAGCATCGGTATCAGCAAGGTCAAGCTGTCCGATGGTTTGGCCACCGCTTATGCGGAAGCGGCGCAGTACGATCCGCTGGTGCTGGCCGAGCGTTTCGTCGATGCGGGCGAGTACACCATCGCCATCATCGAACGGGATGGCCGTCCGCAGGTGTTGCCGATGATCCGCATCGTGCCTGCCGGCGAATACTACGACTACGACGCCAAGTATCTCAGCGATGCCACGCAATACCTTTGCCCCTGCGGCTTGCCGGCAGAACAGGAGCAGGCGCTGGGCGCGCTGGCGCTGAAGGCTTTCGCGGTGCTGGGCGGACGCGGCTGGGGACGCGTCGACCTGATGTTGGACCACCAGGGCAATCCGTATTTCCTGGAAGTGAATACCGCGCCGGGCATGACCGACCATTCCCTGGTACCGATGGCGGCGCGCGCCGCCGGTCTCGATTTCGGCGAACTGATATTGCAGATACTGGCGGAGGCCCGTCTTGGCTAAGTTTGCCGCCATTGCCGGCCTGCGCCGCAAGGCGGATGCCCGGCCGCGCGTCGAGCGGCGCCGCAAGCCGCGTTCGCCGGCCGACGGTTTCTGGGAGCGGCCGCCGCTGATGAACGTCGTCGCCGATACCCTGCTGCTGTTCGGCATCCTTGCGCTGGGCTATGCCCTGCTGCTTGCCGTCGTACGCCTGCCGCTGTTTCCGCTGAAGCAGATCGTGGTGAACAGCCCGATCGACCAGGTGACGCATACCCAGGTCGAGTACGCCGTGCAGCATTCGCTCAGCGGCAATTTCTTCACCGTCGATCTGGATGGCATCCGCGCCTCTTTCGAGAAGCTCCCCTGGGTGCGCAAGGCTTCGGTGCGGCGGCACTGGCCCGATGCGCTGGAAGTCGAGATCGAGGAGCACGTCGCCGTCGCCCGCTGGCGCAACAGTACCGGCGAGATGCGGCTGGTGAATCGGCAGGGCGAGGTGTTCAACGCGGCACTGGCCGGCAGCCAGCATGCGCTGCCGCTGTTTGGCGGCCCGGAAGGCAGCGCGCCGCAGGTGCTGGCGCGTTATCGCGAATTCAACGAGCTGCTGGCGCAGCTTGGCCGCACGGCGCGCACGGTGCTGCTCTCGCCGCGCCAGGCTTGGCAACTGCGGCTCGATGATGGTCTGGTGCTGGAGCTGGGGCGTGATCAGAACAGTCATTCGATCCATGAGCGGATCGAGCGTTTCGTCGGTACTTACGCCGCAGTACGGGAACGCGTGCCGCTGACGATTGCGGCCATCGACATGCGTTATCCGAGCGGCTTCGCTCTGCGGCCCGGGGCGGGCAGCCTGGGCAGCCAGGAGCTTGCAAGGAAAACATCAGGTTCAGCACAAGGCGTCGGGGGCGCGTCGGGCGCCGCATCGGTTTCGGGTAAAGGCAATACATGAGCAAGGAAAACAGGGAACTGATCGTCGGCCTCGACATCGGTACGTCGAAGATCGTCGCCATCGTCGCCGAACTCACCGAGAGCGGCCAGTTGTCCATCCTCGGCGTCGGCAGCCATGAGTCGAAGGGGCTCAAGAAGGGCGTGGTGGTCAACATCGAGGCGACGGTGAACGCCATTTCGCGCGCCATCCAGGAAGTCGAGCTGATGGCCAATGCCAAGGTCAAGGATGTGTATACCGGCATCGCCGGCAGCCACATCAAGAGCAAGGATTCCGACGGCATGGCGGTGGTGCGCGACAAGGAAGTCACCCAGTTCGACGTGCAGCGCGCCATCGAGGCTGCCGAGGCCACGCCGATTTCGGCGGACGACAGGCTGCTGCACACGCTGGTGCAGGAATTCATCGTCGATGGCCAGGACGGCGTCAAGGAGCCGATCGGCATGGATGCGCGGCGCCTCGAAGTGCGCGTGCACATCGTTACCGGCGCGGTGACCTCGGTGCAGAACATCGTCAAGTGCGTGCATCGCTGCGGCCTGGAGGTCGTCGATCTGGTGCTGCAGCCACTGGCTTCGGGCTACGCGGTGCTGACCGACGACGAAAAGGAAGTCGGCGTTTGCCTCGTCGATATCGGCGGCGGCACCACCGACATTGCCGTCTTCGCGCAAGGCGCGATCCGCCACACGGCGGTGATTCCGATTGCCGGCGACCAGATCACCAACGACATCGCCATCGCTTTGCGCACGTCGACCCAGGATGCCGAGGAAATCAAGATCCGCTATGGCTACGCCCTGCAACAGATGGCCGATGCCGAGGAGATGATCGAGGTGCCGGGCGTGGGCGACCGGCCATCGACCAAGCTGTCGCGCCAGACGCTGGCCAGCGTGATTCAGCCGCGCGTCGAGGAAATCTTCATGAAGGTCGAGGACGAGTTGCGCAAGAGCGGCTATGAGCGCCTGCTGCGTGCCGGCATCGTGCTGACCGGCGGCGCTTCGGCGATGCCGGGCATGGTGCAGTTGGGCGAGGAGATTTTTCACAATACCGTCAAGCAGGGCGTGCCGGCGTATGAGGGCAACCTCAAGGAAGTGGTGCGCAATCCGCGCTACTCGACGGCGACGGGCCTGTTGATGGAGGGGCTGGCCCAGAAGAAGCGCGGACTCAAGATTCAGGGGCCGAAGACTTTTACCCAGGTGGTGTCGCGCATGCGGGCATGGTTTGAACGGAATTTTTGAATTGCGCAAGGCGCAGTCGGTTGGAGCCAGCGCCGGCTGTCGGGTTTTCAAGTATTCATTGCAGGGCTTGGGCAGGATGCAGGTCGGGCGGTGAACGTTTGCAGTCAGTTGTCTTAATCAGGAGGCGAGTATGTTTGAAATCATCGACAAGGACCCCAATTGCACCGTGATCAAGGTGATCGGTGTCGGGGGCGCGGGCGGCAATGCCGTCGAACACATGATCCGGGAGGGCGTGCAGGGCGTCGAGTTCATTTGCGTGAACACCGACGCCCAGGCGCTGAATAAATCGTCGGCGCCGGATCGTCTGCAACTCGGGCCGGGCCTCGGCGCCGGCGGCAAGCCGGAGAAGGCGCGCGATCTGGCGCAGGTCGAGCGGGCGCGGATCGCCGAAATGCTGCAGGGAGCGCACATGGTGTTCGTCACCGCCGGCATGGGCGGCGGCACCGGCACCGGCGCAGCGCCGGTAATCGCCGAAGTGGCGCGCGAACTGGGCATCCTGACCGTGGCCGTGGTCACCAAGCCCTTTGAATACGAGGGCCGCCGCATGTCGCTGGCCGAACAGGGGCTGGCCGAACTGGCGATGAACGTCGACTCGCTGATCGTCATCCTCAACGAGAAGCTGATGGACGTGCTCGGCGAGGATGTCAGCATGCTCGAAGCCTTCCGTTCGGCGGACAACGTGCTGAAGAACGCCGTCGGCGGGATTGCCGAAATCATCAACGTGCCGGGCCTGGTCAACGTCGACTTCGAGGACGTGCGCACGGTGATGGGCGAGATGGGCAAGGCCATGATGGGTTCGGCCACCGCTTCCGGCGTCGATCGCGCGCGCATCGCCGCCGAGCGCGCCGTCGCCAGTCCGCTGCTGGAAGGCATCGAACTGTCCGGCGCAAAAGGCGTGCTGGTCAATATCACCGCCAATCAGTCGCTGGGCCTCAAGGAAGTCAAGGAGGTGATGAACACCATCCGCAACTATGCCGCGCCCGAAGCCACCATCATTTTCGGCACGGTATGCGACGACGCCATGGAAGACAACCTGCGCGTCACGGTGGTCGCCACGGGCCTCGGCGCCATGGCCAAACGCCAGCCCAAGCCGGAAATCAGCATGGTGCCGACGCTGCGTACCGGTACCGATGACCGCCCCTTCGAGGTCGCCGCGGCGGCCGGTCATGATCTCGACGGCTTGCCGCCGGTGTTCCAATCGGGTCGTACCGCGCGCAACGCCACGGTGGATGAAATGCGCAGCAGCGGCGTCGACAAGTACGATATTCCGGCCTTCCTGCGCAAGCAGGCGGACTGAGTCGCGGCAACAGGCTTGAAAAGTGGGCAATGGGCGCCATGTTAGAATTCGCCTCCTGACATAGCGTCCATTGTCACATCGCACCATCGCGCCATTGCCATGCTCAAGCAGCGTACCCTGAAGACCTTGATTCGCGCCACCGGCGTCGGCTTGCACAGCGGCGTCAAGGTGACCATCGTCCTGCGTCCGGCCGCGCCCGGCACCGGCATCGTCTTTCGCCGCGTCGATCTGGCCGAGCCGGTCGAGCTCAAGGCCGATCCGCTGATGGTCGGCGATACGCGCATGGCCTCCTGCCTGGAAGCCGGCGGCGCGAAGATCGGCACCATCGAACACCTGATGTCCGCCCTTGCCGGGCTGGGCATCGACAATCTCTACATCGACGTCGACGCCGCCGAACTGCCGATCATGGACGGCAGCGCGGCGCCTTTCGTGTTTCTGCTGAAATCGGCGGGGATCGAGGAACAGCCGGCCGCTAAACGCTTTCTGCGCGTGAAGAAACCGGTCGAAGTGCGCGACGGCGACAAATGGGCGCGTCTCGAACCCTATGACGGTTTTCGCCTCAGCTTTTCCATTGATTTCAAGCATCCGGCCGTTGCCCGCACGGGCACCCAGGTGAGCATCGATTTCGCCGACAACTCCTATGTGCGGGAAGTGGCGCGCGCGCGCACCTTCGGCTTCACCCAGGATGTCGAATTCATGCGCGATCAGGGCCTGGCCCTGGGCGGCAGCCTGGAGAACGCCATCGTCATGGACGAGTACCGCGTGCTGAATGCCGACGGCCTGCGCTTCGCCGACGAGTTCGCCAAGCACAAGCTGCTCGATGCCATCGGCGATCTGTACATCGTCGGGCACCCGCTGCTGGCGGCGTTTTCCGCCCACAAGTCCGGCCATGCCCTCAACAATCAGCTATTGCGGGCACTGCTGGCCGATGCCAGCGCCTGGGAGTTCGTCAGCTACGAACGTGCCGAGGAAGCACCCTCCGGCGTGGCCCATCTCTATCCGCAGGCCGCCTGAGCGGCACGGCAACGATGCTGTTGCTGCGCATCGTCGGACTGCTCACCGCCATCGCCATCGGCAGCGGTATCCTCGCCTATCTGGTGACCCGCGATCGCCTTTATTTGCGTCTTGCCGGCCGAGTCGCCAAATATGCGCTGATCTTCGTCTGCGTCGTCCTGATGCTGCTTGCCGCCGAACGCCTGATCGTACTGTAGTGTTGCAGCGTGCCTCAGCGCTTGCCGCCGAGGATGGAGCCGAGCACCCCGCGCAGGATCTGGCGTCCCAGTTCGCGTCCAACGGTGCCGGCTGCGCCACGCGCAGCGCTCTTGGCAGCGGCTTCGATCACGCCCTCGCGGCGTCCGCCGCGCGGGCCGGTGGTGCCGGTCAGGATGCTGCCCAGCATGTCGCCGATGCCTCCCAGACCGCCCGTTCCAGTCTGCGCCGCTGAAGTGGTTCTTGCCGTGCTGTTGCGTGCGGCTTGCCCGCCAGAGGTTTCGGGCCGTGCCGTCGGGAAGGAAGGCGCTCTGCCTGCAGGCTGAGTCGGCGGGGGAATGGCGCCCGGGCGTCCTGGTTTTGTCGGCGCGGCGGCCGTATCCGCCGCATCCTGCGGCGCCTGTCCCTTGAGCGCTTCATAGGCCGAAACCCGGTCCGTGGTTGCAGCGTACTTGCCGTGGAGTGGCGCGTTGGCGAGTTCGGCCTGAAGCTCGTCCTCCGTCAACGGACCGAGACGCGAGGCGGGCGGAAAAATCAGCGCACGCTCGGTGATGCCGGGACGGCCCTTCTCGTCGAGAAAGGACACCAGCGCTTCACCGACGCCCAGTTCGCCGATCACCGCAGCGGCATCGAACTTCGGATTGACCCGCATGGTCTGCGCTGCCGCCTGCACGGCCTTCTGGTCGCGCGGGGTGAAGGCGCGCAGCGCGTGCTGGACGCGGTTGCCGAGCTGGCCGAGGACTTTTTCCGGCACGTCGAGCGGATTCTGGGTGACGAAATAAACGCCGACGCCCTTGGAGCGGATCAGGCGGACGACCTGCTCGACCTTATCGACCAGGGCCTGCGGCGCATCGCTGAACAACAGGTGGGCCTCGTCGAAGAAGAACACCAGGCGCGGCTTGTCGAGATCGCCGGCTTCCGGCAATTGTTCGAAGAGTTCGGCGAGCAGCCAGAGCAGGAAGGTGGAATACAGCGCCGGCGCATTGATCAGCTTTTCCGCGCGCAACACATTGACGACGCCGCGGCCGTTGCCGTCGATCTGCATCAGATCGTGGATATCGAGCATCGGCTCGCCGAAAAAGAGATTGCCGCCCTGTTCCTCCAGCGTCAGCAGGCCGCGCTGGATGGCGCCGATCGAGGCGGTCGAGACGTTGCCGTATTCGGTGGTGAAATTTTTGGCGTTGTCGCCGACGTATTGCACCATCGCGCGCAGATCCTTGAGATCGAGCAGCAGCAGGCCCTGATCGTCGGCGATGCGGAACACCAGTTGCAGCACGCCGCTCTGGGTTTCGTTGAGGTTCAGCAGACGTGCCAGCAACAGCGGCCCCATGTCGGAAATCGTCGCGCGCACCGGGATGCCGCTGGTGCCGAAGACATCCCAGAACATGGCCGGATTGGCAAACGGGGTGTAGCCCTCCAGCCCCAATTCCTGAATGCGCTTTTCCAGCTTCGGCGTCAGCGTGCCGGCCGCGGCGACGCCGGACAGATCGCCTTTGACGTCGGCCATGAAGACCGGCACTCCGGCATACGACAGCCGCTCGGCCAGCGATTGCAGGGTGACGGTTTTTCCCGTGCCGGTGGCGCCGGTAATCAAACCATGGCGGTTGGCCATCTGCGGCAGCAGGGCGGGATAGTCGTCGCTATCGACGGACTTGGCGATATACAGGGGTTCGGTCATGGCGCGGCTTCTTGATTGGCGGGTGAAAGACCGGATTCTAGCAACGAGTCCATGATGTGACGGTCGCCGCCGATCGGCAGAACCGCCAGTGCCGGGCTGCTAGAATCCTCCTCTTGCGCAGGTCTCAGGCGAGGCTTGCGCCGGGAGGTCAGTGGTCAGTTACGGGCAAGAAAGGGAGTTCGATCATGGCAGGTCATTCCAAATGGGCCAACATCCAGCACCGCAAGGGGCGCCAGGATGCCAAGCGCGGCAAGGTTTTCACGAAATTGATCAAGGAAATCACGGTCGCCGCCAAATCGGGCGGCGGCGATGCGGGCTTCAATCCGCGCCTGCGTCTGGCGGTGGAGAAGGCCAAGGCCGAGAACATGCCGGCCGACAACATCAAGAATGCCATCAAGCGCGGCACGGGCGAGCTCGAAGGGGTGAACTACGAGGAAATCCGCTATGAGGGCTACGGCATCAACGGCGCGGCGGTGATCGTCGATTGCCTGACCGACAACAAGGTGCGCACCGTGGCCGACGTGCGCCATGCCTTCAACAAGAATGGCGGCAATCTGGGCACCGACGGTTCGGTGGCTTATCTGTTCCAGCACTGCGGCCAGTTGATCTTCGCGCCGGGCACCGATGAGGAAGCCCTGATGGAGGTCGCGCTGGAGGCGGGCGCCGAGGACGTGTTGACCAACGAAGACGGCTCGATGGAAGTGATTTCCGCGCCGGCCGATTTCGTCGCCGTCAAGGAGGTGCTGGAGAAAGCCGGTTTCACGGCGGAATTTGCCGAAGTCGCCATGAAGCCGTCGACCGAAAATGTCTTTGCTGGCGACGATGCGCTGAAGATGCAGAAACTGCTCGATGCGCTGGAAGCGCTCGACGACGTTCAGGAGGTCTACACCAACGCGGTGATCGAGGACTGAGCCAGCCTTTGCCCGTCTTTTCCACATCATCATGTCCGTGCGCATCCTCGGCATCGACCCCGGCCTGCGCGTGACGGGGTTCGGCCTCATCGAGAAACAGGGCAGCCGCCTGCATTACATCGGCAGCGGCTGCATCAGGACCGCCAGTGCGGCAGAGGACGGGATGGCCGAGAATCTGCCGCAGCGACTGAAAATCATCCTCGAAGGCGTGGCCGAAATCATCGCCACCTACCAGCCGCAGCAGGCAGCCGTCGAGAAGGTGTTCGTCAACGTCAATCCGCAATCGACGCTGCTGCTGGGGCAGGCGCGCGGTGCGGCGATCAGCGCGCTGGTGCTGGCCGGCCTGCCGGTGGCGGAATATACGGCGCTGCAGGTCAAGCAGGCGGTGGTCGGCCATGGCAAGGCGGCCAAGGCGCAGGTCGGCCACATGGTGCGCAAGCTGCTGGACCTCGACGGTGAGCCGAGCGCCGATGCCGCCGATGCGCTGGCCTGCGCGATCTGCCATGCCCATGGCGGACAGGGGCTGGGCGCGCTGGCCACTGCCGGGCGGCGCGTGCGTGGCGGACGTCTGTTGTGAATGCCGCAGGCACGATTGCACTGAAGCACGATTTGCTGCCGGCCGGCATCCGGGAATTTTTTGGAGGACTTTCATGATAGGCCGATTGACTGGCGTGCTGGCCGCAAAGAACCCGCCGCAGGTATTGCTGGACGTGCAGGGCGTCGGTTACGAGATCGACGTACCGATGAGCACGTTCTACAACCTGCCGGCGGCGGGCGAGAGGGTGAGCCTGCAAACCCATCTGGTCGTGCGCGAGGATGGCCAGTTTCTGTATGGCTTTCTGACCGAGGACGAGCGCGCGGTGTTTCGCCAGTTGCTGAAAGTCAGCGGCATCGGCGCGCGCATTGCGCTGGCGGTGCTGTCCGGCATGTCGGTGCGCGAACTGGCGCAGGCGGTGACGCTGCAGGAATCCGGCCGGCTGGTGAAGATTCCCGGCATCGGCAAGAAGACCGCCGAACGCCTGCTGCTGGAATTGCGCGATCGTCTGCCGAAGGCGGCGGGCGGCCCGGCGCAGCCTGGCGCGGCCGGCCATGCGTCGGTAGACGATATTCTGAATGCCTTGATGGCACTGGGCTACAACGAGCGCGAGGTGATTCCGGTACTGAAGACGCTGCCCGAAGGCCTGCCCGTTGCCGAGGGGATTCGTCAGGCGCTGAAGCTGCTGTCCAAGGTTTGAGCTTGAAGTGAGGCCCGCAATCTCGGATAAACTTGCCGCTTATGGCCATTGAAACCGACAAGCTGGGCAGCAATGTGCATGCGCATGCGACAGGCGCGGCGCGGCTGATTGGCGCAGCCGCCGAATCGCCGCAGGAAGACGCGCTGGAGCGGGCCCTGCGGCCGAAAATGCTCGACGAATACGTCGGTCAGCAGAAAATCCGCGATCAGTTGGAGATATTCATCCACGCGGCACGCCAGCGCCAGGAGTCGCTCGATCACGTGCTGCTGTTCGGCCCGCCGGGCCTGGGCAAGACCACGCTGGCGCACATCGTCGCGCATGAAATGGGCGTCAATCTGCGGCAGACCTCCGGGCCGGTGCTGGAGCGCGCGGGCGACCTGGCGGCGATCCTGACCAATCTCGAACCGCACGACGTGTTGTTCATCGATGAAATCCACCGCCTCTCGCCGGTGGTCGAGGAAATCCTCTACCCGGCGCTGGAGGATTTCCAGATCGACATCATGATCGGCGAAGGCCCGGCGGCGCGTTCGGTGAAACTCGATCTGCCGCCATTCACCCTGGTGGGCGCGACGACGCGGGCCGGCATGCTGACCAATCCGCTGCGCGACCGCTTCGGCATCGTCGCGCGTCTGGAGTTTTACAGTCCCGAGGAACTGGCGCGCATCGTCACGCGCTCCGCCAGGCTGCTCAAGGTGCAGGTTGCGGCGGAGGGCGCGCTGGAAATCGCCCGCCGTTCGCGCGGCACGCCGCGCATCGCCAATCGCCTGCTGCGCCGCGTGCGCGACTTTGCCGAAGTCAAGGCCGATGGACACATCACCCGGGAAGTGGCGGATGCGGCATTGATCATGCTCGATGTCGATGCGCTCGGGCTGGATCTGATGGATCGCAAGCTGCTCGGCGCGATGCTGGAAAAATTCGGCGGCGGGCCGGTCGGCGTGGACAATCTCGCCGCCGCCATTGGCGAAGCGCGCGATACCATCGAGGACGTGCTGGAGCCTTACCTGATCCAGCAGGGCTATCTGCAACGCACGCCGCGCGGCCGGGTGGCTACCCCGGCGATCTGGCGGCATTTCGGCCTGGAGGCAAGAAATCTGCGCGAGCACACAGGCACAGCGGAACTCTGGGATGGCGATGCCGTCTGAAGCCAAGTCGCCACAAAACTTCATCCTGCCGGTACGGGTGTATTACGAAGACACCGACGCCGCCGGCATGGTGTATTACGCCAATTATCTGAAATTCATGGAGCGTGCCCGTACCGAATGGTTGCGCCAACTGGGCTTCCAGCAGTCGCGCATGGTCGAGGAACAGGGCGTGGCCTTCGTCGCCCGTTCGGCGGCGGTCGAATACCTGAAATCGGCCCGTCTCGACGATCTGCTGGCAATCGACACCCGCGTCGAGTCGGTTGGCCGCGCCCAGGTGGTTTTCGATCAGCGCGTGCTGCGCGGTGCGGACGTCCTGGCCACCGGCATGATGCGCATTGCCTGCGTCGATCCGGCGCGCGGCCGGCCCTGCGCCATGCCGCCGGCGCTGCTCGGGATGTTCCAGCGCCTGGCTGCCGACCGGGATTGAATGCGCATCACACAGGAATCGCGCGCCAATTGACGATAGAAAATTTCACAACCCTGCCGGTTTGCCCCGGGCGAATCAGCCCGTACAGAAACACAGACCGTACCGACTTCGACTCCGGAACATAACCCATGAATGTCACCCAGGATTTATCCATCATCGAACTGATCATCAATGCGAGCCTGGTGGTCAAGCTGATCATGCTGCTGCTCGTCGGCGTCTCGGTGATGTCGTGGTACTGGATTTTCCGCAAATGGTTCGCGCTGCGCGATGCCCGCAGCCAGACCGATCGCTTCGAGCGCGAGTTCTGGAGCGGCAGCGATCTCAATACGCTGTATCAGGCCGCGCTGCACGATCGTCACGGCGGCGGTGCGCTGGAACACATCTTCGAGGCCGGCTACCGCGAGTTCACCAAGCTGCATGCGCAGAAAACCGCCGATCCATCGATGATCGTCGATGGCGCGCGGCGCGCGATGCGGGCGTCCTATCAGCGGGAAATCGACGCGCTCGATGCGCATCTGTCCTTCCTCGCCTCGGTCGGTTCGGTGTCGCCCTATGTTGGCTTGTTCGGTACGGTGTGGGGCATCATGCATTCCTTCCGCGGTCTGGCGCAGATGAGCACGGCCACGCTGTCCGCCGTGGCGCCGGGCATTGCCGAGGCGCTGGTGGCGACGGCCATCGGCCTGTTCGCCGCGATCCCGGCGGTGGTTGCCTACAACCGTTACGCTCATGACGTTGATCGCCTGTCGGTACGCCTCGAAAGCTTCATGGAGGAGTTCTCCAACATCCTGCAACGCCAGTTGCGCTGAGCGGGAGTGGCGCAGGCATGAAACAGCGTCGTCAGATGAACCAGATCAACGTCGTGCCGTATATCGACGTGATGCTGGTGTTGCTGGTGATCTTCATGGTCACCGCGCCGATGATCCAGACCGGCAGCATCGACCTGCCCAGCGTGGCCAAGGCAACGCCGCCGCCGGTGGCACCACTGGAGGTGGTGATCCGCGCCGATGCGACGCTGGCCCTGCGCGATCGCGGCAAGGGCGGCAGTGCAAGCGAACTCGAACTCGACCAGGCCGACCTGGTGGCACGGCTCAAGGCGGCGCAGGAGAAAAATCCGGCGCAGGCGATACTGATTGCCGGCGACAAGAACGTGCGCTACGAAGCGGTGCTCAAGGTCATGGACGAGTTGCAGAAGAACCAGGTGACGAAGATCGGTCTGCTGGTTCAGCCGACCCAGGCAACCGCGGCAGGCGGTACCAGGCGCTGAGGTTGTCGATGTCAGGGGTTTCCACCGTGCTTGTCGACTATCCGCCGCCTGCAGCGGATTTGTCGGAAGTCGGCAAATATCTGTCGCTGGGCTTGACGCTGGCAGTGCACCTGCTGCTGTTTGCCTTTCTGTTTTTCGGCATCCGCTGGACGACCCAGGTCAATGAGGCAATTGAAGTGGAGCTGGTGCGTGCCGTGCCGCAGCCAGATGTCGTACCTGTCGTGCCAGAGGCAAGGAAAACGCCCGCGCGGCCGGTCGAATCGCCACCGCCGCCACCGGTAAGCAAGCCGGCCGCACCTTTGCCCAAACCGGACATTGCGCTGAAGGAAGAGAAGAAGGAAAAACCCAGACCACCGGCCGCTACGCCCGTTCCACCGCAGGTCGATTCCATGATGCTTGAACAGGAACTTTCGCGCGCGCGGCTCGATCGGCAGAAAGCCGAGGCGGCCAAGGCCGACGCCAGTGCGATCGCCGCGGAACTTGCGGCACTGGACAGTAAAAAGCAGGCCATGGAACAGGCCCGGATGGCGAATAGCAAGGCGATGGCCGATTACATCGGCCGCATCCGCAGTCGTATCAAGAGCAACATCGTGCTGCCGCCGGACATCAAGGGAAATCCGGAGGCCATCTTCGACGTCGTGCAGTTCCCGAGCGGCGAAATCCTCAATGTGCACCTGAAGAAGTCGAGCGGCCATGCCGGCTACGATGCGGCGGTGGAGCGCGCCATCCGCAAGTCTTCGCCCTTGCCGAAACCCGAACGCGGTGATTTGTTTGCGCGCAATCTGGAGCTGCGGTTTCATCCGCTGGAAGACTGAGGCTATAATCCCAACATGCTGAAATTACCTGATTTTCTGCGTTTCCGACGCTATCCGGGCCAGTTTTTGAGCCTGTTGCTGCTGTGCCTGGCGCTGCCTGCTCAGGCGCAGTTGTCCATCGAAATCACCGGTGCCGGCGCCAATCGACTGCCCATCGCGGTGGCTGATTTTGCCGGCGAGCGCCTGGTCAGTCAGGCGCTGACGGCGGTGGTGCGCGCCGATCTCGAGCGCAGCGGTTTGTTCCGCATGGTGGATCCCGGCGAGGCGGCGATGAGCGAGACGAGCCAGGTGAACTTTCCCGATCTCAGGGCGCGCGGCGCCGATGCGCTGGTCGGCGGCAGCGTGCTGCCCTCGATGACGGGCGATGGCCGCTTCGAGACGCGCTTTCGTCTGCTCGACGTGCCCAAGCAGGCCGCACTCGGCAGCCAGTCCTATGTTTCGAACAGGACACAATTGCGCGCCGTGGCGCATCGCATCGCCGATTATATTTATGAGAAGCTGATCGGTGAGCGGGGCGTTTTCTCGACGCATATCGCCTATGTCGTGAAGACGGCCGGACGCTATGAACTGCAGATTGCCGATGCGGACGGCATGAATGCGCAGACTGCCCTGACGTCGCGCGAGCCGATCATTTCGCCGGCCTGGTCGCCCGATGGCTCGCGTCTGGCCTATGTTTCCTTCGAGGCGAAGAAGCCGGTCGTCTATGTGCATGTGCTGGCGACCAGCAAGCGCCACGTGGCGGCGAATTTCAAGGGCTCGAACTCGGCGCCGGCCTGGTCGCCGGATGGCAAGAGGCTGGCGGTGGTGCTTTCCAAGGAAGGCAATTCACAATTGTTCACCGTCAACGCCGATGGCAGTGGCGTGAAGCGGCTGGCAACGTCGAGCGGCATCGATACCGAGCCGTATTTTTCGCCGGATGGCCAGTACATCTATTTCACCTCCGACCGCGGCGGCAGCCCGCAGATCTATCGTATCCCCGCCAGCGGCGGCGAGGTTCAGCGAGTGACGTTCGAAGGTGTTTACAACGTGACGCCGCGCCTGTCGCCGGATGGCAGGAGCATGGCTTACATCACTCGCAACAACGGGCGTTTTCAGGTGGCATTGATGGATCTGGCCAGCCGTCAATCGACGATTCTGACCGATACCCTCAAGGATGAGTCACCCAGCTTTTCGCCCAACGGCCGCATGATCATCTATGCCACCGAAGTCGGCGGCCGCGGCGTGTTGGCGGCGGTTTCCAGTGATGGTCGTGTCAAACAGAAACTCTCCGTACCGGCTGCCGACGTGCGCGAGCCGGTGTGGGGTCCTTATTCCAATTGAAGGTCAAATTTCGGGAGTCTGTCATGCGTAAACCAATTGCCATTGCCTCCGTTCTTCTTGCTTCCCTGATTCTTGCCGCTTGTTCCAGCCAGCCGCCGGCACCGGAGCAATCGGCCGCGGCCGTCGAGGATCGCCAGCCCGGTCCGGTCGCCGTCGATGGCACGCAGGTCGCGCCGGTGGAGGCCGGTTCGCCCATCGGCGAATATAGTCTGGCGCAGCTCAAGGATCCCAGGAGCATTCTGTCGAAGCGCAGCGTGTACTTCGATTTCGATCAGTATGTGATCAAGGATGAATTCAAGTCCCTGCTCGAAGCGCATGGCCGCTTCCTCAACGTCAATCAACAGATCAAGGTGTTGATCCAGGGCAATGCCGACGAGCGTGGCAGCCGCGAATACAACCTGGCGCTGGGTCAGAAGCGGGCGGAGGCGGTGAAGAAATCACTGCTGCTGCTTGGCGGCAAGGAAGATCAGGTCGAAGCCGTCAGCCTCGGTGAGGAAAAACCGCGCTGCACCGAGCAAAGCGAGGAATGCTGGGCGGAAAATCGTCGAGCCGACATGTTGTATACCGGCGAGTTCTGAGCATGAGGCGGCGTCTGCCCAGGCTGCTGCTGGTCATCGCAGGCAGTGCCGGCTTTGCGCTGCCTGCGCAGGCCGGCTTGTTCGATGATGCCGAGGCGCGCAATCGCATCGAAAATGTGCGCAGTGAACTGGTCGAACACGGCAAGCGCCTCGATGAGGTGACGGCGACTGCCAACAATGCGACGCGCAGCCAGCTCGATCTGGCCAACCAGATCGAGCAGCTCAAGACCGATGTCGCCAAGTTGCGCGGCCAGGTTGAAGTGGTTGCTTACGAGCTCGATGCGGCGCAAAAGCGGCAGAAAGACTTCTACATCGATCTCGACAGCCGCTTGCGCAAGCTGGAGCCGGTTGTCGGCAATGAGGCAGCCGATGGTGCGGGCAGTGCAGAGGGTGTCGTGGCTGCGGCTGCGGCAACTGCAACGGCAGCGCCCGATCCGGCGGTGGAAATGCGCGATTATGAAGCGGCCCTGACGCTGTTCAAAGGGGCGCGCTACAAGGAGGCTGCCGCCGCTTTCGAGGGATTCATCAAGAATCATGGCAGCAGCACGCTGTTGCCGAATGCGCATTACTGGGCAGCTTCGGCGTACTACCAGCAACGCCAGTTCCAGAAGGCAGCGGGGTTGTTCGCCAAGGTGCCGGCAACCTGGCCGGCAGATGCCAAGGCGCCGGATGCTCTGCTTGGGCAGGCCAACAGCCTGCGCGACAGCGGCGACATCAAGGGCGCGCGCGCCGCGCTCGAGATGATCATCCAGAAATATCCCAACAGCACTGCCGCCCAGGCCGCCCGTCCACGTCTGCAAAAATAATGAGGTGCGCCGGCCTGGCAGGGCAGAGCCGGGTTGGCTCGATGGCGGGATAGCTTGCGATGCTGCGGGTCAATGAGATTTTCCATTCGATACAGGGCGAGTCGACACGCGTCGGTTTGCCGACGGTCTTCGTTCGCCTGACCGGCTGTCCGCTGCGCTGCGCCTGGTGCGATAGCGAATACGCGTTCAGCGGCGGCGAATCGTTGTCTGTCGATGAGGTGCTGGCGCGCGTCGCGCAATTCGGCTGCCGCCAGGTCTGCGTCACGGGTGGGGAACCGTTGGCGCAGAAGGACAGCCTGGCGCTACTGCAAGCCTTTTGCGTTGCGGGCTACGACGTGTCGCTGGAAACCAGTGGCGCGCTGGATGTCGCGGCGGTCGATGCGCGCGTTTCACGGATCATGGATATCAAGGCGCCAGATTCCGGCGAGAGCGGCAAAAACCGCTGGGAGAATCTGCGTGCGTTGGGTGCGCATGACGAAATCAAGTGCGTGCTCGCCTCGCGGGAGGATTACGAGTGGGCCAAGGCTGTGCTCGCCGAGCGGCGCCTGACGGATATCTGCCCGGTGCTGTTTTCGCCCGTGCAGGGACGACTCGATCCGGCGCAGCTCGCCGAGTGGATTTTGCGGGATCGCTTGCCGGTGCGTTTTCAGCTGCAGTTGCACAAGATACTCTGGGGGAATGAGCGTGGTCGCTGATGCAGGGCGGAAAGATGCGGAGAGCACAGTGAACGCAGCGGACGCAGCGAATGCCGTCGTGCTGCTGTCCGGCGGACTGGATTCGGCCACCACGCTGGCGATAGCGCGCAGCCGCGGTTTTCGCTGCCATTGCCTGTCGCTCGACTATGGCCAGCGTCATCGCGTTGAACTGACGGCGGCCCGCCGCGTGGCGGCGAGTCTGGAGGCTGCCGCGCATCGCATGCTGCAACTGGATCTGGCGGCCTTCGGCGGCTCGGCGCTGACCGATGAGAACATCGCCGTGCCGACCGGCGGTCTGGCACCGGGCATTCCGGTCACCTATGTTCCGGCACGCAACACCATCATGCTGGCGCTGGCGCTGGCCTGGGCCGAGGTGCTGGGGGCCTGTGACATTTTTGTCGGCGTCAATGCCGTCGATTATTCCGGCTATCCGGATTGTCGTCCGGAGTTCATCCGAGCCTTCGAGGCCATGGCAAACCTGGCCACCAAAGCCGCCGCCGAAGGACGGTATCTGCACCTGCACGCACCGCTGATCGATTTGAGCAAGGCCGAGATCATCCGTCTGGGCAGCGGACTGGGTGTCGATTACGCATTGACGGTGTCCTGCTACCAGGCCGATGAAGCCGGGCGCGCCTGCGGAGTTTGCGAATCCTGCCGCCTGCGCCGCGCCGGTTTTGTCGCTGCCGGCATTCCCGATCCCACACCTTACCTGGCAGCGCCCGCGGCCTGAGCCTGAGTCTGAATCCTGCGCGCGGAAGTTCTGCGCATTGCTTGCCGGCCACGGGCCTGCGGCGTTACCATAACCGGCTCGTTTCGTGGAGGATGTGATGATCAAGGTAGGTGTCGTTGGCGGTACGGGGTATACCGGCGTCGAGTTGTTGCGCCTGCTGGCGCAGCACCCCCAGGTCGAGCTCAAGGCCATCACTTCGCGCGGCGAAGCGGGGATGCCGGTGGCCGATCTGTTTCCCAGCCTGCGCGGTCGGGTGGCGCTGTGTTTTTCCGATCCGACCAGTTCGCCGTTGGCGGATTGCGATGTGGTGTTCTTTGCCACGCCCAACGGCATCGCCATGCAGCAGGCGGCCGGCTTGCTCGACGCCGGTGTGCGGGTGATCGACCTGGCGGCGGATTTTCGCATCAAGGACATTGCCGTCTGGGAAAAATGGTATGGCATGCCGCATGCCAGTCCGGCGCTGGTCGCCGAGGCCGTGTATGGTTTGCCCGAAGTCAATCGCGAGCAGATTCGCGGCGCGCGGCTGGTGGCCAATCCCGGCTGCTATCCAACCGCAACACAGCTCGGTTTCCTGCCCCTGATCGAAGCAGGCTGTGTCGATCCGGCGCATCTGGTGGCGGACGTGAAGTCCGGCGTGTCCGGTGCAGGGCGCAAGGCGGAGACGCACACCCTGTTTTCCGAGGCGGGAGACAATTTCAAAGCCTATGGCGTGCAGGGGCATCGACACTTGCCGGAAATCCGCCAAGGCCTGGCGCGGGCAGCACAAGACAAAACTGAAATCGGGCTGACCTTCGTGCCTCATCTGGTGCCGATGATACGCGGCATTCATGCCACGCTCTATGCGCGCATCACGCGCGAAGCGGATTTCCAGGCGCTGTTCGAGCAGCGCTATGCCGATGAGGTTTTCGTCGATGTACTGCCGGCCGGCAGCCATCCGGAAACCCGCTCGGTACGCGCGGCCAATACTTGTCGCATCGCCGTGCATCGGCCGCAGGGTGGCGATACGCTGGTCGTTCTGTCGGTGATCGACAATCTGGTCAAGGGCGCGGCCGGCCAGGCGGTGCAGAACATGAATCTGATGTTTGGCTGTGACGAACGATCGGGACTCACCCAAATTCCCGTTCTGCCCTGATGGGTATTGATTTCAAACACTTGCACACGCTTTAGCCGATGTTCAGTACAATGAATGCCGAAAATTGCACCGTGCTCCGGGCGACCCATACCATTCGGCTTACCCGGCCCGGTGCGCCGGCTGTTCCCCGGCAGTTTGCCGATGCAGCCGCTTGCAACCAATCAAACTCAAGGAGTTAGCAATGAACGCCCCTGCCGAAATGCCGATGCCCATGGTCTTCACCGACAAGGCCGTCGAGAAAGTCAAGGATCTGATCATCGAGGAAGGCAATCCCGATCTCAAGCTGCGCGTCTTCGTCAGTGGCGGCGGCTGTTCGGGTTTCCAGTACGGTTTTACCTTCGAAGAGGAAATCAACGATGACGATACCGTGGTCGAGCGCGGTGGCGTGCAGTTGCTGGTTGATCCGATGAGCTACCAGTACTTGATCGGTGCCGAGATCGACTATACGGAAGGCCTGCAAGGCTCGCAGTTCGTCATCAAGAATCCGAATGCCGAATCGACCTGCGGCTGCGGTTCTTCCTTTTCGGTCTGAGTTCGCCAATATCATCGCACCGCTGATGCGGTTTGCCGTACCAGCGAGCAACGAACGACGAATGATGAACAAGGCGCCGCGCGGCGCCTTGTTCGTTTTCAGGCCGGGTAGATGGCACCAAGCAGCCGTGCTCCCCTGGCTCCCGTAACCTCGGGCAGGTTGCCGGTCTGCCCTTGCAGGGTACGCCAGGCCAGCCAGGCAAATGCCACGGCCTCGACCCAATCGGGCGGCAGCCCCAGGGCGGATGTGCTGTGTATGCGGATGTGCGGCAGTAGATCCGCCAGCATGCCGAGCAGCGCGGTGTTGTGGGCGCCGCCGCCACAGACGAGGATTTCCTCGGTACCGCTGCAGCAATCCAGTATGGCGCGCTGTATCGAGGTGGCCGTCATGGCCAGCAGGGTTGCCTGGACATCGGCAGGTGATTCGTTCTGGTCGAGGAGGCTTGCCAGCCATTCGAGATTGAACTGTTCGCGGCCGCAGCTTTTCGGTGGGGACAAGCGGAAGAACGGATGCTCGAGCAGGCGATCGAGCAATTCCGGAAGTATTTTGCCCGTCGTCGCCCAGGCACCTTGGCTATCATAAGCTTGGCCGAGATGACGTTGCGTCCAGGCGTCAAGCAGCATGTTGCCGGGCCCGCAGTCGAAGCCCCGTACCGGTTTACCGGGCTGCAGGTCGGTGACGTTGGCAATGCCGCCAATGTTGAGTATGACCCGGCGCAGGTGCGGATCGCCAAAGCGGGCGGCGTGAAAGGCGGGCACCAGCGGCGCGCCTTCGCCGCCGGCGGCAATATCGCGGCTGCGAAAATCGGCAACGACGGTGATGCCGCAGAGTTCGGCAAGCAGGGCCGGATTGTTGAGTTGTATCGTATAGCCTTGCTGCGGCTCGTGGCGGATGGTCTGGCCGTGGCAGCCGATGGCGCGTATTTTCCCCGCAGCCGTCGCGGCTTTCTCCAGCAGCAGATCGATCGCGTCGGCGTAGCGCTGCGCCAGTTGCCGGGAAAGCAGCGCGGCTCGATGGAGTTCATCCGCTCCCGATACATGCAGGGCCAGGAGTTCGGCACGCAATTCGGCAGGGTAGGGCAGATAGGCAGTCTGCCGTAGTTCGGGCATGCCTGATGCCATGTCAACCAGGACAGCGTCGACACCATCCAGACTGGTACCCGTCATCAGGCCGATGATCAGGTCAGGCGCGTTCATTACGCCATCACGCCACGTTGTCTCAGTCAAGCAAGGCCAGACTTCTGGGTGCGGCGAGGTTGAGTTGGGTGAGGTAGGGTTCCGCCTTGCTCCGGAAGCTGGCCAACTGCTGTCTGGTCAGTGGCACGGCCGTTGGCAGCGCGACAGAGAGCGGGTTCTGCTGCACGTTGTTGACGCGGAATTCGTAGTGCAGGTGCGGTCCCGTGGCCCAGCCGGTACTGCCGACGTTTCCAATGACTTCACCCTGCGATACCCGCTGCCCTTTGCGCAGGCCAGGGGCGAATTTGGAAAGGTGGGCATACACCGTTGTATAACGTCCCTGGTGCCGCAGGATCACCACACGGCCAAAGCCATTCTGGGTACCGACGAAATCGACGGTGCCATCCGCCGTTGATTTCACCTTGGTGCCCGTGGGGGCTGCGTAGTCGATTCCCTTGTGGGCGCGCCAGGTTTGCTTGATCGGGTGGAGGCGCGCCGAAGTGAAGCCGGAGCTGATGCGGGAGAACTCCAGCGGCGAGCGCAGAAAGGCTTTGCGCAGGCTCTTGCCCTCGGGGGTGTAATAGCTGCCGTGCGCATGGTCATTGCTTTCAAACCAGACGGCGCGATAGGTCTTGCCGGCATTGACGAATTCCGCAGCAAGAACGCGGCCGCTGCGTATCAGTTTGCCGTGATGGTTGAGTGTTTCATACACCACCGAGAAGCGGTCACCAAGCTGCAGGCCGCGGTGAAAGTCGATATCTCCACCAAAAATATCGACCAGTTGCATGGCGATGCCATCCGGAATGCCGGCTTCGTCGGTTGCGCCGAACAGCGAGTAGCGAATCTCCCCGGATTTCATTTGCACTTCGGTTTCAAGAGGCAAGGCGCGCTCGCTGGCGTGAAGCTGGCCGTCGCGGCGTTCGATGAACAGGGCACGGTCATTCGTGTTGAGCGGGTAAATCAACGCCTGCAATCCGCCGCCACTGTCGACATGGGCCGTGACTTGCTTGCCGGGGCGCAACTGGCGAAAAATAGCCTGTGTGGTGGTGTTGGTCCGCAGGAAGCGGAAAGCCTCGTCGTCCTGTATGTCGAGGCGGGCAAGCAGACTGGCGACGCTGTCGCCGCGCTGGACATGGTCTTCGCGGACGAAGAATTCGTTGTCCTGTCGCATGGCCGGGCGCATGGCCGGCGCAAGCTGCTCAACGACGGTTTGCTGCGCAATCGAAATTTCGACAGTGGATGGCGAGGTGCCAAAGGCGGCAACCATGCCGAACATCGAGATGCCGGCGACACCCAGCGATGCCCAGAAAGGGCCGGGATGAACCACGCGGAAGATTTCGAGTTGCGCTAGAATCCTTGACTTTGCTTTATTCATCAGGCGCATGGGTGGGACGTGAATTTGCGCAGTCTAACAAAAATGGACGAAGAATGTCACCCTGCCGCGATCCCTTGTGCAATCACGTAGTTGCGTAATTGAAATGGATATTCAGGCCCAACTTGCCCTCATCAAGCGCGGTAGCGACGAGCTGCTGGTTGAAAGCGAGCTACTGGAAAAGCTTCGGCAGGGACGCCCCTTGCGAATCAAGGCGGGTTTCGATCCAACTGCGCCCGATCTGCATCTGGGCCATACCGTGCTGCTCAACAAGCTGCGCCATTTTCAGGAAATGGGCCACCAGGTGATGTTTCTGATCGGTGATTTCACGGGAATGATCGGTGATCCGACCGGCAAGAATGCCACGCGCCCCCCGCTTTCCCGCGAGCAGATCCTGGAAAATGCCCGGACTTACGAGGAACAGGTGTTCAAGATCCTGGATCCGGAGCATACCGAAATCCGCTTCAACTCCACATGGATAGAGCCGCTGGGTGCGGCGGGAATGATCAGGCTGGCCGCGCATCACACTGTGGCGCGCATGCTGGAGCGGGATGATTTTTCCCGGCGTTACGCGGGCAATCAACCCATCGCCATCCACGAATTCCTTTACCCGCTTTGCCAAGGTTATGACTCGGTGGCAATGAAGTCCGATGTGGAACTGGGCGGGACCGACCAGAAATTCAATCTGCTGGTCGGACGGGAACTGCAGAAGCATTACGGCCAGGTGCCGCAGTGTGTACTGATGATGCCGTTGCTCGAAGGTCTGGATGGCGTCAACAAAATGTCCAAATCGCTCGGCAACTATGTCGGCATCGCGGAATCGCCGGAAGAAATCTTCGGCAAACTGATGTCGGTGTCGGATGAGCTGATGTGGCGTTATTACGATCTCCTGTCGTTTCGCGGCGCGGACGAGATCGCCGGCTTCCGGCGTGAAGTTGAGAATGGAAGAAACCCACGAGATATCAAGGTGTTGTTTGCGCAGGAGATGGTCGCGCGCTTCCACTCGGCGGTTGCTGCTCAGAGGGCGCTGGAGGATTTCGAAGCGCGTTTCCGGCGTGGCGCCCTTCCGGACGACATGCCTGAGGTCACTCTGACGGTAGGTCAGACGGGCCTGGCTGTCGTGCAGATACTGAAACAGGCCGGGTTGACGGCGAGTACGTCGGATGCCATACGGATGATCGATCAGGGCGGAGTGAAGCTGAACAGTGAAAAAATTTCCGACAAGACACTGCGACTGCATGTTGGAGAGCCTGTCGTATTGCAGGTTGGCAAGCGCAAGTTTGCACGTATCACCTTGATTTGACGAAGACGGCACGAAAAAAGGGCAAAGATCACAAAAATCTTTGGCAAAAGTGTTGACCGCGTCTGCGGTATCTGTATAATTCGCCTTCCTCGCTGCTGACCTTG